>JBFMHF010000054.1:0-41958 GCA_040752975.1 Myxococcota bacterium
CCAGCAGCGGCACCGCCCCGAGCGCGAGCAGCACCGCGCCCACCACGTCCACCGCGCCGCGCCGCCCTTCCACCGGCCGGAGCGCCGGCATGCGCAACAGGATGAAGGCGAGCGCCACCGCCCCCAGCGGAACGTTGATGAAGAAGACCCAGTGCCAGCCCACCGAGTCGGTGATGAGGCCCCCCAGCAGCGGCCCCACCAGCGACGAGATGCCGAAGACGGCCCCGAAGATGCCGCTGTACTTCCCGCGCTCGCGTGGCGTGAAGAGGTCCGCCACCACCGCGAAGGCCGAGGTGAAGATGCTGGCCGAGCCCACCCCCTGCAGCGCGCGGAAGAGGATCAGCTGCCCCGTCGTCCTCGACAGCCCGCACGCCACGCTGCCCACCAGGAAGATGACGACGCCGAGGACGATGATTCGCCGCCGCCCGTAGAGGTCCGACAGCTTGCCGTACACCGGCACCAGCACCGTGGAGGACACCAGGTACGCCGTGGTGATCCACGTGTAGAGCGACGGCTCGATGCCCAGCGACCTCTGGATGTCCGGGCCCGCCGTGGCCACGACCGTCTGGTCGAGCGCGGCGAGGAACATGGCCAGCAGCATGCCGGCCAACGTCAGCACCTTCTGCTGTCTGGTCAGCCCGGCGGAGGGCGGTGACGTCATGCGCCCCGCCCCTCTAACAGCCTCGTGCCGAAGGTGCGGCTACTTCTTCGCCTCTTCCTTCTTCTTGCCCACGCGCGCGGGCACTCCCTCGAAGAGCGCCTTCATGTCCGCCGCCGGCTGGCCCTTCTTCGCGAGGATGGTGTTGACGGCGCGGAGGATCTTCGAGCGCACCTTGCGCGCCACCGGCTTGTCCGCCAGCGCCGCGTTCACCTGAATCGCCGTGACGCCCCGGCCGAGCGCGTTGGGCTTCTTCAAGCCGAGCTCGTCGTACTTCTTGCCCTCGTGCTCCTTGGTGGCCCGCTTGATGGACCGCTTGTGGAGGAGGTCGCGGTTCTCCGCGTCCAGCGTCTCGATGCGGCGGCTGGTGATCGCGATCTGGCTGGCGGTGAGGCCCTTGGACTCCGTGAAGCTCTTGAACGTACCCATGCGTGACTCCTCGAATTTGCGTGGTTTGGGGAAGCGAAAGGGCCGCCCGTATCCCCCATGCCCGTTCGGATTGCAAATGATCCACGGGCAACTTGATCGGCCCCCGTAACTGTGTGTAAAGGGCGCCTCCCAAAACGAAGGACGACTCACAGCCATGGCGAAGACCTCTTCCATCCTCAAGAACGAGCGCCGCAAGGCCCTGGTGGCCAAGTACGCGGCCCGCCGCCGGGAGCTCAAGGCGATCATCAAGAACCCGGCCACCTCGGCCGAGGACCGCGCCGCCGCCCAGCTGAAGCTGGCGAAGCTGCCGCGCGACTCCAACCCCGTGCGCGTCACGCTGCGCTGCGCCGTCACCGGCCGTCCCCGCGGCAACCTGCGCAAGTTCGGCCTGTCCCGCATGCAGTTCCGCGACAAGGCCCTCAAGGGCGAGCTCACCGGCGTCGTCAAGGCGTCCTGGTAAGCGACTCTCAGGAAATCACGGAGACACGATCATGAGCCGCGTTTGCCAGGTGACCGGAAAGCGCCCGATGGTGGGCAACAACGTCAGCCACGCCAACAACAAGACGAAGACGCGCAGCCTGCCCAACCTGCAGAAGCACCGCTTCTGGGTGGCCAGCCAGCGCAAGTGGGTGACGCTGCGCGTGTCTGCGCACGGCCTGCGCATCATCAACAAGCGGGGCATCGAGAGCGTCGTCGCCGAGCTGCAGAAGGAAGGCACGCTGTAAGCCGCGCCTCGGTTGACGCCTCACACGGGCCGCGCTCCTCTTCGGTGAGGAGGCGGCCCGTCGGCGTTTTCGGGGCTGTCTTTGCGACACCGTGAGCCGACCGACGCTCTTCATCTGCCGCCGCTGTGAGGCCGTGACGGGAGACGAGCGCGACTCGGGCGAGGCGCTGTACCAGGCGGTGAAGGCGCTGCGCCGCGAGCGGGACTTGAAGCCCGTCTTCCGCGTCGAGGGCGTGAAGTGCCTCGGGCTGTGCGACCAGCCATGCGCCGTGGAATATGAGGGGAAGAAGCGGTCGACGTACGCGCGGATTCTCGTGCACTCTCGGAAGGACGTGGAGGCGGTGGTGGAGGCCGCCGTGGCGTACGCGGCCCTGGAGCCCGGGCAGGAGTTGTCCGAACGGAGACTGCCGGGCGAGTCGGGCGACTGAAGGGACGCGCGAAAGCGGCTGCCGCCCTGTCGGTGCGGCGGGCGGAGCCGGCTGACAGCACCGCGCTGGACGAGCAGGTGGAGCAGTCCCGGAGCGGGCGCGGCCTCAGGCTGACGTCGACGAGCAGCCAGCAGACGGCGACAGCCACCTTCGGCGCCGACCGCTACGCGCGGACGGGGTGCAGTCACGAGGGGCCTTCCGGCTTCGCGCGGCCCGTCCTCGTCTGTGGTCGCAACGGCGCCGGGGAGGTTGTCACGAGCGGGCCCTCCGGCTTCACGCGGCCCGTCGTCGTCCGCTGTCGCAACGGCGCGGGGAAAGTTGCAGCGCCCCTCCGGCTTCGCGCGGCCCGTCCTCGTCCGCTGTCGCAACGGCGCGGGGAAAGTTGCAGCGCCCCTCCGGCTGGTACGGCCCCCGAGCGCCTCGGGCTCGCGAGCTCCGTCTCAGTGCCGTCTCAGTGCCGTCTCAGTGCCCCTCGCTGGGAGAGGAGGCGACGTCGGACGACAACGGCCCCGTGGAGCGGCCCTCGCCCGCGGCCCTCGCGCCGAGGCGCGCCCTCGCGAGAATCACCCGCAACACCACCGACAACAACACCACCGCCACCGGCGCCACGACGGCCCAGGCCGCCACCGCCCGCGCGTTCGCCGCCGCGTACTTCCCCATGGTGCCCGCGAGGTCCGCCGACAGCTCGTCCGTCAGCGAGGCCACCGTGAACGTCACCCGCGGCGCGCTGAAGAGGTCCGCCCCCGCGTGGAAGAAGGGAATGAAGAGGCCGATCTGCAGCGGGTACGCCAGGTAGTTCGCCACCTGAATCGCCGGCTGGTTCAGCCGGAACACCACCGCCACCACCGCGCAGATGAGCGAGGTGATGCCGATGATGGGCACCGAGCCGATGACCAGCCCCAACGCCAGCGCCACCGCCAGCTTCCCCGGCGTCACGCCCTGCGACAGCTGCTGCTTGAGGGGCTTCAACACCCGCCGAATGAAGAACTGCTTCACGCCACTCACATAGCGCGGAACACGGCGCGCCCACCATCGGCCCCCTCCGTCCGTGGAGGCCCCAGCCCCACGGCCAGGCCTTGACGTCGTCGAACCGCACCGAAGCCATCGCCGGCGCTGAATGCGGACTTCACGTGAGCGCCACCACCGGCGCTGGCTCCCGCCTGAACAGCGCCCGCACGCCCAACCCCAGCAACTGCGCCGCCAGCACCACCAGCGCGAGGGCCACCACGCCGTTCACCCGCTGCACCAGCGTCGCTTCCGCGTCGAAGGCGACCTTCACCTGCAGCACCAGGGACGTCAGCGTCACCGTCGACACGAAGGCCGTCGGCGCCAGCGTGTACCAGTACCGCTTCCCCTGCTTCTTGAGCCACACCGTCACGCCCATCAGCGACAACGCCGCCAGCAGCTGGTTCGACGTGCCGAACAGCGTCCAGAAGCTCTGCCAGCTCCCCGCCTTCGCCGCGAGGATGAAGGCCAGCGGCGCGCCGACGGTGAGCGCCGTCGCCCCAAGCCCGCCCAGACGGCCCTTCCAGCCGAACAACTCCTGAAGCAGGTAGCGGCCGAGCCGGGTGGACACGTCCAGCGTGTCGAAGACGAAGGTGGAGAAGGCCATCGCGCCGAAGGTCACCGCGAAGGCCAGGTGTTGCTGCCCCAGCACCACCGCGAAGAAGCGGCCGATGCCCAGCCCGTAGATGGTGCCCGCGCCCTTCCCCGCCAGGTCCTCCGCCCCGAGGATCATCACCGTCGCCAGCGCGATGACGGCCACGAAGCCCTCCATCAACATCGCGCCGTAGCCCACCGGGTGGCAGTGCGACTCCTTCGCGATCTGCTTGGAGGTGGTGCCGCTGCACACCAGCCCATGAAAACCGCTGCACGCCCCGCACGCGATGGTGACGAAGAGGAAGGGGAAGAGCAGCCCCGTCGCGCCGGGCACGCTGAAGCCGGTGAAGGCCGGCAGCTTCACCTCGAAGCCGCCGAAGAAGAGGCCGATGAGGCCGATGGCCAGCGCCAGGTACAGCACGAAGCCGCCCAGGTACCCGCGGGGCTGCAACAGCGCCCACACCGGCGTCAGCGACGCCGCGAAGCAGTACCCGAGGATCAGCACCGCCCACGCCGTCGGGCCAAACACCAGCACCGCCGACAGCTTCGTCCCCAGCCACACCGCGCCCAGCGTCGCGGGCACGAAGACGACGGTGGTGAGCCACAACGGCGGCTTGAACAGCCGCTCCACCAGGCCCATCACCAGCGCCAGCCCGAGGTACAGCGTGGACGCCGCCGCCACCGCGCCGCCGGGGTTGAAGTCGAAGGTGAGGCCTTCCAGCTCGGGATCGCCCGCGGTGAAGGTCGCTGCCGTGACGTCGGTGAAGGCGACGATGACGTAGACGAGCGCGATCCAGATGAAGACGAGCATCGCCGTGCCCGCACGCGGGCCCAGGTTGACCTTCACCACCTCGGCGATGGACTTCCCTCCGTGCCGCACCGAGGCGACGAGCGTCGACAGGTCGTGCACCGCGCCGATGAAGACGACGCCCACCGCGATCCACACCAACGCAGGCAGCCAGCCGAACTGCTTCGCCGCGAGGATGGGCCCGGCGATGGGACCGGCCGCGGCGATGGCCGAGAAGTGCTGCCCCAGCAGGTAGAAGGGCCGCGTGGGCACGAAGTCCACGCCGTCATTCACCCGCTCCGCGGGCGTCGTCCTCGCGTCGTCCAGCGCGTACTGGCGGGCCACGAAGCCGCCGTAGAAGCGGTAGCCCAGGCCCAGCAGCACCAGCACCGAGACGGCCAGGAGCGCGAGCGACATGGGCGCGATATTCGTCAGACGGCCCACGCCCCCGTCAATGGTGAAGCGCGGGCGCTGGCGCCAGCATCCGTATACACCTCGTATATGGATGTGACCGACAAGAGAGCGCGCGCGAAGATCTTCTGGACCGGCGGCTCCCAGGCCGTCCGCCTGCCCAAGGCGATGCGCCTGGAGGGCACCGAGGTCCTCGTGCAGCGAAAGGGGAACACCCTGGTCCTCGAGCCCATCCCCGAGGGCGACGACTGGACGGGCTTCTGGGACCGACTGGTGCCCCTCAAGCACCCCATCAAGCGCCTCCCGACGCGGCCCGCTGAGAAGCGCCGCGAGGTCTGACGCGTGCGACTGCTCCTCGACACCAACGTTTGCATCGCGATCATGAACCGCGACTCGGTGATTCGCGGGCCGCTCGAACGGACGGCGCCTTCACAGCTCCGGATGAGCGCCATCACCCTCGCCGAGCTCCGCTTCGGCGTCGCCCGCAGCCGCAGCGGCAAACAGGCCGCGGCCAACTTGCGCGTTCTTCTCTCCAGGATTCCCGTGGTGCCGTTCGACGACGCAGCGACCGCGGAGTACGGCCCGCTGCGTGCCGACCTCGAAGGACGCGGAGTCCCAATCGACCCTCTCGACACGCTCATCGCGGCGCACGCGTTGGCCCTCCGGTGGACGCTCGTGACGCACAACACCCGCGAATTCCGCCGCGTGCCAGGACTCAAGCTCATCGACTGGTTGGCGTAAGCGTCACCGCAGCCCGAAGCGCACCGGCACGCTGAAGCACTGCCCGCTCGCGCTCGAGGGGAATGGCGACGCGGCCGGCAGCACGCACGCCCCCACCGCGGCGTCCAGCGCGTCCACCCCGCTCGAGCGCTGCACCTGCTCCTCCCGCACCGCCCCGTGTCCATCGACGCAGAAGCGCACCTCCACCGTGCCTCGCTGCTGAAAGCGTCGCGCGCTCGCGGGGTAGCAGCGCTCGGCGGCGGCGGCGAGGCGCGCGTGGACGAGGGAAACCAGTTCCGGACCCGCGCTACCCGCAGAAGCTCCGCCTCCAGCCGCTCCACCGACCGCTGCGCCTGCACCACCCTCCCGCCCCGACAGCCCGTCCGCTCCGCCGACTGCGTCGCGGGAACCCCCGCTGCCCTTCGCGACACCATCCTCCGCTGCGCCATCCCGCTCGACGCCGTCCTCCGCACCGCCCCTGGCCGCGTCAGCCCTCTCCACCTGGTCCTCGGCGGCGCCACCTTTCGCGAGGCCGTCCAGCGCGCCCCCGGGCCGCTCGACGGCAGGCCTCCCGACGTCACCCGCTGGAACACGTCCCCCCTCCCCTGCCCTCGTGGCCGACGGAGTTCCATCAGGCGGCGGAGCGTCCGAGACCTTCGCGCCCGGCGTCACGGCTTCGCCGTGGCGATCGAGCTCCCCGTCCGGCGCTGCTCCCGAGGCCTGGCTGGTTTCCGCCGCTGGACGAGCGCCCACGACCGGTGAGGCGCTCGCCTGGCCTCCCACCGCCGCGCGCGCCGATGGGCCCGGGGGCGAGCCGGACAGCATGCCCACCCTGAAGAGCGTCATCTTCTCGGGCGAGGGGGCGAGCTCGACGGGCAACGCCAGCGACGGCACGCGCACCACGAGCAGCAGCGCCAACCCGAGGACGTGCACGACGACGGAGACGACAAGCGCCCAGGCCCAGGCCCGGCGGCTGCCGCTCACTCTGGGGCTCGCCTCCATGCCGCCGCCTTAGCGCCCGCTGAACACGCCGCCAATCCCCTCGCGAGTCCTCGCGGGTCCCTGCCCGCGCGCGTCCGCTGGGCTACACTTCACGCCATGAGCACGCCGCACCGGCTCCCCGGCTGGGTCACGTCGAATGCCGAGTCGGTGTGGCGCGAGACCGAGGTGGCCCGCACCCAGACGCCCGAGCAGCGCTGGGCCGACGTCGTCGCCGCCTGCGACATGCTGCGGCTGTATTGGTCGATTCCAGGGTACGCCGAGCGGGTCAAGCAGGCCGTCGACCCACTGCCCGAGTCGTCTCAGCGTGCGTTCGCCCGCCTCCGCGCCGAGTATCGACGGGACCGAGGCAGCCGGTGACGGAGCCGGCGTTCAACGCGGCGGAGATCGGCCTCGCGCTGGCCCGGGCACTCGAGGCGAAAGGAATCCCCTACGCGCTCGGCGGCGCCCTCGCCTACGGCGTGTGGGCCCTGCCCCGCGCCACGAAGGACGTCGACCTCAACCTCTTCGTCGCGCCCGAAGAGCTCGACGCGGCCTTCGACGTCCTCCTCGCGGCTGGGGTCCGCTTCGAGCGCGAGGCGGCGCGCGCGGCCGCGGCCGAAGACGGGCTCTTCATCGGGTGGGTGGGCGCCTGTCGCATCGACGTCTTCACTCCCAGCATCCCCTTCTCCTGGGAGGCCCTGAGGACGCGCGTGTCGGTGACGCTCGGCGGTCAGCCCACGTGGTTTCTCTCGGCCGAGGCGCTCGCCTTCTTCAAGATGATGTTCTTCCGCGGCAAGGACCTCGTCGACCTCGAGCGGCTGCTGAGCAGCATGGGGAAGCGCCTCGACGCACCCTGGGTGCGCAGGTGGCTGGTCGAGACGATGGGCGAGGACGACGAGCGCGTCCGCAAGTGGGACGAGCTCTGCGCCCAGTTCTGGCGCGACCCTTGATTCCCGCTGAGCGCCTCACGTCCAGCGCGGCACGTGCACCCGTTCCTCCGCGCTCGCCGCGTGCATCTCGATGCCGTACAGCGCGGACAGCCGCTCGGCCGTCAGCACGTCTTTCACCGGGCCGCTGGCGAGTACCAGCCCGTCCTGGAGCAGCAGCGCGTGCGTGGCGAAGTGCGCGGCGAGGTTGGCGTCATGCAGCACGGCCACCACGCCGAGGCCCCCGTCCACCCGGCGGCGCACCGCGCGCAGGACCTCCACCTGGTGCCGCACGTCGAGGAAGGCCGTCGGCTCGTCCAGCACCAGCAGCTCGGGCGCCTGCACCAGCGCGCGCGCCAGATACGCGCGGCGCCGCTCGCCGCCTGACACCTCGGCCAGGGGGCGATCCGCCAGCGCGCCTACGCCCAGCTCGTCGAGGCACGCGCGCGCCCGCTCCTCGTCCTTCGTCCCCGGAAGGCCCCAGGCGCCCAGGTGCGGCGCGCGGCCCATCAACGCCAGCTCGAGCGCGGTGAAGCCTGCGTCGTCGCTCATCACCTGCGGCACCCACGCCACCTTCTTCGCCACCTGGGCGGGAGCCGCGCCCGGCAGCCGCAGACCCGCCACGTCGACGCGGCCCGCCCGCACCTCCACCAGCCCGAGCATCACCCGCGCCAGGGTCGACTTTCCCGCGCCGTTGGGGCCCAGCACCGCCCAGGCCTCTCCCGCGCGCACCGCGAGGTCCACTCCCCGCAGCACGTCCGCCGCGCCGTAGCCCGCGCGCACCTGCGTCAGCGTCAGGAGGGCGCTCACTGCTGCTTCTCGAGCTCGGCCTTCACCTGCTCGTGGAGCGCCGTCACCTTCGACACGAAGCCTGGATCGTCGCCCTTCGCCGCCACGTCCGCCTCGAGGGCGTGCAGCTTCAGCTTGTACTTCTTGGCCACGCCCTCATCGACGAGCTTCCCGTAGTCGGCCTTGAGCGCCGCGAGCGCCTTCGCCCCCGGGGAACTTCCGGCCACGGCCGCCTTCGGCTTGTCGGGCTTCTTCTTCGTCTTGTCGGGCGTCGCGGCCTTCTCCGGCTCGGGGATGGGCTGGACCGGCTCTGGCTCGTCCCCCTCCACCTTCACCTCGCGCGACTTCTCCGGCTCGTCGAGCGCCTGGTCCGGGTGCGCGGCCTCTTCGGCCTCGAGCTGCTCCTGCTTGAGCTGCTCGGTGTACATGTCCCAGGCGATGTAGGCGCCCACCGCCAGCACCGCCAGCACGGGCACCACCAGCCACACCAGCACGCTGGACTTCTTCGCGGGCGCGGCGGCGACGGGAGCCGGGGCGGGCTTCGGCGGGGGCGGCGTGGACCTCGGGTCGCGCTTCACCGCGGCGCGCTCCGCTGTCCTCTCTCCCCGCTTCGCCTTGTCGCCCTTCTCCACCTTCTCACTCCTGTCTGCCTTCTCGGCCTTCGGGGCGGACTTTACCGGCGAGCGCTTCACGCCGCTGGCCTCGCGGTCCTTCGCGGCGCCACGCGGAGGGGTCGAAGGGGCTCGCGGCGCTGGCGCCTCCAGCTCGGCGCGCACTGGCTCCGAGGGCAGCCCGTCGACGACGATGGACGGCACGTCGGGAGTCGTGGGAGCCAGCGCGGGGGCCGACGCCTCGGTGGGCTCCTCGTCACGCGACTTCACCAACCGGGCCTTCGGCGGCTCCGCGGGCATCACGCCCGGGCTCGTCTCCATGTCGGCATCAGGGTTGACGCGCTTGCGCTCGGCCGTCTTGCGTGTGGGCTGGAAGGACAGGGCCTGCACCTGCGGCCGCGCGCCGGCGTCGGCGTCGGCGGACACGACCGGCGTCATCAGCGGGGTCGGGCGGGGCGGCTCCGCGCCTTCGAGGGTCTCGCCGGGCCGGCCGGCCGGCGCCTCGGCTTCCTCCGCCGCGTCCGCCGCCATCTGCTTCGCCTGCTCCTTCAGCGCGGTCAGCATGCGGCGCTCGGCGTGGTACTCCACCCCGAAGGCTTCCCGCATGAAGCGCGACGCCGTCTCCGGCCCAGCCGCCGGGTCGATGTCGAGCAGCGTGGCCTGCAGCTTCGCGCGGAACTCCTCGGCCGTCTGGAAGCGGAGCGCAGGATCGGGCTGCAGGGCCTTGGCCACCGCGTCGGACAGCGCCATCGGCGTCAGCGGCTCCACCTCGAAGAGCGGCCGGATGGACGGGCTGGCCACCCTCGCCATCAGCTCGCCCGGCGGCACGTCCTCGAAGGGGTTGTGGCCCGTCACCAGCTCGTAGAGGCACAGGCCCACGGCGTACAGGTCGCTGCGGCGATCGGCCTTCTGGTGCTTCGCCTGCTCCGGCGACATGTACATGAACTTCCCCAGGATGATGCTGGGGTTCGTCTTGGACGCGGAGAGCGTCGACTTGGCCAGGCCGAAGTCGATGATCTTCACCTCGCCCTCGTAGCTGATGAGGATGTTCTGCGGGCTGACGTCCCGGTGCACGAGGTTGAGCTCGCGGTCGTCCTCGCCCCGCTTGCGGTGCGCGTAGGCCAGCGCGTCCAGCACCCGCGTCATCACCGTGAGGACGAAGGACATGGGGATGGGC
This sequence comes from Myxococcota bacterium, assembly GCA_040752975.1. GTDB lineage: Bacteria > Myxococcota > Myxococcia > Myxococcales > Myxococcaceae > JADLDB01. Next base: position 10,241 of record JBFMHF010000054.1, read on the forward strand.
AGCTTGCGATCCCTCATCCGCGCCAGCACGCGCCGCAGGTCCTTGCCGTCGATGAACTCGAGGGCGATGAAGGGCGCGCCGTCCTGCACGCCCATGTCCAACACCTGGGCGATGTTGCCGTGCGACAACTTCACGAGGATCCGCGCCTCGTTGACGAAGCGCTCGACGAACTCGGGGTCCTCGGCGAGGTGCGGGAGGATCTTCTTGATGACGACCAGCTTGTCGAAGCCGTGCGCCCCCTCGATGCGGCCGAGGAAGATCTCCCCCATCCCGCCGGTGGAGATGGGCATGAGCAGCGTGTAGCGCCCGAACCGCTGTGGCTTGAAGGGGCGCAGGCGCTGCTGGCTGGCGGTTCCCGTAGTCATGACCGGTGGGCGGGTGAGAGCATTGAACACCACGCCTCAGTGGCGCACCACCACGGTTTTTCGGAGCGCCAGACCGCGGAGTTGTGCACGCGCTTTCAGTCTTTCCAGGTGATGCGGAAGGTGGCGCCCGCCTCGTCGCGGCGGATCAACGCCACCTGCACGTCCCTCGCTCCCGTGAACTCCAGGCCGCGCGCCACGATGCCCTCGTACCAGGCCGGAAAGGACGCCTGGTTGCACCACAGCTGGCTGTGGCCTGGCCCCAGCTCCTCCACCCTCGTCTCCGAGAAGTTGTTCCCCGTGCGGAACTGTCGGGAAAGGCGCTCCAGGGTGCGCCTCGGGCCGATGACGCGCATCACCCCCACCATCGCGCGGCCGACCATGGTCTGGGCGTAGCCGTCCATGAACCGGCGTCCCAGCCGACGCAGCTGCTCTTCGGACTCCAGGCCGGGGAAGAGGCGCTCGGCGAGCAGCCTGGCGACGGCGTGGAAGACGGCCAACGGGTAGGCGGGCTTGAGCTCTTCCTGCGGATCGATGCCCGCCGCCTTGAGCGCGGCGATGGTCGGCTCATCCAACGACTCAGCCGCAGCCCGGAAGAGGCCCTCGAAGGTCTGCGAGAAGATGAGTCTGTCGGGCATGGCTGGGGAGCGCCTGACTCTAACGACGATTCGCCCGCCCCGCGCCCCTCTCCCTCGTCGCCGGGGCTGGCGGCCTTCGCCTCACATCCAGTCGTCGCAGGGCGTGCCCAGCTTCGCGCCCGCGTAGACGCCGAGGTCCAGGTAGATGAGGCGGGCGTTGAGCGGCAGATCGAGCGGCACGTCGGTGAGGTGCACCTGCTTCTTGCCCTCGATCCACTTGAAGTCCTCCTTGCGCTCCTTGTCGTCGCCGGAGCCGGCGTTGCCGAAGATGAGCCGCAGCTCGCCGTTCTTGGTGGAGAAGACCATGCCCTCCGAGTCGTCGACGATGTCCTTGAGCGGCACCTGCTTCATCTTCCCGCGCGGGCCGACGAAGAGGCGGAAGTCGCGGCGATCGAGGCGGTCGCTGGTGCGGAAGCGGTCGACGAAGTAGTAGTTGCCCTTGTCATCGCGCAGCAGGCGCTCGGGCTGGCGATCCCACGTCGCGGGCGCGAACACCGCCGACGAGAGCAGCTTCGCGAGCTCTTCGGCCGTCACCTCGGTGAGCGGGGTCTCCTTCCTCCCGCACAGGGCGACGTACTTCTTGCCGGAGTCGGCCATCCTCACCTCGGCCAGGTTGCCGTCGACGTGAGGGATGCGGGGGTCCCACAGGTTGGTGCTCCAGGACTCGGCGCCGCTCATGCCGCCGCCGTGAATGCGCAGCTGCACCAGCTTCTTCGCGTCGCCGTAGAACATGGCGTCGTACGGCCGCTTGGAGTCGTAGACGATGAAGTGGCCCTTGCCGTCGGTGAGGGCCTTCGCCTGCGCCTTCCACGCAGAGATGTCCACGGTCTCGGGGCGGGGCTGCGACAGGAGGAACGCGACCAGCACGTGGTAGGCGAGCATGGACGTCGAGTGTACCGAAATGCCCGTCGGTCGCACGCGCTTGTGAGCGCCACGGAGGTGGACGTGTATAGTCGCGCGGCCCATGAGCGCCTCCGTGCTCGCGCCCGGCGTCGTCGTCGCCGACACCTACGAGGTCGAGAAGCAGCTGGGCCAGGGCGGCATGGGAGAGGTGTGGCTGGCGCGGCACCGGCGGCTGGCGGGTAAGCAGGTGGCGATCAAGGTGCTGCGCACGCAGGGCCAACTGCCGCCCGACACGCTGGCGCGCTTTCGGCACGAAGCGGAGATCGCCGCGAAGCTCGAGCACCCCAACATCGTCCAGGTGCTGGACTTCAACGCCCTGCCCACCGGCGAGCCGTACCTGGTGATGGAGTTTTTGAAGGGCGCCAGCCTCGCGGCGCGGCTCAAGGCAGGCCCGCTGCCGTGGGACCAGGTGGTGTCGGTGGTGCGGCAGGTGGGCGCGGCGCTGCAGGCGGCGCACGCGGCGGGGGTGGTGCACCGGGACCTGAAGCCCGAGAACATCTTCCTCGTGCCCACCGCGCTGGGTGACCAGGCGAAGGTGCTGGACTTCGGCATCTCCAAGCTGGCCGACTCGAAGACGGTGCAGACGACCGACTCGGTGTTGATCGGCACCCCGCTGTACATGTCCCCCGAGCAGGCGCTGGGGAACAACCGCGACGTCACCGCGCAGTCCGACGTCTTCTCGCTGGCGGGCATCACCTACGAGATGTTGACGGGGCAGCCGCCCTTCCTCGCGGACAACGTGGCCAAGGTGGTGTTCCGCATCGCCTACGAGAAGCACCGCCCGCTGGCCGAGGTGCGGGGCGACCTGCCGGCGCAGGTGTCCGACGCGGTGGAGCGCGCGCTGCTCAAGGACAAGGCCCAGCGCACGAAGGACATGGCCACCTTCGTCCTCGAGTTGACGGGACAGGCGCTGGCCACACCGAAGGCCGACGGCGGAGACGAGGTGAGCGGCGTGTACACGCCGGACGTGAAGGTGAGCGACTCGATGCTGGGCGGCGCCACCATCTCGCGGGGCTCGAAGGACCGCGCCACGCCCGTGCCCGCACAGCCGCCTCCGTCCTCCGGCGGTGATGCCCCGCGGCAGCCGCCGCCACAGTCCCGGACTCCGCTGGTGCTGGGCGCGGTGGCGGTGCTGGTGGTGGGCGCCGCGGCCGGGTGGCTCCTCACGCGGTCCACGAGCCAGGCCGTCACCGTGGACGCGGGGAGCCCCTCCGTCGCCGCCGCGGTGGACGCCGGTGCAAGCCCGGCTGCCGTCGACGCAGGGGCGCTCGCGGCGATGGCCGTGCCGGACGCGTCGCTCCAGGCGAGCCCGGACGCCGCCGTGGCGGTGGGTGTCGACGCGGGGGCCGCGCCGAAGGTGGCGAAGGTCGACCCTTCTGGAAAGGTGAGCGACGCCGAGGCGAAGTACCTGGCCGAGCTCCAGCAACTCTTCGACGCGCAGAAGCTGGGCGAGCTGGTCGACCGCCGCGCCGTGCTGCACCGGCAGCTGCCCTCGGCGGCCGGCTACCACAAGGGCCTGCTGCTGCTCATCCGGGCGGCGTGCGTGCGCCACGACGACCGCGTCATCACCAACTTCGTGCGTGAGCTGAAGAGCACGTCGTCCGCGGCGACCGTCGCCCGCGTCCGGAAGGAGTGCGTCGCCACCTGGCCCGACGCCGCCGCGAAGTGGGACGACTGACTTTCCCCGGCGCCGGGAGGGCGGGGACGCTCGAGAAGCCGCGGGCCGAGCAACCACTCAGGCGAACGTGTACTGTGCGCCCGCGTTCCCTCCTTCCCGAGGCTGGCCAGGCCGGAAGCGCCAGCGAGAGATGACGAGACGAGCATCCACCTCCGCGTTGGCGGCTGGCGTCTGCTGTGCCCTCCTCGGCCTTGCCTGCGGGCGCGAGGCCAGCTTCTCGGTGCGCGAGAGCGTGGAACAGCTGCACATCACCCACGCCCCGCCCGGCGCCACGCTGGAGGTGCGCGACGCGAAGGGGACGGTAGTGGCCTCGGGCACGGTGGACGCGCAGGGCAGCCTGGTGTTCCGCGCGCTCGTCCCCGGCGACGGCTACCGGGTGCGGCTGGTGGGCGACGCACCGGAAGAGACGCGCGCCCTCACCGTCATGTCGGTGGAGTCCAGCCAGCCGCCGCGCGAGTGGTACGCCTCGCAGAAGCTGGTGGCGGGCTTCAACTACCTCACCATGCGCGACGGCACCACGCTGTCGGCCTGGGTGACGCTGCCCCCGGGGAAAGGGCCCTTCCCCACCGTGGTGAACTACTCGGGCTACGACGCCTCGCGGCCCCAGAAGCCCAGCGCCGACCTCGAGTTCCTCTGCGGGGACTTCCCGGTGGTGTGCACGCCGCCCACCGACGGCTCGGCCTTCATCGCCGGATTGCTCAACTACGCGACGGTGAGCGTCAACATGCGCGGCACCGGGTGCTCCGGCGGCGCCTACGACTACTTCGAGCCGCTGCAGGTGTTGGACGGCTACGACGTCATCGAGCTGGTCGCCGCGCAGGACTGGGTGGCGCACCACCAGGTGGGCATGGTGGGCCTGTCGTACCCCGGCATCAGCCAGCTCTTCGTCGCCGCCGCCCGCCCGCCGTCCCTCGCCGCCATCGCGCCCATGTCCGTCATCGGCAGCACCGACACCACGCTGCTGCCCGGCGGCATCTTGAATGACGGCTTCGCCCTGAGCTGGGTGAAGAACGTGCTGAGCCGCGCGGTGCCCTACGGCCAGGGCTGGGAACGGGAGCGCGTCGACGCGGGCGACACGGTGTGCGCCGAGAACCAGCTCCTCCACAGCCAGCTCATCGACAACGTGGCCCAGGCGCGGAAGATCGTCTTCTACGACCCGGCCCAGCACGATCGCTTCAACCCGTCGACCTTCGTGGACCGCATCGAGGTGCCGGTGCTGCTGACCGGCTCCTTTCAGGACGAGCAGACCGGCCCGTACTTCCACCTGCTGCTCGACCGCTTCACCCACGCGAGCGCGCGCCGCTTCCTCGTCACCAACGGCGTGCACGTCGACGGCTTCGCGCCGGAGCAGCTCGCCGAGTGGCAGGCCTTCCTCGAGCTCTTCGTGGCGAAGCGCAAGCCGGTGGATCCGGTGAAGCTGCGGAACATCGCCGCGCTCCTGTACGGCGACTTCTTCGACGCACCGCTGACGCTGCCGCCCGCGCGCTTCTCCAGCTACGCGACGCGCGAGGAGGCCCTGGCCGCGTGGCAGGCCGAAGGTCCGCTGAAGGTCCTCTTCGAGAGCGGCGCGGGGGACATGAGCTACCTCGGGACGCCGGTGGCGCGCTTCCATCAGGACTTCGCGGCCTGGCCCATTCCGGGGACGAGCCCGACGACGCTGTACTTCCAACCGGGCGGCGGACTGGGTGACGCGCCGCCAGCCGCGACCAACTCCGCGTCGGCCTTCACCCTGGACCCCACGGCGGGCGGGAAGGGCGTGCTGGCGCCCGGCGGCGACGTGTGGGCGAAGCTGCCCGAGTACGCGTGGGAACACCCGGCGCCGGGCAGCGCGGTGGTGGTGGAGAGCGCGCCGCTGACGGAGGAGCTGGTGTTGGTGGGCACGGCCAGCGTCGACCTCTGGCTCAACTCCCCGGTGGACGACGCGGACCTCGAGGTGACGCTGTCCGAGGTGCGGCCCGACGGGAAGGAGTTCTACGTGCAGTCCGGCTGGCTGCGCGCGAGCCACCGAAAGCCGGGGCCGGCCGCCACGCCGTTGTGGCCGGCGCCGACGCTCGAGGAGAGCGCGTGGGCGCCGCTGCCGCCGGGCGGCTGGGTGGAGGCGCGCGTGGGGATTCCGGGCTTCGCCCACGTGCTGCGCGTGGGCTCGCGCGTGCGGATCAGCGTCGACACGCCCGGCGGCGTGCGCGCGGACTGGCGCTTCGCCCTGAAGACGTTCGACGGCCCCGTCACCTACGGCATCGGCCACGACGCCGCGCACCCGTCGAAGGTGGTGTTGCCGAGGGTGCCCGGCGTGACGGCGCCTCCGTCACCCCCGCCCTGTCCCTCGCTGCGCGGCCAGCCGTGCCGCGACCACCAGCCCTTCACCAACGCCCCGTGGCCGGGGTGAACCGGGCGCCACCTTCCCGGTCGCGCCGCCGCGGCCACCGCGCTTTCAGCGCACGCCCGACAGGGTGCCCGAGTCGGAGTCCTCTTCCACCACCTCGAAGACGGCCGTGCGGGCCTTGCCGTGCAATACACGCTCGCCCAGCGGCGTCACGTCGAAGCGCGCGCCCACCGCGGCCAGCGTCTTGCCGGTGATGAGCACCTGGCCAGGCTCGGCGCTGGTGCACAGCCAGCTGGCGATGCTGACGGGTTCGCCGATGACGGTGTAGTCCAGCCGCGCTTCGCTGCCGACGGTGCCGGCCAGCACCTTCCCGGTGTTGAGCGCCACCTTGAGCGGCAGGCGCTCCTTCGGCGGGCGCCGCTGCGTCACCCGTTCCCACTCGGCCTTGAGGGCCATGGCCGCCCGCACCGCGCGGATCGCGTCGTCGCCCTTGCCGTACGGCGCCCCGAAGAGGGCCATCACCGCGTCGCCGGTGAACTTGTCCACCGTGCCCTCGAAGCTGAACATCAGTTGGGTCGCGAGCCGGTAGAACTCGTTGAGCAGATCCAGCACCCGGTCAGGCGGCAGCTTCGCCGACTGCGAGGTGAAGCCGGCGATGTCGGCGAACAGCACCGTGACCTGCTTCTCCTCCAGCGCGGTCAGCGCGGCGCCCTTCTGCCGGAGCTCTCCCACCCGCCGCTCGACGATGTCGGGCCCGTGGAAGCGCTCGAGCATCATCCGCAGGCGATCGTCCTTCGCGCCGCCCGTCGGAGCGTCCTGGAACCGCTCGATGCCCGACTGGAGCAACTGGGTGATGGCGGTGCACACGTCCAGCAGGTCTTCCACCGCCTCGTCGGTGACGGACGAGCGGTTCAGGTACAGCGCCCCGAGGAAGGGCGCCGTCTGGCCGATGGGCACGCACAACACCTGGTCGACGCCGTACAGCACGACCGAGTCGCGCTCCTTGAAGCGGGAGTCGTCGCGCACGTCGGCCACCGCCACCGCCTGCCCCTGGGACAGCGCGGCGTCGATGATGGCGTCGGACACCGGCACCTCGCCGCGTGACAGGCTCTGCCCGTGGCGCACCGCCGCCGGCACCATCACGCCGGTGGGGTGGCGGAGCAGCACCACGCCGGTGGTGGCCCCCACGCGCCGCATCACCAGGTCGCAGGTCTGGTCGAGGAAGTCCTTGAGCGTCCGCGCGCGCACCAGCGCCTCGGTGACGCGGTACAGCAGCAGGAGCGACGGCCACGCCACCGGGGCGCCCGAGGGCTCTCCGTCGTTCGCGGTGCTGACCAGCTCGGTGGTGGGCCGCTCGTGCTCGTCGTCGGTGTCCGACGGCTTCTTCCTGGGCCGCTTCCGCGTCGCGGGCTCGTCCTCGGCGGCTGGGGCCGACGGCACCGGCGGCGTGCTGGCGTCGAAGGGCGCGAAGTTGTCCAGCGCCTTGAGGACGTTGGGGGCCTTCAGGTCGCGGGCCATCACCACCGCCTCGCGGATGTCGACGCCCCGGCCGAAGCGCCGCACCTGGCCGCCGAAGCCCATGTCGACCATCTCGGTGGCCATGGACTCGACGTCGGCCGGCTGGCGCACCTGCAGGGTGTTCTCCCCCACGGCCACGGTGTCGCCCGCCTTGAGCGGCATGCTGCCGACGAGCTTCTGGGCGTTGAGCAGGCTGCCGTTGCGGCTGCCCAGGTCCTCCACCACCAGGCTGGCGCCCTTCACGTGGAAGCGGGCGTGCCGGCGCGACACCAGGTCGCCTGAGAGGACGATGTCATTCTCGTCGGCGCGTCCGACCTGGGTGACGCCCTCGGGGAGCTCGTAGGCCGTGTCGAAGTAGCCCGGCCCGTTGATGATGAGCTGCCACATGCCCACGGTGCCCTTCAGTATGCCGCCAAAGCCGCGAGTTGAGCGAAGGAAAGGCACGGCTGAAGTAAGCTCTCACCCGGCTCGCGGGAAGGAACGAAGGCGGTCTGCAGCGCCTATGACGGAGCTCGAGTTCATCGTCGAAAGTCCGGGGGAGCGTCGCGCCGTGGCCTTCCCTTCGTCGTCCTTCGTGGTGGGCTCGGACGAGTCGTGTCAGCTGCGCTTCACCCAGGGGCTGTTGCAACCGCGGCACGCCGAAATCGTCCGCGACCTGCGTGGCCAGTGGTGGATCCGCGACCTGGTGGCCACGGGCGCGGTGGTGGTGAACGGCAACCCGGTCCTCGACGAGCGCCTGTCCCCCGGCGACAAGGTGCGCATCGGCGCGGTGGTGCTGTCGGTGCAGGACACCGGCGTGGACAAGAAGGCGCGCACCGTCTCGGGAGAGACGCCCACGCCCGGCGCCAGGCCCGACACGACCGAGCTCGAGGTGGGGCAGATCATCGACAAGCGCTACCGCATTCTGGGGCGGCTGGCCGCGGGGGGGATGGGCGAGGTGTACCGCGCCGAGCACGTCGAGCTGGGCAAGCAGCTGGCGGTCAAGGTGATGCTGCCGGAGCTGTCGGAGGATCCCGACTTCGTCGGCCGCTTCAAGCGCGAGGCCATCGCCGCCAGCCGCATCGGGCAGCACAACATCGTCGACATCTCCGACTTCGGCCGCACCGAGGACGGGCGCTTCTACTTCGTCATGGAGTACATCGACGGGCTGACGCTGTCGAAGACGGTGAAGCGGGAAGGGGCCTTTCCCCCGCAGCGGGTGGTGCACGTGGGGCTGCAGGTGGCCCGGGCGCTGGCGGCCGCGCACGCGCAGCGCATCATCCACCGTGACTTGAAGCCCGAGAACATCATGCTGGTGCAGCGCCCCGGCCAGCCGGACTTCGTAAAGGTGCTGGACTTCGGCATCGCCAAGGTGACGAGCACCACCGGCACCGCCGGGTACACCGCCATCGGCACGGTGGTGGGAACGCCCCAGTACATGTCCCCCGAGCAGGCGGCAGGGACGCCGGTGGACGCGCGCAGCGACGTCTACGCGCTGGGCCTCATCCTCCACGAGCTGGTCAACGGCAAGCCCACCTTCACCGGCGACACCGCGCCCGCGCTGATGGCGATGCAGCTCAAGCATGAGCCGCCGCCTCTGCGGCCGCCGCAGGGCGCGACGCTGCCACGCGACCTCGAGCGCCTCATCTTCCACATGCTGAAGAAGGCGCCGGAAGAGCGGCCCGCGTCCATGGAGGCGGTGGCCCACGCGCTGGAGTCCATCGCCGCCTTCCCCACCCCCACCGCGCGCACCGCGCCCATCGCCGCGCCGGCGCCGGCCGCGAAGCCCTCGCTGGCCGCCATCCAACCCACCGGCTTCGAAGCGGCCGTGGCCGCGGGCGCGAAGACGGACCTGCTGGTGGCGCCGCGGCCCTCGCCCACCGTGCCGATGACACCTGCGCCCGTGAAGCCGTCTTCGGTGCCGACACGCCTCGAGGCGGGCGTCACGCCCCCGCCCCCCACCACCAGCGCACCGACGAAGAGCCCCACTCCGGAGAACCCTACCCCGGCGCCGTCCAGCCTCGAGAAGGACCTCACCGCCCTCCGGCCCAGGCGGTGGCCGTTGGTGGCGGGTGTCGTGGCCCTCGGCCTCATCGGCGTCGTGGTGGCCGTGGCCCTCTCCTCGTCGGCGCCCCCAGCCGAGGCGGTGCAGCCCGTCACGCCGACGCCCGCGCCGACGGCGCCCTCGGAGCCCGTGCCCGCGCCCAGCCCGGCGCCCACCCCTCCTCCCGCGGCCGCCGCGACGATGGTGAAGTTGACCTTCACGTCCGACGACGTGCGGGTCGAGGTGTACGAGGACGACGTGCTGCTGGGCACCACGCCCTTGACGCTGTCGCGGCCGCAGGGGGCCCTCACCACCCTGCGCTTCGAGGCGAAGGGCTACGAGACGGTGTCGAAGAAGCTGCGCTTCGAGGCGGACACCACCGTCCCGGTGGCGCTGGACAAGGTGAAGAAGGGCAAGCCGTCCGGCCCGCGCGCCTTCCCGCCCACCGAGGACTTGAAGGACAACCCCTTCTGACGGCGCGCCGTCACGGCCGCCAAGTGTACGTCGCCTTCACCACCAGGCGCTGCTCCGCCACCGGCGCGTCGGGAGCGCCGTACGCCCCGCGCGTGTCGGTGAAGACGACGTAGAGGAAGGACAGCGGGAGAAATTCCCACGCCAGCCGCGCGTTCAGCACCGACGCGTTGCCCGCCGTGTCCCGCTGGTAGCTGCCGATGAGCTGCAGCTTCGGGTTGAGCGCCAGCCGCGACTCCACCAGCACCAGGTGCGTGTCGGCGAAGTCGCCGGTGACGCCCGGCCCCCAGAAGCGGTTGTAGCCGTACTGGGCGGCGACGCTGACGTGAGGAATGGGCTGCACGGAGGCCCGCACCCGGGCGCTGAAGGTGGACGCCGAGTAGTACGTGCCGCCCGACACATCGCCCTCCACCGACGCCTTCCGGCTGGCCTGGGTGAGGAAGGCCCACCCGTAGCGCGCGTAGTCGTAGTCGCCCGCGCCGAAGGACACGCCCGGCACCGGCTCGAAGGCGTCGCTCAGCGCCTGGGTGGACTTCTCCACGTACAGCCACGACTCGTCCCCGCCCTGAAAAAGCACCCACAGCGGCGAGAAGTAGATGTTCGTCTCCTGGAAGCGCCCGTCGCCCGCGCCCCACAGCGTGTAGTGGTCGACGAAGGGGCCGATGGAGCGCACCGCCTGCGGCAGCCACTCGGGCCGGTAGTCCAGCCCTCCGTTGAGGCCCACGCCCACGATGTCCGGCCGCGCCACGAAGCCCGTCCTCGCCTCGAAGCGAGGGCTGACGCCCAGGAAGTTCGCGTTGAGCCACCCCCAATTCCCCTGGAGCCGCGCCGACACCGTGCCCGCGCCTCCGAAGGTGGCCGGGGCCTGCGTGGTGGCCGTCGAGGAGAACATGCCCGCGCCTTCCAGCGTGACGGGCCCCGCGCGGAACAGCCCGTCCACCACCGGCACCACGTTGGTGACGGCGTCGGCGCCCTCGCGCGGCAGGTCGTGCCGCATCACCAGCATCCCGCCCACGCGACTCTGCTCGCCGAGGTTGTGCGAGTACCGGCCCACCCCGAAGACGCTGGCCTGCGCCTCGTCGGTGGCCAGGGTGCTGACGAAGAGGGCGCCCGCGCTGCGCGACGGCGTGCGGTAGACGGCGCGCCCCCCGACGAGGATGGGCACCGGCCCGCCGTCGTCCGACAGGCCGATGGCGCGGCTGAAGAAGGGCTGGAGAAAACCCTGCATCCCGCTGGCGAAGACGCCGGCCGACTCGAGGAAGAACTGCCGGCGCTCGGGGAAGAAGACGGAGAAGCGCGAGAGGTTGACGACGCGGCGGTCCACGTCCGTCTCCGCGAAGTCGGTGTTGACGGTGAGGTCCACCACCGCCGACTCCACCGGCGTCCACGTCACCTCACCGCCGCCGCTGGGGCGCAGCGTGGGCGGCGCGTCACCCACCGTCTCTCCGCGCGCGATGGCGTAGGGCCGCACCTGCAGCGTCAACAGTCGCGGCGGCGGAGTGGTGAGGCCGTCGATGACGCCCGCGTACGGCATGCGCCACGGCGACACGTTGCGCGGGTAGGGGCTCCACGCCGTGTCCTCGTTGAGGCCGCGCTCGCACCGGTAGAACTGGATGCCCCACGTCGTGCCGTTGGGGCCGAAGCGCAGGCTCTTCCACGGAATCGCCAACTCCACCGTCCAGCCGGCGTCGTCGCGGCGCGTGGCCGAGCGCCAGACGGTGTCCCACTTGTCCTCGAAGAGCGTGTCGTCCACCACCTGCATGTCCCGCTGCGCGCCCCAGGGGTTGACCTGAAAGCTGAAGGCGTTTCGCCCGTCGCCGAAGGTGTCGAGGATGACGGCGAAGGAGTCGCACTCATTGGTGGCGAAGTCCCGCCGCATGTCGCGCTGGTTGAAGGCCTTCCACCCGCCGGGTTGCTCGAGGCGCGCGCCCACATACAGCGCGTCGTCGTCGAAGGTGACGCGCACCTGGCTCTCGTGCGTCGCGGCCTCGCCCTGACGCGGCTCGACCTGCACGAAGGGCCCGCTCTTCGGCGCCGCTGCCCACGCTGCGTCCGACAGGTCTCCGTCAATGGAGGGCGCGGTGGTCACCTTCACCACCTGGAGGCGCTTGCGGGCCTGCGCTGAGGGTGGGTCGAAGAAGGCCGGCGCGTTCGACTGCGCGTGGACGGGCGCGCCCAGAAGCACCAGCACCGCCGCTGCTGCGCTGGCCCACCACCTCGACATGCCGCCTCCCCGGTGTCCCCCCGGCCGCCAAACGTCTCGGCCGTGCCGCGATTGCGTCACCTGACAATATGGCCGACTTCGCTAACGCGGTGGCGGGCGCACTGCACGGCCAGTCGGCTTCGGGGGCCAGGCCGGCGAGCACCTCGCCGTCGGCGCTGTCGGCTTCGCACATCCCTCGCGGGCCAGCGGCCCGCGCTTCGTCGCTCCCCGCCCTTCGGACAATCTCTGGCGAGCTCCAGCCGCTCCCTGCCAATCGGGCCGCCGGGCGGCCTGCTCCGGCGTCTTCGCGCGGCGTGCTACGAGGAATCTCTGACGGCGCGCCCTCCCCGGCGGTAAGTCTCGTCTCATGTTCGACCTCCTCATCCGCGGCGGCACCTGCGTCACTCCCTCGGGGCGCGAACGGGCCGATGTCGGCGTCACCGATGGGCGCATCGCGGCGCTGGGCAGCCTCGGCGCGGCGCAGGCGAGGGAGGTGCTGGACGCGACGGGCCTCCACGTGCTGCCTGGCGTCATCGACCCGCAGGTGCACTTCCGGGAGCCCGGCCTCACCCACAAGGAGGATCTCGGCTCCGGCAGCGCGTCGGCGGCGCTGGGCGGCGTCACCGCCTTCTTCGAGATGCCCAACACCCAGCCCAACACCGACTCGGCCGAGCGCCTCGCGTGGAAGGTGCAGCGGGCACGGGAGACGAGCTGGGTGGACTTCGCCTTCTTCATCGGCGCCACCAACGAGAACGCGGGCGAGCTGGCGTCCCTCGAGCAGCTGCCGGGCTGCGCGGGGGTGAAGATGTTCCTCGGCAGCTCCACGGGCACGCTGCTGGTGGACGACCCGGAGGTGCAGCGCAGAGTGCTCCTGTCGGGGCGCCGCCGCGTGGCGGTGCACAGCGAGGACGAGGCGCGGCTCAAGGAGAGGAAGCCCCTCTTCGCGGGCCGCGGCGTCGACGCCCACCCGGAGTGGCGCGACGAGGAGTGCGCGGTGAAGTCCACCCGCGCCATCCTCACCCTCGCCCGGCAGACCAATCGCCCGCTGCACGTGCTGCACGTCACCAGCGCCGGAGAGCTGCCGCTGCTCGAGGACTTCCGCGACGTCGCCACCGTGGAGGTGCCGCCACAGCACCTCACCCTCTCCGCTCCCGAGTGCTACGCCCGCCTGGGCACCAGGGCGCAGATGAACCCGCCCATCCGCGACGCGCGCCACCAGGCCGCCCTGTGGGCCGCCGTGCGCAACGGCCTCGTCGACTGCCTCGGCAGCGACCACGCCCCGCACACGCTGGAAGAGAAGGCGAAGCCCTGGCCGACTTCCCCCTCGGGGATGCCCGGCGTGCAGACGCTGGTGCCGGTGATGCTCGACCACGTGCACCACGGCCGGCTGTCGCTCGAACGCTTCGTCGACTTGACCTCGGCCGGGCCTGCGCGCATTTACCGCGTCCGCCGCAAGGGGCGCCTCGCCCTGGGCTTCGACGGGGACTTCACGCTGGTGGACCTGTCCGCGAAGCGCACCATCACCGACGCGTGGTCGAAGTCCCGCTGCGGGTGGACGCCCTTCGACGGCATGGCGGTGACGGGCTGGCCCATCGCTACCATCGTCCGCGGCCGTGTGGTGATGCGCGACGGCGCCCTGGTGGGTGCGCCGGCCGGCCACCCGGTCAGCTTCGACCCATGAAAGAAATGACCGTTTTCAGATCTGCAAAGCAGCGGTGAAAGCCGTTTCAGATCTGCACGCGGCCGATGGCTCCAAGTGCGCGGGAGCACGACGCAGTGCGCTGGCACGAGCTTCGCTAAAGGCAGCGCTCGCAACGTTGCAGCAACCGGCGAGTCAGTCATCCCCCCACCTGACTCGTCGGCTCGGCGTTGAGGAGTATGCAGTACCGGAAGTCCCGCGGCCCGGTTCTCACGAATCGGGCCGCCTTCTTTTTTTCTGGCCTGTCTTCACGGCAGCGAGACGTCGAGCGGCCGCGGCGAGGACGGTGGAGACGGCGCGCCGAGCTGACCCAGGGTGTTGTCGCCCCAGCACATGACCCCGCCGGCTGCCGTCGCTGCGCAGGCCGTGCGGAAGTGGCAAGCCACCGCCCGCACCGCGGGGAGGTCGACCACCGGCGAGGGCGTAGACCCACCCTGGAAGTTGCCGCGGCCGAGCTGGCCGAAGGTGTTGTCACCGAAGCAGGCTGCCCCGCCGTCCGTCAGCGCTGCGCAGGTGAAGCGATCGCCCACACACACGCTGCGCACCGCGCCCAGCCCGGGCACCAGCGCCGGCGGCTGGGAGGCGGTGACGGACACCGGGTAACCGAGCTGCCCTTCGACGCCGCGGCCCCAGCACGCGAGCTGCTGGTCGAAACGAATCACGCAGCCATGGTTGAGCGAGCGCTCCAGGGCCAGGGCGCCGCCGTCGAGCCAGCCGAGCGGCGTGGGCGTGGCGGTGAAGATGTCGAGGAGATCGTCCCCCCAGCGCAACAACCCGCCGTCGGGGCGCAGCGCGAAGCTCTCGAGGCCACCGGCGAAGACGCGCGTGACGGGCCCGGGCAGGAGTGACGAGGTAGGGATGCGGTAGACGGACATGGTGGTCGAGCCCACGCCGACTTCGCCGATGGAGTTGGAGCCCCAGCACTGCACGCCGGCGTCGGAGAGGCGCGCGCAGACGTGGTTGCTCGCGGCCTGCACCTCGGTGGCGGTACCGCCCAGCGCTGCGACGACGGGGACGAAGGAGTCTCCGGTGGTGTTGTCGCCCAGCTGGCCCATCATGTTGGTGCCCCAGCACCGGACACCACCGTCGGCGATGAGGGCGCAGCCGAAGTTGTCTCCCGTCGCGACCGAGACGGGAGTGGAGAGGCCAGTCACGAAGCGCGGCAGCCGGCCTCCGTCGTAGGGCCCGCTGCCCAGCATGCCGGACGAGCCCGGGCCCCAGCACACCACGCCGCCGTCGTGCAGCACGCAGGTGTGGAAGTTGCCCGAGGCGATGCGCCGGCCGACCGGCGCGCACCCGGCGCCCACCGGCACCTCGTCGGGGCCGCAGGGCACCCGGCACTGTCCCGCCACGCACACCTGGGCGCCTCCACACGCCACGCAGGCCGAGCCGCAGGCGGCGTTCGTCTCGGGCACGCAGGCGCCGGAGCACTTCGCCTGGCCACTTCCACAGAGGACGTCACACCCGCCGGACACGCACACCGCGGTCCCTCCGCTGGACGGACAGGCCACGCAGCTCGCGCCACAGCGCGTGGCGTCGTCGTCTGGCGCGCAGACAGTCCCGCAGCGGTGAAAGCCCGCACGACAGACGAAGTCGCAGCCCCCGTCGCTGCACACCGCGTCCGCGTCGGCGGGAGGCGTGCACGCCCCGCACGTTCCGCCGTCGGTGCCACCGCCACCACCCGCTCCGCCACCCACGCCGCCACCCGCACCGCCTCCACCCGCTCCGCCGCCACCCACTCCGCCGCCACCCACTCCGCCGCCTCCACCTGCGCCGCCCCCCACTCCGCCTCCGCCACCCGTGCCCGCGTCCTTTCCGGGCGGCGAGAGCGGCCCACAGCTCACCAGCGCGACGACGAGAAGCGTTAGGCTCGAACGGAGGAGGAAGCGCACTCGCGCAGTCCACCCGTGTCGAGCGCGGATGACAACGGGAGAAGTCGCGCACAACACTCACTTCCCGGCGCGCCCGGGTGGAGGGACACCGCCCCGGTGGTACACTTCTTCGCGCCGTGCGGTCGCTCGCCTGTCTCGTCCTCGTCGCTACCGCCTCCACCGCGTGGGCCCGCAGCGTCACGTGTGAGCCCGACGGCACGGCCACCATCTGCCCGGGAAGTCCGGACCCGTGCTTTCGCGTCGGGCCCTGCGCGCTCGGCTGCAGCGCCACCGACGGCTGTCTCGTGCCCAGCAACGTGTCACCCAGCTTCCTCGACGGCGGCGGAGACTTGACGGTGCCGGCCCTCGACGTCGCGTGGCGGGTGTCGACGGACGACGGCTCCATCGTCCGGGCCGACGGAGGCATGGTGAGGCTGGCGGGGCCGCTCGACCCCCAGAATGGCACGCGCTTCGACGTCGAAGCCCAGCCCGATGGTGGAGGCCTCGTGGGCGTGCTGTCGGTGGGGCAATTCACCGTCGCCGCGGGTGCGAAGGTGGAAGCCACGGGCGCGCTGCCCCTCGTCATCCGCGCCTCGGGCCCCATCATCGTGCAGGGCACCATCGACGTCGGCGCCGTCTTCGACCAGGCCGGCCCGGGCGGCTTCAGCGGCGGATCCCCCGGCAAAGACGGCCAGGGCCCCGGCGGAGGTCTCGTCGGCCCCCTCGGCACCGAGGGCTGCGAGCACCTGTGCAGCGCGGGCTCCAGCGGCGCGGGCTTCGGCGCGGCGGGCGGACTGGGCGGTGGCATCACGCTGGGGTCCGGCCTCCTCGACGGCGGGCCGGTGAACTTCCCCGCTACGCCGGCGGGCCAACCCTACGGGACCGCCTCCCTCAGCCCGCTCATCGGCGGCTCGGGCGGCGCGGGAGGCGTCTTCCCGGGCAACTACACCAGCGGCAGCGCCGGGCTGAACCCCGCCCCGGGTCGCGGCGGCGGCGGCGGTGGCGCCCTGCAGCTCGTCTCGCAGGTCAGCATCACCGTCGCGACAGGTGGGGTGGTCACCGCGCCCGGAGGCGGAGGTGGCGGCTGCATCAGCGCGGGCGGCGCGGCGGGAGGCTCGGGAGGCGCCCTCCTCTTCGAAGCACCCTTCATCTCGGTGGAAGTCGGCGCCGTCATCGCCGCCAATGGAGGTGGCGGCGGCGCCGCGGACTGCACATGAAGCTCGTCTGATTCTGGCCAGGCTGGCCAGAGAGGAAGACCGGACTCGATACCCGCCGCGGGCGGGATGTGGAATGGACAGGGCGGCTACGCGGGCGGGCGAGGTGGCTCGCACACCACGCCGACGGGCGGAGACGGCGAGAGCCACTCCGAGGCCTCGAGCAACACCGGGCTGGGCGGCGGCGGGGGCGGCGCCGTCGGACGCGTCCGCTTCAACGGGACGACGACGATGCTCGTCGGCATCGTGAGCCCCGAGTTCGCCACGGGCCTGGCGACCACCGGCCGCCTCCTGGAGACCACCGCGCCCCTCTTCTTCATCACCGACGGCGGAGTCGACGGCGGCGAAGACGGAGGAGAGGTCGACGCGGGCGATGCAGATGCGGGCGATGCAGATGCGGGCGAGGCGGACGGGGGCGAGGTGGACGCGGGCGCCGGCGACGGCGGCGTGCAACCTCCGCGGGCTTATGCGGTGGGTTGTGGCTGCGCGGCCCTGGACGGCGGCGTGGGCCTGTTGCTCCTCGCGGTGCTGGCACTGCGACGACGCCGGCGCGTGTGAGGCGCCAACTCCCGGAACATCGGCCACCCCCGGAGCGCGCTCGGGCGCCAACCCGAAACGCGGTATGTCGCGCTCATGCCGACGCTTCAGGACGCGCTCGACCTCGGCCTGGCGGAGGTGCCTCCGGACTTGCGCCCTCACGCCGAGGCGGTGCTGGCCGCGGCGAAGACAGGGCGCTTCGACGCGCTGACGGGCGACGACGCAGCAGCGGCGCTCGTGATGTGCACGGCGGACGACGCCCGCGTCATGCTGGACCAGCACCTCGCGCGCGACGCCGGGGCTGCCTTCGACCTCGCGCTGCGCACCTGCCGCCTGCATCTGCGCTTCGCCCTGGTGGGAGGCAAGCTGGCGCGCGTGCTGGAGCGCCCGAAGCGCAAGCCAGCCTCGACGCTGCCTCCCGCCGACTTCTGGCTCCGCCTCCGTCGCGCCTTCGATGGGCCGGCCAGCCTCCAGCGTCCGCGGGCCCGCGACCTCGCGCTGGCCGCGGACCTCTCCGACCTCCGCCTGCGGGCGGCGGTGGCCTTCGTCGTCCCCGAGGAACCCTCGCTGTGGACGGCTGAGCACCTCGCCCAGGTGCGCGGCCTGTTGTCCTTCCTCGACCCGGTGGAGGCGAGCCTCTACCTCCTCGGCGTCCTGCGGTCCCAACCGTGGGCCGTGCTCGCCACGCAATGGCCTCCTCCCGTCGCCGGGCTGCGCAAGCTGCCGCCGGAGCTCCTCGAGACCGCGCTCGCGTTGGCGGGCGACCACCGCGCCCTCTCGAGGCTGGCGGAGGAGCGCGTGACGAGAGAGGCCGCGGCAGATCCAGCTCCGTTGCTCGATCGCCCGCTGGAAGGCGACCACCTCACCACCCTGTCCCGCGTGGCGCCCGACGCCAGGGCCATCACCCTGGCCACCGGCCGCCTCGCCCACCTCACCGAGCTCGAGGCCACGCTGGTGCGCGCGCTCGCGACGAGGTGGATTCTCCTGGCCCCCGACGCCGCGGACGCCGCCGCCGCCGAGGACCCGACGACTGCCGGGGCCATCGCCACGCTGCGGAAAGCCGCACACGTCGCGCTCCCGGCGAGCCACACCCTCCCCTCTCCCTGGGACGCCCCTCGGCCGAAGCGCGCGAAGCGGGGCGAGGCTCCGCTGGCGCCGCTCCCCACCCGGGGCCGCTGGGCCCAGGAGTGGACCGCCCCACCGTCGCGACCCGACGACGCCATCCTCGAGCAGGTGTTGGACCGGCTGCGCGCCGGCGCCTTCCTCTACCTCCCGCCCAACGCGCCCCGCGAGGCCTTCGAAGCCGTCTTCGCCGCGTGGAAGGCGGGGCGCCCACCTGACGAGTACTTCATCTCCGAGGTGTTGCAGGCGCTGGGTCCCGCGACGCTGCCGTTGGCCGCGGAGTGGACGCGGAAGAACGTCCAGCTCCTGCCGCCCATCGCCTTCATCGACGACGGCCACCTCGCGCCTGCCTGGTGCCTCGCGCTCTCTTCCCGCCGTCGCCCGGTGCAGGAGGCGGCCCGCGCCTGGCTCGAGGCCCACCCGCGCCTCGGGGCGGAAGGCCTCTTCACGCTGCTCCACTCTGGTGACGCGGAGGAGCGGCGCGCGGGCCTCCATGCGCTGCGCTGGTTGGAGCCACGGCACGGCGAGGCCGTCGGCGCGGCGAGGGCGGCCCTCACCGAGCAGCAGCGCGCCTGGGTCGACGCGGTGTGCGCCGAAGCGCCCGCCCTCCCTGCCAAGGCGCCGGCGCTCCCCGATTTTCTCTCGCTGCGTGCGCTCCCGGGCGTGGCCGTGCGCGACGGCACGGCGAGGCTGGACGAGGCAGGCCTCCGCACCCTGCTGGCGCTGGCGAAGGCCTCGACGCTGGACGACGCCGAGCCGCTCCTCGCCGCGGCGGCCCCGCTGGCTCCGGAGGCCTGCGCGGCCCTGGCTGGCGCCGTCTTCACCGCCTGGCTGATCGCGGGCGGTCCACCGAAGGAGCGCTGGGCGATGCAGCTGCTCGCGCACTTTCCGTCCGACGCGTGGGCCCGGGTGCTGGGCGGCCTCTGTCAGCGGTGGGCGCAGGGCGGCTTTCCCACGCGCGCGCAAGACGCGGTCGAGGTGCTGGCCCGCATGCCGAGCCGCGTCGCGCTGCTCGAGGTGCACCGGCTGTCCACGAAGATTCGCACCGCCGCGCTCAAGGCGAAAGCGACGCAGGCCTTCGAGGACGCCGCGATCCGGCTGGGCCTCTCTCAGGACGAACTGGAGGATCGTCTCGTGCCCGACTTCGGCCTGGTGAAAGGGCGAGCGCTGGGCGACGGCGTGGAGGTCGACCTCGACGAGGACCTGAAGCCCGTGCTCCGACGCGACGGAAAGACGCTGAAGACGCTGCCCACGTCGCTGGGCGAGGACGCGGCGGCGTACTGGGCCGCGGTGAAGAAGGGCGGCAAGCAGCTCAAGGACGCGGCGCGGCGCCTCGAGCGGTTGATGGCGGAGGGGCGAACGCTCTCGTCGCTCCACTTCACCGAAGTCTGGCTGATGCACCCTCTCCTCTCTCGCATCGCCGAGCGGGTGGCGTGGGTCGCCTTCGCGGGGACGGGTCGCGCCCTCTTCCTCACTTCGCCGCTGCGCACCCTGGCCGGCCAGCCCCTCACCCTCGACGAGTCGATGACGGTGCGCCCGGTGCATCCCCTCGAACTCTCCCAGGCCGAGCACGCCGCTCTGCGGGAAGCGCTGCCCACGCCGGCCATCGAGCAGCTCGACCGTGAGGTCTTCAAGCCCGCGGACGTGCTGGCAGCGTTGCGCGAGCGCGTCGGCCTCACCGTGACCTCCGCGCAGCTCATCGGGCTCGAGCGCCTGGGCTGGCAACGCGGGCCGATGGTAGGTGGAGGCTGCTACGTCAGCGTCGACCGCCGCGGCCCGGGCTGGCGTGTCCAGGTGGAGTTCGAGCCCGGCATCTACCTGGGAGACCCATCGATGAACGCCCAGCAGGTGGTGACGGACGTGCTGGTGGAGTCTCCGCAGGCCATCGGCCCGGTCGCCGCAAGTGAGTTGCTGCGGACGCTGCAGTTCGCGCCGCGGCGCAGAGGTGCGTCGTGAGGAGGGCGGGAGACCCGGCGTCACGCTGCGTCGTCGGCACGGCAGCCCGGCTCTGGCTTCAGTCGGCGCCCGCCCGGCCGGAGGCGCGACCTGAACGGCTCGGCGGAGCGCTGCGCCTCGACCCGCGCGCCGAGAGCGAACGGCCGCGGACTGAGCCGGCGGCTCCAGAGGTGCGGCGCGGCCACGGCGGAACACCTGGCGGGATGCTGCCTCCCCCGGCCGCGCGCCGCGCGGCGACGAAGGCAACCGCGACAGCTGGGGCCTGCGCATGACGCTCGTCTCGGTGTTGACGCAGACGCCGACGCTCCCCGCGCGCAGCCGCCTCGACGCGGCGGTGCGGGAGCTGCTGCCCGACGCGGACCTCGACTGGCGCGAGAGCGCCCGCGGGCTGACCCTGGGCCTCGGCGGCGCGACGGTGCGGCTTCTGGGCATCTCCGGGCCGGTACCCAACGCGGAGGCCGACACGTCCGCTTTCTTGAGCCTCTCGGCGCTGAGCGGCCGCTGGCGGCTCCAACCTCACGCCGCGCACCTCGCCATCTCCCTCGAAGGGCCGATGCAGTCGAAGGCGCCCGGCCTGCTGTCCCGGCTGTCCGGGACGACGCGCGAGGCGACCGCGTTGGAGCGCCTCACCGCCTTCACGAAGCTGGTGGCGGCGGTGTTGAAGACGGTCGACGCCGTCGGCGTGCACTGGGCCGCCGCGCCCGCCACGCACGCGCCCGACTTCTTCCTCGAGCTCGCTCGCGAGGCGCTGCCGCTGCCGCTGTGGGTGGGCGTGAGCGTGACGCCGGAAGAGGCCGGC
Source organism: Myxococcota bacterium (assembly GCA_040752975.1). Taxonomy (GTDB): domain Bacteria; phylum Myxococcota; class Myxococcia; order Myxococcales; family Myxococcaceae; genus JADLDB01. Next base: position 31,558 of record JBFMHF010000054.1, read on the forward strand.
CGTTCCTCGCTGCTCAGCTTCGGCATGGCGCAGCTGGGGTTGCCGGACCTCTTGCTCGACGCGCCCTCGCGAGAGCTGGAGGACGCCGCCGACTTCTTCTTCAGCGCGCTGGCCACCATCGCCGAGAGAGGGCGTGCTCCGGACGAGGGCGAGACGATTCCGCGCTCGCTCCTGTCCCGCCCGCGCGTGCGCTTCGTGGCGTCTCCCGTCGACGCGAGGGCGCGCGTCTGGAAGCTGGCCCTGTAGCGCGCTCAGCCGGGCAGCACGTCGAACTTCTCGAAGGGGTTCTCCATCATCTCCTTCATCGTCTTCGCCAGCACCGCCGCGTGCAGGCCGTCGATGAAACGGTGGTCGAACGAGGCGTTGATGCGCATCACCTTCCCCGGCACCACCTTGCCGTCGTCCACCACCGGTTCGTCGGCCACCGCGCCCGGCGCCACGAAGATGGGCACCCGCGTGTACGGCACCAGCGGCACATAGGCCACGTCGAGGCCCAGGCTGCCCACGTTGGTGATGGTGGCCCCGCCGAAGGCGTCCTTCGGCATGCCCGCGAAGGAGAGGTCGATGTTCAGCGTGTACATGAGGAAGGCGAGCAGCTTGAGGAAGGCGTTCATCAGCACGAAGGGGATCTTCTGGATGGTGCCCTTCGACTCCTCGAGCGCCTTGTCCTTGCGCTGGCGCACCTTGTCGATGGCGTCCTGCATCTCCTTCGACATCTCCAGCAGCGACTTCTTGTCGGCGTCTTCAATCTTCGCGGCCGTGAGGTCGACCTTCCCGTCGCCCTGATCCGTCTGCACCACCAGCACCGAGAGCGTGACGCGGTTGCGCAGGTAGATCTTGTTGAAGCGCAGGATGGCGTTGGCGTCGGGGCAACGCCGCAGGGCCTCGGCCACCGCCTTCGCCACCAGGTGCGTCACCGTCAGCCGAACGCCGTGTACCTCACGGAAGCGCTCGATGTACGACAGCGCCTTCTCCATGCGGACGGTGAGCGTGCCGTAGACGGTCGGGTCGTACGCGGTCGTCCACGTGCCGATGGCCAGCTTTCGAAAGCTGGAAACGTCTTCCTTCTTCGTGAGCTCGAGGTGGGCCATGCGCGCCAGTCCTCCTCAGCCCGGCGGCCAGGTGAAGTCGCGGCCCCCGAGGAGGTGGAGGTGGATGTGGAAGACCGTCTGCCCCGCCGCCCGGTTGCAGTTCATCACCAGGCGGTAGCCGGTGTCGGCGAAGCCGGCCTGGCGCGCGTACTTCGCGGCGGACAGGGTGAGGTGGCCCACCAGCTCGCGATCCTCAGCGGTGAGCTCGTTGGTGGTGGCGACGTGGCGCTTCGGCACGAACAGCGCGTGCGTCGGCGCCTGCGGGTTGATGTCCAGAAAGCCGATGCACAGCTCGTCCTCGTGCACCTTCTTCGCGGGGATCTTCCCTTCGACGATCTTGCAGAACAGGCAGTCGGCCATGGATGCACGTGTTGCTTGTGAGACGGCCTGCCGTCAAGCACGATGCGCCGCCTTCAACCCCGCAGTCCAGAGGAGCACTCATGAATCGCCTGATTCTGTCCGCAGCCCTCGTCTCTTCTCTCGCGTTCGCCCAGGGCGCGCCGCCGCCGCCGGCCAAGGGCGCACCGCCGCCGCCCGCCGGGAAGGCCGCACCTCCACCCGCCGCTGCGCCCGCTCCCGCTCCCGCCGCCGCGGCTCCCGCGGCCCCTGCGATGGACTGGACCAAGGTGGGCCCTGGCGCGCGCAAGCCGAAGAACGAGGCGGCCACGAAGAAGGAGATCACCGCCTTCCTGGCCGAGGAGGACAAGCTGTACGCGGCGAAGAACTGGGACGGGTTGCTCGCGCGCATCGACTTCCCGGTGACGATGATTACCGACGATACGACCGGCAAGGTGTCGTCGCGGGCCGCCACGAGGGAGCAGTACGTCGCGGAGATGAAGCCCTTCTGGGAGAACATGCCCGCGGACATGAAGATGAAGCACAAGCCCACCATCACCGTGTACTCCGACGCGCTGGCCAGCGTGGTCGACGACTTCCAGATGACGATGGGGAAGACGAAGGTGACGGGCAAGAACACGATGATCCTGGTGAAGGTAGACGGCGCGTGGAAGACCAAGGTGATGATGGAGGCCGGCTGGGGAGGCATGGACGAGGGTGGCGGTGCGGCCCCTGCTCCGGCCCCGGCGCCTGCTCCTGCACCTGCTCCGGCGAAGGCCCCGCCGCCCGCGCCGGCGAAGGCCCCGCCCCCGCCGGCGGGCAAGTGACCTCGTCGCGCCACTGACCGCGATGCAGGACGGCCCGGGACTCCACGCGAGCCCGGGCCGTTCGTCTCTTTGCAGGACTCAGCCGCGGGCGGGCAGCGCCGCGAGGTGCTCTCCGAAGCGGCGCATCACCCGCTCGTGCATCAGCGCCTGGGAGAAGCGGTAGATGAGCCAGGGCAGGCGCGGCTCATACCCGGTGAGCACGGACATGACGGTGACTCCGTCGAGCAGCACGCGGAACTCGAGCCGGCCGGGGCCCTTCGTGCGATGCACCAGCGCGCCGTCGGCCACCTGGAGCACGAAGCTGTCGGGCTCGCTTCGCCCGGGGAGCGCGCGCAGCACCAAACTCCGCGCACCGAAGGCGTGGATGGTGAAGGCCCCGCCCACCTCCTCCACGCGCGTCCCCACCGTCGCCGTCGGCAGCCACCGGAAGTACGCACGCGCCACGTCCTCGGCGGTGGCGCCGGGCGGCCTCGGGTAGCGCTGCACCGAGCACACGCGCAGCCGGGGGCCTGCGTCCTGCGGAGTCCCTCCCGTCCAGGCCGGAGTGTCACGGACGGTGCCGGGCGGCGCATCCACCAGCTCCGCGAGCAGCGCGAGGGGATCCGGCCCGCCGCCGCGCAGCACCGACACGGGGACTCCAGCCTTCGCCAGCAGCTCTGCGCGCACGTCGCCTTCTCCGCACTCGAAGAGCACCAGCCGCTTCACACCGCAGCGCTGGGCCGCGCGCGCTACGCTGTCGGCCAGCAGGCGATCGAGATCGCCCAGCGCGGCTCGCGTCAGCCTCGCGGGCGGCCGCCGCGCCCGCGCCAACATCACCACCGTCTCGGCGCCGGCGAGCGCCACTTCTGCCTCGGGGATGCTGGACAGGTCGCAGGCCCACACGCCGTCGCGGCGCTCCACTGCCGGCTGCTCACCGAGGCCAGGCGGGCGGAGCGCCAGGACCTCGTGGGTGGCCGACAACCGGCGCGCGAGCTGCGAGCCCAGCGCGCCGGCGCCTCCTGCGATGACGACGCGACCCACGGCCGACGACGCTCGACTCAGCCGAGCACTTCAGCCAGCGGCTTCGGCGCCAGCCGCGCGTCTGCCGAGCCCTGCGCCTCGCACTCCTTCGCCCACAGGTAGAAGCAGGTGAAGTAGGTGATCTTCAGGTAGCCGGTGAGCGCCCAGGACAGGTTGAAGACGAAGAAGAAGAAGAAGCCGCCGAGGATGGGGTGAATGCCGGCCAGCACGCCCGCGCCCTTCCACGCGAGGAAGAAGAGGGCCCCGTTGATGAGCCAATTCATGAGGCCGATGCCCAGGACGCCGCTGCCCACCTGCGTCGGGTCGTTCTTCATCAACTCCTTCGAGCGGCTGAAGGCCTGGCCGAAGGACAGCCCTTCGATGACCATCGCCGGCATCACCACGTAGGTCGCGGTGGTCCACACCCAGTAGACGATCTGCGCCACCAGCTTCCCCAACAGGCTGCGGCGGTCGGTGAAGCTGACCAGCAGGTCGAAGAGCGCGGAGATGGCGGCGAAGAGCGCGATGCCCCCGGCAGCCTTCTTCGTCTGGGCAAACGCCTCGTCCATCGAGGCCTGGCCGCCCGTCACCTGCTGGTAGATGAGCGACGCGGTGAGGCCGTTGCAGAAGTAGTCGGTGAAGTAGAGCGCGGTGATGCCCACCGCCATCACCGCGAAGTCCACCGCCGGACTCTCGACGAGGCCGTACACCACCGCCAGCGCGATGCTGATGGGCGTGGCGATCATCAGGTTGAAGAGGATGGGCCTGAGCAGCGTGGTGTTGGACTTCGCCATCCCCAGCACGTTGAACGCGAAGGAGAAGACGCCAAAGAAGCGCTTCATCGATGGACCCCCGGGACGAGTCGGCCGGCGGGATGCCGGCGACGAAGAGACGGCGGGGGAGTCTAGGTCGCGAAGCGCTGAGGTGGTCCGGTTTTCGCGGGTGGGTGCAACAGCCACATCGAGGACGGTTGTGGCGCGCGACGCGAACGCGGCTGAGGCATCATCGCGCCCGCCATGGCGCCTCCCTCGTGCAGCGGCTGCGGCGCGGTGTTGTCGCCCACGCGCCTCCACTACCGCTTCGCCCTGGAGGTGGAGGGCGAGCAGCAGGTGCTGGACGGCGGCCCGCTGGGCGAGTCGCCGCAGGCGCTGGCGGACCTGGTGCGCGCGCTGGAGTCGTCCGACGCGGCCGAGTTGGAGGCGCAGGTGCACTTCGAGGCCAGCGGTGTGCTGTGCCCGCGCTGTCGCGGCCGCCTGCTCGAGCTGGTGGGCCACGCGCCTGCCGGCCCGCACTGACAGCGGAGGCCCGGAGCTGCCCTCCCCGCGGGCCCGCGAGCAGTGCCTCGAGCGCCACGGCGCCATCAACGACGATGACGCGCGGCTCCCCATCACCGGCAGCACCACCTTCCGGGCGGCGCAGGAAGGGGCGGTTGGTGACGATGATGCTGGTGCCCGAGCCGCCGTGGCCGCCGCCAGGCACTGCTTCAGTACGTGAGCCGTCCACCGCCGCGCGGGACTTGCCCTGGGCGACCGCGCGGGCGGGAAGGTGCACGATGGCGGGCGCGCGTGTGGCTGGTCGATACTCGACGCTGCGATGAGTGTCCCCGTGGGTCTGGTGCTGTCGGGCGGCGGCGCGCGCGGCGCCTACGAGGTGGGCGTCTTGCGCGGCGTCTGCGAGGCGCTGGGCCTGCGCGAGTCGGACCGGCCGCCCTTCGCCGTCATCGCCGGCACGTCGGTGGGCGCCGTCAACGGCGCCTGGCTGGTGGCCAACGCGACGTCGGGTACGCATCGCCTCGCCGGCCTGGCAGAGGTGTGGAAGGGCCTGCGCATCGAGGAGCACCTGCGCGTCGACCTCCTCGGCCTGCTGGGCTGGACCAGCCCGATGCGCTTCCTCCGCAAGCCGAAGCGGGGCGACCTGGTGGAGCGCTTCGGCCGCTCGGTGCTGAACCCCGCCGCGCTTGAGGCCCTGGTGGAGCGCGTCATCGACTGGCGCGCGGTGCACGAGAACGTCGACGCCGGGCTGGTGCGGGCCTTCATCGTCGCTGCGCTGCACATCGGCACCGGCGTCACCACCCTCTTCACCGAGCTCGCGCCGGGCGTGTCCTTCCATGCCGGCCGCAACCCGCGCCGCGTCGCCCGGCGGCAGCGCATCCACGCCGAGCACGTGCTGGCGTCCGCGGCCATCCCTGCGCTCTTCCCCGCGCGGCGGGTGGGCCCCTCGTACTTCGTCGACGGAGGCCTGCGCTTCAATACGCCCATCTCTCCCGTCATCCGCGCGGGCGCGCAGAAGCTGGTCGTCATCTCGCTGCGCTACGGCTCGGAGGATCTGCCCGACGTCGACTCGATGGGCGTGGCGGAGCAATACCCCAGCCCCGTCTTCCTCCTCGGCAAGCTGCTCAACGCGCTCCTGTTGGATCCGGTGGAGTACGACCTGCAGGTGCTGACGGGCTTCAACCGCCTGATGGACGTGCTGGACAATACGCTGTCCCCGGCCGAGCGCGCGCGCGTCGACGAGGTGCTGGTGCGCGAGCGGGGCATGGGCTACCGGAAGATCGACACCCTCGTCTTCTCGCCGTCGCAGAACATCGGCGTGCTGGCGGGGCTGCACCTGCGAGACCACGGGGCAAAGTTGGAGGTGGGCCGCTTCTACGAGTGGCTGCTCCAGCGCGCCGCCCAGCGGGAGGCGACGTGGGAAGCAGACCTCGCCAGCTACCTCCTCTTCGACGGCGCGTGGGCCGAGCGGCTGCTGGACCTCGGCCGGGCCGACGCCCTGGCGCGGGCCGAGGAGATCCGCACCTTCTTCGCCCGCTGAGATTCCTTCGCTCAGTGCAGGGTAGCGGAGAGCGCCGCGGTGGCGCCGGCGACGTCGGTGAACATCATCGCCACGCCGAAGCGGCCGTCGGCGCCGGGCATCACGTGCACCACCCGCGCTTCGAAGGCCAGCTGGCGGTTGAGGAAGCGCAGGTCAAAGGTGAGCATCACCGTGGTGTTGGTGGCCACCGCGCGGGGGCACCAGACGAAGCCGCCGCCGCGGCTGAACTCCTTGTCCCACGCCTCGCGCCAGGACTGCTCGTCCTCGAAGACGAAGGTGAAGGGGTCGTCCTTCTTCGGCGGCTCGCGCAGCTGCGGCACCAGCTCGGCCATCACCTCGGCGCCGAGGAGGTAGCGCGCCCCGAAGCCGGACTTCACCACCTGGCGCAGCTCCGGCGGCACCACCACCTGCCTGGCCACCACGGCCTCCATGAAGAGGAGCAGCTCTCCCGGCAACGTCACCTCCAGGTGGAGCCGCGTGCCCGGCCTGGGGCTGCTGTTGGCGATGACGAAGAGGCCGGTGGCCGAGACGTCGTTGGTGAGGCCCGTGTGGGTGAAGCCCTTGCCCTTCTCGCCGTAGCGGACCTTGAGGCGCCGGGCGTGCCGGCGGGCGCGACGCTTCTCCATGGGACCTCGCACGTTCAGCATCTCGCGAAATCAGGGCTGCCGAAACTCTCGAACCCTTGAAGTCGTGCTGGCTCCTTGAAGCTTCGCTACACCATGCGCATGGGCCAACAGCTCAGCGCTCCCACGTGGGACCCGGTGTGCAGGATGACGGTGGTGCGCGGGCAGGCCAAGGGGGGCGCGCACGTCCACGACGGCGTGGAGTGGTGGTTCTGCAACCCGAAGTGCCGCGAGAAGTTCATCGCCGCGCCCGCCTCGTACTTCGCCGCGAAGGACCCGGTGTGCGGCATGGACGTCGATGTCCGCGCGCCGAAGGCCACCGTCCCGCACGGCAAGCACACCTTCTTCTTCTGCGGCGCCGGGTGCGCCGAGCGCTTCGCCGTCTCGCCCGACGCCTTCCTCGTGAAGCTGCGGGCCGCGGCGCCGCCACCTCCCTCGGCGCCGGCAGGGGCGGTGTGGATCTGCCCGATGTGCCCCGAGGTGCGTGAGTCGAAGCCCGTGCCCTGCCCCGTCTGCGGAATGGCGCTCGAGCCCGAGACGCCGTTGCCGCCGGGCGCGGCGGCCGCCAACCCGGAGCTCGCCGACATGACGCGCCGGTTGGTGGTGGGCCTCGCCTTCTCCGTGCCGCTGGTGGCGCTGGCGATGGGAGGCATGCTGCCGGGCGCGGTGGGCCACGCGCTGGCGAGCGCCGCGTGGAGCGGCTGGGCGCAGCTCTTCTTGAGTCTCCCGGTGGTGGCGTGGGTGGGCGCACCCTTCTTCGCGCGCGCGTGGAGGAGCCTCGTCTCGCGGCGCTTCAACATGTTCACCCTCATCGGCCTGGGCACGGCGGTGGCCTTCCTCTTCAGCGTGGTGGCCCTGCTGGCGCCCGCGATGCTGCCGGCGTCGGCGCACGGCCACGGAGGACAGCCGCCGCTGTACTTCGAGTCTTCCGCCGTCATCCTCACCCTGGCGGCGCTGGGGCAGGTGCTGGAGCTCCGCGCGCGCGCCCGCACCTCGCGCGCACTGGAGGCGTTGATGGAGCTGGCGCCCACGGTGGCGCGGCGGGTGCGCGACGACGGACAGGACGAGGACGTGCCGCTGGACGCGGTGCACCCGGGCGATCGCCTCCGCGTGCGCCCGGGCGAGAAGGTGCCGGTGGACGGCGTGGTGGTGGAAGGCGCGAGCGCGGTGGACGAGTCGATGGTGACGGGCGAAAGCCTCCCGGTGGAGAAGTCCCGCGGCGCGAAGGTGGTGGGCGGCACCGTCAACGGCGCCGGCAGCTTCGTGATGCGCGCGGAGAAGGTGGGCCGCGACACCCTGCTGGCGCAGGTGGTGCAGCGAGTGGCGGAGGCGCAGCGCAGCCGGGCGCCGCTGCAGAAGCTGGCGGACCGCGTGGCAGCCGTCTTCGTGCCGGCGGTGGTGTCCGTCGCCGCGCTGGCCGCGGTGGCGTGGCTCGCCTTCGGCCCCGAGCCCCGGCTGGCGCACGCCCTGGTGAACGCGGTGGCGGTCCTCATCATCGCCTGTCCGTGCGCGCTGGGCCTGGCCACGCCCATCTCCGTCATGGTGGCGGTGGGTCGCGGCGCTCGGCTGGGCGTCCTCATTCGCAACGCCGAGGCCCTCGAGGCGCTGGCCCGGGTCGACACCCTGGTGGTGGACAAGACGGGGACGCTGACGGAAGGGCGGCCGTCGTTGGTGGAGGTGAAGTCCTTCAGCGGCGGCGAGCTGGAGTTGCTCACGGCCGCAGCCTCGGTGGAGCGCGCGAGCGAGCACCCGCTGGCCGCCGCCGTGCTGTCTGGCGCACAGGCGCGCGGCGCCACGCCCCACGAGGTGACGGACTTCCACGCCACGCCGGGCCAGGGCTTGAAGGCCACCCTCGACGGCGCGGCGGTGTTGGTGGGCCACGACGGCTTCCTCTCGGCGCACGGCGTCGACGTCACCGCGGCGAAAGAGACGGCGGAGGCCTGGCGGAGGCAGGGGCGCACGGTCGTCTTCGTGGCGAAGGGCGGCGCGCTCCTCGGGGTGCTGGGCGTGGAGGATCCGGTGAAGGCCACCACGCCCGAGGCGCTGGCCGCGTTGAAGGCGGAGGGAGTGCGGGTGGTGATGGTGACGGGCGACGCCCGGGCGACGGCCGAGGCAGTGGCGAAGCGGCTGGGCCTCGAGGAGGTGCGCGCGGAGGTGCTGCCTGAAGGGAAGTTCCAGGTGGTGAAGGAGCTGCTCGCGCAGGGCCGGGCGGTGGCGATGGCCGGCGACGGCGTCAACGACGCGCCCGCGCTGGCGGCGGCGACGGTGGGCATCGCGATGGGCACGGGGACGGACCTGGCGAAGGAGACGGCCGCGGTGACGCTGGTGAAGGGCGACCTGCGCGGCATCGTGCGCGCGCGGCGGCTGGGCCGGGCGACGGTGCGGAACATCCGCCAGAACCTCGGCTGGGCCTTCGGCTACAACACGCTGGGCGTACCGCTGGCGGCGGGCGCGCTGTTTCCCTTCTTCGGCCTCCTGCTCTCCCCGATGGTGGCCGCCGCGGCGATGAGCCTCTCGTCGGTGTCCGTCATCTCCAACGCGCTGCGGCTGTCGCGCGTACGGCTGTAGGCCTCACGGGCAAAAGTCCGCGCCGAGGGAACGGAAGAGGAGCCGTGCGCGCCGGGGCCTGTCCGGCGGCTGGAATTGCGGCTGCGCCCAGAGGATGCCCACCCGTCCCGAGGCCCGCGCAGCCAGCGCGATGGGGCCCGCGTTGTGGTTGGCGCCGCCTCCGGGGCTGACCGCGCATACCGCCGCGCCACCTTCGCGCCTGAAGCGGACCTCGTCGTTCCACCCGCCGCCCACGGCGCTCCACGCCACGGCCCAGCGTCCGCCCGGCGTGACGACGACATCTCCATTGGCGGACAGCCACGCCGTTTCGTCTTCGACGTGGGCCACCTCGGCGCCGGGGCGCCTGACGCGCAAGCTCACCATCCGTGGAGTCTCGTGGCTCCGCTCGACCCAGGCGGCGATCCACCCGGTGGAGCTCGCCCGCAATGCCAGCGGCACTGCGAAGGGTCCATTCATCCCCGACGGCGCCTGCGCAAGCGGCCGGCTGTCCCAGACCCGCCCGCCGCTGGGCATGATGAGCGTCTCCAGCGCCAGCGCGCCGGTGGAGTTGGTGGTGAGCAGCGTGAAGCCTCCGTCGGACACGGCGCCGATGGCCTGCCCGGTGTGCAGCGTGGAAGGGAGGGTCGTGCGCTCTCCACCCGGAATCGTGCGCAGCTCCGTGTCCCCGCCGGAGCGCTCCAGCACCACGCCCGCGCCCTCCAGCGCCCACGACTGGCCCAGCGGATAGGTGTCCAGCACGGGCTGGCCGGGGAAGCCGAAGTCGGAGACGCCCCAGGTGACGAGCCGCGCCCCCAGGACCGCCGTCACGCGCCACTGCCCGCTTGCCTGAGGCTGGAGCGCCCCCGGCAGCATCATCCCGTACTTGAAGGCAGCCGCTGAAGGCGCCTGCGTCACCGTCTGCTGCAGGTTGCGCAGCTCGCCGCGCTCGTCCACGGCCGTCGTCATCAGCCGCAGGGAGAAGTCATCCGACTCCACCCACGCGACGAGAAAACCCCCGTCGACCGCCTCGAGGGCGACGGCGTGGACTTCGACGCCCGACGCGAGCTCGACCGGGTCGAAGGTGGAACCGCCGTCGAGTTCGACGCCCCCACCTCCTCCGCCGCCCGCGCCCCCGCCACTCGCGCCTCCGCCTGCGCCTCCTCCGAC
>JBFMHF010000055.1:0-41306 GCA_040752975.1 Myxococcota bacterium
TTTCGGCTCCGGCTTGGCCACCACCTTCGGCTCCGGCTTCGGCTCCGGCTTCGGTTCCGGCTTCGGCTCCGGCTTGGGCTCCACCTTCGGCTCGGGCTTCGGCTTCGGCGTCGCTCCGGGCTCGCGGAGCATCGCCAGCTGCTTGGAGACGGTGGGGGTCTTCTCCGGGTTCTCCAGCACGAACCTGATGGGCTCGAAGCCGGGCTTGACCGCCAGGCCAGCGTACACCTTCGAGGGGCTCAGGCCTTCCAGCGTCACCGACGGAGTCGTCCCCACCTTCTTGTTGTCGAGGAAGATGTCCACGCCCGGCTCATCCGTGTCGATGATCGCCTTGTAGGAAGCCAGCTCCGAGGGCTTGGGCGCGTCCGGGGGCTTCGTGTCGGGAGTCTTCGTGTCCGGCGGCGGCGCGGTGTCCGGTGGGCGCTCGTCCGGGGGCGCCTTCATCGCCACGTCGGCGGAAGGCTTGCCCTCGTTCAGCTTGAGGAAGGTCACCTGCACCCCGACGATCTTCCCCTCGGTGACGGTGATGGGCTTCTTGGTGGGCGCGAAGCCCGGCTGCGTGGGGCGGATGTCGAGGGTGTAGTCGCCCGGCTCCAGCTCGACAGACCTCGTCTCGTTGCTGAAGACCTTGTTGCCCGGCTGCACGGTGACGGTGAAGGGCACCTTCTGGAGCGACTGCACCATCACGCCGCTCCGCGCGCCGGAAGCGAACTTCACCGCCGCTGCCGCGATGACGATGATCGCCAGCGCGCCGGTGGCCACGATGGCGATGAGCAACGTCTTGCGGCGCTTGTCCTCGTCCGCGCGTGACGGCGTCTTCGACCGGACGTCCTTGCCCTTCGCGGAGTCCCGGGACCGCACCGCCTGCTGCGCCCGGCCGGCGTCCTTGCCCTTGAAGCCCCCGCGCTGACCGGTGGGGATCTCGGCCTGCTCCTCGAGCGACGCCGGCTCGTCCTCGAGCTGCCCCGTCTCCACCTCGTCCGCAGCGGACTCGTAGCCCTGCTCGTCGTACTCGCCCTCCCCTTCGGCCCCGCCCTCTCCAGCCTCCCCCGCCCCGTCGTCGCCGTACTCCTCGCCCGCCTCGGCGTGGTCGCCGGTGTCGTCGGTGAGGGGCGACGGGCCGATGCTGGTGGCGCCGCCGATGGGCGCGTCGCCGATGACGATCCTCGGCCGCCCGCCGCTCCGAGGCAGCATCGTCTCGTCGGCGCTCATCATCGGCTGCTCGCCGGTGTCGTGCACCGGTCCCTCCCCCAGCTCCTCGCCGTCCTCCCCGACCTCGAGCGCGGGGCGGAAGCCCGTCATTTCGATGGGCCTCAGATCGTGCGCCCCGGTGTCGTCGTGGAGCGAGGCGCGCTGCGGCGGCAGGGTCTGATCGGCCGGAGCCTCCCTGAGACGCTTGCCGGACGCCGCGGTGGGATCCAGGTTGTCCTGCGTCTGGGCGTTCCCGGCGGGCGGCGAGTTGGGCCGCAGCTGCCGTGGGGGCAGCGTGGTCTCCGGCGCCGGCTTTCCCCCGAAGGGGGAGGTGCCGATGGCGGTGGCCAGCGCATCGGTGCTGGTGCCGGACTCGACGATGACGGTGCGATCGCGCGAGCCGTCCATCTCCGCGAGCTCCTCCTCGGTGGGAGGAGGGATGTTGAAGCTCGCGGTGGCGTTCTGCATGCCGGTGGCGACGGCTCCCGCTCCGGCGGCGACGGCCACGGCCTGCGACGAGCGCGACCGCGGCGGCGCGGGCGCCGGGACCGCCGGCATCGGCTGCGCGGTCGGCCGGCGAGGGGGCGCGGCCGGCTGCTTCGCTTGCGAGGGCGCCTGCCGGGCGGGCGTCGCCGTGATGCCGGTGGGCTCCACGGCCTCCGGGCGCTCCACGCTGGCGAAGCGCTCCATCTTCTCGGCCTCGCGGAGCAGATCCTCGGCGAAGGCGTCCTTCATGAACGCGGACAGGTGCTTGGACGTGTAGATGGCGTCCCCAGCGAGGAGGAAGCGCATCAAATCTTCCTGGAGATCGCTGGCCCACTGGTAGCGATCCTCGGGCTCGCGCGCGAGCGCCTTCAAGACGACCTTCTCGAGGCCCGCGGGGATGTTGGGGTTGAACTGCCTTGGGGCGGGGACCTCGGCGTTGCGCACCTTCTCCAGCGTGGAGAAGTCGGACTCGCCGACGAACAGCTTCTCGCCGGTGAGCATCTCGTAGAGGATCACGCCCACCGCGAACACGTCCGAGCGACGGTCGATCGGCATGCCCCGGACCTGCTCCGGGCTCATGTACCCGAACTTGCCCTTGAGGATTCCGGCCTGCGTCTTCTGGCTCCGGTTCGCCGCCTTGGCGATGCCGAAGTCGATGATCTTCACCTCGCCCTCGTACGAGAGGAGGATGTTCTGCGGCGACACGTCGCGGTGGATGATGTGCAGCTCCTGGCCGCGCGCGTCCTTCTTGCGGTGGGCGTAGTCGAGGCCCTCGCACATCTTCGAGGCGATGAAGACCGCCATCGCCGTCGGCATGATCTCCTTGCGCCGCCGGAAGCGCTCGAGCAGGGCCCTCAGGTCCTTGCCCGACACGTACTCCATCGCGATGTAGTAGGCCTCGTCGTGCTTGCCGAGCTCGTGAATGTGCACCACGTTGGCGTGGTTCAGCTGCACGCTGATCCGCGCCTCGTCGATGAACATGGTGATGAACTCTTCATCCTCCGCCATGGTGGGGAGGATCTTCTTGATCGCCAGGATCCGCTCGAACCCCTCCACGCCGAAGGCCTTCGCAATGAAGACCTCGGCCATACCTCCCACGTTGAGCCGCTCGAGGAGGAGGTACTTGCCGAAGACGCTGGGCTTCTTCATCGGTCGATTGGACGACGGCGGGGCCCCCGCGGGTGCATCGCGGAGGCAGAGGAGATGAAAAACATAGTCGTATCAGGCAGGTGCGTCAATCAGACGCGCGGACGAAGGCTGCCCGGCAGGCGACAAGGCCCTACATAACGACCTCAAGCCCCGGAAAGCAGGGGAAGCGTCGCGAGAAAAAAAGAAGCCCCCAGCCCCGGTTTCCCAGGGTGGGGGCGAAAAAAGATCCGGCAGCGACCTACTCTCCCGCGCGGTTTCCCGCGGAGTACCATCGGCTCTGGAGGGCTTAACTTCCGTGTTCGGGATGGGAACGGGTGTGACCCCTCCGATATAGCCACCGGAAAACTGTTGAGCGCATACGAAGGAAAACAACCATTCAATTTCGAGAGCTGTGTCTCGTTTCCGCTGCCCTCGAGGAGCGCGTGTTGTCTGCGCTGCCTTTCCTGGGCAGGGGCCTCGACCTCGACCTCGAGTTTCCTACGCCAGACCCGAAGGTCCGCGTCATCGAGACAAAGGTAAAGTAAGCCGCACGACCAATTAGTACCGGTTAGCTCAACGCATTGCTGCGCTTACACACCCGGCCTATCAACGTCGTAGTCTACAACGGGTCTTCAGGGGGTTGCCCCCGGGAGGCCACGTCTTGAGGTCGGTTTCCCGCTTAGATGCTTTCAGCGGTTATCCAATCCGCACTTGGCTACCCAGCGATGCCACTGGCGTGACAACTGGTACACCAGAGGTGCGTCCAACCCGGTCCTCTCGTACTAAGGTCAGAGCCTCTCAAGCCTCCTACGCCCACGGAAGATAGGGACCAAACTGTCTCACGACGTTTTGAACCCAGCTCGCGTACCGCTTTAATAGGCGAACAGCCTAACCCTTGGGACCTGCTCCAGCCCCAGGATGCGATGAGCCGACATCGAGGTGCCAAACCTCCTCGTCGATGTGAACTCTTGGAGGAGATAAGCCTGTTATCCCCGGAGTACCTTTTATCCGTTGAGCGATGGCCCTTCCATTCAGAACCACCGGATCACTATGACCTGCTTTCGCACCTGCTCGAGCCGTCGCTCTTGCAGTCAAGCTCCCTTATGCCATTGCACTCGCCGCCTGGTTTCCAATCAGGCTGAGGGAACCATCGCGCGCCTCCGTTACTCTTTGGGAGGCGACCGCCCCAGTCAAACTACCCACCAGACAGTGTCCCTGTCCCGGATCACGGGACGAGGTTAGACACCAGAAACCAACAGGGTGGTATTTCACCGTTGCCTCCACTGAACCTAGCGGCCCAGCTTCAAAGGCTCCCACCTATCCTACACAGTCAATCCCTAGTGTCACTGTCAAGTTGTAGTAAAGGTTCACGGGGTCTTTCCGTCTTTCCGCGGGTAAACTGCATCGGCACAGCTATTTCAATTTCGCCGAGTCCCTCTCCGAGACAGTGGGGAAGTCGTTACTCCTTTCGTGCAGGTCGGAACTTACCCGACAAGGAATTTCGCTACCTTAGGACCGTTATAGTTACGGCCGCCGTTTACTGGGGCTTCGGATCACCGCTTCGCTTGCGCTGACGGATCCCCTTAACCTTCCAGCACCGGGCAGGAGTCAGACCCTATACGTCGGCTTCTCGCCTTCGCAGAGTCCTGTGTTTTTGGTAAACAGTCGCTACCCCCTATTCTCTGCAACCCTCTTCGGCTTCGTCTGTACAACTACACCTACAGAGGGCACACCTTCTTCCGAAGTTACGGTGTCAATTTGCCTAGTTCCTTGGAGGAGAGTTCTCTCGGGCCCCTGAGGCTATTCGCCTCACGCACCTGTGTCGGTTTGCGGTACGGATGACCGCCAGACTCCCTGCGAGGTTTTTCTTGGAAGCGGAGTATCAGTGACTTCGCGCTGACGCGCTCGCATTCGGCTCTCGGAGATAACTGCCCCGCCTTTGTTCGCACGAGGCACTCCTACGACCTTGGACTGGCACAACCACACGCCAGCTCACTTAACTTTCTCCGTCGCCCCTCAGTTCGACGTCTGACAGCCAGCGCAGGAATATTAACCTGCTTTCCATCACCTACCCCTTTCGGGCTCGGCTTAGGGTCCGGCTAACCCTGGGAAGATTGACTTGACCCAGGAAACCTTACGTTTACGGGGAGGGTGATTCTCACACCCTTTATCGCTACTCATTTCGGCATCAGCACTCGAAACCGCTCCACACGCCATTACCATCGTGCTTCGCAGCAGTTTCAACGCTCCCCTACCGCCATGCATGTCAAAACATGCATGACCCGTAGCTTCGGTACCAGGCTTAGCCCCGTTACATTTTCGGCGCGGACTGTCTCGACCAGTGAGCTATTACGCTTTCTTTAAAAGGTGGCTGCTTCTAAGCCAACTTCCTGGTTGTCAGTGACTTTCCACATCCTTTCTAGTGTTCACTTAGCCTGAATTTGGGGACCTTAGCTGACGGTCTGGGTTATTCCCCTCTTGCCGATGGACGTTATCACCCACCGACTGCGTCCCGGGATAACACTTGTTGGCATTCGGAGTTTGGTACGGTTTGGTAATCTGGTGAGACCCCTAGCCGTTCCAGTGCTCTACCTCCAACAGTGAATTACCCGAGCCGATACCTAAATATCTTTCGGGGAGAACCAGCTATCACGGAATTTGATTGGCCTTTCACCCCTACGCACAGCTCATCCCAGAGATTTTCAACTCTCACGAGTTCGGTCCTCCATGAGGTGTTACCCTCACTTCAACCTGGCCATGCGTAGATCATCCCGCTTCGGGTTATAATACACGCAACTCAGTCGCCCATTTCGGACTCGCTTTCGCTCCGGCTCCACCTAACGGCTTAGCCTTGCTACGTATATTAAGTCGCCGAATCATGATGCAAAAGGTACGCCCTCGCACTTGCCTTGCGGCGTGGTGCTCGGACTGCTTGTAGACATGCGGTTTCAGGTTCTTTGGACTCCCCTCACAGGGGTTCTTTTCACCTTTCCCTCGCGGTACTAGTTCACTATCGGTCGCCGAGTAGTATTTAGCCTTACCAGATGGTCCTGGCAGATTCAGACAGGATTGCTCGTGTCCCGTCTTACTTGGGTACCCCGCTCGGCCTCAGGTCGTTTTCGCGTACGCGACTATCACGCTCTCTGGTCAGCCTTTCCAGGCTGTTCCGCTAACGTCCCAAGGTCCTACCGCGGACCCGCAACCCCAGCATCACTTGCGTGGTGCTGGTTTAGGCTTGTTTTTCCCGGTTCGCTCGCCACTACTACGGGAATCACTCATTGTTTTCTTTTCCTCAGGGTACTGAGATGTTTCACTTCCCCTGGTTCGCTCTTCCACCCCTATGGATTCAGGGTGGAGTAACAGGCTGTTACGCCTGCTGGGTTTTCCCATTCGGACATCTCCGGATCACTGTTCGGTTGGCAACTCCCCGGAGCTTTTCGCAGCCACCCACGTCCTTCATCGCCTCTCAGCGCCTAGGCATCCACCGCACGCCCTTAGTAGCTTACTTACCTCCATCTCGTTGACGGCAACTGAAACTACCTCACGGCAGGACAGTCACACGTTGGAACTCGAGATCGAGGCCCAGACCCCTGCTCTTCGCAGCGGGTTGGAAACGAGAGACTACACTCTCGAAATTGAATTGTTGTTTTCCTTCGTATGCGCTTTTCAAAGAACGAGTCGACGCCTTCCGGCGTGGACAAGCTCACAGTGGAGCTGATCGGGATCGAACCGACGACCCCCAGCTTGCAAAGCTGGTGCTCTCCCAGCTGAGCTACAGCCCCTCACCTTCACTGCAGTGGGCCTGGGTGGACTCGAACCACCGACCTTACGCTTATCAGGCGTACGCTCTAACCACCTGAGCTACAGGCCCAAACCGACTCGTATGGTCAGCGGTCCGTCGTCGGGACCATTGACGCTCCAGCATTTCCAGTTCAAAGAGCGGGCGTTTCGCCCTCTCAAAACCAGACAGCAAACCCAAGTGCACTCCCACCGAGGTGGGCGCATTCCTGCGAATCCGTTGACCTTGGTGACCGACGGGCGAGACGAGCTCGCCCTGACCTCTCGCAGCAAGAGCCGAAGCTCGAGCCAGAGGTCGTGGTCTCCGTAGAAAGGAGGTGATCCAGCCGCAGGTTCCCCTACGGCTACCTTGTTACGACTTCACCCCAGTTACCAATCACTCCTTGGGCAGCTGCCTCCTTGCGGTTGGCACACTGACTTCTGGAGCAATTGACTCCCATGGTGTGACGGGCGGTGTGTACAAGGCCCGGGAACGTATTCACCGCAGCGTGCTGATCTGCGATTACTAGCGATTCCGACTTCATGAAGCCGAGTTGCAGACTTCAATCCGAACTGAGACGAGTTTTATGCGATTAGCTCCCCCTCGCGGGTTGGCAACGCTTTGTACTCGCCATTGTAGCACGTGTGTAGCCCCAGACATAAAGGCCATGAGGACTTGACGTCATCCCCACCTTCCTCCAGCTTATCACTGGCGGTCCCTCTAGAGATCTCCTTGCGGAGCAACTAAAGGCGAGGGTTGCGCTCGTTGCGGGACTTAACCCAACATCTCACGACACGAGCTGACGACAGCCATGCAGCACCTGTCTCTGGATTCCCTTGCGGGCACCCCGGCTTTTGGGCCAGGTTTCCAGGATGTCAAGTCTGGGTAAGGTTCTGCGCGTTGCGTCGAATTAAACCACATGCTCCACCGCTTGTGCGGGCCCCCGTCAATTCCTTTGAGTTTTAACCTTGCGGCCGTACTTCCCAGGCGGAGAACTTAATGCGTTAGCTGCGGCACCGCAGGGGTCAACACCCGCGACACCTAGTTCTCATCGTTTACGGCGTGGACTACCAGGGTATCTAATCCTGTTTGCTCCCCACGCTTTCGCGTCTCAGCGTCAGTTGTCGTCCAGATGGCCGCCTTCGCCACCGGTGTTCCTCCGCATATCTACGAATTTCACCTCTACTTGCGGAATTCCGCCATCCTCTCCGACACTCAAGCTCTGCAGTTTCGGGCGCACTTCCACGGTTAAGCCGTGGGCTTTCACACCCGACTTGCAAAGCCGCCTACACGCGCTTTACGCCCAATAATTCCGAACAACGCTTGCACCCTCTGTATTACCGCGGCTGCTGGCACAGAGTTAGCCGGTGCTTCTTCTCCCGGTACCGTCAGGCCCCTGGATGTTAGCCAGAGGTTTTTCGTCCCGGTCGAAAGTGCTTTACGATCCGAAGACCTTCATCACACACGCGGCGTTGCTCCATCAGGCTTTCGCCCATTGTGGAAAATTCCCCACTGCTGCCTCCCGTAGGAGTCTGGACCGTGTCTCAGTTCCAGTGTGGCTGATCGTCCTCTCAGACCAGCTACCCGTCGTTGCCTTGGTGGGCCATTACCCCGCCAACTAGCTGATGGGCCGCGGGCTCATCCCCAGGTGTAAGCTTATAAATAGAGGCCTACTTTTCTCCCAGAGTCCGAAGACCCCGTGAGCTTATCCGGTATTAGCTCTTCTTTCGAAGAGTTATCCCAGACCCAAGGGTAGATTACCCACGTGTTACGCACCCGTGCGCCGCTCTACTCAGGTTGCCCTTTTCGCGCTCGACTTGCATGTGTTAGGCACGCCGCCAGCGTTCGTTCTGAGCCAGGATCAAACTCTCCAAAGAGAATTTGTTCTGGCAACATTCCTTCGGGCCGCCGACTCGCGTCGGTAGCCTTCAGGATACGTCGCTAACGTATCCCCCGTGTGTGCAGGGGACACTTCAAGAATTGACTGCGAGACTCGCAGTACTTCTTGGGCTTGCTATCCGGTTTTCAAAGAGCGAACCGCTTCCTGCTTGACTTCTGTTCGCGTCGGGTTCTCCGTCGCGAAGGGAGGCAGCTTCTACAGCTGATCTCCGAAGGTCGTCAAGGTCTTTTCTCCGCCGTCCCAGGGGCTCGTCGAGCGAGCTGCTGGGGCATTGGTGACCCTGTGGAGGGCCGGTTTTCCGGCCTGCCCGGTGGCCCGGGCTGATCAGGTGATCACTCACCTATTCGGTTGTTCGACGGGGACCAGGTCCCCTCCCTGACTTCGCCCACTTCGAGGGCAACTCCACCGGCCCGCCCGGCCCGCCCGCCAGATCCACCCGACGGTTGGGTCCGTCGAGGGGGCGCGCCATATACAGATCCGACCTGGGCGTGTCAACTGCCCGGGGCCGAATTTTCCAATCGAGCATTTTCCCTGTGGTTCAGCTGGGTTGGAGCCGCAGGGCGCTCAAGTCGACCCGCCCCCGCCGACAGCGTTCCGCGATCACGATGGACTCGAGCTGCCGAAAGGCGTCGTCCAGGCGGTCGTTGATGATCAGGTAGTCGTAGGTGTCACACCCCTTCTGCACCTCGCTTCGGGCGGCGAGCAGCCGGCGGCGGATCACGTCGTCGGCGTCCGTGCCACGGGCGCGAAGGCGGCGCTCGAGCTCTTCCATCGAGGGCGGGAGGATGAAGATCAGCACGGCGTCGGGGAACTTGCGCTTGATCGCGTTGCCGCCCTGCACGTCGATGTCGAAGACGGCGATGCCCCGGGAAGCGAAGGCCTTGTCCACCGTGGTGCGGGCGCTGCCATAGAAGTGGCCGTGCACCTCCGCCCACTCGACGAACTGGTGGTCGTCGATCATCTGGTTGAAGGTCTGCTCGTCGACGAAGTGGTAGTCGACGCCGTTCTTCTCGGCGCCCCGCGGCGCCCGCGTGGTGTAGCTGATGGAGAAGTCGGCGTGCGGGAAGGCCTTCTGGATCATGCGGGCCAGGGTCGTCTTGCCTGCGCCCGAGGGTGCGGACAGGACCAGGAGCAGCCCGGGGGACAGCGTCACGGGGATCTGAGGGTTCGTGTTCATTCGACGTTCTGGACCTGTTCGCGGATGCGCTCGAGCTCGGCCTTGAGCGCCACCACGCGCGTGGAGATCTCCGGGTGCTGGCTCTTCGAGCCGGTGGTGTTCACCTCGCGGTGCATCTCCTGGACGAGGAAGTCCATCTTTCGGCCCACGGGTTCTTTCGCAGACAACAATGTCTTGAATTGAGCGAGGTGGCTGTGAAGGCGGGTCATCTCTTCCGAGACGTCGGTGCGCTCGGCGAAGAACGCCACTTCCTGAGCGAGGCGCTGGGGATCGACGGTGACGCCCTTCGCCAGCTCGGCGATGCGATCGGCGAGGCGCGCGCGGTGCTCCTCCACCGCCTTCGGGGCCAGGCCCACCAGCTCCGTCACCAGCGACGACACCAGCGCCAGGCGCGCGGAGAGATCCGCGGCGAGCGACTCTCCTTCTCTGGCCCGCATCGCGGCCAGCCCGTCGAGCGCGGCGCCCATCGCCGTGTCCAGCGCGGCGGTCGCGTCGTCGAGGTGCACCTGCGGCTCTTCCACGCGGATCACGTTGGGGAGGAGCGCGAGATCGCGCAGCCGCATCTCGTCGGGGAGCCCGAGCGCGTTGGCGAGCTCGGACCAGGCGCGGCGGTATTCGCGGGCCAGCCCCACGTCGGCCTGCGGCACCAACCCCGTCCCCGTCTTCGCGGCGCGCCGCACCGTCACCTCCACCGCGCCCCGGCTCACCCGGTCCTTCACCTGCTTCTGCACCACGGCCTCGAGCGCGCCGAGCTCTCGCGGCAGGCGCACCTTCACCTCGCAAAACTTGTGGTTGACCGACTTGAGCTCAACGGCCAACGACTCGACGCCGCACGTGGCCTGGCCCGAACCGAAGCCCGTCATGCTCTGAAGCATGGGAAGTGACTAGGAGGTTTCCCCACGGAGATCAATTTCCGTCGGGCTTGAGCTTCTGGACCAGCGCGCTGGTGCTGTGATCCTTGGGATCGCCGGCCACCGCGACGCGACCGCCCCAGGCCTCGACCTCGGCCCTCTCGGGGATGGTGTCGGGGGTGTAGTCGGTGCCCTTGGCGTGCACGTGGGGCTTGAGGGCCCGCAGCACTCCCCGGACGTCGGGCTCGTCGAAGAGGACGATCAGATCCGTGCAGGAGAGGGCCGCGAGCAGCTCGGCCCGCTCGTCCTGGGGGATGACGGGCCGGCCCGGGCCCTTGAGCGCCCGCGCGGAGGCGTCGGAGTTGACCGCCACCACCAGCCGATCGCCCAACGCCTTCGCGCCTTCGAGGTAGCGGACGTGGCCCACGTGGAGGAGATCGAAGACGCCGTTGGCCAGCACCACGGTCTTGCCTTCGGCGCGCCAGCGGGCGGTGTGCTCCGCGGCCTCGGCGAGCGCGACGCGCTTCACCGCGACAGCTCCCGCGCGAGCTCCGCCCGCGACACGGTGGCCGTGCCCGGCTTCTGCACCACCAGCGCGCCCGCGACGTTGGCGAGCTGCGCCGCGTCGACGAAGGGCGCCCCCGCCCCCACCGCAACGGCGAAGGTCGCCCCCACGGTGTCCCCCGCGCCCGTCACGTCCACTGCGGCGTCAGCGCCGTGCACCGGGAGCGAGACGGGCCGAGCGCCGCGCTCGAAGAGCATCATCCCCCGGCGGCCGCGCGTCACCAGCAGGGCGCGGCACTGGAGCTTCTTCAGCGCGACGCTCCCAGCGGCGGCGACCTCGTCGTCGCTGCGCACGGGCAAGCCGGTCAGGAGGGACAGCTCGGGCTCGTTGGGCTTGCACACCGTGAAGCCCGTCATGGTCGAGAGCGCAAACCGGGAATCGACGCAGACGGGGATCCCCCGCCCAGCCACCCGGCGCAGCGCCGCGCGCGTCTCGTCGCACAGCACGCCCGCGCCGTAGTCGGACACCATCACCACGTCCGCCTTGCGGGCCGCGACCTCGATGGCCCTGGCCAGGGCGCGGCGGACCGTCGGCGGGAGCGGGCCGGTGGCGCCCCGATCGATGCGCAACATCTGCTGGCGCGTGGTGCTGACCCCTCCGGCGAGGATCCGCGTCCGCGTCTCGGTGGAGAGCCCCGCGGCCGAGACGGCCTTCAGCGCGATGCCCTGGGCGCGGAAGAGACGCGCCAGCTCCCGTCCCATCGCGTCGCGCCCCACCACTCCCACCGCCGCCACCCGGGCGCCCAGGGCCCGTGCGTTGGCCGCCGCGTTGGCGCCTCCGCCGAGCTTCACGGCGTCCGACTCGTGGCGGACGATCAACACCGGCGCCTCCCGGCTCACCCGCTCCGTCTGGCCGTAGAGGTAGTGGTCCGCGAGCAGATCGCCCACCGTGAGCAGCCGCACCTGGCTGAAGCGCTGAAGCAGCTCCTTCGACACGCGGTCCATCTGTCATCCCTGCGCGGTAGGGACAAGGCCCTTGTCCAGCCCGAGGGCGAGCGCGAGCGCGTCGAGGCCCTGGGTGAGCTCGAGGTCCAGCCGCGGCGCGAAGGCCTCGAAGGACTCCGGGAGCCGCTCTCGATCCTTCTCCGTGGTGATCACCAGCGCGGCGTGACGCTCGGCGCTGCGGACGGCCAGCTCCAGCTCTCTGGAGGTGAAGGGGTGGTGATCCGCGTACGCCTGGACGTCGACGACCTGTGCCCCGAGCGACTCCAGCGTCCGGGTGACCCGCCAGGGACGCGCGATGCCCGTCAGCAGCACCACGGCGCGGCCGCGGACCAAATCGAGCGGGTGCTGCTGCCCGCGCGCGTCGACCAGGCAGGAGACGACCGTCTTCGCCTGCACTGGCGCTCCCGAGGCGCCGTCGCCGCCCACCAGCAGCGTCGCGCGCGCCAGCGCAGCAGGGCCTTCCCGCAGCGGCCCCCACGGGAGGCGGTGGCCGTTTCCCACTTCCGACAACACGACGAGGTCCACGTCGCGGTGCAGCTGCCGGTGCTGGAAGCCGTCGTCGAGGATGAGGAAGTCCGCCCCGCGGCGCCGCGCGGCGAGCCCCGCCTCAGCCCGGCTCGCAGCGACGCAGACCTCGACGCCGGGGGCGCGACGGGCGATGAGGCGCGGCTCGTCGCCCACCTGCTCGACCGGAGGCAGGTTGCTCGCGGAGAAGTGGACGCTGTCAATGACGTTCGCCCGCCCGTAGCCCCGCGAGAGCACCGCCACCGTTCGTCCGCACGCGCGCGCCCAGCGCGCGAGGAAGATGGTCACCGGCGTCTTGCCGGCTCCGCCGACGACCACGTTCCCCACGCTCACCACCGTGGCCCCGTCGATGCGGACGGGACGACGCAGGCCGAGGCTGAAGGTCGCGTCCCGCGCCGCGACGCCCGCCGCGTACGCCCAGGACAGCGGCGCGAGGAGCGGGGCGAGGACGGCGCTGCGCCAGGTGGGCGGGCCATACCAGAGCGACTCCCAGTTCATCGGCGGGACTCCGCGCACGCCACAATGAGCCGGACTCTCGCGTCTTCCTTCCGGCCTGCTGGGATCCCGGCTCGGTCGGGCGCTCCCTGGGCGGGTCCAGTGCCTGCGCTCTTCGCGGGCCGGAAGAAGAGCCCCCCGCCGGCGCGCGTAGGGGTGACGTCGGCTGAGCGTGGCCCGCACTGTCTGGTCGGGGCTGCTGCGCGTCCGCCGTGGGTGATCAGCCTGTTTGCCACAAGGCGCTCCGCACTGGAGGCACGGGAAGAGAGGCTCTCGGCCAGGGCTCGACGCCCTCGCTGAACGCCTCCTCGCGGGAAGGGCAAGACGTTCCCCGTCGATGCGCGGCGTCCGTGAGGATCTGGCCGGCGCTGTCCCTGGCTTCCGGCCGCTCGCCAGCTCCTCCGCGCTGCGCTCTCTGGCGCGCTCATCCCCGCCCTCTCGCCTTCTCGACGTCCGCGGGCCTCGACACGGTTTCGTACAGCTCCAGCACCCGCCGCGCGATCGACTCGCCGGGCTCGAGCACGACGGGACGAACTTCGCCGGTGAGCGCCGCCCCTGCCACCGCCGATGCGTCGGGTGGAACCAGCGCGTCGGCGTAGCGCTCGAGCGCGCCTTCATCCACCGCCACCACGCGCACGCCACAGGCCCTCGCCTGCGCCGCCGCGCGCGCCGAGAAGTCATTGCCCAGGCCCAGCACCCACACCTCGTCCAGCGCCTGCAGCCAGCGCACGAAGCGCTCCCGCGGCTGGTACCCCGCGAACGTCACCGCGGAAGCCAGGCCCAGGCCCTCGACCTGCGAGCGCAGCTCCGGCTCCAGCTTCCCGTCGCCCACCAACGCGAGATGCGCGTCGGGCCTGCGCGCCCTCAGCGCCGCGAAGGCCTCCAGCCCCAGCGCGTGACGGCGCGACGGCTGGAACGTCGAGACCATGCCCACCACCGGGCCCGGAGGGAGCCCCAGCGCCCGCCGCAGCTCCTGGCGATCGACGGGCGGCCCGAAGTCGCTGGACACGATGGGTGGCAGCACCAGCACGGCCGAGCCCACCAGCCGGCGCGCGAGCTCCGCCGTGGGCACCGTCCACGCGTCGGCCTGGGGGAGGCTCCAGCGCAGCGAGCGCGGCGCGTGGATCGATCTCACCAGCCGCGCGCCCTTCGGCCGGCCCAGCCGCGCCAGGAGGTGATCGTGGCTGAAGTGGGCGTGCACCACGTCCACCTCCAGGTCGCGCAGGATCAGCACGTCCCGCATCATCGCGACCGGGTTGGACTTGACGGACAGCTGCAGCGCGGCGCTCGCGGCCAGCCCCAGCGCTTCGAGCCGGGGCGCCGCCAGCTCCTCGCTCGGCGCCGCGGTGCGTTTTCGATCGATGGCCACCGTCACGTCGTGCCCCAGCCGCCGCTGCGCGAGCGCGAGCTCGACCACCAGCTCTGCGGGACCGGTGAAGTACGGCGAGGCGAGGAGATGCAGCACCTTCACGCGGCCACCAGCTTCGAGAGCGCCTCGACGTTGCGATCGCTCGCGCCCGAGACCTGCCGCACGGCATTGCGCGCCAGCTCGCCCAGCGCGCCGATGCTCTCGGGTCGGGCCAACAGATCGCTCATCACCCGCCAGAGGTGCTCCGCGTCCTTCACCTGGATGCCCCCGCGGCCCACCAGCACCTGGACCGAGTCGCGGAAGTTCTCCATGTGGGGGCCGAAGAGCACCGGCTTCCCCTGCGCCGCCGGCTCGAGGATGTTCTGCCCGCCGCGCGAGGTGAAGGAGCCGCCGACGAAGACCAGCGTGGCCAGCCGGTACGCGCGCGCCAGCTCTCCGATGCTGTCGAGGATCACCACCGGCGCCCCCTCGGGGTTGCCCTTCGAGCGCAAGCCGACATGCAGCCCGACCGCCGTGACCAGGCCCCGCACGCGCTCGGCCCGCTCCAGGTAGCGCGGGGCGATGACCAGGCGGAGATCCGCGTGGTCCTTCACCAACCGCCGGTAGACGTCCAGCAACACCTCTTCCTCGCCCTCGTGGGTGCTGCCCGCGATCCACACCTTCGCGTCGCGCGGCACGCCCAGCGCCTCGCGGAGCGCGTGGTCTTCCACCGCCTGCTCCAGCGGAGCCAGGGCGTCGAACTTGGTGTTGCCCGTCACCTGCACCCGCTCGCGCGGCGCGCCCAGGCTCAGCACGCGCTCCGCCTCGTCTTCCTCGCGCATCAGGAAGAGATCGACGTCGCTCAACGGGTTGCCGATGGCGGTGAAGAAGGCCCGGTAGCGCGGCAGGTGGCGCGCCGAGAAGCGACCGTTGGTGAGCGCCACCTTCGCGCCGGCCCGGTGCGCGGCGCGGATCAGGTTGGGCCAGATCTCCGTGTACTCGAGCACCAGGAGATCGGGCCGAATCGCGCGCACCGCCCGCCGGGTCGCGCCCCAGAGATCCCACGGCGCATACACCACCGCGTCGATCTTCCTGCTCAGCCGCTCGCGGGCCATCAGGTGGCCGGTGTTGGTGATGGTGCTGACGATCACCTTCGCGTGGGGGAAGCGGGCGCGCAGCCGGTCGATCATCGGGGACAGCGCGAGCAGATCGCCTGCGCTCGCGCCGTGCAGCCAGATCCTCGGCCCGGGCCCCTGGGGCACCAGCGCGTCAGGGTAGAAGCCAAGCCGCTGCCAGGCGCCGTCGCGCGTCTTCTTCATCAACGCGAGCACCGGGAAGACCACCGCGAAGGCCACCCAGGTGGCCAGGACGTACAGCAGCCGCACGGCCCCGGCTTCTCGCAGCGCGAGGCGGGTGATGCAAGTCACCGGTAGCCGAGGCGCTCCAGGGCGATCCGACAGGCCGCGCTGAGGCGCTCGTTGTTCAAGAAGAAGGCCGAGGGCATGGCCCTGCCCCCCTCCAGGAGCGCGAGCGCCCGGCGGTACTCGCTCGCCGCGTCGGCCCGCGCCTGCCGTTGCTCGAGCAAGAGCCCCAGCATGTAGCGGGCGGCGGCCAGCTCCGGCGCCAGGTACAGCGCCTTGCGCAGGCCCGCCTCGGTCTCGTGGTCGGGCTGGCCCGCGGCGGCCCAGTCCAGGACGAGCTCGAAGAGCCGGCGGCCCTCCTCCTCGGGCGTCTGGGGCACCTGGAATTCGCCGGAGGTGGGGCCCGGCGCGGACGGCTTCGGCGCGGGGGGCGCTGAGGGACGCGGCGGCGGCGCCGGCGACCGGGGTGGAGCGCTCGGCCGGGGCGACGACGGGCGAGGCGCCTCCACGGCCTTCGCCTTCGAGGGATCGACGCGCACGTAGAAGAAGGCGCTCTGCAGGCGGCGCGTCTCCACGTCGGTGCGCGGGTGGAGGATGGGCTCGGCGGCCGAAAGCACCAACACGCCGCCGGGCACCAGCCGCTCGGCGAAGAGCCCCACCACCCGATCCACGGCCTCGGGCGTGAAGTAGATGAGGACGTTCCTGCAGACGATCACGTCGAAGAGCTCGCCGTCGTCGCCAAACGGGTACGGCGTGTCCATCAGGTTGTGCTGCTGGAAGCGCGCCCGGCTGGAAAGCTCCGGCGCCAGGCGCCACCCGTCGCTCCCCTTCGCGAACCAGCGCTGGCGCAAAGCATCGGGCACGCGCCGCATCGCCTCGGGGGCGAAGGACAGCTTCCGCGCCGCCGCCAGCGCCCCGTTCGCGATGTCCGTGCCCAGCACGGTGCTGCCCGGGTGTGCGCCCACCTCGGCGAGCAGCACCAGCAGCGTGGCCACCTCCTCTCCGGTGGAGCAGCCAGCGCTCCACACCCGCAGCGGGCGGCGGAGCGACGCGAGATCGCGCAGCACGTGCTCCTTCAGGGCGGTGAGCTGCTGCTCGTCGCGGAAGAGATCGGTCTTGTGGACCGAGACGACCGCCATCAGCTCGGCCAGGTCACGAGCCCCGTCACGAGACTTGAGGCGCTCGAGGAAGGCGACTGGATCGCCCTGCCCCAGCACCTCGGCCGCCGCGCGCGCGAGGCGCTCCTTCTGCTGACGCGAGAGGTTGGTGCCGGTCCGCTGGGCGACGTACGCGCAGATCGCCTCCACCGGAGCCGTCGGCGGGGACTTCATGGGCTCCTCACCCCTGGCCCTTCGGGAGCTCCTTGCCCTGCGCCAGCTTCACCAGCGCCCGGGCCAGCTCGTCTCCGTGCACCACGTGATCGACGATGCCGCGCGCGATGGCGGCGCCGGGCATGCCGAAGACGACCGACGACTCCTGGCTCTGCGCCAGCGTCTTTCCACCCGCCTCGCGGATCGCCGCCAGGCCGTCGACGCCATCGTTGCCCATGCCGGTGAGAATGAGGCCCACCGCCCGTCGGCCATAGGCCTTCGCCGCAGAGGACAGGAGCAACGAGCCCGAAGGGAGGTGGCCGTCCTTCGCGGGTCCCGGCTCTACCCCGACGCGCCCGCGAGAAGGGATGGTGAGGTGCGCGTCTGGCGGGGCGATCAACACGGCGCCGGGCGTGAGGAGATCTCCGTCCCTGGCTACCTTTACCTTCAGCTTCGAGCTGCCCGCCAGCCACGAGACGAGCGACTCGGCGAAGGCGGCGTTGATGTGCTGCACCAGCGCCAGCGGGGCGGGGAAGTCCGCGGGGAGCTCGGCGAGCAGCTTCTGCACCACTTGAGGCCCACCCGTACTGGAAGCGATCGCCACCACCCCAACGGGCGAGGCCGTGAAAGTGCCCGAATCGGTCGCCGGTGCGACCGCCGGTACACCAGGCGAAGACAGCGTGCCCTTCTTTCCACCACGCAGGTGGCGGATCACCTTCACCGTCGAGAGCAGCTTCACCTCGCGCGCCAGGTTCCACGCCTCGGGCCCCGCGTCGAGGGCGGGCTTCACCTGCAGGGCGAGGGCGCCGACGGCGAGCGCCCGGTGCGTCAGCTCCGGCGCCTGGTTCCGCGGATCCGCCGTGAGGACGAGGATCGGCGTCGGGTGCTCGGCCATGATCCGCTCGGTGGCAGACAGGCCGTCGAGGACGGGCATGTCCACGTCCATGGTGATCACCTGCGGCCGGAGCTGGACGGCGCGGTCGTACGCCTGCTGCCCGTTCTCCGCTTGAGCGATGACCTCGATGTCGGGGTCTCGACTCAGTGCGTCGACGATCAACTGCCGACAGAGCGGCGAGTCGTCGACCACCATGACGCTGACCTTCTTCGGCATGCGGCGCCCGGGGTCCCCTCACTGCGAGGTGCTTGAGGCACGTACCTTAGTGCAGCTGGCACGGCTTTTCTTCAATTCGGCTGGACGATTCCCGCTGAAAGGTCAGGCCAGCAGCCGCGACACCACGTCGACGAGATCCTGCCGCACGAGATCACCTTTGGTGACATAGCCGTCGGCGCCGGCCTCCATGCCCCGGCGGCGGTCCGCCTCGCTGCCGCGGGTGGTGACGATCACCACGGGGAGCGAGCGAAGCGTGGGGTGGCTCTTCAAGCGGCGCGTCAGCTCGAGGCCGTCGACGTTGGGCATCTCGAGGTCGCTCACCACGATGTCCACGGCCTCGCGGCCCAGGCGCTCGAGGGCCTCGGCGCCGTCCACGGCCTGCACCACGTGGTAGCCGACGGACTCGAGCAGCTGCACCAACAGCTCGCGGGTCAAGGGCGAGTCGTCCACCACCAGCACGCGCCGGGCTTCGACGCGACGGCGGGCGGGCATGGCCGCCAGCTTGAGCTCCCGGCCGTGGACGGTGGAGACGAGGTGCGGGGCGGACAGCACCAGCGCCAGCGAGCCGTCGGCCAGCGGGGTGGCGCCCGAGAGGTGGGGGTAGCGCGACAGGAGCCCCTTCAAGGGGAGGATCGCCTGCACGCGCTCCTCCAGCACGCGATCGACGGCGATGGCGGCGGACTGGCCGCGGCCGCGCAGCACCAGGACCAGCTCGCCCTCGGAGGCCGGGCGCTCGGGCGCCGCGCCCAGAATGGAGGCCACCGACGCGAAGGGCAGCACCTCGTCGTTCAGCTTGAGGGCGGCCTTGCCGGCGATCTCCCGCAGGTGCTCGGTCTGCACCTGCACCGCCTGCAGCACGTTGGACGCGGTGAGGCACAGCCGCTCGTCGCCCACCTGGACGAAGAGGACCGGCGCCACGGTGAGGCTGATCGGCACGCGGAGCTCGAAGGTGGCGCCCTTGCCCGGCGTGGACTGCACCGTCACCTCGCCGCCCACGGCCAGGAGGTTGGTGCGCACCACGTCGAGGCCCACGCCGCGGCCCGAGAGATCGGTGACCCCGTCCTTCGACGAGAAGCCCGAGACGAAGATGAGCTCGATGGCTGCGGCGTCGTCCAGCGCGTTGGCGGCGGCCTCCGTCAACAGGCCCTTGCGGACCGCGGCCTGCCGGAGGTGTGAAGGGTCGAGGCCCTGCCCGTCGTCCTGCACGCGCAGCACGAGGCGCTCGCCCTCGCGCGAGACGTGCACCGTGAGGAGGCCACGGGGAGGCTTGCCCGCGGCCACCCGCTCTTCGCGGCTCTCGAGGCCGTGGTCGACGGCGTTGCGGACGAGGTGCAGGAGGGGATCCTTCAGGGCGTCCAGCACGCTGCGATCGACGCGCTCCTCGTCGCCCTCCACGCGGAAGTCCATGTCCTTGCCGAGGCCCCGCGCCAGCTCCCGCACCATGCGGGCGTAGGGCTCGGTGATGAGCGACACCGGCACCATGCGCAGCGCGGTGATCTCCTCGGACAAGACGCTCAGGTCGCGCAGCTCGTCGGTGTTGGCGAGGGTCGACAGGCGGTTGATCTCTCCGGCGAGCTCCTTGGCCTTGCCGAGGCGGCTGGCCAGCTCGGCGGCGGCGGGGCCCATGTCCTCGGCCAGGCGGTGGAGGTGGAGCAGCTCGCGGGCGAGCTGGCGGCGGCGGGCGGCGTTGAGCTCGCGGCGGCGGGCGCGCTGGGTGAGGTTGGTGACGGTACTGGTGAGCACCTCGAGGCTCTGCTGGCTGATGCGGATCGACGCGTCGGCGCGCTCGGGCGCGGCGGTGGGTGGCGGCGCCGGCTGCTGCCCGGTGGTGGGCGCGGGCATCGGCGCGGGGGAGGGCGTGGGTTGCAGGGGCGCGCTGGGCGCGGGCGCCGGCGCGGAAGGTGCCGGCGCGGGGTGCTGGCCCGTGCCGTCGCCGGTGCGCTGCTTCTCCGCGGCGGTGGCGGCCTTGAGCCACTCGAGCAGCTTGTTGACGTCGGGCTTCTCGCCCTTCGCGGCGCCAGCCAGCACCGCGACGGCGTCGGCCACCACCAGCAGCGCGTCCACCGAGCCGCCAGAGAGCGCGTAGCCCACGCCGTGGGTGGCGCGGACGAGCTCCTCCATCTCGTGCACCAGCGAGTTGACCTCGGCGAAGCCCATCATCCGCGCTTCGCCCTTGAGCCCATGGAGCTCGCGCAGCGTGGCCTTGCCGGCCTCCACGTCGGCCCCGGCCTCGAGCGCCATCAGCGACCTGGAGACCCGCGCCAGGCGCTCGGTGACCAGCTCGCGGAACTGGGCGAGCAGCTTGTCGCGGCTGGTGCTCACGCGCCGGTAGCCCCCGGGCGGCCGTCCAGCACCTTGAAGCGCTCGAGCGCGGCCCGCATCTGCTGGGAGAGGCCCACCAGGCGCCGGTTGGCCTCGCCCAGCCGGTGCGACGCCACCAGGCCGCGCTGGGTGACGTTGAGGATCTCGCTCATCGTCTCGGCCAGTTGATCGGTGCCCGACTGCTGCTGCTGCGTGGCGAGGGAGATCGCCCGCACCTCGTCGGACGTCTGCCGGGCGAGCTCGCCCACGGTGCGCAGGGCGGTGATGACCTCGCCGGCGAGCGCGGTGCTGCCCTCGGTGAGGGACGAGCCGTGCACGGTGGCCTCGGCCGTCTTCACGGTGGCGTCGCGGATCTCGGCGATCAGCTCTTCCACCTCGGCGGTGGACTCGAGCACGTTTTCCGCCAGGCGGCGCATCTCGGCGCCCACCAGAGAGAAGCCGCGGCCCACGTCGCCGGCGCGCGTGCCTTCCAGCTCGGCGGACAAGGCCAGGAGGTCGCTGCGATCGGCGACGGTGTTGATCAACTCGACGATGCGGCCGATCTGCTGCACACGGCGCTGGAGGCGATCGACGGCGCCGGCGATGGACCGGTTGTCCTGCCGCATGCGATCGACGGCGGCCTGGAAGGCGGCGGCGTCGCGCTGGCCCTGCTCGGCGGCCTCGAGGGTGGACTTCGCGAGCTCGGACACCGAGGCGGCGCTGGCCGCGATCTGCCGGGCGCTGTGGGCCAGCTCCTCGGTGGTGGCCGACGTCTGGTTGAGGCCGGCGGCCTGCGAGGCGGCGGTGGACTCGTACTGGCGCGACGTGCCCTTGAGCGTGGTGGTGGTGCGCTCGATGGTGGCGCCGGCGCGGGTGAGCTGCACGAGGAGCTGGGCCAACCGCTCGTGCATGCGCGCGAAGACGCCGGTGACCTGCCACATCTCTCCGTCGGCGGCGATCACCGACGAGCGATCGAGCTCGCCGCGCGCCGTCCGGCGCGCCTCGGCGGCGAGGCGCTGCATGGGGCGGGCGAGGACGTTTCCGCCGAAGAAGGCCGCGGTCAGGGACAGGGCCAGCGACGCGGCCACCAGGGCGAAGAGGCGCACCGCCAGCTCGCGGGACGCGGCGCCCACCACGGCGGACGGTTGGTTGAGGGGCGACGAGAGCGCGGCGGCGGCCTCGTCCGTCAACGTGACGGACACGTCGACGACCATCAGCACGGGCACCACCACCACCGCCAGCGTGAGGACCACCAGGCGGCGGCGCATCGTCCACGTCGGCCGGGCAGCGGCGGCCAGCACGTCGGAGGCGGGCAGCCCCTCGGCGAGGTGATCGATGGCCTCGTGGACCCGCGCGGTCGCGATGGTCGACGCCAGCACCGCCGTCACCAGCCCCAGGAGCGCGCCGACCACCGCCAGCCGCGCGACGATGGGCAGCGGCGCCCCTTCCACCACCACCACCACCAGCCCGACGGCGAGCGCCCCCAGCTCCACCGCCACGCCCAGCCACAGCGCAGCGCGAGAAGGGAACTGCCGCAGCTCGGAGATGGCCTCGAGCCGGTGCGGCGCGGTGGCCGCCACCCGCTGCGACACCAGGGCGCGGAAGGTGGACAGGCCCCGCGAGCTGGCGGCGGTGGCGAGGAAGACGAGCACCACGCCCACCACCGCGATGGTGAGCGGCACCACCGCCGAGCCCTCCCACCGCACCACGCCACCGCCGTAGACGACGGCGATCGCCAGCACCAGCGCCGACACCCACACGCCAGGGGCCAACAGCCAGCCGGTGCGCCCGCGGAGCCAGTCCTGGCTCATGGCTTGACCTCCTGTCGGACCGCCCCGTCGAGCTCCTTCGTGACGACGAGCAGCTCGGCGTGGGTCGATTCCATGGCCCGTGAGGCGTCGGCCGCGGCGCGCGTGGAGTTGAGGATGTCGGCCATCGAAGCGACGAGCTGATCGGTGCCGGCCTGCTGTTGGCCCGTGGCGAGGCTGATGCTCTGCATCGCGTCGGACGAGAGGTTGGCGAACTCGACGATGCGCGCGAGGCCCTCGCTGACCCGCTGCGCGAGCGCAGCGCCGGCGTCGGTGGCCTTCACCCCGGCCTCGGTGGCCATCACGGCCGCGTTGGTGGCGTCGCGGATCTCCTCGATGAGCCGGGCGATCTCCGCGGTGGAGTGCATGACGGACTCGGCGAGCCGCCGCATCTCGGCCGCCACCAGGCTGAAGCCGCGGCCCACCTCGCCGGCCTTGTTGCCTTCCAGCTCGGCGTTGAGCGCGAGGAGATCGCTCTTGTCGGCGATGCCGTTGATGAACTCGATGATCCGCCCGACCTGCTGCACCCGCTTGTTGAGGCGAACCACCGAGTCGGCGATGGCCTGGTTGCCTTCACGCACCTGCTGCATCGCGCCGGTGAAGGCGTCGGCGCTGGATTTTCCGGCCCGGGCGGCGTCGAGGGTGCCGCGGGCGAGCTCGGACACGCGCTGGGCGTTCAGGGCGATCTGCCGGGCGCTGCGAGCCAGCTCTTCGGTGGTGGCGGTGGTGGCTGCGAGCGCCGCCGACTGCTCCTCGGCGGCCGAGAGGTGTTCGCTCCGGCCGCTGGAGAGATCCGTGGTGGAGGTGACGATGGATGACGTCGCCTCGGCCACCCGGCGAGTGGTGTTGGCCAGCTCGACCTCGAGCAGCGCGATGCCGCCGGCCGCGGCCCACGTCTCGAACTCGCCGGGCACCAGCCTGGGCTGGCCGTACTCGCCGCGGGCCAACCGCTCCGTCTCTTTCGCGAGCTCGGCGAGGGGCGCGCCCAGCACGCTGCCCACCAGCGACGCGCAGGCCGCGACCATCACCAGCACCAGGCCACCCAGCACCAGGACGGGCCACATGGCGCCGCCGCCGCCGGGCTCGGCCAGCTTGCTCAGCCGGGTGACGGCCATGTCGGCCACCAGCAAGAGCGGCGTGAGGGTGGCCACGCCTGCGAACAGCACCAGGCGGGGCTTCAGCTCGAAGCGCGCGGGCACCGCGGCGTAGGCCGCGTCCACGGGGAGGCCGGCCTCCACCAGCGCGCGCAGCACCACCCGCACGCGGGGCCAGGCGATCAGGTTGGCCATCACCGCCGTCAGGGGCGCGACCGCCACGCCGATGAAGCCCACCCGCAGCACGGTGGCGCGGGGCACGTCGCAGAAGAGCGGCCACGTCACGGCCACCAGCACCGCGCCGCCGCCCACCAGGCCGAGGACCAGCCCGAAGGACACGTCGGGGCTCCTCGCCGCCTCACGCGCCGCCTCCGCGAGGGCCTGGGGCCGGGGCGCGATGGTGCCGTCTCCCAGCCCGCGGAGCGTCTTGAGTCGCCGTTGCTCGAGGGCGTCCCCCGCGACGTTGAAGCCGACGGAGATGACCACCACGAGGATGCCGAAGACGAGCCGGGTGCCCGGAGGGAAGGAGAGCGCCGCGACGGCATAGACGACGGCGATCGCGAGGCCAGCGAACACCGCCACCGTGCTCAAGCCCGTCAGCCAGCGGCTCTTCTTCTCCAGCGCGGCCACGCCCTTCACGAGCGCACCGCCCCGGAGCGAGCCGACAGGTGCCTGGACAGGGCCGGAAGAGAGACGACCGGCCACAGCGAGCCCCCCACCTGGACGAAGCCCATCAGCGCGCCGCCCACCACCCACCTGAGCGCCGGCGGGACGCGCATCAGCGACAGGGGCTCGGCGTGCACCTCGAGCGCGTCGACGACGAGGCCTGACAGCTCGTGCCGGAGCAGCCGCGCGTCGGCCGGACTGGGCGTTGTGCCGTCGAAGAGGCTGCCAGCGTACGGGCACTTCGCGTCGGGGAGCTCCACGCCCACCACGTCGCTGGGCAGGACCGCGAGGCGATCGCCTCCGACCCGGCACAACACCACGCCTTCCACCACCGTGTCCGTCGCGCTCATGCGCCGCCGCGAGCCAGGAAGTCGAAGAAGCCGTCGGTGTCGATGACCGCCACCTCGCCCGCGGGGGCGCGCGCCGGGCCGCGCAGGTGCGCCTGGAGCCCCGAGTCACCCAGCCGCTCCTGCTGGCCTTCGAGCTGCGAGACGCCGAGGACCTTGGTGGCCGTCAACGCGACCGCGCCGCCCGTGCTGCGCACCAGGACCGCGCGCTTGAAGCCGTCGTCCAGCGGCCGGCCCGAGAGGCGGGCGAGATCGACCACCGGGAGCACCTCGCCGCGGTGCGCGAAGACGCCCACCAGGTGGACGGGGGCGCCAGGCACGCGCGTCAGCGCGGGGAGCGTCACCACCTCGGCGGCGGTCTCGGCAGGGACGGCGTAGAGGCTCGCGCCACAGCTGAAGACCAGATGTCCGCGGTGCAGTTCGGCCACGCGCGGAGTCATAAGCCACTTCCCGCATCGGCCAAAGGCGGTTGTGCGGGGCGGGACGTTGCCGCTACAAGCCCTCGGCTGCCGTGCTGAACCTCTTCGAAGAGCTCAAGCGGTACGTCGGCTTCACCGACGCGGACGGGCGACGGCTGCGCGCGCTCAAGGCGCCCCTCGAGCCCCACTTCCCCGCCATCGCCGAGGCCTTCTACGCGCGGATCCTCGAGCACGAGCACGCGCGGGCCGCGCTGGGGCGGGGCGAGAAGCACGTGGGCCAGCTCAAGGTGACGCTGGTGAAGTGGATGAGCGAGCTCTTCGACGGGCCATGGGACGAGGCGTACGTGAATCGACGCGCGCGGATCGGGCGGGTTCACGTGCAGATCGCGCTGCCTCAGCACTACATGATCAGCGCGATGAACGTCGTCCGGCTCCAGCTCCGCGAGCGCATGAGTGCCTTCCTCGACGAGGCTTCGCCGGAAGGGCGGCTGGCCCGCGACGCGGTGGAGCGGGTGCTGGACCTGGACCTGGCGATCATGCTGCACACCTACCGCGAGGACCTCGAGGCCGCGCAGCAGCGGGCCGAGCGCCTGGCCACCTACGGGCAGCTGATCGGCAGCATCGGTCACGAGCTGCGCAACCCGCTCGGGGTGATCGAGACGTCGCTCTACGTGCTCAAGGGCGTGGCGGGGGACAACGAGAAGGCGAAGAAGCACCTGGATCGCATCGGCACCCAGGTGACGTTGGCCAACGACATCATCACGCAGCTGCTCGACCTGATCCGCGATCGGCCGCTGGTGAAGCAGCGGATCGACCTCGGCGCGGTGGCGCGGGACGCGCTGTCCGGCCTCGAGCCGCCGGCCACCATCGCGCTCCAGCTGACCGGCTTCGGAGCGCCCTGCCCCATCGACGGAGATCCCACGCAGCTTCGGCAGGTGGTGGTGAACCTGGTGGAGAACGCGCTGGACGCCGTCAGCCCCGCCGGGCGCATCACCGTCACCCTCGAGGTGGACGGGCCGCAGGCGCGCCTGGTGGTGGACGACTCGGGGCCGGGGATCGATCCGTCGGTCCGCAACCGGCTCTTCGAGCCGCTGGTGACGACGAAGCCCCGGGGCATCGGGCTGGGCCTGGCGCTGGTGCGCCGAGTCGTCGAGCGGCACGGCGGCACGGTGGCCGCTTCCCGGGCACCCCTGGGGGGAGCGCGCTTCACCTTGACCTTGCCACGCGCGGAGGGACAGCCATGACGCGGCGCTACCTGCTGGTGGACGACAACGCCGCCTTCGTCGAGAACCTCGCGGAGATCCTCCAGGACACCGGGGCCACGGTGGACGTGGCCGCCGACGCCGAGGCGGCGCTCGAGCAACTGGAGCGCGCCCGCTACGACGTGCTGGTGACGGACATGAAGATGCCGGGCATGTCGGGTACGGAGCTGCTCCACCGCGCGCGCCGGGCGGATCCTGCCCTCCCGGTGGTGCTGCTCTCGGCCTATGTTCAGGACGGGCAGCTCTCCGACGCGCGGAGAGAAGGGCTGCTGGCGGTGCTGTCCAAGCCGGGCAAGGTGCCGCAGCTGGTGGGAGTCCTGGAGAAGGCGCGCCGGGGCGGCATGGTGCTGCTGGTCGAGGACGACGCCGCGCTGGCCGAGAACCTGAGCGACGCCTTGTCAGCCCGCGGCCTCACCGTGTGCACGGCGAGCACCGCCTCGGAGCTCGAGCAGGTGGACGTGCAGCCCTTCGCCGCGTTGGTGGACCTGAGGCTGCCCGGGTGTCCGACGGGCGAGCCGCTGGCGCGCGTTCGCGAGCGCTTCCCGGGCACCCCCACGGTGGTGATCACCGGCGTGACGGACGCGTCGGTGCCCGCGGACGCGGAGCTCTACAAGAAGCCCTTCGACACGCGCGCGCTGGTGGATCGACTCGAACAGCTCTTCGCCCGCGTGGGCGCCGCCCCATGAGCGCGCACGTCCTGCTGGTGGAGGACAACCGGGCCTTCATCGAGAACCTCAGGGAGATCCTCGACGATCTCGGCCACGAGGTGCGCAGCGCCGAGTCCTGCGCCGAGGCGCTCAAGGTGGCGCGCGGCTGGGTCGAGGTGGCGCTGGTGGATCTCAAGCTGCCGGACGGCGACGGCACCACGCTGGCCGCGCAGCTCAAGGAAGAGAACCCGGACTGCGAAGTGGTGCTGCTGACGGGTCACGCGTCGGTGGAGTCCGCCGCGGCGGCGGTGCGCGCGGGCGTGTGGGCGTACCTCACCAAGCCGCTGTCCACGCCGGATCTGCTGGCCACGCTGGACAAGGCCGTGCGCCACGTGAAGTCGCATTCGGAGAAGCGCGAGCTGACGCGCCGCGCGCAGATGGCCGAGAAGCTGGCCGCGGTGGGCACGCTGACGGCAGGCCTCTCGCACGAGATCCGCAACCCGCTCAACGCCGCCGCGCTGCAGCTCACCGTGCTGGAGCGCCGGGTGCACAAGCTCGATCCCTCGGTGCAGCGGCCGCTCCTGCAGCCCCTCACCCTGGTGCGCGACGAGATCCGCCGGCTCGAGCACATCCTCCAGGACTTCCTGCAGTTCGCCCGGCCCACCGCGCTGACGCTCAAGCGGACGTCCCTGAAGGCCGTCGCAGAGAAGGTCTGGGCCTTCCTCGAGACGGACGCCGAGCGCCGCGGCGTCAAGCTGGAACTCCACTGCGAGCACGCGCCCACGCTGACGGCCGACGAGGATCAGCTGCGGCAGGTGCTGATGAACCTGTGCTTGAACGCGCTGGACGCGGCCGGCGCGGACGGGACGGTGCGGCTCTCCTGCGAAGAAGATCCCCACCACCCGGACTTCGTGCTCCTCCACGTCGACGACAGCGGGCCGGGCGTGCCCGAAGACGCCGTGCCGCGCCTCTTCGAGCCCTTCTTCACCACCAAGGCGAACGGCTCGGGCCTGGGCCTGCCGATCAGCAACGCGATCATCTCGCAGCACGGCGGGCGCATCACGGTCGGGCGCGGACCGCTCGGGGGCGCCCGCTTCACCGTGCACCTGCCGCGGGGGTGATCAGTTGTTGCTCGGCCGGGACGCGTCCGCGTCCTGCTGGGCGTACTCCTTCAGCCGGTACTGGATCTTCCGCACGCTGATGCCGAGGACGTCGGCGGCGCGGCTGGTGGAGCCGTCGACCATCTCCAGCGTGCGGAGGATGGCCTCGCGCTCGATCTCGTACAGCGTGGCGCCGGGGATGAGGGTGTCCGGCGAGCGGTCGCGCGGGCGCGGGCCGCGCAGGGTAGGCGGGAGATCGTCTCCGGTGAGCTCCGTGCCCCGGGCCAGCACCACCGCGCGCTCGACCACGTTCCCCAGCTCGCGCACGTTGCCCGGCCAGTCGTAGCTGAGCAGCGCATTCAAGGTGCCGGGGGCCAGCCCGCGGACCTCCTTGCCGTGCAGCTCGCTGTAGCGCTCGATGAAGTGCGCCACCAGCGCGGGAATGTCGGACTTCCGCTTGCGCAGGGGCGGCAGCGTCACCGAGACGACGTTGAGGCGGTAGTAGAGATCTTCGCGGAAGCGGCCGTTCTTCACCTCGGCGCCGAGATCCTTGTTGGTAGCGGCGACGACGCGCACGTCCACCTTGAGGGTGGTGGTGCCGCCCACGCGCTCGAACTCGCGCTGCTGGAGCACGCGCAGCAGCTTGACCTGCAGCCCCGGGGAGATGTCGCCGATCTCGTCGAGGAAGAGGGTGCCGCCGTCGGCCAGCTCGAAGCGTCCCTCGCGCCGGCCCACCGCGCCGGTGAAGCTGCCCTTCTCGTGGCCGAACAGCTCCGACTCGAGCAGCGTCTCCGAGAGGGCGGCGCAGTTCACCTTGACGAAGGGCTTGCTGCGGCGCGGAGACTCCTCGTGGATGGCCTGGGCGATCAACTCCTTGCCGGTGCCCGACTCGCCGAGGATGAGCACGGTGGCCCGGGTGGGCGCCGCGCGCTTCACCACGTCGAAGACGGCCTGGAGCTCCGCGCTGTCACCGACGATGTTGGTGAACTGGTACTTCTCGCGGATCCGCTCGCGCAGCATCTGGTTGTCGCGCACCAGCTGCCGCTTCTCGAGCGCCTTCTCCAGCCGCGCCGTCACCGCGCCCACGTCGAGGGGCTTGGTGAGGTAGTCCTCCGCGCCCCGCCGCATCGCCTCCACGGCCGTCTCGATGCTGCCGAAGGCCGTCATCATGATGAAGAGCGCTTCGTGCCCGTCTTCCCGCGCGCGCTTGAGCAGCGTGAGCCCGTCCATCTTCGGCATGCGCACGTCGCACAGCACCGCGTCGGGGCGGAACTCCGCCAGCGCTTCGAGGCCCTCCTCGCCGTCGCTCGCCTCCCGCACCTCGTACCCTTCGTCCGTGAGCAGCGTCTTCAAGGCGTCGCGCGCGTTGCGCTCGTCGTCGACGATCAGAATTCGGTGGGCCATGTGCAGTTCCTGCGCCTGTGGGGGGATGGCTGCAACCATTGCGGGCCTTCTAGCGCACCACGAGCACGGGTTTCTTGCAGATGTGCACGAGTCGATCGGTGGTGCTGCCGACGAGGACGCGGGAAACGGCGCCTCGGCCCTTGCTGCCCACGACGACCAGGTCGTAGTTCTCGGCGTCGGCGAGCTCCGTGAGGCGCTCGGCGGGCGAGCCGGTGAGGCAGACGCGGCGGACGCCGGGCTGTCCCAGCTCCTTCGCGGCCTGCTCGAGGAGGATTTCTCCAGCCTTCACAGCCTCTTCGGCCAGCTCGCCGGCGGCGAAGGGGACCTCGGCGGGGATCAGCACCTGCGGGACGA
Organism: Myxococcota bacterium; assembly: GCA_040752975.1. Taxonomy (GTDB): domain Bacteria; phylum Myxococcota; class Myxococcia; order Myxococcales; family Myxococcaceae; genus JADLDB01. The sequence goes on from JBFMHF010000055.1 coordinate 29,573, forward strand.
CGTAGGCGAGCGTCACTTCACCGTGGCTCTTCTCGGCCAGCTGCATGGCGGTGCGTCCGGCGTGCATCGCGGGCTCAGAGCCATCGATCGCAACCAGGATCTTCTTCATGACGTACCTCCGGGGTCGGTCGCCCTCTCACCGTGCACGACGCAGGCCGACTCTGGCCGGGGGGTTGCTTCAAGTCAGTGCGAGCGGAAAGGAGTCGCCATGCGCTGGAAAGTGACAGTGGGGGCGGTCGCGCTGGGGGTGGGGTTGGCCTTCGCGGGCGCGCCGACGAAGAAGACGCCTCCGCCGCCGAAGGAGGAGTTGACGAAGGGGCTCAGGCAACCCGAGTACCTCAACGAGCTGGCGCGGCAGCTCCTCCGGCAGCGCATGACCCGGCACGGCAAGGACATGACGCGGCTGGTGCAGGCCGTGCTGCTCCTCGAGAAGGACGTCGCGAAGGACCTGGCGCAGGCCATCGCCAGCGAGCCGCGCATCACCCGCCCCTCTCCGGGTGCGAGCGACGAGCTGAACTCGGCGCTTCCTGAGCAGTTCTTCGTGAGGCAGGACGAGCTGCGGGAACGCGCGAAGGCGCTGGCGCAGGCGGCGGCCCAGGGCGGCTCCGACGACGCGCTGGCGGTGCGCCTGGGCGAGCTGACGCGCACGTGCGTGGGCTGCCATTCCGCCTACCTGCAGCCTTCGGACGCGCTTGACGCAAAACCTGCGGCTCCCTAGTCGCCGGCTGCCGGCTGTGCGCCCACTCGAAGTCCTTTCCCCTCAAGGGCGGGTAAGGCCTGTGCATTGCAAGCACCAACGCGACTGATGTCAGCGACGGGGCGGCACAGCTTCACGGTGGCGATGATCAAGGAGGCGCGGCGGGCACTGGAAGGCCGTCGCTCCTCGCTGTCCTCTCGACACCCACGGACCGAGGAGATCACCGCCGAGTTGAGGGAGCTGGACGCGGCGCTCGAGCGGTTGGAGGCGGGAGCTTGGGGCCGCTGTGAGCGCTGCGAAGGCGCGATTGGCCGGGATCGCTTGCGGGCGCTGCCTGAGACGCGATGGTGCCTGCCGTGCTCGCGCCTCACAGTCGCCCCCTGACTTTCGGGACGCCCGCGGCTGCCACGGGGTGCGGTGCGCGGTGCCACGCGCTGATCATCAGGGCCCCCCGGGCGCGCGGGAAGAAGAGCGCTCGTGGCCCCTGCCGCCTTCACGTGACGGAGGACGCGAGGCGACGCCGTGTCCGAGCGACGGGGAGTCTCAGCGTCCCAGGCCCAGGGGCGCGAGGAAGCGGATCGTCTTCTGCCGCACCTCGCCGGAGGTGTCGTCTCTCACCTCCAGCACCAGGTCGACGGGCTTGCCGAGGTGCTGCGCGTCGATCGACACCGAGACGGGCACGCGGGCGTCGGTGAGCGACTGAAGCTCCACTTCGGGCGTTCCCACCACGACCTGGGCCGGGACGGGAGCGGTCACGGAGAGGTGGAAGCGCGCCGCTTCGGGGTTCTTGTTGAAGAGGTGCACCTCGAAGGGGTTCCGCACCGTGGCGCCATCGACGATGAAGGGGTTGGCGCCTCGCGGGCGGAAGACGTTGGCCTCGAAGGGTGTGCGCACCGCCAGGGACACGGTGAGCGCCACCATCGAGAGCACCATCAGCGCCGCGTACACCATCACGCGCGGGCGCAGCACTTTGCGCCCCTGTCCCGCCAGCTCGTTCTGCGAGGCGAAGCCGATGAGGCCGCGCGGCTTGCCGATCCGATCCATCACCTCGTCACAGGCGTCGACGCATTGATCGCAGGCGAGGCACTCCATCTGCAGCCCGTTGCGAATGTCGATTCCCGTGGGGCACACCACCACGCAGCGCTTGCAGTCGATGCAGTCGCCCTGCTTCGGCGTGTCGGGGGCCGGGTTCTTCACCAGCTTCCCGCGTGGCTCGCCGCGCGCCTCCCGGTAGGCGACGGTGATGGAGTCCTTGTCGTGTAGCACCGACTGCAGCCGGCCATACGGGCACAGCACGACGCAGAACTGCTCGCGGAACCAGGTGAAGTTGAAGGTGAGGATCGCGGTGAAGCCAGTGGTGAGAAGGAAGGCCTCGAGGTGCGCCCTGGGCCCTTCTTCGATCATCAACCAGAGCTCTTTGGGCGAGACGAAGAGGGCAGTGGCCGTGTGGGCGATCAGCACCGACACCAGGAAGAAGGCGGCGTACTTCACGACGCGACGGGCGAGCTTGCCGGCCGAGAGCGGCTCCTGCGCCAGCTTGAGCCGCTTCTCGCGGGGCCCGTCGATGAAGCGCTCGATGGGGCGATACACGCCTTCGAGAAAGACGGTCTGCGGGCAGGCCCAGCCACACCACACCCGCCCACGCCAGGCCGTCACCAGCAGCAACCCAAAGGCGAGGGACAGCGCGAAGAGCAGCACCATCCAGAAGTCCTGGGCGTTGAACGTGCCGCCAAACAGGTAGAAGCGGCGGTGCTGCACGTCCAGCTGGATCATCGGGCGCCCGCCCACGGGGATGAAAGGGGCCAGCACGTAGAAGGCGATCAGCGCGCCGAAGACGATCCGTCGGGCGCGCATCCACCGGCCCTTCACGTCGGCGGGGTGCAGCATGAGCCGGGAACCATCCGGCTTCATCGAACCGAGAATGGGCGCGGGGGCTTGCATGAGTGTCCTCGACGCCGTGAGAGCCCGGCGGGCGCGCGGCCGGTTCGGCGTCGGTTGGCGACCGTCAGGCGGTCATTCGACGGGCTCGCCCTGCGGCTCCTTGCCGGCGACGTTGGTGTTCTGGATGGACAGAACGTAGGCGGTCACCTTGCGCACCTTGTCCGGCCCCAGCACCGGCCCCCAGGGCGGCATGCCCTTGTCGGGGAAGCCCAGATCGACGGCCTTGGCCAGCTCGACGGGCTTGTTGCTGTGGATCCAGAATTTGTCGGTGAGGTTGGGGCCCACCAGCCCCTGCGCCTGCTGGCCGTGGCAGGACGCACAGGTGGAGGCGAAGACCTCCTTGCCCGCGGTGACGGCCGCCGGATCCTTCGCCAGATCCGCCAGGGCTTCGTCGCTCATCGGGTTGGCGGCCGCGCGCGCCTTCTTCAGCGCGTCCACGTCGGCGGCGTACACCTCGGGCGGGTTCGGCAGCTTCTTCGTGGTGTGAAACACGAACCAGTACCCGAAGGAGAAGACGATGGTGGCGAAGAGGATGAACAGCCACCAGTTGGGCAGCTGGTTGTCCTCCTCGCGAATGTCGTCATAGACGTGGACGACCTTGTCGTTGGAACTCTGGGGAGCATTCACGGCGTCACCTCGCGGTCAGTCGAAACGGCGCGTCCATCGGACAGGGGAAGGTTCTCCTGCTGCGCAAAGTCGCCCTTCGACTTCCAGGCGAAGGTGCGCAGCAACATGAGCACGAACATCACGAGGAACAGACCGAGCGCGAAGAGGGGCAGCGCGGTCCACTCCATGCCGGCGAAGAACTGGCGGTACATGGCCTAGCGCCCTCCCCCGACGGGAGGCCCGGGCAGGGCCGACGTCTTCGGCGCCTCGTCGGTGAGCGCCACGCCTTGATCCCGCCCGAGGCGCTGGAGGTAGGCGATGAGCGCCACCATGTCCGAGTTCCACTTCGCCTGGACCCCGTTCTTCGCGAGATCCGCCACGATGGTGTTGGCCTGCTTCTGCTGGTTCGCCTCCGCCGAGTCGATGTCGGCGTTGGTGTACGGCACGCCCAGCTTCTGCATCACCGCGAGCCGCTTGCCCGCCAGCTTCGAGTCGAAGGTCCACTCGGCCAGCCACTGGTAGGTGGGCATGTTGCTGCCCGGGCTGGTGGCGCGCGGATCCATCAGGTGGGTGTAGTGCCACAGGTTGGGGTACCGGCCGCCGATGCGGTGGAGGTCGGGCCCGGTGCGCTTGCTGCCCCACTGGAACGGGTGATCGTAGATGAACTCCTCCGCGCGGCTGGCCTCGCCGTAGCGCAGGTACTCGTGCAGCATCGGCCGCACCATCTGCGAGTGGCACACGTAGCAGCCCTCGCGCTGGTAGATGTCGCGGCCCTGGAGTTCGAGCGCGGTGTAGGGCTTCTGGCCGTGGCCCGTCTCGGGCACCGCCTGCTTCACCATGATGGTGGGGAGCAGCTCGGCCACGCCGCCCACCAGCACGGACAACAGCACCAGCACGGTGAAGCCCAGCGGCCGTCGCTCGATGATCCCGAACCAGGACGGCTTGCCGGCGGCCCGCTCCTTCTTGTTGAGGACGTAGGCGACCTCACCCACCACCAGCACCGCGACCGAGAGCCCCACGGCGAGGGCTGCGCTGTCCACGATGAAGAAGACCAGGGTGAAGATCACGGCGATGGTGGAGAACCACAGCGGGCGGCCGGTGACGACCGCGATCGGCCCGGCGGCCTCTTCCGGCGCCGCTGGCTTGTCCTCGATGGTGACCTCGACGGTGGTGTCCTGCGCCTTCGCGCCGCTCACCGTCTTGAGCAGGTTCCAGATCATCAGCACGAAGCCGGTGAGGTACATGGTGCCGCCCACGGCGCGCACGATGTACATGGGGCGGATCGCCAGCAGCGTCTCGGTGAAGCTGGTGTAGGTGAGCGTGCCGTCGGCGTTCTGCGCCTGCCACATGAGGCCCTGGTTCACACCCGAGACCCACATCGAGACCATGTAGAGGACGATGCCGATGGTCGCGAGCCAGAAGTGCGCGTCCGCCGCCTTCTTCGAGTGCAGCGGCTTGCCGAACATCTTCGGCGCCATCCAGTAGAACATGCCCGCGGCCATCAGCCCGTTCCACCCGAGCGCGCCGCCGTGCGCGTGGCCGACGATCCAGTCGGTGTAGTGGGCCAGCGCCGAGACGGACTTGATGGAGAGCAGCGGCCCCTCGAAGGTGGACATGCCGTAGAAGGTGACGCCGGCCACGTAGAACTTGAGCACCGGATCCTCGCGCACCTTGTTCCACGCGCCGCGCAGCGTGAGCAGGCCGTTGAGCATGCCGCCCCACGACGGCGCCCAGAGCATGAGCGAGAAGAGCATGCCCAGGGACTGCGCCCAGTCCGGCAGCGCGGTGTAGAGCAGGTGGTGCGGGCCGGCCCAGATGTACATGAACACCAGGGCCCAGAAGTGCACGATCGACAGCCGGTACGAGTACACCGGCCGCTCCGCCGCCTTCGGGAGGAAGTAGTACATGATCCCGAGGATCGGCGTGGTGAGGAAGAAGGCGACCGCGTTGTGGCCGTACCACCACTGCACCAGCGCGTCCTGCACGCCCGCGAACACCGAGTAGCTCTTCAGCGGCGACAGCGGCAGCGCCAGCGAGTTGACGATGTGCAGCACCGCCACGGTGATGATGGTGGCGATGTAGAACCAGATCGCGACGTACAGGTGCTTCTCGTTCCGCTTCGCCAGCGTCCAGAAGAAGTTGATCGCGAACACCACCCAGACGAGCGCGATGGCGATGTCGATGGGCCACTCCAGCTCGGCGTACTCCTTGCCGGTGGTGATGCCGAGCGGCAGCGTCACCGCCGCCGCAACGATGATCAGCTGCCAGCCCCAGAAGTGAATGGCGCTCAGCGTGTCGTTCGCCATGCGCGCCTTCAGCAGGCGTTGGGTCGAGTAGTAGACGCCGGCAAACATCATGTTGCCGACGAAGGCGAAGATCACCGCGTTGGTGTGCAGCGGCCGCAGGCGGCTGAAGGTGAGGTATGGAACGCCGAAGTTCGCCTGGTGCCACGCCAGCTGGCTGGCGATCAGCACGCCGACGATCAGGCCGACGGCGCCGAACAGGATCGACGCGAACATGAACTTTCGGACGATGGCGTCGTCGTATTGGATCCGCTCAATGCGTTGACTCATGGCTCACGACTCTCCGGACGTTAGGGAGACTGCTTCGGGGGCTGCACTGCTGGGGGCTCCGACCGCGGACACACGTCGTCCTCGAGAGGAGCCAACGAGAGCCGGTCGGAGTGCTCCAGGGTTCTCGACCGGACGACGAAGACGAACAGAGTGACGCCGGCCGCCACCAGCATCAGGCTGACGAAGACCTGCAGGACGATGACGCTCATCGGCCGACCTCCAGGGCCGGGCGCGAAAACTGCGCGGCCTGCATGAAGCGCGAATCGCTTGCGGGCGGAGCCCGGCGCAGCGTCGCCACCGTGTAGAAGATCAAGGTGAGCGTGCTGGCAGGCATGCTGATGGCCGCGGCGACGGGAGACATCAACCCGAGGAGGGACGCGGCGATCGCCACGAGGTTGTACGCGAGCGAAATACCGAGGATGCGCTGCACGGCGCCGCGCAGATGCAGGGCGCCTGCCAACGCCTGCTGCACGGGCGCCAGCCCTTCGCCGATCAAGAAGAAGTCGGACCGCGACGGCATCACCGGGCGGTCGACGGCGGGAGTCCCCGCGCAGAAGGCGGCCTCGAAGGCGAGGGAGTCGTTGACGCCGTCGCCCACAAAGAGCGTGTCCTGTCGATCGATGCGCCGCACCGCTTCGGCCTTGGCCTCCGGCGTCAGGCCACCCAGCGCGCGCTCGCCCGGAACGCCGAGGCTCGCCGCCAGCGCCGACACCCGGCCCTGCACGTCGCCGGACAACAGCCACACCTCTTTGGACGCCCGCAGGCCCTCCACCTCGCGGCGGGCGTCGGGGCGCAGGGCCTCTCTCGTCTCCAGCGACACCACCCTTCGGCCGTCCTTCGACAGCACCGCGCCGCGCGCACCCTCGCCCTCGCCCTCCAGTGCCCAGTCCGCGCGCCCCAGCCGCCAGCGGCCGTCGGCGCGGATCCACTCGAGCCCCTTGCCGGGCGCCTCGGTGATCGCCGCTGTGACGTCGTAGCGGGCCTGGCCTTCCAGCGCGCGGGCCACGGCGCGGCTCACCGGGTGTGACGAGCGCACCGCCAGGTTCCAGGCCACGTCGCGAGCGGCCGGGGGCAGCGAGCGCAGCGGCTCCGGATCGGCGAGATCCAACCGGCCCAGCGTCAACGTGCCCGTCTTGTCGAAGAGCACCGCCTTCACCTGGGTGAGGCGATCCAGCAGATCCGGGCTGCGGGCGAAGAAGCCCTGCCGGCGGAGCCGCGCCTGCATCAACTCGTACGCCAGGGGAATGGCGATGCCGATGGCGCAGGGGCAGGTGATCACCAGCAGCGCCACCGCCACGTTGATCGCCGGCCCTACGCCCTTGGGCAGCCACAGGAGGAAGCCCAGCGCCGCCACCGCCAGCACCGTCACCACCCAGCGCTTCGCCACCCGGTTCCACAGCACCTGGTGGCCACCCTTGCGATCCGCGCGCTCGGCGGGCTGGCGGAGCAGCGCCACGAGCGGCGAGTCGGGGAAGTCGGTGCGCGCCTGCACGTGGAAAGCTGCGCGGCCGGCGTTGAAGCTGCCGGCGGGCACGCTCCTGCCGCGCTCCACCCGGCGGGGCTCGGGCTCCCCGGTGATCCAATCGGTCGACACCTGCGCCTCGGCGTCGAGCAGCGCAGCCTCCACCGGCACGAGATCGCCCGGAGCCACCAGCAGCACATCGCCAGCGGCCACCTTCGGCGCGGGCACCGCCTCCAGGCGCTCGCCCACCACCCGGCGCACGATGATCCCGTCCGCGCCATCGTCCTCGAGCAGGTAGCGCCGGTTCTTCTCCAGCAGCCGATCCTGGAGGAACCGACCCAGCAGCATGAGCGTGATGAAGGTGTTGAGCGTGTCGAAGTACGCCAGGTCACCGCGCCCTTTCGAGGCGAAGAGCTGCACCAGCGACATCCCGTAGACGAGGACGATCCCCCCGGCGATCGGCAGATCGAGGTGCAGCACCCCGGTGCGCAGGCCGCGCAGCGCCGCCTTGAGGAACGGCCAGCCGCCGATCACCACCACCGCCGTGGACAAGGCCAGCGACAGCCAGGTGAACAGCTCGAAGAGCTGCGGCTCCTTCGGCGAGAGGCCGAAGTGGAAGCTCACCGAGAAGAGCATCACGTTGATCGCCAGCGCGGCGCTCACTCCCAGCCGCAGCGGCAGCTCGATCGACTTCCCAGCCGTCTTCTTCCGGGCGGGGCCGAACCGGTAGCCGAAGCCTTCGACACCCTCGACCCACTTCGCCACGTCCAGCTCGCCCGCCTTCCAGGTGAGCGACACCGTGCCCAGCGCCGGGTTGACGACGATGTTGCCCGCCCCCGCCTGCCGCTTGAACGTCTCGTTCATCAGCCACACGCAGGCCGCGCAGTGAATGCCCTGCACGTCCAGCTGCAGCGAGCACACCGCGCCGCCCGTCTTCGCCTGCTCGAGCAGCGGCTCGAGCCACGCGTGGCTGGTCGGCGTCGTCGCCTCCGTCACCGGCGCGACCTGATCGCCCGCAAGCTCGTAGTACCGGGAGAGGCCCTGCTCGAGCAGCAAACCGTGCACGGCTTCACAGCCGCGGCAACAGAAGCGCGCAGATCCTGCGTCCGCGGGAATCGGGCTTCGGCAGTGGACGCACCTGCCTTCGCCTGAACTTCCCGCGGGTTCTGACTCCCGCGAGTTCATCCTTGGCTCTGAGTCTGCGAACGGCATGCCGCGTGTTAGGAGCGCTGCACGTGGACTTGGGCTTCTCATCACCTTTGTTGCTGGCCGGGACGTCGAGCGCCCTGGTGGCGGGCGTCACCGGCAGCCTGCACTGCGGGCTGATGTGTGGCCCGTTGGCGTGTGCGCCGCTGCCTCCGGCCGGGCCCGCCCGTCAGCGCGCGGCCATCGCCTGGCACGCAGGGAGGGTGACGGCCTACCTGGCCGTGGGCGCGGTGCTGGGGGCGGTGGGCGCAGGCGCAGCCAGGGTGCTGACGGTGTCGGTCCAGCCATGGCTGCCCTGGGTGATGGCGGCCGGGCTGGTGGTGACGGCGCTCGATCTCGGTCGACACCTCAAGCCGCTGCCCGGGGTGGCGGCGATCTCGAAGGCGCTGGCCCGACGCGGGGCGCGACTGTCACCCGCGGGGCGGGCCTTCGCTCTGGGAGCGGCGACGCCTTTCCTTCCCTGCGGCCTGCTGTACGGCATCTTCCTCGCGGCGCTGGCCACGGGATCCGCGGCCGGCGGGGCCGTGGTGCTGCTCGCGTTCTCGCTGGGCGCGGTACCGCTTCTCGCGGGCGTGCAGCTGGGCGCGCAGGCGTGGAACCGATGGCCGCGGGCGTCGGCGGTGCTGCGGCGGGCCGTGCCGCTGGCGGCCGCGTTCCTCCTCATCGTCCGCGCGCTCTGGTTTCAGGACACTTCGCCCGAGTGCCACTGACGTGCGCTACGGTGAGCCGCCGTGAGCTTCTTCGAGGTGCTCTGGAGAGAAGCGGAGGAGGCGTCGACGCCGTGGGTGCTGGGCGTGTCGGTGCTCGCCTTCCTGCTGTCGAAGCTGGCGACCATCGATCGCGCGCGCTTCAAGGCGGCGCTCTTCTTCCTGGCCACGCACCTGGTGGGGCTGGTGCTGACGGCGGCGATGAGGGTGCACGAGTCGTCGCTGGTCGACGCCTTCCGCACGCCCACCTGGGTCTTCGGCGCGGTGGCGCTGGTGGGCGCGGCGGCGACCTTGATCTTCAACGTCCTCCTCCCGCGCGTGCGGATGAAGGTGCCGCTCATCCTCCAGGACGTGCTGGTGGCGATCGCCTCGGTGGCGACGGCGGTGGCGGTGGCGGGGCGCGCCGGAGTCAGCCTCTCGGGCCTCATCGCCACCAGCGCCGTCTTCACCGCGGTGCTGGGCTTCTCGCTGCAGGACGTGATCGGCAACATCGCCGGGGGCCTGGCGCTGCAGATCGACAACTCCATCGGCGAGGGCGACTGGATCAAGGTGGGCGACGTCACCGGGCGGGTGGTGGAGGTGCGCTGGCGGCACACCGCCATCGAGACGCGCAACTGGGAGACGGTCCTCATCCCCAACGCGGTGCTGATGAAGTCGCAGGTGATGGTGCTGGGCCGGCGCCAGGGCCAACCGCGGCTGTGGCGGCGGTGGGTCTTCTTCCACGTCGACTGGCGCCATCAGCCCGGCGACGTCATCGACGTGGTACAGACGGCGGTGACCAACGCATCGCTGCCCAACGTGTCGAAGACGCCGCCCCCCAACGTCGTGCTGATGGACATGACGGACACCTTCGGCCGCTACGCGGTGCGCTACTGGCTGTCGGATCTCGCGGCGGACGACCCGACCGACTCGACGGTGCGCGCCACGGTCTTCTTCGCGCTCAAGCGCGCAGGCATGTCTCCGGCCAAGCCGGCGCACGCGATCTTCCTCACCGAGGAGAGCAGCGAGCGCGAGGCCGAGAAGAACGAGCGACGACTCGAGCGCTGCCGCCGGGTGCTCAACGCCCTGCCCTTCTTCCGGGCGCTCTCGGATGCAGAGCGCGAGACGATCGCGCAGGGCATGCGCTACGCGCCCTTCAGCAAGGGCGAGGTGATGACGCGGCAGGGGGCCACCGCGCACTGGCTGTACCTCATGGAGGACGGAGAGGCCTCGGTGCAGGTGGCGGACGGCGAGCTTCAGAAGGACGTGGCGAAGCTCAAGGGCCCCACCGTCTTCGGCGAGATGTCGCTGCTCACCGGCGAGCCGCGATCGGCGACGGTGATCGCCGACACCGAGGCCGAGTGCTTCCGCCTGGACAAGGCCGTCTTCCAGCAGGTGCTCGAGGCGCGCCCAGCGTTGGCCGAGTCCATCGCCAACCTGCTGGCCGAGCGGCGCGCCCAGCTCGAAGCGGCCCGTGAAGGCCTCGACGCAGAGGCGGCAAAGGCGCGCCAGGCGAAGGACGCGGTGGACCTGCTGGCCCGGATCCGCCGATTCTTCTCACTGTGAAGCCCTACTCCGACCGTGCCCAGCTCACCGGCCTTGCGAGGCGCTCTGCCCTGGTACGCTCCGTCGCGTACGCGCTCGTGGAAGTCTGTGCCAGCCCTTCGTCCAGTGCTTTCCCGGAATCAGATCCCGCAAGTCAGGCTCTCTTGAGGTGATGGACACCGTTCGAGACGTCTCCGAGGCGCAGTTCGAGGCCCAGGTGCTGGCGCGATCGCGCGAGGTACCGGTGGTGGTGGATTTCTGGGCGGAGTGGTGTGCCCCGTGTCGAATGCTGGGGCCGACGCTGGAGCGCGAGGTGAAGGCGCTGGGCGGACGCGTGGAACTGGCCAAGGTGGACGTGGATCAGGCGCAGACCCTGGCGGGCCGCTACGGCGTCCAGGGCATCCCCGCGGTGATGGCGTTTCGCGACGGGCAGAAGGTGGACGAGTTCGTCGGCGCGCGCGACGCGCACTTCGTGAGGCGGTGGCTCACCGGGCTGGCGCCCTCCGAGGCGGCGAAGCAGCTCGCCGCGGCCCAATCAGACGCCGAGCTCGAGGCGCTCCTCGGCGAACCCGAGGTGGGTGGCAAGGCCGCGCTGCGGCTGGCCGAACGAAAGCTGGCGCAGGGGAAGGCCGGCGAAGCCATGGCGCTCCTCGAGCGGGTGGATCCCCGCTCCCCCGACGCATCGGCCGCCGAGTCGCTGCGGGCGCAGGCGACGTTCGCGGTGGACGCAGAGCGCTTCGGAGGCGAGGCGAAGGCCCGCGCCGCGCTGGCGCAGCACCCGGATGACCTGGAGGCGCGCTACGCGCTCGCCTCGGCGCTGGCGGCCAGAGGTGACTTCCCCGGCGCGCTGGAGGAGTTCCTCGCGGTGGTGACGAAGAGCCGCAAGTTCAAGGACGACGGCGCGCGCAAGGCGATGGTGGCGCTGTTCGACCGCCTTGGCAGTACGCACGAGCTGACGCGGGACTTCCGGCGGCGCCTGCAGATCGTGTTGTGACGGGCGGCCGCCGACGGAGCTGGA
>JBFMHF010000056.1:0-40713 GCA_040752975.1 Myxococcota bacterium
CGCCCGGCGCAACGGCGGTGCTGCGCGCCCCGTCCACCTCGAAGGTGCCCACCTGGAGGCCCGGCCCCACGGAGCCGCGCAAGAGGTACGCGCCGATGGGCTGGTTCCACCCCGCCAGCAGCGCGAGCGGAAAGAGCCACCCGCTGCCCGTCACCGTCAGCGGCCCCACGGACGTCTGCGAGGACGTGGCGTAGAAGCCGCCGCGCAGCTCCAGCGAGAGCTGCCGCTTCAGCACGGGCAGCCTCCAGGCGATGCCCAGCGAGCCCGTGGGTGAGGCCACCGCGCCGCCGTTGAAGAGCCCACCCGCGTACGCCGCCAGGGTGAGGGGCGCAGGCAGCGGCCGCTGGAGCGGCCACTCGGCCCTGAAGGCGCGCTCCTCGAGGTACAGCGTGTCCTTGCCGTCGTCCGGTGGAGCCCAGCGCGCCACCCACTCCCCCTGCCTCTCCTCCGCCGGGGACAGCTGCCCCTGCGCCACCCGGAGGCTGGGGCGCGCCTTCTCGATGGGGTGGCCCGCTGCGTCGCGCAGGGTGACACGCACCTCCTCGCCCACCAGTGTCAAATCCGCGCGCTGCACCTCAGGCACGCCGACGTGGAAGTGCCGTGGCGCGCTCCACTCGGACACCCCCTCGACAGACAGCGCGCGCAGCTTCACCTGGTGGGGCCCAGCGGGAAGCGCTGGAGAAGTCCACGGCGACGAGTCCACCGTCACGGGCGGCGCATCATCCACCACCACCTCATAACGAACGGCTCCTGAGACGCTGGGCCAACGCACCTCGACGGTGGCGCCCTCGTCCAGCGCCTCGCCTTCCCGCGGCGCGTCGCAGGCGGGGGTGGCCAGCGAGATGGGGGCGAGGCGCTCGAAGAAGCGCGGGGCGCTGGGCGCCGACAGGTGGCCCTGCGCGTCCTTCGCCGTCACCTGCCAGGCATAACGGCCGGGCTTCAGCTCGGGTGAGCGCCAGGCCGTCTGCGTCACCGGGGTGGACGCCAGCGGCGTGTCGCCCACCTCGCCCTGGAACAGCTCGACGCGGTAGCTGGTGGCCGACGCCACGGCCGACCAGGACAGCTCCGCGAACCGGCCCGACACCACCTCCCCCTTCGGCTCCGGCGAAGGCAGGCGCACCCGGAAACTGAGCTCGGCGCTGAACTCGCCGGTGCGGCCGGCCTCGTCCACTCCCGCGACGCGCCAGCGGTACTCGCCCGCGGTGCCCGTCTTGAAGGCGACGGACGGCTGCGCCGAAGGAATGGAGATGCGCTCCTTGCCATCGTGCGTCGCCTCCACCACCCAACGCGCCGCGCAGGCCACCGGCGCCCAGGACAGCGTCACCTGGGCATTCCCCAGCGTGACGTCGCCCACCGCCTTCGGCTTCGGCGCGACGAGCCGCACCTGCAGGCTGCGCGCAGGCCCCGGCCCCACCGGCCGCCCCTTCACGTCCACCGCCTTCACGCGCCACCACCAGGTCCCTGGTGAGAGATCGGCCACCTGAAACGACGGCGTCACGCTGCTCGTGGTGCGCGCCCGCGAGAAGTCCTGGGTGGAAGAGAGCTCCAGCAGGTACTCCTTCACCAGCTGCGAGGCGCCCACCTCGAACGTCGTGGCCGCCCCGCACGGCACCGTCGCGCCGTCGTCGGGCTTCACCTGCGCGGGCAGCGCGGAGTCCACGGCGATGGTGCGCGCGGGGCTCCACTCGCTGGGCCGGCCCTCGGCGTCGAAGCTGCGCACCCGGTACCAGTGCGCGGCGGTGGGCAGCTCCTCCCAGCGGTAGCCGGCGGTGGTGGTCTGCGTCTGCAACACCACCTCGACGAAAGTCGGATCCTTCGCGATCTGCAGCTCGTAGGCCTTCGCGCCGGGGACCTCCTTCCAGCGCAGCACCACCCGCGCCGTCTGCGCCCAGGCGGCCGCCGTGCCCAGCACCAACGCCACGCCCGCGAGCCTGGCGATCATCTTACGGGCTCACCTCGATCTGCGGTGTCAAGAGCTCCGGCGCCTCGGGAATGCCCTTGTGGATGAGGCGGAACCGGGAAGGCTCCGACGGCACGCCGGGCTCTGCGTCGTCGCGCTCGGCGCGCACCCGCCAGTACCAGGCGCCCTCGTCGAGAGACACGGTGAGGCGCGCGGTGTTGCCCTTCACCTCTTCGCTCAAGGTGATGGGCTCGAACTCGCGCGACGGAGACAGCTCCACGCGAAAGCGCGCCACGCCCGGCAAGGGGGTCCACGAGAAGGCCACCTGGCTGCCCTTCGGCGCCAGCACCACCTCGCCCTCGCGCGGGAACATGGTGGACGGCGCGACGTCCTCCACCAGGCTGAAGCGCCGCGCCTCCGACAGCGCCGCGCCGCCTTCGTCCACCACGCGCCACCAGCTCACGCCGGGCCTGGGGTTGGACAACAGGAAGCGGCCGCCCGAGGCCGGCTCATCCACCTCCACGAAGGCGAAGAGGCGATCGCGCGCCACCTGCACCCGGGCCCCGTCAGGCGCGCCGTCCCACGTCAGCTCCACGTCGTCGGGGGAGCCGTGGAAGAGCTTGCGCCAGCGCGCCTCGGGGCCCAGGAGCTTCACCGGCCAGGCCGCGAGCGCGCGCGAGCCCTGGAGATCGGCCGCGGCGCGCTGGCCCGTCGCGACCTTCACCTCGTCGCCCTTCGTCGGGGTCAGCTTCGCCTCGCCCTGCTTGACGGCCACCTCCAACGCCGAGCCGGTCAGCTCGACGCGCGCCTCGGCGGCGGGAGCGAGCCTCGCCTCTCCCGCGGGCGTGCTGAGGAGCAGGCCCGCGTCTCTCGCGCGGCCCGACAGGGAGCCCTGCCGCAGGGTGACGGCGCGCTTCCCGCTGCGCGGCGGCTCCACCACCACCAGCGAGCGCTCGTCGAGCGACAGCTCGGTGCCGTCCTCGAAGCGCAGGGTGGCCTCCGCGCCAGGAGGCACGAAGACCGAGTCGCCGTCGTGCACGTCCATGCCCGCGACCAGCCCCCGCCACAGCAACGTGGCCGCGGGCCGCAGCTTGCTCCCGCCGGTGCTCGCCGCGACCTGCGCCACCGTCGCGCTCTGGCGTCCAGGCTCGGCCGTCGGCGAGGTGAGGGCCAGGGCCAGCGTCGCCGTCGCCAGGGCCAGCCCCGTCGCCGCGAGCAGCACGTCCTTCGTCAGGGCAGACTCGAGGTGGGCGCGCGACATGGCCTAGCTCCGCCGGTTGCGCCGCAGGGGAGAGATCTCCGCCACCACCGCCGCGACGCGCTCCCGAAGCTCGGCCAGCTTCCCGCTGGCGCGGGCCTCCAGCGCCGCCCGCACCGTCTCCTCCACGGTCGAGAGGTCCTTGAAGGGCTTGCACAGCACCGCGTCGGGCCGCTCGTCTCCCAGCGCGAACGGCTCGGGGTGGGCCGTCACCAACACCACGGGGATGCCCGGCTGCCTGCGGCGCGCCTCAGCCATCAGCTCGAGGCCCCCGAGGCGCGGCAACAGCTTGTCCACCACCAGGCAGCCCACGGGGCCCTGCGCGAGCACCTCGAGGCCCGCCTCGCCGCTCTGCGCGGTGACGACGTCGTGGCCAGCGCGCATCAACACCTTTCCCACCAGCGCGCACACCTCGGCGTCGTCGTCGACGATCAACACGCGGCCCTTCATGAAGCCCCCCCCGCCCGCCCGGCCAGCGCGGCCTCACACACCGCGAGGATGTCGTGCACCCCGAAGGGCTTGGTGACGTAGGAGTGGACACCGAGCTCCTGGGCGTGATTGCGCGTCTCGGCCGTGGGGAAGCCCGTCATCAACACCACCTGCAGGCCGGGGTTCGCCTCGCGCGCGCGGCGCAACAGCTCCAGCCCGTCGACGTCAGGCAGGTTCTTGTCGGTGATGAGGAGATCGAAGCCGCCGGCGGCCAGCGCGGAGAGGCCGTCCCGGGCGGTGTCGGCGAGCTGCACCTGGTGGCCGGCGCGGGCAAGGACGCGCTCGAGCAACAGACGCGCCGAGCGATCGTCGTCGATGACGAGGATCTTCCCTCTCCGGCTGCTGGCGACCTCGGCCATGGTCGGCCCAGAGCATAGACGAGGGGCGCGTTGGGTGCGCGGGGCGCGGGGCCTCGCTGGTACAGTCCCTCGCCGTGAGCGACGCCCAATTCCGCCGCCGGCTCCGCCAGGCCGAGCGTGCGCTGGCGAAGGCCGACCCGGTGCTGGGGGACATCATCGCTCGATCCCTGCCCTGCGGGCTCGAGCAGAAGCCGTTTCTCCCGTACGAGTCGCTGCTGACGTCCATCGCGCACCAGCAGCTCAACGGGCGAGCCGCGCAGACCATCGTGGCGCGGGTGAAAGCGCGGCTGGGAGACGGCCGGTGGCCCCGGCCCGAGCGCCTCGTGCGGCTGAGGATCTCTTCCCTGCGCGCGTGCGGGCTCTCGGAGGCGAAGGCGCGGGCCTTTCAGGACGTGGCGCGCAAGACACTGGACGGCACGGTGCCGGGGGCGCGTGCGCTGCGTGCGATGGACGACGAGGCGATCGTCGAGCGCCTTACCCAGGTGCGCGGCATCGGACGCTGGTCGGTGGAGATGATGCTGATGTTCCGCCTCGGCCGGCTGGACGTGCTGCCGGTGGACGACTTCGGCGTGCGCAAGGGCTTCACGCTGGCGTGGGGCCATGAAGAGCTGGTGAAACCGAAGGTGCTGGCCGCGTACGGAGAGCGCTGGCGCCCGTACCGCAGCGTGGCGAGCTGGTTCCTGTGGCGGGTGGTGGACGGCAAGTAGAGATGTCTGGCCCGCGCCATGCGGCCTGCGCTGGCTGGTGGACGTGGGGACGCCGCGCGCTACGGTGCCGCCGCCGTCAACCCGCAGCACCCGGAGACTCACTGACATGTCGACCGTTCGCACCCTCGCTCTGGCCGCCGCCACCTTCGCCCTGCCCGCCCTGGCCCAGGCCCCTGCACCGGCGGCTCCGGCCAAGGCCCCTGCCGCCGCTCCTGCGGCCCCCGCCAAGGCCCCCGAGGCCAAGCCCGCCCCAGCCGCCGCCAAGCCGACGCTGCGCGAGCGGATCAAGACGGAGAAGAAGGCCGTCGTGCTGGCCAACCTCGGCCTCTCCGAGGACGAGGCGAAGAAGTTCGACCCGGTCTACGAGGCCTACCAGAAGGAGCTCGCCGGGCTGGCCGATCGCATGCTGAAGGTCTTCGACGAGCTGGGGAAGAACTTCGACGCGCTCGACGACAAGACGGCGAAGAAGCTGGTGGACGACAGCGTCGCCATCGAGGCGGATCGCGCGAAGCTGATGAAGACGTACCTGCCGAAGTTCCGCAAGGTGCTGCCGGAGAAGAAGGTGGCCCGCTACTACCAGATCGAGAACAAGCTCCGCGCCATCGTGACCGCGGAGCTGGCCGACGCGATCCCCCTGGTGGAGTAGTCCCTCACGCCCGCGCGGGGGAAGCGGCGCCCAGCTTCCCTTCGCGCAGGGCGAACACCGCCAGCGTCACCGCGTACGCGCCGATGACGTCGATGGTGTAGTGCAGGTGCGAGAAGAAGACGGACGCCACCACCAGCACGTGCGCCACCAGCATCGGCGCGCGCAGCTTCGGGAACCGCCACACGTACAGGAGCAGCAGCAGCGTGGTGGCGGTATGCCCGGAGAAGAAGAGATCCTTCGTGAGGTAGACGCGCGCGCCGCCGTCGGGCGCGAAGAAGCCCAGCGGCGTGCCCAGCTCGAGGAAGGTGCGCCAGCGCGTCTCGTCGCTCATCCCCGCGTGGAGATCGCCCCCGCGCACCGGCCCCAGCCCCGTGGCGACGATGCACAGCCCGCGGATGATCGCCAGGCCGCCGGCCGTCCACATGTAGCGAATGAAGCGCTCGGCATCGAAGACGAGCAGCGCCAAGGCGATCGGCACGTACGCCACCAGCCACAGGAGGTAGTTGTGGCGGTCGATCCACTCCACGTACGGCACGTGGGTCAGCACTGCGTCGGGCAGCGTCGGGGCGGGCCTCGCCTCCGCCCACAGCGCCAGCCACACCATGATCCCATAGCAGGACAGCCGGAAGACGAAGCTCGCCGCCACGCGCGCCACCAGAGCGCGACTCCAGGTCGCGGCGGGAGCGGGGGCGAGGACGTCGGGGGGCGCGGCGGACTCCATGGGGGCCCGCCCCATACCAAAAAGTCAGGGCAGCGTGGCCAGCGCGACCGCGGCGGCGTTGATGGTGGCGGCGATGCGCACCGAGTCGTGCACCTGCGCGACCGAGAGCCCGCCCTCGATGACCACGTGCTCGTGCGACTGGACACACGACTGGCAGTTGCCGATCGCCGACACGGCCATGCAGAAGAGCTCGAAGTCCTGCTTGCTGCCGGCGGTCTGGTTGGTGCGCAGCATGCGCAGGCGCGCAGGGAGCTGCGAGTACTCTTCTTTCCCGACGATGTGGCGGAAGCGGTAGTAGACGTTGTTCATGCCCATGAGGATGGCGGCGGCCTTCGCGTCGTCGAGCGTGCCTTCCTCGACGCCCGCGGCCTTCGCGTCCTCCAGGACCGCCGCGATGAGCTGCTTGTCCTTCGTGGCGTAGGCGCAGGCCAGCGCCGTGCCCCAGGCTTGCGGCTTCGAGAGCTCGGTCTGCGACAGCACGTTCTGCAGGTTGATCTTGATGTCGCGGGCGGCGTCGGGGAGCTGCTCGCGCAAGGCGTTGATGCGATCCATGTCCATGTCTCCTTTGCTACCTGTCACCTGCAAGACGAAGGGCGTGGCAGACGGACAGCCGCCGACCACGCCCCTCTGAAAAACCCTCGCGCCGCGAAGGCTCGATCAGCTGGCCTTCTTCAGCTTCTGGGTCAGCGTCTCCTCGCCCTTGTGCCAGTTGCACGGGCAGAGCTCGTCGGTCTGCAGGCCGTCCAGCACGCGCAGCACCTCGTCCACGTTGCGGCCGACCGAGAGATCGTTCGCCGACGCGTGGCGCACGACGCCGTTGGGGTCGATGATGAAGGTCGCGCGCAGCGCCACGCCCGCAGAGGGCTGCAGGAGCCCGAACGCCTCCGCCATGGCCGGCGGCACGTGCAGCAGCGGGTGGTTGATCTTGCGGAGATCGGCGTGGTCCTTGCGCCAGGCCAGGTGGCTGAACTCGTTGTCGGTGGAGCCGCCCAGCACCACCGCGCCGCGATCAGCGAACTCCTTCGCCTTCTTGTCGAACTCGACGATCTCCGTCGGGCAGACGAAGGTGAAGTCCTTCGGGTAGGTGTAGAAGACGATCCACTTGCCGGGGAAGTCCTTGTTGCTGATGGTCTTGAACTCCTGGCCCTTCTCGACGCTGACACAGGCCTTGGTGGAGAAGTCGGGAGCCTTGGAACCGGGGGAGAGCATGTGCGTACCTCGCTTGCGTGTGGGTTGGGTGCTGCGTGAAAGAACTGCCCTGGACGAGACCTTCTGCGCTCAGCGCTTCGACTTCTCTGCCTTATCGCCAGTCGTCTTCCGGCTGACGTTGCGGGACCCGCCGAGCTTCCGGCCCCGCATCACCACCATGTACTCGCGTACGTCGTAGTCCTTGAGGCGCCCGACGTCACCCACCTTCACCGCGTCCCACGGGACGTCTTCGATCTTCCCGGTCTCGTCGTCGATGAAGTGGTGGTGCGGCTCGAGGCGGGGGTCGAACACCACCTTGCCCTCGGCCAGCACCAGCTGGCGCAGGATGCCCTTGTCCACGAAGAGGTTCAGCGTGTTGTAGACGGTGGCGCGCGACACCATCGGGAAGCGGGCCTGCACGCGCTCCAGCACCTGGTCGGCCGAAGGGTGCTCGACGCTGGTGAGCACGTAGCCCGCCACCGCCAGCCGCTGGGCCGAGGGCTGAATGCCCGCGTCCTTCAAGGTCGAGACCAGGTCTGGATTCATTTCGGACTTAGACTTAATCCAGAGTTTGACGGCGTCAACCCAAAACGAAGGTTGCAACCGGGGGGCCCCTGCGTCATCTCACGCGTGACCCAACCAGGAGGAGTCGCGCACATGGCGAAGAAGGCAAAGGCAGGCGGCATGGCGGTGGACATCGGCATCGCGGAGGGCGACCGCAAGGCGATCGCCGAGGGCCTCAACGCGCTGCTCGCGGACACCTACGTGCTGTACCTCAAGACCCACGCGTTCCACTGGAATGTCGAGGGCCCGATGTTCCAGACGCTGCACCTGATGTTCGAGGCCCAGTACAACGAGCTGTGGACGGCGACGGACCTGATCGCCGAGCGCATCCGCTCGCTGGGGCTGCCGGTGCGCGCGACGTGGAGCGAGTTCTCCCAGCTGTCCAGCATCCCCGAGGCGGATGGCGTGCCCGAGGCGACGGCGATGGTGCGCGAGCTGGTGAAGGGCCACGAGGCAGCCGCCCGCACCGCCCGCAAGGTGTTCAGCCGCGCCGAGAAGGGCGCCGACGAATCCACCGTCGACCTCCTCACCCAGCGGCTGCAGGTCCACGAGAAGACGGCGTGGATGCTGCGCAGCCTGCTGGCGTGACGCCTGGGCGCCGTCGAGGGGCGGCGCGAGCCGTGGTAGTGGGTGCGCCCGTGCTTCGCCTCGAGAACCCCGTTCAGCCCTACGCCTGGGGCAGCCTCACCGCCATCCCCGAGCTCCTCGGCCGCGCCGCCACGGGGGCGCCTCAGGCCGAGCTGTGGCTGGGCGCGCACCCCTCCGCTCCGTCGCAGGTGGTGGGCGACGCGGGCCTCGACGCCGTCATCGCGCGCGCGCCCAACGCGTTGCTCGGTGACGCCGTCGTCGCGCGCTTCGGGCCTTCCCTTCCCTTCCTCCTGAAAGTCCTGGCCGCGGCGCAGCCCCTTTCGCTCCAGGCGCACCCCAGCCTCGCCCAGGCGCGCGAGGGCTTCGCCCGGGAAGAGGCCGCCGGCATCCCCCGCGCCGCCGCGCACCGCAACTACAAGGACGCCAACCACAAGCCCGAGCTGATCTGCGCCCTGGGCACCTTCCACGCGCTGTGCGGCTTCCGGAAGCTCGCCGACTCCGTCGCGCTCTTCACGGGCCTGGGCGAGCCCCTGGGCGAGCGGCTGTCGAAAGAGGGGCTGCGCGCTGCCTTCCAGCACGTGATGACGCTGCCCGCGGCCGATCAGCGGGCGCTGGCGCTGTCGGTGACCCAGGCCTGCGCGCAGCGTCCGCCGCGGGGCTTCGAGCGCGAGTGCGCGTGGGCGGTGCGCCTGGGCAACCAGTACCCGGGCGACGTCGGCGTGGTGGGGGCGCTCCTGCTCAACCTCGTCACGCTGGAGGAGGGCGACGCGCTGTTTCTCCCCGCGGGAAACCTGCACGCCTACCTCGAAGGCGTGGGCGTCGAGCTGATGGCCAACAGCGACAACGTGCTGCGCGGCGGGCTCACCCCCAAGCACGTCGACGTGGCGGAGCTGCTCCGCGTCCTGGACTTCGGCGACGGCCCCGCCCGCGTCCTGCGGCCGACCGGCGCTCCCGAGGCCATCTACGAGACGCCGGCGCCCGAGTTCCGTCTCTCGCGCATCGACGTGGCGGGGCCGGTGGGGCTGCCCCGCAGCGGGCCCGACATTCTCCTGGTGACGAAGGGCGAGGTGGAGCTGTCCTGCGGCGGCGAGGTGCTCGATCTCGCCCAGGGTGAAAGCGTCTTCGTGGGCGCCGACGAGGGCGCGTTGACGCTCGACGGCCAGGGCCGCGTCTTCCGCGCCGCCGTGGGGACGACATGAGGCTGGCGCACTTCTCGGACATCCACGTCACCCACTTTCCCCTCTCCGGGGCCTTCGCGGTGAAGCGGCTCGCGGCGGTGGCCAGCTACACCCTGGGGGGGCGCGGTCGGCACTTCGTGGGCAGCGACGAGCGCATCGCCCGTCTCCTGGAAGACGTGGACGGGCAGAGCGTCGATCATGCGCTGTGCACGGGCGATCTCACCGGCGTCTCCACCGCGGCGGAGTTCGCGCGCGTGGCAGAGCTCTTCGGCCCCCGCCTCGAGCAGCCCCAGCGCTTCACCGTCATCCCCGGCAACCACGATCGCTACGTGGCCGAGGCAGCCGGCCGCTTCGAGCGTCACTTCGCGAAGTTGTGTGAGGGCGCCAGCTTCCCCTTCGTGAAAGCGCTGGCCGGTGGAGTGACCCTGGTGGGAATCGACGTGGCCCGGCCCACCAGCGTCATCGACTCCTCGGGGCTCGCCGGGAAGGCGCAACTGGACAAGCTGCAGAGCATCCTCACCGACGCGTCGCTCAAGGACCGTTTCGTCGTCGTCGCGCTCCACTACGGACTTCTGCGCGCGAACGGCCAGCGGGATCGCAGGAACCATGGCCTGCGCGACGACGTCGAGCTGATGGCGCTCGTCGACCGCGAGGACGTCACCGTCGACCTCGTGCTGCACGGCCACATGCACCGGCCCTACGTCGTCCCCACCCGGCGGAGGCAGACGATCAACCCCGGCAGCGCGACGGATCTCCACGTCCGCGGCTGCGGGTACCACGTGTACGAGATCGACCCGCGAACGTTCCGCGTGCGCATCGAGCGCCGGGAGTGGGACGCTGCCCGCGGCCAGTACGTCGCCCGCGCCGACTCTCCGCTCAACCGCGAGCTGCCGACCAGGTAGCGCGCCCGGGAGGGCCGCACCATGACACCCAGGCAAGCGCCAGCCGCCAGGTGCGCCCGAGCCGTGCGGAGCGTCAGGTCGAGAGGCGCAAGAGGCACGCGCCTCCCGCAGCAGCAGCTTCGTCGGCCGCACCACCAACACTCCCGAGCCGCTACCGTCAGCGGCGCCGCACGCCCCACAGCCCGGGACGAACGTGGTAGCTGGGCCGCGTGAGCGCTCCGATGGAAGACGGCGTGGTGCTGGCCCGCGGCGAGACGGGCTCGTCCTTCCTTCACCGGGTCCTGCGAGAGGCGCGCGCCCTGTTCCCCCACGCGCTCTTCGACGCCGATCTCCCGGCGGATCCAGGCGCCTTCAAGCGGCGCTTCGGCGACCTGGTGGCCGAGTTCGAAGCCGCGCGCATCACGTCCTCCGAGCGCCTGCAGATCGCCCGCCACCTCTTCTCCGCGACCCAGCAGGCGCTCGAGCTGGTTGAGGGCGGGCAGCGGCGACCGCTCCTCGAAGCGCTGAGCGAGGTGACGACCCCGCCGGAACTGGAAGTGCGCGCGCCTACCGGCGCGCCGGGCCTGAAGGTGCGCGTGCCCTGCGACGGCCGGCTCTGGTCGGGCCGCGAGGCGCTGGAGCTGATCGAGCGGCTCCACGCCGCCCACCAGATGACCGACGCCGCGCGCCGGGGCCTCGAGTGGATCATCGAGCACATCGACGCCGCCGGAGGAGCGCTCGACCTCTCCGGCGAGACGTTCGCGCTCCTGGGCGCCGCCGCCGAGCTCTCCCCGGCGCAACTGCTCCTCGAGGCCGGCGCCACCGTGAGGTGGATCGACCTGAAGCCGCCCGACTCGCCGCCAGAGTCCGGCACGATCCTCACCGCGAAGGGTGGCGACGATCTCCTCCTGCGCCCTCGCGCCGTGGCCGCTTCGCTCCGCGCCCTCGCCGAGAAGCGGCCGCTCCACCTGGGGCTGTTCGCCTACGCGCCGGGCGCGAGCCGGGAGCTGCGCCTCGCCGGCGCCATGGACGCGCTGGCCCGCTGCCTCGGCCCCGGCGCAGTGAAGTCCGTGGCGATGTTCGTGAGCCCCACCTCTCCGGGTGAGCTCCAGCCAGAAGATCTCGAGGTCGCGCGCGCGCGCGGCCGGAGCCCGAAGCTCTGGCAGCGGGGCCTCGCCCTGGCGCGGGCCCTGTCTCCTCCGGGGCACTACGGCCCGGACTCGGCGGCGGTGGTGCGTGCCCCCATCTCCATCCAGGGCGCGGCCTACCAGGCGGCCCAGTACCTCACGAAGATCATCGGCGCCGAGGTGTTCGCCATCGACGGTGTCAGCGGCACACCCGTCACCCTCTCGGTGAACGTCGCCGGCATCACCCGCACGCGCTCGCTGCGGCACCCCGTCTTCCAGGCGGCCTTCCGCGGCGCGCCGGCCTTCGGGGTGCGCATCTTCGCGCCCGAGACGACGCGCGCGCTGAGCGGCCTGTTGATGCTGCACGATCTCCTGAACCCCGACGCGCCGGGGGCCGTCGGCCGGAAGTGGCAGGAGCCCGAGGCCCGCGCCCGCGCGCTCCGCAGCGAGCAGATCCACGGAGGGGCGTACGATCTCCCCTGGCAGTTCGAGTCGGCGGTGCGCTGCGCGGCCGTCCTGGGCGCGGCGTCGAACCCGGCGGCGCTCTTCCGGAAGGGCTGACGGGGAGTCTCAGCGCCGGCGCTTCGACTTCTTGTCGTACGTCACCGTGACGTCGGTGGTGATGCCGCCGCGGACGAACCAGTGGCCGTGCACCGTCATCTTCCTCGGCGCGCAGGCCTTCACCAGATCGTCGCAGATGGTGTTGGTGACGCGCTCGTGGAAGGCGCCTTCGTTGCGGTAGCTCCACAGGTAGAGCTTGAGGCTCTTGAGCTCGACGCACTTCTTGTCCGGCACGTAGCGGATCTTGAAGTGCGCGAAGTCGGGCTGGCCGGTGAGCGGGCACAGGCAGGTGAACTCCGGACAGTCGAACTCGATCTCGTAGTCGCGATCCGGGGCGGGGTTGTCGAAGGTCTCGAGGCGCTTGGTGGGCTGCGAAGGCATGGCGGCTCCTCACGTACCGGGCTGGCGCGCCCAGCGCAATTGCGGCAAACGTGGTCCATGCCGTCCGCCAGCGACATCGCCCGCGCCGTGGAGGTGCTCCGGGAAGGAGGGCTGATCGCTCTTCCGACGGAAACCGTCTACGGGCTGGGCGCCGACGCTCAGAACGAGCTGGCGGTGCGGCGAATCTTCGCGGTGAAGGGCCGCCCGTCCACGCACCCGCTCATCGTGCACGTGGCCAGCCTCGAGGATGCGCGCGCCTGGGTCGCGGACATTCCGCCTGCGGGCGAACGCCTGGCGGCCGCCTTCTGGCCGGGGCCGCTCACGCTGGTGATGCGGCGCAGCCCGCTGGCGTCCGACACCGTCACCGGCGGACAGGACACGGTGGCCCTGCGCGTGCCCGCGCACGAGGTGGCCTTGAGCCTCCTGCGGGCCTTCGACGGAGGCATCGCCGCGCCTTCCGCCAACCGCTTCGGCAAGGTGAGCCCCACCACCGCCGCGCACGTGCGCGAGGAGCTCGGCGACGAGGTGGACTTCTACCTCGACGCGGGCCCCTGCCAGGTGGGCGTCGAGTCCACCATCGTCGACGTGACGGGCGAGGCGCCGCGGCTGTTGCGGCCCGGCGGGGTGGCGCGGGAAGCGATCGAGCAGGCGCTGGGGCAGAAGCTGGCGCTCGCCACCTCCGCCTCCGACGTGCGCGCCCCGGGGATGCTGGAGTCGCACTACGCGCCGCGCGCCGGGCTGTGGCTGGTGGACGCGCCCCACCTCGGCGCGGAGACGGCGCGGCGGCTCGCCGATGGCGTCCGGGTGGTGGTGCTCGCGCCGGCGAACCTCGCGGCTCCCGCGGGGGCCACCCGGCTGGAGGTGCCCGAGGACGCCGAGGGCTTTGCCCGGGTGCTGTACGCGCGGCTGCGCGAGGCCGATCAACTGGGCGAGGTGATCCTCGCCGTCCCTCCGCCGGAGTCGGGACTCGGCCTGGCGGTGAGAGATCGGCTCTCGCGAGCGGCCGCGCCGCGGCGGTGACTTCCCTGCGCCCTCGATGCCGGCGCGGAGGAAACTGACTTCAGTGCAGCGCGTTGGGCTGCGCGAGGACGAACTCGCCGATCTTCGCCTCGAAGCGCTCCCCGTCGCTGCGCTCCATCACGTACTCGCCGCGCATCGTCCCGAAGGGCGTCCGCAGCATCGCCCAGCTCGTGTACTCGAACCCTTCTCCCGGCTCGAGCCGCGGCTGCTTGCCCACCACACCCTCGCCGCGGACCTCTTCGACCCGCCCCGTCGCGTCGGTGATGATCCAGTGGCGGGCGCGCAGGGTGGCCGTGCGCGTGCCTCTGTTGGCCAGCCGCACCGTGTACTGAAAAGCCCACTGGCCCTTCTCCGGCGCGCTGCGCTCGGCCCAGAAGGTAGCCACCACCTTCACTTCGATGCCGTCGGTGGTCGTCTCGGACATGCCTCAGGGCTCCACGCGCTCCACCCGCGGTTCGACCGCCACGGGCGCACTCTTGGGCTTGATGATCACCGACGCCAGGATCGACACGGTCAGGCTGACCGCGATGAAGCCCAGCGACGCGCCGATGACGATGGACTCGTGGTGGTGCGCCCACTCGGCGAAGGCCGTCTCGAGGCACAGCTTCACGCCCACGAAGGCGAGGATGACGCCCAGCCCGATCTTCAGGTAGCGGAACCTGTCCATCAGCGACGACACCAGGAAGAAGAGCGAGCGCAGCCCGAGGATGGCGCAGGCGTTCGAGCTGAAGACGATGAAGGGATCCTGGCTGATCCCCAGCACCGCGGGGATCGAGTCGAGCGCGAACAGGAGATCGCTCGTCTCGACCACCAGCAGCACCAGGAAGAGCGGCGTCACCATGCGCCGGCCCTCTTCCCGCACCACGAAGGCCAGGCCGTGCTCCTTCGTCGAGACGGGCAGGACCCGCCGCGCCAGGTGCAGCACCTTGTTCGACTCGGGGTCGACCTCGTCGTCGTCGCCCCCCGAGAAGAGCAGCTTCCAGGCGGTGAAGAGGAGGAAGGCGCCGAAGAAGTAGAGGATCCAGGTGAACTTCGCGACCAGCGCGGTGCCCAGCCCGATCAAGACGCCACGCAGGACGA
Source organism: Myxococcota bacterium (assembly GCA_040752975.1). GTDB lineage: Bacteria > Myxococcota > Myxococcia > Myxococcales > Myxococcaceae > JADLDB01. Next base: position 14,649 of record JBFMHF010000056.1, read on the forward strand.
AGGCGCCGATGATGCCCCAGTACAACAGCCGGTGCTGCGCGACCTTCGGCACCTTGAAATACGAGAAGATGACGAGGAAGACGAAGAGGTTGTCCACCGACAGCGCGTACTCGACGACGTACGCGGTGAGGAACGGGAACGCCGCCTTCGGCCCCCCCAGGAAGTAGAGCAGGCCGGCGAAGCTCAAGGAGAGCGACACCCACACTCCGGTCCACATCGCCGCCTTCCTGGGGGTGATCTCCGAGCCCTTCGACACGGAGAGATCGACGGCGATCACCAACAGCACGCCGAGGAGAAAGCCTGCCCAGAGGATCGGAGTACCCACTTGAGGCTCCTCATGTATGGGCGTGACGGCGGTGGGTCAACCGACCGTTTCGGCGCCCAGCCCCAAGGCTGAACCCGGCGGTCAATGGCGCAGGCGCAGGACGACGACGCTGCGGGCCGGCAGCTCCATCGAGCCGCCCGCCTCGCAGGTGGCGCTGCGGGGAGGCGTCTGCGAGGTCTCGAGGAGCAGCTCCCAGGAAGGGCCCCAGTCCTTCGGCGGCAAGGCCACCTGCACGGCTTCGGCGTTCGCGTTCCAGTAGACGAGCAGCGTGTCGCCCGTCACCTTCTGGCCCCTCGGCCCGCGGGTCGCGATGGCATCGCCGCCGAGGAACATGCCGAAGCAGCGCAGCTCGGCGTTCTCCCAGTCGGCGTGCTGCAGCTCGCGGCCGGTGGGGTGAAACCAGACCAGATCGCGGAAGCGGGAGTCTTCCAACGTCGCCCCGAGGAAGAAGTTGCGGCGCTGCAGGACCGGCTCGGACCGCCTGAGCGCGATGCACGCGCGGGTGAAGGCCAGCGTCGCCTTCGCCCGCTCGTCCAGCTTCCAATCGATCCACGAGAGCTCGTTGTCCTGGCAGTAGGCGTTGTTGTTGCCCTTCTGCGTGCGGCCCAGCTCGTCGCCCGCCAGCAGCATGGGCGTGCCCACCGAGAGGAAGAGCGAGGCCAGGAAGTTGCGCGTCATGCGATCGCGCAGCGCCAGCACCGCCTCGTCCGTCGTCTCCCCCTCCACGCCCCAGTTGGCGGAGTGGTTCTCTCCGGCCCCGTCGCGGTTCTCTTCCTTGTTCGCCTCGTTGTGCTTTCTGGCGTAGCTGACGAGATCGCGGAGCGTGAAGCCGTCGTGGCAGGTGACGTAGTTCACCGACGCGGTGGGCCGCCGCCCAGACACCTTGAAGAGATCGCTCGAGCCCGACAGCCGATAGCCGAGATCCGCCAACTGCCCCGCGTCGCCGCGCCAGAAGCGCCGCAGCGTCTGCCGGTAGCGGTCGTTCCACTCGGCGAAGGCCAACGGAAAGTTGCCGACCTTGTAGCCGCCCTCGCCCACGTCCCACGGCTCGGCGATCAGCTTCACGCGCGACAGCACCGGGTCCTGCTGCACGGTGACGAAGAAGTCGGCGCGAGGATCCCACACGCCCTCGTGCCGGTTGCGCGCCAGCGTGGTGGCGAGATCGAAGCGGAACCCGTCGACGTGCATCTCGCTGACCCAGTAGCGCAGCGAGTCCATGATCAGCTTGAGCACCACCGGGTTGTTGGCGGCGAGCGAGTTCCCGCAGCCGGTGAAGTCGCGGTAACGCGAAGGATCAGCGCCGTCGAGCCAGTAGTACGTGGGGTTGTCCAGCCCGCGGAAGGACAGCGTGGGCCCGAGGTGGTTGCCTTCGCAGCTGTGGTTGTAGACGACGTCGAGGATCACCTCGATGCCGGCCTGGTGCAGCGCCCGCACCATCTCCTTGAACTCCCGCACCGCGGCCCCCGGCGCCCTCGACGAGGCGTACCGTTGATCGGGCGCAAAGAAGCCCAGCGTGTTGTAGCCCCAGTAGTTGGTGAGGCCCCGCTCGTGCAGGAAGCCCTCGGGGATGCACTCGTGCACCGGCAGCAGCTCGACGCTGGTGATGCCCAGCCGCACCAGGTGCTCGATGGCCGAGGGATGCGCGAGGCCCAGGTACGTGCCCCGCAGGTTCTCGGGCACCTCCGGGTGGAGCTTCGTGAAGCCCTTCACGTGCAGCTCGTAGATGATCGCCTTGCGCCAGATGACCTCCGGCTTCACGTCACCGCGCCAGTCGAAGTCGTCCTGCATCACCACGCAGCGCGGAACGCCCGGCCCCGAGTCGCGCTCGTCCCTCACCTCGGTGGCGCCGTCCAAACGGTGGCCGACGAGCGGGTACTTCCAGTCGGCTTTGCCATGAAAGGCGCGCGCGTAGGGGTCGACCAGCAGCTTGTTCGGGTTGAAGCGCAGCCCCTGCGCCGGCGCCCAGGGCCCGTCCACCCGCAGGCCGTAGAGGAGCCCGGGCCGCAGCCCCGGGACGTAGCCGTGGAAGACGTGGTTGGTCTGATCGACGAGCGGCAGGCGGGCCACCTCCACCGCCGGGTGCTCCGCGTCGAAGAGACAGACGTGCACCGCCGTCGCCTGCTCCGAGTACACCGCGAAGTTGACGCCCTGGCCGTCGAAGGAAGCGCCCAGTGGATACGGCACTCCCGGCCAGACCTCGAAGGTGGTGCTCATGTCGTCGAAGCGCTCTCGTCGGCCACCAGGGGAGCGCGGATACTACCCGCGGCCCGCGTGACGCGACGGGTCGATGTGCGAGGCATGTGCGCCGAGGTGGGCGTCTCGACGGAGTGACAGTCGCCTGCGCGGCCCGTTGGGTGCGCCGGGAGGCGGAGTGCTACGCGAGGTGCATGCGTCGCTCCCTTCTCCTCGCGCTCCTCCTCCCGCTGACGTCGTTCGCGGCCGACACGTGGACGACCCCCTTCCCCGGAGTGCGGAAGCTGTTCCGCACCACGTCGTCGCCCGCCCAGGAGATCCACGCGCTCGAGATCAGCCTCGACACGCCCGGCATCCGCCTGCGCAGCACCGCGACGGGGGAGCGCCAGCGCCGCACCTCTTCCTTCGCCACGCTGGTCGGCGCGCAGCTCGCCGTGAACGGCGACTTCTTCAGCTACACCGACTACTCGACGTCGGGCCTCGCGGCGGGAAATGGCGCGGCCTGGCCAGGCAGCGTGGACGGGACCGGCTCGGGCACGCTGGCCTTCGGCACGGGCCGCGTGGAGCTGTCCGCGAAGTCGCAGGTGGTGCCCTTCGACGCCATGTGGATGCAGGGCGTGGTGTCCGGACACCCGGATCTGCTGCGCGCCGGCGCCGTCACCTCGAGCCAGCACACCGGCAGCCTGTGCACCGCGCGACACCCGCGCACCGCGGTGGGCCTCTCGCAGGACTCGAAGAAGCTGTACCTCGTGGTGGTGGACGGGCGGCGCACCGGGGCAGCGGGGATGACGTGCGGCGAGCTGGCGACGCTCCTCCACGGCCTCGGCGCGTACCACGCGATGAACCTGGACGGCGGCGGCTCCTCCACCATGTATGTGCAGGGTCAGGGCGTGGTGAACCGGCCTTCGGACGGCAGCGAGCGCACCGTGGGCAACCACCTCGCCGTCTTCGCGCCCAACGCCGCGTCCCAGGGGACGCTCACCGGCGTCATCTACGAGTCGCCGGACACGACGAGGCGGCTGTCGGGCGCCACCGTCCAGGTGACCGGCGGCCCTCGCATCACCACCACGTCTACCGGCGTGTACAGCTTCTCGCTGCCCCCCGGCTCGTGGACGGTGACGGCGTCGAAGCCCGGCTACACCACCGCCTCGGTGACGCGCACGGTGACGACCGGGCAGACGATCTGGGGCTCCATCGGCTTGTCCCTCGCGCCCGTCACCACCGACACCGACGGCGACGGCGTCACGGACACACAGGACAACTGCCCCGACGACGCCAACGCCACCCAGGCGGACCTCGACAACGACGGCGAGGGAGACGCCTGCGACGGCGACGACGACGACGACGGCGTTCCCGACGAAGACGACAACTGCCCGCGCATCGCCAACGCGAGCCAGGCCGATGCCGATGGAGATCGCATCGGCGACGCGTGCGACACGACGATCGATCCGTTGGACGCGGGCGCGCAGGACGGTGGCGAGGAGGAGCCCGACGCGGGATCGGAAGAGGTCGACGCCGGCGGAGGCGAAGTCGACGCGGGGCTCGAAGAGGCAGACGCCGGCACGGGCGGTCCAGGCGGGACAGACGCAGGCGTTCCGCCCGACGAGGTGCCACCCGGGGAGGAGATGACGACGCGTGGAGGGTGCGGCGCGGTGCCGGGGCTCGTTCCGCTCCTGGCCCTCTGGGGGCTGCTGCGACGTCGTCGCGGAGTCGGCTCCTCGCCATGAGTGAGCACGGGTTCAACCCGCGTGCACGGAAACCGCCTGCGCCATCCCCAGGCCGCGTGATCGAGGTTGATCAGGATGCCAGCGCAACCGGCTCGCTCATGATCCGCGAGAGGCACGGATGGGGTGGGTGGGCCGCGCGTCCCTTCTACAAAGTCTCAGCACTTTGGCCTGAACGCGCGTGGTGTCGCGCGGTTGCGCCATGGAACTGCGGGCGGGAGTGCCGCTGCAAGCGCTCGGGACAACAGCCCGTCTCGCCAATCTGCTGAGACTTTGTACAAGGGGCCGCGGACGCAGGCCCGTCGCGGCTCGACATGGGCGGCCGTTGTGGATCAGCGCCGATCGGCCCTCCGCGCACAGAGGCCGCTCGCCGATCACCGTCGCTGCGCACGCCAGCGGGATGACGTCCGACCTCGCGGAAATGCCAACGGCGAGGCGTAGGGACTCGACGGAATTCAGAAGTGCGTCGAGGGACCTTCGAGGGGGCGCGCTCAATCGAGTGCTGCACCAGCCACGTGGAGGGTGGTTCCTGCAGATGTCGATTCAGCGCCCGCGCGGGAGTTGGTCACCGGCCTCGCCAGAGTCCACCCGCGGCTCCCTCGGGGGCCACCAGGTCACTTCGCGCCGAGCACGAACTCCACGCGTTGGTTCGCTTCCCGCGCCGACGGCGAGTCCCCGGCCTGCACCGGCTTCGAGTTCCCCAGCCCCGCTGCTTCCAGCCGCGCGTCCGCTACGCCCTTCTCCACCAGGTACTTCTTCACCGCGTCGGCTCGCTGCGCTGAGAGCGCCTGCGCCTTGTCGGGCGGACCGGCACCGTCCGTGTGAGCCTCGATCCGCACCTTCGAGATCTCCGGGTGGGCAACCAGCACGCGCGCGACGTTGTCCAGGACCGGCAGCGAGCGCCGCTGCACCGTGGCCTTCCCGGCGTCGAAGGAGACCTTCTCCAGCAGCGCCAGCGCGCTCGCCGTCAAGACCACGAGCTGCTTCTGGGCGGCCGGACAGCCAGCGTTGGGCTTCTCTCCCTTGTCCTGCGGGCAGTTGTCCTCGTGGTCCATCACCGCGTCACCATCGCTGTCCTTCGCCGGGCAACCCTTCTCCTGGGCGATGCCCGCCTTCTCCGGGCACGCGTCCTGCGCGTCGGGAATCGCGTCAGCGTCATTGTCGGCGTCGAGGCAGCCATCGCCGTCCTCGAAGCCGTCCACGTCCTCTTTCTCCGCGGGGCAGCGATCCACCCGGTCGACAACGCCGTCGCCGTCCGCATCGCCGTCCGGGCAGCCGCGGTTCGCGGCGGGCCCCTGCTTCAGTGGGCAGAAGTCGTCGGCGTCCTTCACGCCATCGCCGTCGTTGTCCGGGTCCGGCGCGCCGTCGTCATCGGCGAAGCCGTCCTTGTCCTCCGCCGCCAGGAGCTCCGCGTCGACGCCGTTCTTCACCCCGTCGCCGTCGCGATCGAGCTCGGGGCACTCCTCGAGCCGGTACTCCCGCCCCTCGACGCACGGCGGCTGGGTCAGCGGGGTGTTGGCGAAGGCCGCGCCGAAGTACGCGCGCACCGACGGCGTGGTGGGATCTCCGAAGAAGCCCGGGCCGGCGGAGCCGTAGAGCTCCACGTCTCCCACTGTCCACCGCACGCCCACCTGCGTCTCGAGGCCGATGGGGCCGCCGGTCAAGGGGGCGTAGGCGCGCAGCGCCAGTTCACCCCGGGGGCCCGACGTGTTGACGGTGCCCAACATGCCCGCCAGCCACACCTGCGAGCCGACGCGATCGCCGAGGGAGCCGGTGACGCTGATGAAGTCCACCGTCGGGCGGTAGAGGAAGCCCAGCTCCGCGCCCCACTGCCACGCCGAGAACACCTTCCCCACCTGCACCTTCGGCGCGACCTCCAGCCCGCCGTTGCCCTGGGCCACCGCGGTGCCGAGCGGCAGGCCGAGGCCCAGGCCCACGGCCATCGCCACGGGCCGCGACTCACCCAGCACAGCCACCTTCACGTTGAGCCACGGGTTGCCCATGCCAGCCGTGCCGAGGCCCAGCGCGCTGCTGCCGTCCTGGTAGACGATGACGGGAACGTTGGCCGACAGCTCGAGCCAGTCCGTGAGGCCCAGGGCGCCCACCACCTGGATGCCCAGGCGATTGGCCACCAGAGCCTGCGACGTCTGTGCACTGGCCGAGCGCAGGTTGCCCTGGGTGAAGAAGAGCGAGGCGCCGACGCGGAAGTCCAGCGCGCGCAGGGTCTGCCCGTTGCCCACCCACAGCGAGCCACGCGCGGAAGGGTCGAGCCACACCTGCTCGATGTCCGCGGTGGGCGCCGCGTCCGTCTCCTGCGCCCACGCGGCGGCGGACAGCAGCGAGGAGAGCGACAGGAGGCAGAGTGAGCGACGCAGCGACGCCGACATGCGCGCAGGCGTACCAGACGCGCCCCGCAGAGACCACGCCTTCGTCAGCGCCCGAGCTCCGCCTCCAGCGCGGTGATGAAGCGCTCGAGCGCCGCCGCGCGACCGGGGCCGTCCACCACTGCGCCGTCCCACGCCAGGGCGAAGTCGAAGACTGCGCGAGGACCGGGCTGCGAGAGCCGCCCGCTGGTGACGGCCCGCGCGTACACCGCCCGACGGATCCACGGCACGCCCTCCAGCCGCCCACGCGCCGCTCGCGCGGCGATCAACGCGTCGCCCGGCCGGCCCTGCATCGCCGCCGCCAGCGCCCGGAACAGGAGCGCCGACGGCGCGCCATCGATTCCGGGCTGACGCGCCAGGCGGATGGCCTCGTCATCGTCTCCGGCCAGGAAGGCGATGGCCGGCGCCACCGGAGCGAGCGGCCCGAGCGCGGCCTGCTGCTCCAGGAGACGCAGGCGTTCCCACGCGTCCCGGTAGCGGCCCAGGTGCACCTCCGCGCGCACGACCTCCGGGGTGGTGCTCAAGGAGCCCGGTCGCCGCTCGAGCACCTCCAGGCCCGCTTCGTACGCCTCTTCAAAGAGGGCCCTCGCCCTGGCGGGCTCGCCCTCGCTCTCGGCGATCGCCCCGGCCTCCACCAGCAGGCCGACCAACGCCTGCTGCGCCGGCTCCGAGGCGGGCTCACGCTCCAGCGACACGCGGACCAGGCCCAGGGCTTCTTCCACCAGCCGGTGACGCTCGGGCGCGAAGCCGCCACCGGCTGAGAAGGCGAGCAAGGCCAGGGTCCTCGCCTGCGAGAGCGCGGCCTCCACGTCGCCCGGCGCCGCTGCCAGGGCCTTCGCCCCCCACTCCGCGGAGCGTCGCAGCCGGGGCTCACGCCGGGAGGACTCCTCGAGCTGGGCCAGCTCGCGGTTGGCGGCCGCCGCCGCCAGGTTGGCGTCCACGCGCGAGGAGTCCTGCGCGAGCGCACGCTCGGCCTCGACGAGGGCCTCCTCCATCAGCGCTCGGCGCCGGGGATCGCCGAACAGCGCCATCAGCCGGGCCTCGGCCAGCTTCGTGCGCGACACCAGCACGAGGTGCTCGGCCGAGGGTTGCCCGCCGGCCAGGCCCTGGGCGAGCCGCCGGGCCAACGCCAGGGCGTGCACGGCGTCGTCACGACGTCCGAGCTCCAGCGCGACGTCAGCGAGGCGCAGCATCGCCACCAATACCCGGCGCCGCTCTTCCGTCGGAGCTCGCTCCAGCTCGGTGGTGCGCTCGTAGTGAGCAACGGCCGCGCTCGTCACCTCGTTGACCAGCTTCTCCACGCCGGGAACGGCCACCAGCCGCGACGCCACGTCGTCGAGGAAGCGCTGCGCGAAGCGCCGCGCTTGATCCCGCTCCTCGCGTACGCGGGCCTGCGCCACCAGCCCCGCCACCACCAGGAGCACGAAGAGGGCCGCCGCCGCCGCGGTGAAGGCCCGGTTGCGCAAGACGAAGCGGCGCAACAGCTCGGCCGCCGAGTAGCGGTACGACGCCACGCGCCGCCCTTCGACGAAGGCAGCGAGCTCCCGGACCAGCGCGTCGACCGACTCGAACCCACCTTCCTGCGGAGGCAGCCGCGTGCGCCGGGCGATGGCGAGCAGCTCGCGCGGGGCGTCCCGCGGGGCCTGCCCCGAGCCCGCCCCCACCAGCGCCGCCAGCACGTCGCCCAGGCACTTGAGATCGACGCGGCGCTCTTCACTGCGCGTCTCGCCACGGCGGGCCATGCCCCAGTCCACCACGTAGACCTCGCCGAAGCGGCCGAGCATCACGTGATCCGAGGTGAGGTCGCAGTGCACTACGCCCTCTTCGTGAGCCGCGGCGATGCAGCGACAGGCGACCAGGAAGGCAGGCAGCAGCGCGAGCCGATCCGCCATCGTCTTCGTCTGGGCGATCGCCTGCGTCAGTGTTCGGCCCGACACGCGCTGCATGGCGCAGTACGCCTCGCCCGTCGGCCGGCGGCCCAACTCGTACACCGGCACGACCGCGGGGTGATCGAGGTGCCCGGTGAGCCGCGCCTCTGCGAAGAGCGCCTGCTCGTCGGGCGGGTCGACCTTCACCGCCACCTCGCGCCCCAGCACCGAGTCGTTCCACAGCACCAGCTTCCCGGTGCGGCTCGTGCCGATCACCACCTGCGCGCCGGAGTCGTCCACCACGGGCGTATAGCGGCCCGGATGCTCGTCGACGGCGGCGACTTCTCCCAGCCGCGCGAGGGGGTCGGGCGTCGGCCGCGGGCGCAGCACGGCGCTCTTCGGGAGGAGCTCCAGAGGCCGGGCCGCATCGCCGCCCAGGTCGCGCGCCGCACGGCTCGCGAGACGCTCCACCAGCCGGCGGGCCGCGGCCGTGATGATCCCCCGTTGCTCGAGAACGTCCGCCAGCGAGCGCGCCTCGCGGCCCACCAGCTCGCGGCTGGCGGCCAGCACGTCGTCGGGGGTGCAGAACCCCAGCTGCGAAGCGAGGACGCCGAAGAGGAGATCGCCGGGGCCGCTCACGGCGCACCGCCTGCCGCCTGCTCGAGGCGCTGGGCGTACTCGCGAAAGGCGCGCTCGAGCTCGCTCTGGGTGGGCGTCTCGGACGGCAGCTTCGCCACCATCGCCTCCAACGCGCGCGCACCTTCACCTGGGGCCGCCGCCGCCCGCGCCCGCAGCGCCAACGGGTACCAGCCGAGCAGCCGGGCGCCGCTCGACTCCACGCACTCCTTCGCCGCGCGCGACGCCTCGGGCAGCCGCCCCGCGAGCGCGTGCACGAAGCTGAGCAGCGCCAGCGCGGGCGAGCGGTACGACGGCGACACCTCTCCGTGCCGGGCCAGCACCACGTCGTCGTGTCCGGTGACGAAAGCCGCCTCGAGGAAGGCCAGGTGGAACTCGGCCCCCAGCCCCAGGGCGTCCAGGCGCTGGGCGAGCGCCCACCCCTTCTCCGTGTCGTTGTCCTGCAGGGCCAGCCAGGTGGAGTCGTAGAGGACGGACGAGTCCCTCGGCGAGACGAGGAGGAGCTCGTCCGCCAGGCGTCTCGCCTCATTCATCAGCGCCGCGCGGCGCTCCGGCTGGGTGAGGCGCAGCTCCGGGGCGAGCTGCCGCAATCCGCTGAGGAGTGAACGCTTGAGGCGAGTGGAGTCCCGATGGCGCCTCGCCTCGCGGAGCAGCGCCACCGCCCGCTCGTACGCCGCGACGGCGCTCGGGCGGTCGTCGCGCGACAGGTTGAGCCACCCGAGGATCAACGTGTCGTCGGCCAGGTCGCTCAGCACGGAGATGTCGGCGGGCGCCAGCGCCAGCCTCGCTTCCCCCAGGGCCACGGCGCGCTTCCCGGCCGTGAAGGCCTCGTCATTGCGCTGCAGGTTGCCCAGCACGGTGGCGAGCCGCGACTCGAGGAGCTGCGGCGCTCTGAGTCGCTCGGGGGTCTGGGGCACAGCCGCCGCGACGTGGCTCGAGAGGGCCCGCGCCGCGAGCAACCCTTCGAGGGCCTCTCGCTCCTGGCCTTCGTCCAGCGCGAGGTCCATCGCGCGAATGACGGACAGCAGGCGGCGGGCCTCCACCTCGACGTCGCCGGGGAACTGCCGCTCGAGTGGAGCGAGGGCCGCTTCGGTCTCGCCGAGCGCCGCGACCACCTCCGCGGCCTTCCCGTTCGTCCACCGGTCTCCGGCGATGTCGAGCCACACGTCCACCAGGAGGAGGCGATCGTCACGGGGCCCGGACTCCAGATCGAGGCTGGCCGCGTACGTCTCCAGCGCCGAATGCGAGAGCTGCTCGAAGACCTCGCCGGACAGGGTGGACCGTGCGAGCTCCTGGCGGACGTCGCGCAGGAAGAAGGTGGCCATGGCGCGCGCCTCGTCGCGCTCCCTGCGCACGCTCCAGGCCGTCACGCTGGCCACCGCCAGGAGGCCCGCCAGCGCCGCCCCGGCCACCGCGGTGAGGGCGCGGTGCCGGCGCGCGAGCCGGCGCAGCACCACCCGCAGCGTGTAGTCGTACGCGCTCACCCGCTCGCCGGCGAGCCAGGCCTCGAGGTCCTTCGCCATCGCCTCGGCGGACTCGTAGCGGTCTTCCTTCTTCCGCTCGAGGGCGCGATCGCAGATGGCGGCGAGCTCCGGGGGCGCGTCAGGACACACCGTGGCCACCTTCGGGGCGGGCGAGCTGCGCACCTCGGCCAGCACGTCCCAGGGGCTCGCGCCCACGAAGGGCGCCCGCGCGCAGAGCACCTCGAAGAGGAGCGCGCCCAACCCCCACACGTCGCTCTTCGCGTCGATCTGCTCGCGCTCTCCCCACGCCTGCTCCGGGGACATGTACGACGGCGTGCCCACGGGCCCCGCGTCGGTGCCGTGGGTGAGATCGGGCGCGAGGGAGATGGGGCGCTCGGAGGACTCACGGCGGCCCAGCACGCGCGCCAGGCCCCAGTCCATCACGAAGGTCTCGCCGCGCGCGCCGAGCATGATGTTCTGGGGCTTGAGGTCGCGGTGGATGACGCCGCGGTGGTGGGCGGCGGCGATGGCGCGGCAGACGGTGAGGAGATCGGGCACGAAGGCGAGGCGCCCTTCCAGCGTGCCGGCGTCGGCGACCGCCTGGGCGAGGGTGCGGCCCTTCACCCGCTGCATGGTGAAGTAGAGCGTGCCGTCTTTGCGGCGGCCCAGCTCGTACACCGGCACCACCGCCGGGTGCTCGAGCTGCCCAGTGACGCGCGCCTCGCGGAGAAAGCGCGCCTCCAGCCCGTGGATGTGCAGGGTGTCGTAGCGGGTGCTGGTGGTGATGTCGCGCAACAACTCCTTCATCGCCACCTCGCGCTGCAGCACGTGATCGCGCACGACGATGACCCGGCCCACGCCGCCCCGGCCGAGCTCCACGGGCTGCCCGTCGGGGCCGACGTCCTCGGTGTAGCGGCCGCGCGCCTCGGGCACGACGTTCTCCGGCGACTCGAGGCTGTCGAAGGAGATGTCCGGGTTGGTGCCTCCCCGCCGCAGCGTGGCCGACAGGCTGGACAGGCTGGCCTGCACCTTCGGGGGGAGGCTCTGCAGCGTCGCCAGCGCGTCACCGTCGCTGAGCGCCAGCGCCTCGTCCACCAGGCCCTCCACCAGGCGCGCGGCCGCCTCGGACAGCACGCCGCTCGACACCAGCTCGTCGCTCAGCCGCGCGCCCGCGTCCCGCCGCGCCAGCCACTGGTTCCCCGCCCGGAAGATGGCGTCGGCCGTCGCCAGCCCCAGCTGCTGGGCGAAGAGCGCGCAGAGGAGATCGCGATCGCCCGTCACGGGACGCCACCGTCGGGCGCGTCGTCACCGTGGGACAGCGAGAGCTCGAGGCGCTCGGCCCGCTTGCGGCAGTCCTCCAGGGCCTCCAGGGCGCGGCGATCGACGCCTCCGTCCGCGCCGGCCAGCTCGGCGAGGTGGGCGCAGGCCGCCAGCTGCGCGACGAGCGCCGGGGGCCGTTCCCCCTCTTTCGGAGCGAGCGCCAGCGGCGTGCGCACCACAGGCGCGCGCGCCAGGCGAAGGGCGGCCGCCAACCGCTGCGCGTCCGCCGAGCGCGCAGAGCTCTTCGGCACTGCGTCGAGGTCGGCCAGCACCTCGTCGAAGGCGGCCGCCTGGGGTCGCGTGTGGGCCTCGAGGAGCGCGTCGTACCGGGCCCGGGCGCGCGCATAGCGCTCCGCCCCCTCGTCGCGGCAGCCAGCGCCGAAGAAGAGGACCGAGACGAGCGCGAGGTGAGGCAGACCGGACCGGACCACTGCAGCCGATGGCCCTAGTGAAGCCGACGAGGGGGTTCAACCGTCTCCGGCGCCGTCCGGCTTGACCTTTCATACCTTCCTTTCCTACTATTCCTACCACTGCTTCCTTACCTATGGAACCCCGACTCCTCACGTCTCACGAAGTTGCGTCGCTGATGCAGGTGAGCCCGTCTGCCGTGCTGCGGTGGATCGACCAGGGCATGCTGCGCGCGTTCCGCACACCGGGGGGGCACCGTCGGGTGGGGACGGCGGAGCTGCTCGAGTTCCTGCGGGCGCAGAAGATGCCGGTGCCGCGCGCGCTGGAGGCGCCGCGGCTGCGGCTCTTGATCATCGACGACGAGCCGGGCTTTCTGCGGCCGTTGGGGGAGGCGTTGAGGCGAGCCGATCCCCGGCTGGACGTCGAGCTGGCGGACAGCGCCGTGGACGGACTCATCAAGATCGGCCTCAAGCGGCCCGACGTGGTGCTGCTCGACGCGTACATGCCGGGCATGGACGGCCCGGAGGCGTGCCGCCGCATCAAGTCGGAGCCCGAGACGGCGCACATCTCGGTGTTGGCGATGAGCGGGCGCAGGTCGGAGGAGCTGATTTCCCGCTTCGAGAAGGCGGGCGCGGCGGCCTTCATCGCCAAGCCGCTCAAGCCGGCGGCCATCATCGAGCAGTTGCAGCACCTGGGGCACCTCTCGCGCGAGAGCGCCCAGGGGACCTGAAGGGACTTTCCGGGGGGTTTTGAGCTGGTGACGCGGGCGCGTCACCCCGGAGGTGCAGCATGACGTCTCGTCCAGTACTGATCATCCACGCGGATCCTCGACGACGGCTCGAGCTCAAGGCGATGCTGGCCGAGCGCGAGGTGTTGGAGGCCGAGAGCCGGGCGGCGGCGGTGCCGTTGCTGTCGACAGGCTCGCTGTCGCTGGTGCTGTCGCAGGCGCTCGAGTTCCGCCGGCTGTTGCGCGATCTCGAGCGCCACACCCCTGGCACGCCGCGCGCGGTGCTGTGCCCAGACGATCCCGAGGCGCTCCGGCAGCTGGCCGAGCTCGCCAGCGAAGGCTACGAGTTCGTCACCATCCCGGAGAGAGCGCCCGAGAGCCTCCGGGTGTTGATGAACCCGCGCAGCTCGATCCGCATCGCCCCGCGCGGCCCGCTCAAGGCCAGCTTCATGGTGGGCGCGGTGGACTTCCTCGCGGACGTGGTGGAGGTGAGCAACGACGGGCTGGGGCTCGCGCTGCCTGCCGGGACGCCGGTGGAGGGCCTGACGCCCGGCCGCACGCTGGAGCGCGCGCTCGTCACCGGCGCGAGCGGCGTGGTGATGGAATCGCGGACCTGGGCGGTGCGCACGCTGCGCCGCGAGCCTGACGGCGGCGGGCGGCTGCACCTCGGCGTCACCATCGAAGCGGGCGCGGATCAGGCCGGCCACGCGCCGGTGAGGCTGCACGACGAGGTGAAGATCAAGGGCCTGGTGCGGCGCGCCCTCAACCGCCACGCGCGCTTCGTCGTGCACATGTCAGACGGCTCTGGCCGACGGGAATACACCGAGGCCACGCTCGACGGCGCCGGCCGGCTGGTGCTGAGTCGCCCCCGCCCGGGCTACACCTTCGGCCCGGGAGAGATCGCGCTGTTGTCCTTCGAGCTGCTGGGGAGCCAGGTGGAGGGGGCGACCGCGGTCCTCGAGGCAGACGCTGAGCGGCTGGTGGTGGCGCTGCCCCGCTCCGCCCACCGCCGCGAGCGCCGCGAGGCCCTGCGCGTTCGCCTCGCAGAGCCGTCGGGGGCGACCATCACCCTGCGGCCCCCGCTGTCCGGCGCCCTCATCTCCCGCCCGATGGTGGATCTCCACCCGATGGGCACGGCGCTGGAGATCGACGCGTCCGTCGACGCCCTGCCTCCGGGCCTGGTGCTGGCCGACGTGGAGCTCGAGCTGTTCGGCCAGCGCTGCCGCTGCGCCGCGGTGGTGCAGACCAGCATTCCCGAGAGCGAGGACGGCCGCCGGCGCCGCGTGGGGCTGCGCCTGAGCGCGAAGACAGACGCCGATCGGCAGATCCTCATCGACGCGTGGCTTCAGCGGCTGGTGCCGGACGTGGCGTGCGGCTCACGCTTCGACTTCCCGGTGCTGTGGGAGTTGTTCCAGCACGAAGGCGTCCGCTTCCCCGACTACCCGCTGGACGGGCCCACCACCATCGCGGCGCTCACCGCGACACACCGGAAGATGGGCGACGGGCGCCACGGGCTGGGGAAGACCTTCGTCTTCCACGAGGACGGCCGGGTACTGGGCCACGCCTCGGGCCTGCGCACGCACTCGAAGACCTGGCTGTCCCAGCACCTCGCGGTGCGCAGCGGCTACCACCGCCAGACGCACATCTCCCAGGCGCTGGTGAACCTGAGCTTCGATTACGCCGAGGCGCTGGGCGACGTGGAGTTCCTGCGCGGCCTGTGGCGCACCTCGAATCGCTGGACGAGTCGCGTGTACGGGGCGGCCACCTCCCGGCTCATCCGCCCGGGGCTCTCCTACCTCGCGTCCTTCACGCCGATGCGCGCCAGCCTCACCCAGCCGCGCGAGGCCCCCCGACTCTTCGCGCGCGCCTCCACCGCGACCGAGCGCGCGAAGCTGCTCCAGCACCTGCGCTGCACGTGGGATCCGGTGCGCCTGCGCGCCGACGATCTGGTGGAGGACGAGCTGGAACTCGACACGCTGGCTGGCCGCTTCGGCGCGGTGGGGCTCGAGCGCTCGCGCCACCTGGGCGTCGTGCCGGGCGCGGACGGCCCGCGCGGTTGGGTGCTCATCGAGCGGATGACGCCCGGGCTCTTCTGGGCCGAGTGGTACGACGCCTTCCGGGTGGTGCTGGCCGAGCCGTCCGCACCCGACGCGCCGGAGGTGCGGCGTGCATTGCTGCACTACGCGCTGGCCGACGCGCGCGCCCGCGGGCGCGCCTTCACCCACTGCCTCGCCTCCGACGCCGACGTGGGCCCGCTGGAACAGGAAGGCCTCGTCAACCTGGGCAAGGTGATCGAGTTCTGTGCGCACCGGTCCATGAACCGGGAGATGACGTCGCAGTTGATGGCCATCTTCGAGCGGCTGGCCCGGCGCGAGACGAAGCGAGCCGAGGGGGACGAGGAATGACGTACCTCATGGAGGGGCTTCGGGAAGGGCCCCGGCTCCTCGCGCAGGAAGCGGCCAACCCCAGCGCGGCGCGGCTGCGCCTCACGGGACTGGCGCCCGGGCACTTCTGCGTGGACGTGGGCTGTGGCGCCGGCGCGGTGACGGGCGCGATGGCCGACATCGTGGGCCCCTCGGGCGCGGTGGTGGCCTTCGACGCGAGCGCCGAGCGCCTGGCGCTGGCCCGACAGCACCTGGCCGGCCAGGGGAACATCACCTTCGTGCAGGGGGAGTTGCCCAACACCGGGCTGCCCGTCGCGTCCTTCGACTACGCGTGGTGCCAGTTCGTGCTCGAGTACCTCAAGGACCCGCGCACGTCGCTGGCCGAGCTGGTGCGCCTCGTCAAGCCCGGGGGTCGGGTGGTGGTGTCGGAGATCGACGGCTTCGGCCTTGCCTACTGGCCTTCGCCGCCCGTCGTGGAGGCCGGCCGCGAGAAGTTTCTCAGCGCGCTGGCGTCGACGGGCTTCGACCTCTTCATCGGGCGGAAGCTGTTCGGCCTCTTCCAGGAAGTGGGCCTCGTCGACGTGAAGGTGCACCTCACGCCCTTCCACGTCACCGCGGGCGCCGCCGACGAGCAGCTGCTGGTGGACTGGATGACGCGCTTCGACGCGCTGGCGCCGGTGATGGTGCCGGCCTTCGGTGGCGAGGCGGCCTACCGCACCTTCAGCCAGGCCTACCTCGATCTGCTGGCCGATCCCCAGGCCTTCAAGTACTCCGTCATCCTGACCGTGGAGGGGAAGCGGCGATGACGGTGGAGGCAGCAGGCGGGGGCCCGGAGTTCCGCTGGGACACTCCGGAGCTGGGTGTGCGCGCGGTGAAGGTGCTGCTGCTGTACTTCTCCAGGACGTACGGCCGCGAGCGCCTCGAGCAGGTCTGGCGCGACGCCCGCCTGCCGCTGCCGTTGTCACACGTGGAGGACCTCAACAACTACATCTCGGTGGCCTTCCTCGAGCTGTTGATGAAGACGCTGCTGGAGGGCTCCGGCGATCCGCAGTTCCTGGACAAGGCGGGCCGGGCCATCGCCTCACCCGAGGCGCTGGGCTTCGCGTACTACATGCTGCGCGGCGTCGGGACGCCGGAGCTCGTCTACCAGAAGACGGTGGAGCTGGCCCCCACCTACAACCGCGTGGGCACCTTCCAGATCGAGTCGCAGGGAAAGACGCACCTGACGCTGCGCTACTCGAGCACCGTCCGCGAGAAGGACCACAACCTGTGCACGATGAGGAAGGCCAGCTACGCGGCTTTTCCCGGCATCTGGGGGCTGCCCGACGCCACGGTGAAGGAGACCCAGTGCCTCGTCGACGGCGCGGACTGCTGCCGCTACGAGCTCAGCTGGCGCGCCCGGCCGCCGCTGGTGTGGCGCCGCTGGGTCTTCGGCCTTCTGGGCACAGGGCTCGGCGTGGCGACCGCTGCGTGGGGGGTGGCGCCGCCGCCGCTGCTGGGGGTGGCCCTGGGCGCGCTGGGCTTCTTCCTGGGCGGCTGGCTGGACCTGCGCCGGGTCACCGAAGAGAAGGATCAGCGGCTGGGCGAGCAGACGGCCGGCCTCACCCGCTCGGTGGAGGAGCTGCAGCGCCGCGGCGAGGAGATCCACCGGGCCAACGTCGAGCTGGACAAGCGGGTCGCCGATCGCACGCGCGAGCTCGAAGACGCGCTGGAGCGCCTCAAGCGCCTCGACACCATGAAGAGCGAGTTCTTCGCCAACGTGTCGCACGAGCTGCGCACGCCGCTCACGTTGATCCTCGCCCCGCTGGACGATCGGCTGCCGCACGCCGCGTCCCCCGCCGAGCGAGAGCTGATGCTGAGCATCCGCCGCAACGCCGATCGGCTCCTGCGCCTGGTCGACGATCTGCTCGATCTCTCGCGCATCGAGGCGGGCCAGCTCCGCCTGGACATCGTGGCGGTGGACCTCGCGGCGCTCACCCGGCAGGTGTTGGCCACCTTCCAGCGAGCGGCCGACGCGCGGCGCATCTCGCTGTCCGCCTCGGTGCCCCCCTCGACGCGCGACGTCTGGGGCGATCGCCACCGGCTCGAGTCGATCCTGGGGAATCTGCTGGGCAACGCGCTCAAGTACACCCCCACCGGCGGCCGCATCACCGTGGCGCTCACCGAGAGCGACACGCAGGTCGCGATCCGGGTGACGGACACCGGCCCGGGCATCAGCGCGGAGGATCTGCCGCACCTCTTCCAGCGCTTCTACCAGGGCACCAGCGAGGGCGTGCGGCGCCGCGGCGGCATGGGCATCGGGCTGGCGCTGGCGCAGAACCTCGCCGAGCTGCACGGCGGCCGGATCGAGGTGCAGAGCGAGCTCCAGAAGGGCAGCGTCTTCACCGTCATACTGCCGAAGGGCCGCGCGCACTTCCGGCCCGAGGTGCTGGAGCGCCGCCGCGTGCAGATCGACGTGAAGGAGGGCCGCCGGGCCGCCGACGCCTACAGCACGCCGTCCACGCCAGTGCCGGGCGACTCGGACGAGGCGCCGAGCATGCCCGAGACGCGGCCCATCACCTTCGAGGGCGGGCGGCGCCCGCGCGTGTTGATCGTCGAGGACAACGACGAGATGCGGGAGCTGCTTCGCGGGCTGGTGGCCGCGTCGTGCGACGTGCTCCTGGCCGTGGACGGCGCCGAGGGCCTGGCGATCGCCAAGGCGCAGCTGCCCGACCTGGTGCTGTCCGACGTGATGATGCCGGCCATGCCGGGCACGGCGTTGGTGCACGCGCTCAAGCAGGATCCTGCGCTGCGGTCCACGCCGGTGCTGCTCCTCACCGCGCGCAGCGGCCCGGAGTCGGCGCTGGAGGGCTTCGGGGCCGGGGCCGACGACTTCATCGAGAAGCCCTTCCACCCGCGGGTGCTGCTCGCCCGGATCGCGGCGCACCTGCAGCTGCGAGCCCTGTCGCTGCAGCTGGCGTCCCAGGCGCGGCTGGCGGCGATCGGCACGCTCGCGGCAGGCGTGGGCCATGAGGTGCGCAACCCCGTCAACGCCGTGCTGAACGGGGTGCGGGTGCTGCTCGGCCGCCAGGACATCGCCGCCAACGACCAGCGGCTGCTCAAGGTGGTGGAGGAAGGCGCGGGGCGCATCGAGCGGATCAGCGCGGCGCTCCTTCACCACGCCAGCCCAGGCGATCGCGGCGGGTGGCGGCCGGTCGATCTCTGCGGAGGCCTCGAGGCGACGCTGTCGTTGATGCAGCACGAGCTGACGAAGGTGGAAGTGCACCGCGACTACCAGGCGCAGCCGCGGGTGGTGGCGCCGGCCGCCGAGCTCAACCAGGTCTTCCTGAACCTCATCGACAACGCCCGCAAGGCCGGCGCGCACAACGTCTGGCTCAGGGTGAGCACCGCTGGAGGGCGCGCGCGCGTCGCCGTGGAGGACGACGGCCCGGGCGTGCCGCCGGAGATCGCCGCGCGCCTCTTCGTGCCGTTCGCCACCAGCCGCGCTCCGGGGGAAGGCACGGGCCTGGGCCTCTTCATCGCGTCCGAGTCGGTGAAGCGCTTTGGCGGTACGCTCTCTCACGCGCCGCGGCCGGGAGGCGGGGCCGCCTTCACCGTCGATCTTCCTCTGGAGAAGCCTTGAATCCGCACGTGCTGTACGTCGACGACGACGCCGCCAACCTCGTGGTCTTCGAGTCGGGCCTGGGCGGGTCCCTGCCCATCCTCACCGCCTCCAGCGGCGAGGAGGCGCTCAAGCTGCTCAAGAAGCACGAGGTGGCGGTGCTGCTGGCCGATCAGCGCATGCCGGGCATGACGGGCGTTCAGCTGATGGAGATGGTGCGCGCGGAGCACCCCGACGTCGTGCGGATGATCATCACCGCCTACTCGGATCTCGAGGCGTCCATCGACGCGATCAACAAGGGCCGGGTCGACGCGTACTTCAAGAAGCCGTGGGAGCCCGCGGAGCTCAAGCTGGCGTTGACCCAGGCGCGCGATCGGTACATCGCGACCAAGTGGACCCAGGAGCTCGAGCGTCGGCTCCTGGCCACCGAGCGGACCTACGCGCTGGGCGTGGTCGCGGCGGGCATCGCCCACGAGCTGCGCAACCCGCTCACCTCGGCCTCGCTGTGCCTGCAATTGGCGCGGCAGGTGCTGGGCGAGAAGCCCTTCGGGCCGGAGCAACGGGAGACGGTGGAGCGCAACCTCGCCGACGCCGCGCGGGCGGTGGAGTCCATCGTCGAGATCACCAGCGCGATGGAGCTGTCCACCCGGCAACGCGAGGTGGCGTCCATCGACCTGAAGGAGACGGTGGAGCTGGCGATTCGCTCGGTGCAGGGTGAGGTGAAGGCGCGCGGGAGGCTGGAGAAGGAGCTGCAGGAGGTGCCGCGGGTGCGCGCGTCGCGCACGCAGGTGGGCCAGGTGGTGCTGAACCTGCTGATCAACGCGGTGCAGGCGCTCGACGCGGGCAAGCGCGCCACCAATGTGGTGCGCGTCGGCCTCAAGGTGGAGGGCAGGTGGATCGTCCTGGCGGTGTCGGACACGGGCGCCGGCATCCCCGCGGACGTCCTGGGCCGCATCTTCGATCCCTTCTTCACCACCAAGCAGGACGGCGGCACGGGGCTGGGCCTCGCCATCTCCCGGCAGATCGTCAGTGAGCTGGGCGGCACCATCGACGTGGACACGGTGCCCGGCCAGGGGACGACCTTCCGCGTGCGCCTGCCGGTGCCAGAGGCGGTGGAGAAGGAGAAGGACAGGGGGAAGGGGAAGAAGTAGCAGTCAGCGCTGACGCCTGCGCCCGAGCTGCCACGCCCCCAACGCGAGGACCAGGGAGAGCGGGAGCCCCGAGGCGTTGCACCCGCAGCCCGTCGGCTGGGGCGGTGGCTCTCCGCCGGTGCCCGCGTCGAACGGATCGACGAAGCCTCCACCGAAGCCTGAGCCGCCCGCGCCACCACCCGCTCCGCCGCCGGTCGCGCTTCCACCTCCCGCGCCGCCTGCGACGCCACCGCCCGAGCCACCGCCGCCGCCTCCTCCACCGCCTGAGCCGCCGCCGGCGCCCCCGTCCGGGTGGGTGAAGCCCATGGGCGGCGGGTAGCCCCGCAGGACGATTTCCCCGGTGGGCACGGCGCGACTGCAGCCGGAGGTGAAACCCGTCAGCTCCGGTGAGCCCGCCTCCGCCCAGGCCGTCCAAAGCAGGGAGGCCAGCAGGGTGAGGGCGTCCCCCCAGCGGCGCGCGGTGAGCTCCCGCGTGGCGGCGTAGAGCTGCGCGGTGGTGGTGGAGCTCGAGTCGGCGGCGATGAGCGTGTTCACCAGCCCGTTCCCCACCAGGATGATGTCGAAGATGTTGTTGATGGGATCCGCCCGCCCCACCGTGCCGTAGTAGCCGACGGCGGCGGTGGCCACGCCGTTCAGGTTGGCCGACGACTGCAGCATGTCGGACTCCCACCGCGCGTGGAGCCCGTTGTTGGGATCGCTGTTCTTCGTGTCGTGCAGCACCGAGAAGGCGTCGGTGACGTAGTGCGACAGGATGAAGGCGGTGGTGAGGATGCGGGAGGTGTCGCGCGATCGAAAGTCGTCGACCAGCCGGCGGTACAGCTCTTCCACCCGCCAGGGCACGGTGCCGTTGCGCGTGGCGTTCAGGCTGCCCACTCTGGCGATCACCGCGTCGTAGTCGCGGGGGTAGTCGGTGATGGGGTTCACCCAGTCCACCTCGAGGAAGTGGCGCGGCCACTCGTTGGGATCGTACGCGGCGCCCGCCGAGGTGTAACGCCAGCGATCGGGATCGCACGAGCTGTCCTGGAGATCGGCCGTCTGCCGCGCGGAGAGCCACTGCCTGAGGCACGAATTGGCGGGCAAGGGGTCCTGCATCATCGACGACAGCTTGCGGTGTCCGTCGAAGCCCCAGGCCAGGGCGAGCGCGGGGAAGAGGAGTGTGGTGAGGGCGCCCAGGCGACGCATGAGAGCGCCGTCATCGCCCAAAGCACCCGCCGGACGCAACGGGGGGGTGGCCGCCCGTCTCAGTGGAGGTACTTGTCCGAGCCGCGATCGCCCCCACCGCGGCCGCCGTCGAGGCTCCTCAGGTGGGCGCTGCGCTTCTTGAGCTCGCGGTTCAACTGCCAGCTGCGCAGGCGCGTCCACACGTCGCCGGGGAAGCCTTGAACGACGACCAGGTACGTCAGGCCGGCGGCGATGAGATCCGGGATGATGCGCACCCAGCTGCCGAACAGACCCGAGAGGAGCGAGAAGGCGAGGCCCAGCGCCGCGAAGGTGTACCCGGTGATGGGCAGCGACCAGAAGCGGATGATGCTGCGCTTGAACCACAGGCCGTAGCCCACCCAGAGGATGAGCGTGACGACCTCCAGCCCGGTGAAGACCGCGCCCGCCAGCTTCGGCACCAGCAACGACAGCAGCACCGTGAGGAAGGCGGTGGTGACGCCGATCCCCAGCACCAGGCGCCACAGGCCCAGGGTGCCGCGGTTCTCCTCCAGCGCGCCGCCCAGGCTGAGGATCAGCAGGATGCCGATGATCACGCTCAACGGCGACGGCAGCGGAATGAAGAGCCACGTGAGCGCCTGCCAGAGCTCGAGGCGGCGGATGACGAGGTCTGGGGTGAGCGTCAGGTGGTTCAGCGTGAACTCGTGGGCGAGGCCGATCGCCAGCGTCCCCACGACGGCCAGCACGGCCATGACGCCGGCGCCGCCACGAATGGTGAGCCACCCCAGGCGGTAGACCTTCATCGTTCCCTCCGCGCGCCGCGGCGATAGAGCGCCACCACGGTCGCCAGCACCACGACGGACACACCCAGGTTGAACCAGCGGGTGCGGTACACCGGCTCCACGCGCGGGGCGGTCCGCGCCGTCTCCAGCGCCAGGGCGAGCGTGTTGCTGGGCACCGAGAAGACGTAGTTCCCGTGAGAGCCGATGCCCGACTGGACGATCGCCAGCACCCGGCCCTGCGCGTCCAGCACCGGGCCTCCGCTGTTCCCCTGCCCCGCGGGCGCGGTGAGCTGCAGCACCGGCTTGCGCGCGACCGGGTCGTCCTCGCTCCCGGACAGCTTGATCATCTCCTCGGGGAGACCGTCTCTCCGGTAGGCCGCGACCGTGCCCACCGAGACGGTGAAGTCGAGGCCGAAGGGGCTGCCCACCAGCATCACCGGGTCGCCCACCGTCGCCTTCGTCGCATCGCCCAGCGGCAGCGGCTCAAGCCGCTTGTCCACCCGCACCACCGCGACGTCGTGCTCCTTGTCGTCCAGCGGCACCGCCACCACGTCGGCCTTCGTGCCGTCGGCGAAGTGCACCTCGTAGGCCGCCTCGCCCTTCACCACGTGGTGGTTGGTGATGATGAGCCCGTCTTCACTCGCCGCGAAGCCGCTCCCCAGCCCGAGCAGCTGGCCTGACGTCGAGCGCGCCTGGATCTGCACCACCGACGGGCGCACCTTCTCGAAGAGGGCCCTGGCGTCGATCGGACTGTCCGCCCCAGCCGCGAGCAACAGCGCGAGAGCTGGGGCCGACGCGATCACTTCGTCTTGTAGAAGATCGTGATCGACAGGCAGTGGAACTCCTTGTCGGAGCTCTGGGTCACGGTGCGGTCGACGATCTCGATGCCCGGGTTGTCCTTGAGCCACTTGGTGATGGTCTCGCCCATCTGCTCGCGATCGCGCGCGAGGGTGGTGGAAAAGACCTTCACCGCGTTGAAGCTGTTGGCGCTGCTGGCCATGACCTGTCGCCTCCGCCCTGCCCGGGCCTTTGCAGCCGCCGGTTCCAGCCAGCGGCTTGATGGAATGGAGTTCGAGTGCCTCTCTGCCCGTTTCCCGGCGTTTGAGCAACCCCGTACCCGTCAGCGGGCGGGTGGGCGGCTGCCGGCGCGGTAGTGCTCGCAGGACGAAGGGTCCTTGCACGTCGGCCCGATGCCGTCGGGGTGCGCCACGAAGGGCAGCTTGTCGGACTCCTCGACGCCACACATGGCGCACTTGCGCTTCCGGTTCTTCCGTTCGGCGCGGCGCTCCTCAGCCAACTGCTTGGCGCGCTCACGAAGTGCCTTCGCGTCTGGAACGTTCGTCACATGGCCTCCACGAGAACAGCAATACCCTGACCACCACCAATGCACGCGCTGCCGACACCGTACCGCGCGCCGCGCCGTTTGAGCTCGTACAACAAGTGCAGCGTGATCCGCGCCCCCGACGCCGCCAGGGGGTGGCCCACGGCGATCGCGCCTCCATCGACGTTCGTCTTCTCGCGCGGCAGGCCGAGCTCCTTCTCCACCGCGAGGTACTGGGGGGCGAAGGCCTCGTTGACCTCGAAGAGATCGATCTCCGACAGCTTGAACTCGGCGCGCTCCATCAGCTTGCGGATCGCCGGAGCCGGGCCGATGCCCATCACCTTCGGATCGCAGCCGGTCACCGCCCAGTTGACGAGGCGCCCCAGCGGCTTCTTCCCGTGCTTGTCCGCCCAGGCGCGCGTGGCCAGCACGGCGGAGGCCGAGCCGTCATTGATGCCCGACGCGGCGCCGGGGTGAATGACGCCGTCCTTCTTGAAGACCTTCGGCAGCTTCTTGAAGCCCTCCAGCGTCGACTCGGGCCGCGGGTGCTCGTCCTTCGAGAAGACGGTGACGCCCTTCTTCGACTTGAGCTCGACGGGGGAGATCTCCTGCGTGAAGCGGCCCGCTTCCTGCGCGGCGGCGTGGCGCTTCTGCGAGGTGAGGGAGAACTCGTCGACCTCGTCCTGCGTCAGCTTGTACTGCTCGGCGAGGTTCTCGGCGGTGAGGCCCATGGGCAGGTTGGCGAAGGTGTCGAACAGGCCCTGCGTCAGCGTGTCTTCCAGTGCCGACTTGCCGAGGGGGAGGCCCCAGCGCGCGCCGCGGATGACGTGCGGCGCCTGGGACATCGACTCGGTGCCGCCGGCCAGCACGACCTGGGCCTGCCCGGTGAGCATCAGCTCGGCGGCGGTGACGTAGGCCTGGAAGCCGGAGCCGCACAGCCGGTTGACGGTGAGGGACGGCACGGGGACGGGCACACCCGCCTTCAGCCCGATGTGGCGCGCGAGGTAGATGGCGTCGGCGCTGGTCTGCATCACGTTGCCGTAGACGACGTGGTCGACGTCCTCCGGCCGCACGTTGGCCTGCGCCAGCGCGGCCTTCGCGGTCTCGACGCCGAGTTCGGTCGCGGACAGCTCCTTCAGCGCTCCGCCAAAGGTGCCGAAGGCGGTGCGCTTGCCCGACAGAAAGACGATGTCTTCACTCCGGGAGATGCTCTTCATCGATCGCGTCCCTCACCTCTCCTCAGCTGCGTTCTCCGATCGCCGACGCGATCGCGGCGGCAACCATGCCAAGGGCGCCGAGCGTCCACAACAGTCCGACTGCATGCTGTTGACGTAACTCGGCTTTTCCCGCGCCGCGATACCAACGTCGAGCGGCGTCGACGCGCGCCTCGAGCGTCCACGGAGCTTTCGCTTGACTGTGAGCCGCGATCCGGCGTGCGTGGGCGTTGACGAGGCGCTCGACGCTGGCGCCTTCGAGCCCGCCGGACGAGTAGCGGCCCGGCACCTCGCGCGCGGGGCGGCGGTAGTTGGCGGTGAGCACGAAGCCGCCTTCGGTGGGCGTGAGGAGCACGACGCGCACCTGGCCGTCCTTCCCTTCGAAGACGGAGGCGAACATGCCCTTCTCGGCGTGAGCGGCGTCGAAGAGGGTGACTGGCGCAGAGAAGCGGGCGTGCTCGAGGTGCGAGCCCAGCGGGGTGAAGCCGAGCGCCTTGAGCCCTTCCCATGCGGCCTCGAGCGCCCCGGGCACCAGCACACCGCCGTCGGGCGTGTCGACTTCGACGAGCACGGACTGTGGGCGGAGGAAGAGGACGGCGCGCCAGAGGTGGAGCCGCAGCAGGATGAGCGCGACCAGCACGGCGACGACGGCGTACGCCGGGTGTCCCTGGGGCAGCATCGGGGGACAGCGATCTACCACGCGGATTGGCGGCGTCCCGGCTTGACGTAAGCTGGCGCGCGCATGGCCGACAGCAGGACGAACTTCACGTTGACCACGCTGTTCTCTCCCGCGCAGGTGCGCGAGGTGCTGGCCGAGGCGGTGCACGAGGGGCCGCTCTTCTCGCTCGATCTCAGCTTCAAGCGGACAGCCGACAAGGAGTACCGGGGAGAGTTGTCGGAGGCGGGCTTCCGGATCATCCGACGCACGGCGGGCCGCAACAGCTTCGTCCCGGTGGTGACGGGCGAGGTGCGCGCGCTGGCGCAGGGCGCCGAGGTGAAGGTGTCGATGGCGCTGCCGAAGACGGTGTCCTTCATCATCGGGCTGTGGACGTTCCTGGCGATGGGCGTGCTGGCGTGGTTCATCGTGGCGCTGCCTCCGGACGCCCCGCGGACGATCGTCCTCGCCTTCGCGCCTTTTCCGTTGCTGGCGATGGTCCTGGCGTTGGTGGTGTTCAACCGGGAGGTTTCGCGCGCGGCGAGCTTCCTCAAGTCGGTGCTGCCGCCCGCACTCCCGACCGCGCCCCCGACGGCGCCCGAGCAGCCCGCGCCGGCGAAGTAGCGGCGCGGGGGTCCTCAGAGCACCCTGCACCCGGCGCGGGTGTCCTCAGAGCACCCTGCACCCGGCGCGGGTGTCCTCAGAGCACCCTGCACTCGGCGCGAGGGTCCTCAGAGCACCCTGCACTCGG
>JBFMHF010000057.1:0-40458 GCA_040752975.1 Myxococcota bacterium
GCGGCGCCGGCGTCGTCTCCGACGAGGCGGGCGAGGGCGTTGCGGTTTTCGATGGTGTCGCGCCTCATGGCTGCACCTCGTCTCCGAGACAGTCCACCAGCACAAACCTGTCTCCCCGCGACTGCCAGTGCGGCGCGTGCGCCTGCCCTGGCATGAAGGCGAACCTCAAGCCCCCGCACTTCTCACACGGCGTCACCCGGAAGCCCTCCCGGTAGACGGCGCCGCGGAAGACGCGGCCGGGGTGCCGGCTGGAGGTGGTGGCGCGGTGGCTGGCCTTCATGACTCACCTCGCCGGTAGAAGGCGCGCCTGTCCGCCTGGTAGCAGGCCATCCAGCCGCGGTGACAGTCGGGGTGCCCGCAGAGGGTGCGCGGCTTGCCGCGGCCTCCCGGCAGCGGGGCGTCGCACAGCAGGCAGCAACCGGGCTTGCGCGCCTCGTGCAGCGCGCGCACCTCCGGCCCCATGGGCAGGCGGTTGTAGCGCTTCACGGCTCCACCTCCACGATGGCGATGTAAGGTCCGGGCCTGCCCGCCTCCAACCACTCGTCGAAGGCCACCCGCGCCGGCTGCGTCCAGGTGACGACGCCGAAGAGGGCGCCACCTGTTGGCGAGAAGCTCGGGCCCAGATCGATCCCGCGGCGCTGCGCCCACGACGCAAACCCCTGAAAGCATCCGAAGCACAGCTCGTCTGCCCACGAGACGCCGCAGCGACGCCCGCACCCAATGCACCGCCCGCCGCTCACGGCCGCACCTGCCCTTCGATGAAGCGCAGGACTTCGGCCCACGCCTCGCGAAAGTCGGGCGCGGTGCCGGAGAGGGCGCGGGAGGACAGCTGCCCGGCGCGGGAGGCGCGCACCTCGTAGCGGTGGGCCTCGGGCCAGGTGTCGGTGGGCTCATGGGTGACGAGGATGCCGGCGAGGACGCCCGACACCTCCAGCGCACCAGACACCCGGCGGGCCTGGGGGCGCTCGAAGTCCGAAGGCTCGAGGCGCTCGAGGTGCGTCATGGCGTCACCTCGCGGCAGGCGTCGAAGAGGGCGTTGGCCAGGGCGCGGGCGTCGGACCCGGACAACAAAATGTCCTGGCCGTCCACGCGCAGCAGCACGCTGGCGAGGCCCCGGCCTGTGCGCAGCACCTCCGCCCGTTGCCCGTCGATGAGGACAAGCCCATCGACGCGACACAGGCGTTCAGGCTCGGGCCTGGAGGGAGGCGGTTGATCGACCTGAAGATTCAGGCCCTCCGCGACGTCGGGTAATGAGCGTTATGTAAACTCTGCGTACCCGTCGCCCGAGGGGTGTTTCTCAGGGAGAATCCCGCGGTCCCTTCCTCCACCCGCTGCCGTCACCCGCTCGCCCATGCCCGTCACCTTCTCGAAGCTGAAGCTGTCTGCCGAAGCGCGTCCCCTCGTCGATCAGGTGCTCGCGCGCGCGTCGAACGCGACCGATCGGGCGAAGATCGAAAGCGCCCTCGTCCAGGCGGCGGGCGTCGACGGCAACAAGGTGCTCTCGGCGAAGGAGGTGCGCGCGATCGTCGACGCGTTTCAGGCGGCGTCGGCAGGCAACGCCGCCCTCACCCCCGACAAGCTGGGCATCGGGCTCGCCACCGCCACCACGACGCTCAAGTCGATGGAGACCCTGGGAAACCTCGACGGCGTCACCAACGCCTTCACCCTCCAGGGCTCGTCCGTCGAAGCGAAGTTGATCGCCGACCTGAATGCCTCGGTGGCGCGCGCCGCTGGCCGGCCGATGGACATCAACATCCTCATCTTCGAGTTCCAGTCGGACAACATCGAGAAGGCCCTGGCCGACGTGGCCCGCAACAACCCCAACGCGAAGATCCGGATCATCGCGGACTCGGGCCAGGCGTCGGAGTCCGGCGGAAACGCCCTGCCGTCGCTGCTCAAGCTGAAGCTCCCCAACGTGGAGGTGAAGTACAAGAAGGACTTCCCGTACGTGTGGAGCTCCAGCCAGGGCCGGCCCGTCTACAACCACGGCGCCACCGGCGGCCTCAACCACCACAAGGGGCTCGTCACCTTCATCGACGGCAAGCCGGACACCCTCGTCACCGGCAGCTTCAACTGGTCCAACACCGCGGACTCGAAGAACTACGAGAACCTCACCACCTTCCAGAACATGGACAGCGCGAGCGCTCGGGCCATCACCCAGTTCGGCGAGGAGTTCGCCGGGTACTGGAACAACCCCGAGGCCGCCCTCTCTCCCAACGCCTTCCAGAACTTCAAGGGCGAGAAGTGGAACGCGATGCTGGTGGCCAACGGCAAGGCGCCCACCGCGAAGACCAACCGGCCGGACGACTCGTACGCCCCGTACGCCCTGCCGACCGACTCGAAGTCGATCGACGTGAACAGCGTGCGCACCGCCGACGAAGCGCGCCTGGCAACCCTGCTCGGCTCGAAGACGCTGGCCCGCACCGTGCGCCTCGAGCGCGAGAAGTACGGCCGCTTCGCCGACGTCGCGGATCTCAAGGAGCGTGTCCCCGCCCTCGCCTCCTTCACGGATGCCCAGCTCCAGTCGCTCGGCTTCGGCTCCGGCAAGGTGTCGATCAACACCGCCACCCTCGAAGAGCTCGACAAGGCCGGCCTGACGAAGAAGCAGGCCGAGGCGGTGATCGCCTGGCGCGAGAAGAACGGCGACTTCGACTCCGTGGCGGATCTCAAGAAGCTGGGCGTGCCTCAGGCCACCCTCACCCGCCTCGCCGACATCCTCACCGCCGTCGACGTGGAGGCCTTCTTCAACAGCCGCCCCTATGGCGCACCGGCTGGCGACACCGGCTATGGCCCGGCCGGAGATCGCCAGTCGCCCGTCGCCGGTGCGGACGGCGTCGTGAAGGCCGCGGACGCCTCGGTCACCGTCGCCGCCACCGATCTCTTCAACCGCGCGAAGGCCGGTCAGACGATCGACGTGGCGATGTACGGCATGAGCCCCTCGTCGCCCGAGTTCAAGAGCCTGTCCGACGCGGCGAAGCGCGGTGTGCAGGTGCGCGTCATCCTCAACGACGACTACACCGCCACCTCCGTCGCCGCCTTGAAGGCCCTGGCCACGCAGGGCTACCCCGTCGAGGTCCGCGTACAGAAGGCCAGGACGATGCACGAGAAGTTCGGCGTCGTTGGCGACGACGTCTTCTCCGGCTCCGCCAACTTCTCCGAGTCGTCCTCCACCAAGCACTCCGAGAACCGCATCGCCATCAAGAACCACGCGGAGACCGCCGACGCCTTCCGCGCGCGCTTCGAGGAGATCTGGTCGAAGTCTCGCGTGGCCTGACGCACCGCACGAAGAGGCGAGTTGACGCAGGGACCTCCGGGGAGCATGAAGCGCCGAGGTTTTCAGCCCCCGCACAGGAGATCTCCATGTCGCGATTCACCGCGCTCCCCGTCGTGGCCGTCCTGGCCGCCACCACCGCCTTCGCCGATGAGGGCATGTGGACGTACAACAACTTCCCATCGGCCGCGGTGAAGAAGAAGTACGGCTTCGAGCCCACGAAGGAGTGGCTCGATCACCTGCGCCTGTCCTCGGTCCGCATCGCCGGCGGCTGCTCGGCCTCGGTGGTGTCCGCCGACGGTCTGGTGATGACCAACCACCACTGCGCGCGTGAGTGCATCGAGAACCTGTCCGGCCTGATGAAGAAGGACTTCAACAAGGACGGCTTCTTCGCGAAGACGCAGGCCGACGAGCCGCGCTGCCCCGCCTACGAGCTCAACCAGCTGGCGGAGATCACCGACGTGACGAAGCGCGTCCAGGACGCGACGAAGGGCGTGCCGGTGGAGAAGTTCTCCGAGACGCAGAAGGCCACCATCGCCGCGATCGAGAAGGAGTGCGCCACGAGCGACGACTTCCGCTGTGAGGTCGTCACCCTGTACCGCGGCGGCCGGTATGACCTCTACAAGTACCGCCGCTTCCAGCGGGTGCACCTGGTCTTCGCGCCGGAAGATCAGATCGCCTTCTTCGGCGGGGATCCCGACAACTTCATGTTCCCCCGGTACGATCTCGACGTCAGCTTCCTGCGCATCTACGGCAACGACGGCAAGCCGATGAAGATGGACCACTACCTCGCGTGGTCGAAGGACGGCGCGAAGGAAGGCGATCTCACCTTCGTTTCCGGCAACCCGGGTGGCACCAGCCGCACCCTCACTGTGGCGCAGCTCGACGACGATCGCGACTTCAAGCTGCCGCTGTCGCTGTTCCGGCTGTCGGAGCTCCGCGGCCTCATCACCGAGTACCAGAACCGCGGGAAGGAGCAGAAGCGGCACTCCAACGACATCCTCTTCGGCGTGGAGAACTCGCTGAAGGCGCTCAAGGGCCGCCGCGACGCGCTCGCCGACAAGGGCTTCTACGGGAAGCTGGTGAAGGAAGAGGCCGACTTCCGCGCGAAGGTGAAGGCGAAGCCCGAGCTGGACAAGCAGTACGGCAAGACGTGGGACGAGGTGGCGGCGCTGGTGAAGCAACTGCAGAGCATCCGCAAGGAGTACAACGCGCTGGAGCGCGGCCTGTACTCGGAACTCTTCTCCCACGCGCGCACCCTCGTCCGCTACGCCGAAGAGAAGGAGAAGCCCAACGGCGAGCGCCTCAAGGAGTACGCCGACGCGCGCCTCCCGCAGCTCAAGGCGGGCGTTCTCTCCAACAAGCCGATCTACGACGAGCTGGAGATCGTCACCCTCACCTGGTCGCTCACCAAGATGCGCGAGGATCTCGGGCCGGATCACCCGGTGGTGAAGAAGGTGCTGGGCCTCAAGAGCCCCGCCGAGGTGGCCACCGCCGCCGTGAAGGGCTCGAAGCTGAAGGACATCAAGGTGGACAAGAAGGGCGAGGCCATCGGCGGCTTCCGGAAGGAGCTGTTCGACGGCGGCAAGGCGAAGGTGGACGCCAGCAAGGATCCGATGCTGGAGCTGGTGCGCGCCTTCGACGCCGAGGCCCGCGCCTTGCGCAAGAAGTTCGAGACGGAGATCGACGGGCCGCTCAAGAAGCAGCTCGAGGCGCTCGCCAGGGCCCGCTTCGCCGTCTACGGCGAGTCGATCTACCCCGACGCCACCTTCACCCTGCGGCTCTCCTTCGGGCAGGTGAAGGGCTACGAGGAGAACGGCAAGCAGGTGGCGCCGGTGACGACCCTGGAAGGCGCCTTCGCCCGGCACACCGGCGCGGATCCCTTCGCGCTGCCGAAGTCCTGGCTGGCGGCCAGGCCGAAGCTGAACCTCTCCACGCCGTTCAACGTCGCTACCACCAACGACATCATCGGGGGCAACTCCGGCTCGCCCCTCGTCAACAAGGACGGCGAGGTGGTGGGGCTCATCTTCGACGGGAACATCCAGTCGCTGGGCGGAGACTACGGCTTCGACGAGGCGCAGAATCGCGCGGTGGCGGTCCACTCCGCGGCGCTGATCGAGGCGCTGGACAAGGTGTACGGCGCCAAGCGGATCGTCGATGAGCTCAAGCCCGCGGCCCCGGTGAAGGCCGGCCAGCCGTAGCTCATCGCGCCGGAGCCGGCCGAGCCCGGCGCCTGCTCACGAGTCGTTGAGGATGTCGCGCAGCACCGACAGCAGGTGCGCGCGCTCTCCCTCGGGTGGCGCCGCGGCGATGGCGGCGTCCAGCAGGGTGTTCGCCGCGCGGTTGAGGGCCACCGCGTCCTCGTCGCTGCCCAGCGCCTCGGCCAGCCCCACGAGGTCGAACTTCTTCGCCTCCTGGATGAGGGCGCGCAGCTGATCCTCGCTCACGCCGTCGATGCGCGCCGACAGGCCCTGAAACCAGCCCACCACCTCGGTGGAGTCCTTCGGGACTGGCGTGACGTGCACGGGAATGGGACGCGGGCGGGGCTTCCCCTTGCGCGGCGCCGGGCGCTTCTTCCGCGCCGAGCTGACCTTCCCCTGCCCTCTTCGCGCCGGAGCGCGCTTCTTCGCCTTCTTCTTCGCGGCCATGCCGTCACTCCCACTCGATGGTCGCCGGCGGCTTCGAGCTGATGTCGTACACCACCCGGTTGATGCCGCGGACCTCGTTGATGATCCGACTGGAGATCTTCGCCAGCAAGTCGTACGGCAGCCGTGCCCAGTCCGCCGTCATGCCGTCCACCGACGTCACCGCGCGCAAGGCGCAGGTGTTCTCGTAGGTGCGCTCGTCGCCCATCACTCCCACGCTCTGTACCGGGAGCAGCACCGCGAAGGCCTGCCACAGCTCCTTGTACAGCCCGGCGGCGCGGATCTCCTCCTGGACGATCACGTCCGCCTTCCGCAGCACGTCGAGGCGCGCCTCGGTGAGATCGCTGATCACCCGGATCGCCAGGCCCGGGCCGGGGAACGGGTGCCGGCTGATCATCTCGTCGGGCAGGCCGAGCTCCCGGCCCAGAACCCGCACCTCGTCCTTGAAGAGCTCGCGCAGGGGCTCGATGAGCTTGAGGTGCATGCGCTCGGGCAGGCCGCCGACGTTGTGGTGGCTCTTGATGGTGGCCGACGGCCCTTTGGTCGACACCGACTCGATCACGTCGGGGTACAGCGTGCCCTGGGCGAGGAAGGCCGCGTCGGTGAACTCCTTCGCCGCCTCTTCGAAGACGGCGATGAACTCGTAGCCGATCGTCTTCCGCTTCTTCTCGGGATCCGTGATGCCGGCCAGCTTGTCGAGGAAGCGCTTGCGCGCGTCGATGGTCTTGAGCGGCACGTGGAACCGGCCCACGAAGAGCGCTTCCACCTGCTCGCGCTCGCCCGCCCGCAGCAGGCCGTTGTCCACGAAGATGCACTGGAGCTTCTCGCCGATCGCCCGGTGCAACAGCAGCGCCGCCACCGACGAGTCCACCCCGCCCGACAGCCCGCAGATCACCCGCCCGTCGCCCACCTTCGCGCGGATCTCCCGGACCTGCTCCTCGATGAAGCCCTTCATCGTCCAGTCGCCCTTCACCTTGCAGTCGGTGAAGAGGAAGGCGCGCAGCATCTCCTTGCCGAGCTCGGTGTGGACGACTTCCGGGTGGAACTGCAGCCCGTACAGCGGCTTCGACTCGTGTGCGGCGGCGGCGTAGGGCGCGGACGGCGTGGTGCCGATGGTGACGAAGCCGGGCGGGAGCAACTCGACGCGATCGCCGTGGCTCATCCATACCTTGAGCTGCGAGTGCTTCGCGAAGGGTGCGAAGGGGCCGCGCGAGACCTGCACCTCCACCTCGGCGGGGCCGAACTCCCGGTGGGCCGACTTGTCTACCCGCCCGCCCAGCATCTTCGACATCAGCTGCAGCCCGTAGCAGATGCCCAGCACCGGCAGGCCCAGCTCGAAGACCTCCGGCACACAGCGCGGGCTGCCGGGCTGCTCCACCGACATCGGCCCACCTGAGAGGATGATCCCCTTCGGCGCGAAGGCCTTGATGTCGGCCAGGGGGAGGTCCGGGCGGTGGATCTCGCAATAGACGCCCAATTCGCGCACGCGGCGGGCGATCAGCTGGGTGTACTGGCTCCCGAAGTCGAGGATGAGGATCTTCTCGTGGGTGGCGTGCACGGCTGATCTCCTTCTGGCAACCCGTCGTTGACAGGGGCCTCTACCCCTTCAAGACTCCGGGGCCAATGACCAAGCGAATCGTTGGGGCGATGGCCGTGGCGGCGCTGCTGTCCGCGTCCGGGTGCGTGAAGGAAGTCAGCAGCGACGAGCGGCTCGAGCGTGAGACGACCCGCAGCGACGCGATGAAGACCAGCACCGCCGAGGAGCTCTCCAAGCTCAAGTGCGACGACGTCAACGCCGAGCTGGCCAAGGCCCGCGACGAGTCGCGCAGTGAGGAGCAGCGGCTCAACAGCTACGTCGACCTGTACATCAAGGTGAAGGAGCGCACCGCGAAGTTCGACGAGGCCATCACCCGCAATCCGGATCTCGCGTACCAGGAAGGCAGCGAGGAGATCACCGGCGCGCGCGAGGGGTGCATCCAGAGCCAGGCCGACGTGCGGCTCGATCTCGAGAACCTGGTCCGCGAGGTGATGCAGATGCCCACGGTCGACGAGATCAAGGGCGGATCGACGGTGAAGGTGGCGCGCATGAGCTTCGACACGCTGCGCGACGCGATCGAGACGCTCGAGCTCGACGACAAGGAAGCGCTCTTCACCAAGCTGGCCAACGCCGAGAAGCAGCTCGAGACCAAGCCGCCCCCCGGTGGCAAGCGCCGCCGCGAGAAGTGATCACTCCACGCGGTAGTTCGGCGCCTCTTCCGTGATGATCACGTCGTGCACGTGGCTCTCCTTGAGGCCCGCGGCGGTGATCTGCACGAAGCGCGCCTTCTCCTGCAGCTCGGCGATGGTGGGCGTGCCGCAGTAGCCCATGCCCGATCGAAGCCCGCCGAGGAGCTGGAAGACGTTCATCGCCACCGTGCCCTTGTACGGCACGCGGCCTTCGATGCCCTCGGGCACCAGCTTGCCGGGGTCCGACACGCCGCCCTGGAAGTAGCGGTCCTTCGAGCCCTGCTTCATCGCGCCCAGCGAGCCCATGCCCCGGTACGCCTTGTAGCTGCGGCCCTGGTAGAGGATCGTGTCGCCCGGCGCCTCCTCGGTGCCGGCGAAGAGCGAGCCGATCATCACCGTGCTGGCGCCCGCGGCGATCGCCTTCACCACGTCGCCCGAGTACTTCACCCCGCCGTCGGCGATGATCGGCACCCCGCTGCCCTTCGCCGCGCGCGCGCAGTCGTCGATGGCGGTGATCTGCGGCACTCCCACGCCCGCCACCACCCGCGTGGTGCAGATCGAGCCGGGGCCGATGCCCACCTTCACCGCGTCGACGCCCGCGTCGATCAACGCCTTCGTCGCCTCGGCCGTGGCCACGTTGCCGGCGATCAGCTCGAACTTCCCCTTGAAGTTCTTCCGGGTGTCGCGCACCGCGTCCAGCACGCCCTTCGAGTGGCCGTGCGCGGTGTCGATGACGATCACGTCCACGCCGGCCTTGAGCAGCGCGTCGATCCGCGCCTCGCGATCCGCCCCGACGCCCACCGCCGCCGCAGCGAGCAGCCGCTGCTTCGCGTCCTTCGCGGCGTTCGGGTACACGCGCCGCTTCTCCACGTCCTTGATGGTCATGAGCCCCTTGAGCTCGAAGGCCTCGTTGACCACCAGCAGCTTCTCGATGCGGTTCTTGTGGAGGAGCTCGATCGCCTCTTCCTGCGTCACCGTCTCCCGCGCCGTGACCAGGCGCTTCGTCATCACCTGCTCGACGCGTTGATCGACGTTCTTCTCGAAGCGCACGTCACGCGAGGTGACGATGCCCACCAGCTTCTTCCCGTCCACCACCGGGATGCCGCTGATGTTGTGCTGCCGCATCAGCTCGAGGGCCCTGGCCAGCGGCGCCTGCGGCTCGATGGTGATCGGATCGTGCACGATGCCGGACTCGTGCTTCTTCACCTTCATCACCTCGGCGGCCTGCAGCTCGGGCGTGAAGTTCTTGTGGATGACGCCGACGCCGCCTTCCTGGGCCATGGCGATCGCCATGCGGGCCTCGGTGACGGTGTCCATCGCCGAGGAGAGCAGCGGGATGGGCAGCTTCAGGTTGCGCGTCAGGCGCGTGGAGAGGTCGACCAGGTGCGGCAGCGTGGAGCTCTCCGCGGGCACCAGCAGGACGTCGTCGAACGTGAGGCCCAGGCGCAGATCGGATGGCAGCATGGACGGGCAATAGAAGAATTCCCCGGCGAAGGGAAGGCAGCGCAGAAACGCTGGAGTTTTCAAAGGGCTGGCCCTAATTCCCGACGACGCCCGTGGCCGAAGACACCAAGCCCCCAGGCTTGTCCGTGCGCCTGCCATTCGGCAGCGCCGAGGAGTTCCTCCGACGGTACGGCGCCAACCTGTCCAGGGGCGGCGTGTACCTGCGCTCGAAGACGCTGCGGCCCCCGGGCACGGCGCTGACGCTGGAGATCAAGCTGCAGGACGGGCAGCGGGTCCTCTACGCCAACGCGGTGGTGGCCTGGGTGACGGGGAACAAGGGCCAGGGCGTGCCCGGCATGGGCTTCAAGTTCATCACCCTCGACGGGGCGAGCCGGCGCTTTCTCGAGGCTGCCGCGGCGGCGATGCCCCACGCGCGCTCGTCGGAGCCGCCGGTGCCGCCCAACGTGGGCCCCACGGACGCGAGCCCCGACGCGGTCGCGCCCCCTGCCCCTCCCGCGTCCCAGCAACAGCCGGTGCTGCCGTCGGAGGAGACAGGCCGGCTGGTGGTCGCCAGCGAGGGCGCGAAGTCCGTGCACGCGCCGGCCTTCGAGCCCGCCCCGGAGCCGCCGCGCGAGGGGCCGATCATCGGCATCGATCTCGGCACCACCAACTCCTGCGCCGCGGTGGTGATCGACGGCGAGCCGATGATGCTGAAGAACCGCGACGGGTCGAGCCTGGTGCCGTCGGTGGTGGCCCTGTCTCCGCGCGGGCAGCTGGTGGTGGGCGCTCCGGCGCGCGCCCAGCTCACCACCAACCCGAAGTGGGTGGTGTACGGCTTCAAGCGGCTGATCGGCCGGCCGGCGGACTCGCCCATCGTCCGGGAGATCCTCCAGCGCTTCCCGTACGACGTGGTGCCCACCGACACGGGCGACTGCGCGGTGCAGCTCGCCGATCGCACGTACCGGCTGGAGGAGCTCTCGGCCCTGGTGCTGCGCGAGGTGAAGGCCCTGGCCGAGCGGCGCCTCAATACCCAGGTCAACCGCGCGGTGATCACCGTGCCCGCCTGGTACGACGAGCGCCAGCGCCAGGCCGTTCGTGAGGCGGGGAAGCTCGCCGGCCTTCACGTGGAGCGGATCGTCAACGAGCCGACGGCCGCGGCGCTGGCCTGGGGTTATTCCCACCGGCGCCCGCAGCGCCTGCTGGTGTACGACCTGGGCGGCGGCACCTTCGACGCCTCGGTGCTGGAGCTGCGCGACGCGGTGTACGAAGTCGTCTCAACCGGCGGGAACACCTTCCTGGGCGGCATCGACTTCGACAGCGCCATCGTCGCCTGGCTGATGGCGGACTTCGAGTCGAAGACGGACACGATCTTCAGCGATCGCGTGGCGGTGCAGCGCGTCTACGACGCCGCGGAGCGCGCGAAGATGGCCCTGTCGGAGAAGACCGAGGCGCGCATCCACGTGCCCTTCGTCACCGTGGTGAACGGCAAGCCGGTGGACGTCGACGTCACCTTCACGCGGGCGCAGCTGGAGAAGCTGACGCGCTCGCTGGTCGACTCCACCATGGAGGTCTGCCAGGAGATCCTCCGGACGCGGGGGATCCGGGCCGATCAGATCGACGAGATCGTCCTCGTCGGAGGCCAGAGCCGGGCGCCGCTGGTGCAGGATCGGATCGCACTCCTCTTCGGTCGCAAGCCGGTGGCGGTCGGGAACCCGGAGGAGGCGGTGGCGCTCGGCGCGGCGCTCCTCGCGGACGCGCTGGACAAGCAGGCGGGCCTGCTGCTCATCGACGTGCTGCCGAAGTCGATCGGCGTCGGGCTGCCCGGGGGCCGCTTCCACCCGGTGATCGCCCGCAATACGGCGCTCCCCGTGACGCGGAAGTACTCGGTGCACACCACGCGGGACAACCAGCGCGAGCTCGAGATCTCCATCTTCCAGGGCGAGGCGCCGCGCGCGGCGGAGAACACCTACCTGGGCGTCTTCAAGGTCGGAGGGCTGCCGCCCGGACCCCGGGGATCCGTGGCGGTCGAGCTGTCCTTCGAGTTGAGCAACGAGTGCCTGCTGAAGATCACCGCGCGGCAGGAGACGACGGGCCAGGAGGTCGAGTCCACCTTCGCCACCGGCGACACCCCCGCCGAGGTGAAGGCGCGCCTCGCGGCGCTGGAAGAGCAGACGACGCCGAAGGCGCGCAAGGGCGCATTCGGGTGGCTGCGAGGCCTGTTCGGCGGATGAACGAGCGGCCAGCGGCCCCTTCAAAACGCCCAGGTCGTCACCTGCCCGGCGGGGCTGATCTTCCGGATGAGGTGGTTCGCGTCGTGGACGTAGAGGGTGCCGTCTTTGGTGAAGCACAACCCCCGGACGGTGCCGAAGTGCGCCTTGAGCGCCGGCCCGTCGCCGTGGTTGACGTCAGTTGGCCGCGGCGCACCGGCCACGACCTGTGTGCGCCCCTTCGCTTCGTCCACCAGCTTGAGGATCTGGTAGCCGCCCCCTGAGGACAGGAGGCCCGCGCCGAAGAAGATCGTCCCCTTCCCGTCCACCGTCAGTCCGCTGATCCCATCGACGCGCGGCGGGGCGCCGACTTTGCGCGCGAGGTACACGCGGCGAAGCGTCCCGTCGGGGCGGATCCGCCAGATCGTCGAGAACACATCACGCGGCTTGGTCGCGATGTAGGAGCCAGACGACACGAGTTCGCCGCGGGAAGCGTCCCATTGCATGAACTCCCCTGAGACATGATTCTCAGGCTGTCCCTTCGGACAGAGCTTGTCGCGACCGAGGACGGTGGTGACGCCTCCGCCCGGGTCCACGCGGAGGAGCTCGCAACGGGCCCGATCCCTGATCCAGGTGTTGCCGTCGGGATCGCGCACCGCGGACGCGACGTCCTCGAAGCGCGTCTTGACGCTCTCCGGGGGCGCGGTCTTGCAGGCCGCCGGATCATTGGGAACGGGCTCCACGGCGCCGTCGGGGATCGTCACGCGAAGGACGGTGCCGTTCCTGCCGTCGGCCCACCGCGCCTGGGAAGGGAAGACGAGGCTGCCGTCGGCCGCCACGGACATGGGCCCAACCCACTCCGGGAGGATCCCGGTGTGGCCGATGGTGACGCCACAGCCGGGGAGATCCCTGCCTTCTCCCCACGTCGGACGGGCGCGATCGATGGCGGTGATGGCTCCGTCCGGAGCGATGCGCCACAGGCCAATCGCATACGGGTTGCCCTTCATGTAGCCGCGAAGATGCTTCTTGGCGTTGGCGAAGACCGCGAGGCTGCCGTCGGACAGGCAAGCCATCTGCCGCGGGATGCCGAAGAACGGATCGCTGGGATCGACGTAGGGGTTGTCGATGAGGATCCGCGGCGAGGTGATGTCGCCGCGGAAGTGCTCCTCGTCGACGTTGGCCGAGAGCTGGCGCACGCCGGAGGCGAGTCGTTTCGTGGCCTCGGGAGGGACGAAGGGGCCCGGATCCCGATCATCCCCGGCGGCGACGCCACTGACGATCGAGGCCAGCGCGAAGACGACCAGGCGCACCTGCGAGAATCGGACGGTAGGCGGAGTCATGGAGGCAGGAGGTTGATCCGGCCCCCGAAGAAAGAAAAGGGGAAAAAGGGAAGAAAAGCGCTCGCTCAAAGGGGTGGGAACAGCCGCTCCATCGTCGCCTGGGCGCGTGGGAGTTCGAGCGACTGCCCGGGCGGCGGCAGCTCCACGCGCTCCACCGTCTCTCCGTTCCAGCGCACGAAGGTGTAGGCCTCGGGCGAGTCGTGGAGCGCCACCTCGATCCGGTTGGGCTTGTCCTGATCGGTCGAGAGCACGGTGACGGTGAGGTACTTGAGCTTCACCACGTCCCCGACGCGGAGCGGGAAGCGGTCGGCTCGCGCGTTCTGCTCGAACACGGTGTCGAGGATCCGCCCGTCGATGATCTCCAGCGTGAAGATGCGCTCGTCGACCCGCGTGAGCCGGTGCGCGGCCATCGCGGGGGACAACAGGTTCCACGCCGCCGGGAGCGGCTCGCCCAGCGTGGCCAGCGCCGGCACGGTGTACACGCCCACCGCGAAGTCGGAGCAGTCGATGATCACCACGCGGCGCCCGGCCCAGGAATCGAACCCCTTCGGCGCCAGCGCGGCCGTCTGTACGCCGTCGCGCCACGCGCCGAGCATCCTGGGAACGAGCAGCCAGCTCGAAGGCACGGTGAGGCCCAATGACAGGCCCAGCCAGATCAACACCGGCCACCTCTTCCGCCGCCACGCGGCCCGCAGCACGCAGGCGACCAACGCCGCCAGCCCGAGGGACGGGCCGATCATCAGCCGATCCGTGGGGAACGTCGCGAGGAAGGGGAAGACGCCCAGCATCGCGCCGAAGGACAGCCAGGTGACCGCGCGCGCGTCGGGATCCTCGTCGATCCGCAGCCACTTCCACAGCACGGGCCAGAGCACCAGCCCCACCACGCCGAGGCCGATCAACAGCGGGCGGGCCCTGGGGAGCACCAGCCAGAGATCTGCCGGCAGGGCGCTGGTCCACGCCCCCACCATCGCCAGGAGGCGCGCCGGCGCGTTCGAGAGGTAGACGAGCGGCTCCTGCACCGGGTCGATGTACGTCGCCCCACCCCACGCCCCCGAGCCCGTCAAGCGGTACACGACGATGAAGGACAGGCCCACCAGCGTGACGGGGATGAGCGCCTTGAGCCGCGCGCGCCGCGTGTCGTCGTGGCCGAGCAACTCGTAAGCAGGGACGTATGCCAGCGCGCCCAGCGCCGCCTCCGCCGCGCACAACGCCGCAGACCAGCTCAGCACCGAGAGCACCAGGCCCCAGCGCTTCCCGTCCTGCCGCCACGCCAGGTGCCCGACCAGGCCCCACGCCACGAGCCCCGTCGCCACCAGGGAGTTGCGGTTGGCCAGCCAGGCCAGGGGCATCACGTGCGAGCGATCGACGGCGAAGAGGAGCAGCGCCGCAGCCGCCAACCCGGGAATCGCACGCCGGTAGAGCCGCTGCGCCGCCGCGATCAGGACGAGGCCCCAGAGGAGCGAGTGGAGGTGGGCCAGGAAGGCCGAGTCGCCGAACAGCGCTGCGTCGAGGTGGACCAGCGCCGTGGAGAGCGGACGGAAGAAGCGCAGCTTGAGCTCGGGCAGGGAGAACCAGGGGAAGGGGCCCAGCTCAAAAGACGGGCGGAAGCGCTCGGGATCGCCGGGCGCGAAGCTGAAGAGATCCCAGGGGTCAGCGTGCGTGAAGGCGCCCGCGAGGAGCGCGCGGTGCACCCAGTCGTCGAGGACGAAGCCGACGAAGAGGGCCGGCAGGGCCAGCACGAGAAAGAGCGCGTACGGGAGGAACGTCGGTAGGCGGCGCAAAGCTGATCTTCCCCTCACCCTGCCCTCTCAACCGCGAAGAGGGGTTTCGCTCAAGCACCAGCGCGCGCGCGGCTGGCCTGCTTCTCGCGCTCGCCCAGCGCCGCCTGCAGGTACTTCCCCGACAGCCGCCGGCCGATCAGCTCCTGTGCCAGCTCGCCCGCCATGACCAGCCGATCCAGGTTGATGCCCGTCTCCACACCCATCCCCTGCAGCATGTAGACGAGATCCTCCGTGGCCAGGTTGCCCGCCGCACCCGGCGCGTACGGACAGCCGCCCAGCCCGCCGATGGAGGCGTCGAAGGTGGTGATCCCCATCGACAGCCCCACCAGCGCATTCGCCAAAGCCGTGCCGCGCGTGTCGTGGAGGTGCAGCGCGATCTGCCCGGGCTGGAGCAGCTTCAGCAGCTCCCCGACCAGCTCAGCGGTGTGCCCCGGCGTCCCCACGCCGATCGTGTCGCCCAGCGACAACTGGTACATGCCGCAGTCGGCGAGCTGCTTCACCACCTCGACGACGCGCGACACCGGCGTCTTCCCCTCGTACGGGCAGCCCCACACCGTCGAGAGGTAGCAGCGCACGCGCATGCCCTGCTTCAGCGCCGCTTCCGCCACCTCTCGCGCGGTGGAGATCGCCTCCGCCACCGACTTGTTGATGTTCTTCTTCGAGTGGCTCTCGGTGACGGACAGGAAGACGGCAGCCTCTTCGAGTCCCGCAGCCTTCGCGCGCTCGAGGCCCTTCAGGTTCGGCACCAGCGCCGAGAAGACGACGCCCGGCCGCCGGGGCAGGAGGGCCAGCAGCTTGTCCGCGTCGGCGAGCTGGGGGATCCACCGGGGCGAGACGAAGGACGTCACCTCGATGCGCTTCTCCCCGGCCTGCACCAGCGCCTCGATCAGCCGCGCCTTGTCGGCGGTGTTCAGGGTTCGCAGCTCGTTCTGCAGCCCGTCCCGGGGCCCCACCTCGTAGACGTCCACGCGCTTCGGCACGGCCGTGAGGGGAGGCGCAGACGCGGAGGCCGGGAGGGTCATGCGCGCGCCGGAATGTGCTCCTTGATCCACTTCACGATGTCCTGGGTGCTCGAGCCCGGGGTGAAGATCTCGTCCACCCCCTTCTGCTTGAGCTGCGGGATGTCGTCGTCGGGGATGATGCCGCCCCCGAAGACGCGGATGTCTCCGGCGTCCTGCTTGCGCAGCAGGTCGATCACCGCGGGGAAGAGCGTCATGTGCGCGCCCGACATGATCGACATGCCGATCGCGTCGACGTCTTCCTGGATCGCCGCGCTGACGATCATCTCCGGGGTCTGGTGCAGCCCGGTGTAGATGACCTCCATGCCCGCGTCCCGCAGCGCGCGCGCGATGATCTTCGCACCCCGATCGTGGCCGTCGAGGCCGGGCTTGGCCACCAGGATTCTCAGCTTGCGCTCACTCACGTTTCCGGGCTCCTGCGATCACGTCCGTGGAGGACGCAGTGACTGGTGATCCATCGACGCCGCCGCACACCCACTCGAGCTCCAGCCCCGCTTCTGCCAGCAGAGACCGCCACTCGTCGACGTCATAGTAACGAATGAAGAACGAGGCGGCCATGACGCGCCCATCGGGGAAGGTCAGCGTGCGGGTGAGGCGATCGCGCCGGCCATCGGCGTCGTAGCGGCACTCTTCCCGCAGGTGGGCGCCGTCGGGCAGCGGCCCGTCGAACCAGGCGGTGGGCTGCTCCACGGAGCGCTCGCGGTGGCTGCCCTGCACCACGAAGAGGCCGCGCGGGGCGAGACAGCGGGCGATCTCCTTGAGCATGGCCTGCGCCACCTCGGGCTCGAAGGTGCCCAGCGTGTTGTACCAGGCGAAGGCGCCGGCGAAGGCGGCGGACCGAAACGGCAGCGCGGTGAAGTCGCCGCGGGCCACGGGCGCCTTCAGCCGGGCCTCGAGGAGCGAGAGCTGATCGCGATCGACGCCGGCCAACGCCAGGTCGCCCAGCCGGGCGAGGTGCCTCCCATGGCCGCACCCCACGTCCAGCACCAGCCCCTGCCGGGGCAGCCGTGCGCGCAGGAAATCGGCTTCGGCCTCGGTGACGTGCTCGTGCAGGAACGGGCGGGTGCTGCGCAGGTACAGCTCCCCGAAGAAGGGATCCACGTGCCTCCCCTTCAGGACATTTCGTCGTCCAGCTCGTCGTCGAAATCGTCGTCTTCGTGGCGGGCCTTCGACAGGTCCAGGTTCAGCTTGCCGTACTTGTCCCACTCGAGGCGCACGCCGTGCGGCAGGGCCAGGTAGCGCAGGAGCTCGGGCGCGCGTCGCACCACTACGCCGAGGGTGGTGACGCCGTTCTCTCCGCTGTCGCCCTCAGCGACGCTGGTGAAGCGCCAGCCGCTGTCTTTCGAGGCGTGCGGTTCCTCGCGCACGGCGACGAGGCTCTGGAGCTGCGTGACGAAGCCCTTCACCTGCGCGGTGCTGGTGGCGTGCGGCGAGTCACCGGTGAGATCCAGCTCCTCCAGCAGCAGGCGTTGATCGAGGGAGCGCTGGAGGGTCAGCGTCAGGTCGTGCTCCTCGCCCTCCGGGGCGCCCTCGGGCACGGCCAGCACCTCCAGCA
Source organism: Myxococcota bacterium (assembly GCA_040752975.1). GTDB lineage: Bacteria > Myxococcota > Myxococcia > Myxococcales > Myxococcaceae > JADLDB01. The sequence goes on from JBFMHF010000057.1 coordinate 17,488, forward strand.
CGCCCACGCCCTCGAAGAGGGACGGGGGCAACAGTCGCTGAATCACCGGCGGGTGCCAGCCGCGGAAAGGGCCTCCCGCGTCGCCTTCCGCGGCGAAGAAGGTGAGGCGATCGAAGCCGTACGCCATGGACTGGCCATGCTCGACGCGCCGGCCGTGCTCCATCAGCCAATCGGTGAGGTGCCCGCACATCAGGGCCGCTTCCTCGAGCAGCCCCTTGCCGCGAAACTCGAAGGACAGCTCCCGCTGCCCCAGCTTGGCGAGGCCGAAGGTCTCGGCGCGATAGCCGTGTTCGCCCATCTCGGTGAAGCCGACGGAGAAGAGATCCTCGGCGAGCGGCTCCTCGGGGAGCGCCTCCTCGGCGGTGGCCAGGGGGAAGGGCCACAGCCGCAGCACGTCGAGGCCGAAGCCCGTGGCGCCCTCCGTGGCCTGCAGCAGGACCTGGCGCGCGTCCGCGAAGAAGGTCTCCGCCGGGCCCCTCACCTCGCGGGTGATCGCGAGCAGGAAGCCACGCTTTGGCTTGAAGCGGGTCAGCAGCGTGGCGTGCGGGCCGAACAGCTCGTCGTGGGCGGTCGGGAGCTCGACGCGCTCCATCTCCCCGAGGAAGACATCGGTGTTGGGCGGCGCGCGGAAGGCGTCCACCAGGCCGGAGCCATCGGTGTAGATCGCGAAGAAACAGCTCAGTTTGGGCACGGCGCCCACACTGTACGCCGTGGCCGCCCCGCCCGGCGAGCATTTGGCGGGGGGCGGGCGCTAAAAGATGCCGCCCTCTCGGTACTGGCCCCAGACCTTGCGGAACACGTCGGAGATCTCCCCCAGGGTGGCGTAGGCCTTCACCGCCTCGATCACCGGAGGCATCAGGTTCAGCTTCTCGTCGCGGCAGGCGGCCTCGACCTTCGCGAGGGCCGACTCCACCGCGGCCTGGTCGCGCTCCCGCTTGACCTGGGCGAGGCGCTCCAACTGCTCATGCGCCACCCGCTCGTCGATCTTCAGCAGATCGATGGGGGCGTCCTTGTCGGACTTGAAGGCGTTGACGCCGACGATCAGCCGGTCGCCTTCTTCCACCTCGCGTTGGAAGCGGTAGGCGGACTCGCCGATCTCCTTCTGCGGGTAGCCCTCTTCCACCGCGCGGATGATGCCGCCCATCTCGTCGATGCGGCGGAGGTAGTCGAAGGCACGCGCTTCCATCTCGTCGGTGAGGTGCTCGACGAAGTAGCTGCCCGCGAGCGGATCGACGACGCGATCGACGCCCGACTCGTGGGCGATGAGCTGTTGGGTGCGCAGCGCGATGGTGACGGACTCCTCGGTGGGAAGCGCGTACGTCTCGTCGAGCGAGTTGGTGTGGAGCGACTGCGTGCCGCCCAGCACCGCCGCCAGCGCCTGCAGCGAGACGCGCACCACGTTGTTGTAGGGCTGCTGGGCGGTGAGCGACACGCCGGCCGTCTGCGCGTGGGTCCGCAGCATCATCGAGCGCGGGTCCTTCGCGCCGAAGCGATCGCGCATGATCTTCGCCCACATGCGGCGCGCGGCGCGGAACTTGGCGATCTCCTCGAAGAAGTCGTTGTGGACGTCCCAGAAGAAGGACAGCCGCGGCGCGAAGTCGTCCACGGGGATGCCCCGCTTCACGCACTCCTCCACGTAGCCGATGCCGTCGGCGAGGGTGAAGGCCAGTTCCTGCACCGCCGTCGCTCCGGCTTCGCGGATGTGGTACCCGCTGATCGACACCGGGTGCCACTTCGGCATGTGCTTCGAGCAGAACTCGATCATGTCGACGACGATGCGCACCGCCGGGCGTGGACCGACGATCCACTCCTTCTGGGCGATGAACTCCTTGAGCATGTCGTTCTGAATCGTGCCGCCCAGCTTGTCCATCGACACGCCCTGCTTCTCGGCGACGGCGATGTACATGGCGAGCGCGACGATGGCCGACGCGTTGATCGTCATCGACGTCGTCACCTGATCGAGGCGGATCCCGTCGAAGAGGATCTCGAGGTCCTTCAGCGTCGAGATCGCCACGCCTTCCTTGCCGACCTCGCCCAGGGACATCGGGTGATCGGCGTCGTAGCCCATGAGCGCGGGCATATCGAAGGCGGTGGACAGCCCCGTCATGCCGTGGCTGATGAGGTACTTGAAGCGCTCGTTGGTGTCCTTCGGGGTGCCGAAGCCCGCGAACTGGCGCATCGTCCAGAGGCGGCTGCGGTACATCGTCGCCTGGGTGCCGCGCGTGTACGGCCACTCGCCGGGCAGCCCCAGGTCCTCGAAGCGCTCGCCCTTGCGATCGACCGCGGTGAGGAGATCCGGGATCGGGATGCCTGAGTCCGTGACGAAGCCGTCGCGCCGCGTCGGCAGCTTGTCGAGCGACTTCGCCAGGGTCGTGCCCTTCCAGCGATTCACCTCGCTCTGCTGCCGCTTGAGGGCGGCGGCGTCGTACACAGGCGTGGCGCCGGCCTTCTTCAGCGCGGGTTTCTTCGTCGCCGCCTTCGGGGCGGCCTTCCGGGACGCGGCGCGTTGCTTCGAGCGAGCCACCGTTGCCTTGCGGGGAGAGCGGGCCATGGTGCGGCGGTGGATAGCATTGCGATCCATGCGCTTCCAGACGCGAAACCTGCGCCCCTGACGCGATGCGTTGCCGGCAACTCGTGGGAAACAGGCAGGTAGCAGGACTGCGAATCGAAGTTGCAAGCAAACGCTCTCACACCTCAACGACTTAGCGGCGCCCTTGTGCCAGGCGCCCTCACCCCGCAGCCCACGGAAGAGGATCCGATGCGTCACGCCACCCTGTTGTCCGCTCTCCTCACCCTCGCCTCGCCGGCGCTGGCCCAGGACGTCTTCATCAGCGCCGACGACGCGCTCAAGCTGGTCGGAAAAGACGGCGTGCGCTTCGTGGCCTCGGATGGAGAGAAGGACTTCGAGAAGGGCCACATCCCCGGGGCGGTGGAGGCCTTCGCGCACGATCTTCAGTATCTGGACGACGTGCGGAAGTGCAAAGGCCTGCCGATGTGTGAGGCCACGGCCTTCGAGTACATCGGCAAGGAGCTGGGCATCGACGCCGCCACGCAGGTGATCGTCTACGACGCGGGCATGGGGGTGAACGCCAGCGGTGACTGGTTCTTCCTCACCCTCTTCGGGCACAAGAACGTGAAGATCCTCGAGGGCGGGCTGGCCGCGTGGAAGGCGAAGGGCGGCAAGCTCGAGGAAGGCAAGGCGAAGAAGCCGGCGCCGAAGACCTTCAAGGGCGAGGTGCAGTGGAACATGATCGCCTCGCGCGCGGACGTGGAGGCGGCGGTGAAGGACCCGTCGAAGGCGCTGATCCTCGACTCGCGCCACAAGCTCGAGGAGTACACGGGCAAGGAGCTGTTGGGCGGCCTCACCGGCCCTGGCAAGGAAGTCACCGTCGCGCGCGGCGGCTTCATCCCCGGCGCGGTCTTCTCTCCATGGACGAAATACGCCGGCAACAAGGACGCGGAGGCCGACAAGCCCACGCTCAAGGACGCGAAGGATCTCCAGAAGCAGCTCGAGAAGCTGAAGAAGAACGGCTACGCCCCGGACAAGCAGGTGATCACCTACTGCCACGTGGGCCTGGGGCGCGGCAGCTTCCAGTACCTCGCGTTGCTCAAGGCCGGGCACACGAACACGAAGCTGTACGTCGGCGGGTGGAACGAGTGGGGCAACACGCCCGAGCTGCCGCTCGGCACGCAGCAGTGAGGTGACACGATGATCCCTGCACTGATGGGACTGCTCACCGGCGCCGCCTTCGGCGTGGTGCTGTACAAGGTGGGCGCCTCGCGCTTCTCCCGGGTCATCGGGATGCTGACGTTGCGCGACACCAAGGTGATGAAGTTCGCCTTCACCGCGATCGCCACCTCGTCCGCGCTGTACGGGCTGGCTGATCTGACCGGCGTGGCCGAGTCGACGCACCTGGTGCCACGGGTGATGCCCTTCCTCGGCACGGCGCACCTCCTGGGCGGCGCCATCTTCGGCATCGCCATGGGGGCGACCGGCTTCTGCCCCGGCACCTGCGTGGCCAAGGCGGGCGGCATGGGCGGCGACAAGAAGTTCGCGTCGATGTTCGCCATCTTCGGGTTGATCGTCGGGATCCTCGCCTACAACGCGCTGAAGACGCCGCTGACGGACTCGGGGATCATCGCCACCAACCAGAAGCCGATCACCCTCCACGGCCTCATGGGCCTGCCGTACGGCGTGGTGGCGCTCGCCTGGGCGGCGCTCTTCCTCGTGATCTCCGCGGTGGTGGACAAGCTGACGCCTGAGAAGAAGTACCCGCCCTCGAAGGAGCGCAAGACGATCCTCGACTACGTCCGCGGCGAGTGGAGCTGGCTGGCGGGCGGCATCGTCGGCGGTGTGGTGATCGTGCTGGCCACCGCGCAGAACGGCTACCTCGGCTTCTCCGGCGCGCTGCTGGCGCTGGTGGGCTCGGTGGCGCACCTGATCGGCGCCCCGCTGGAGGTCGTGCCGAAGATCACCGACGACATCTTGTGGCGCGCGATGTTGATCGTCGGCGTCTTCCCGGGCGCGCTGCTGGCGAAGGCCGTCTCCATCAAGTCCGAGGCGGCGGTGGCTTCCCCGGTGCAGAAGGAGTGGTCGACGGTGGCCGTGGTGCGCAGCTTCTCGGGCGGCTTCGGGCTGGCGCTGGGCGCGATGATCGGCGGCGGCTGCACCACCGGCGCCTTCATCGCCGCGTGGCCCACGCTGTCGGTGGGCAGCCTGGCGATGGGCGGGACCTTCTTCGTCGCGTCGATGGCGACGTCCAACCTCTTGCTGCTCACGCGGCGCATCGACCTGCCGAAGGCCCAGCTGATCGGCGACCGCGCCTACGACTGAAGGAGCCCCCCATGAGCATGTCCCTCCGTGTCACCTTCATCGGCTTGATCGTCTTGATGGCGCTGGGGCTCGTCTCGCTCAAGGCGCACAACCGCGCGCTCGCCGCCCAGGCGCAGACCGCCGAGGTGGCGAAATGAAGAAGTTCGAGCTCGCCATCTACGTCGCCGCGCTGGCGGTGCTGGGGGCCCTGCTGATGGCCGAGGGGCGCACCACCACCGAGCTCGAGGCCCGCGCCGCGGTCAGCCCGAAGGAGCTCTGGGCGCTGTTGTCGAACCCGCAGCTCAAGCTGCAGATCGTCGATCTCCGCCCGTACGACGACGATCACTACCTCGACACGCACATCCCCGGCTCGATCCCCCTGCCCTCCTGCGATCTCGAGAAGGCGCCGCCGGCCGCGCGGGATCGGATCTACCCGTACGTGACGACGATCATCGTCACCGAGGACGGCGACCGCGCCGCCTTCGAGCAGTGCCGCGCGAAGTTCGGCGTAGCGAGAAACCTGGCAGGTGGCCTCACCGCGTGGACGGACGAGAACAAGCCTGAGGACACGGGCGAGTACTCTCCGCCCAAAGCGGGCGCAGGCGGCGGTTGCCTCTAACCCGTCTCGTTGAGGGGACTCATGTCGATCTCACGACGCGATGCGCTGAAGAACCTGGCGCTCATCGGCGGCGCTGCGTCTCTTGGCGCCCAGGCAAAGGCAGCGGACATCAAGCCCCTGCGCGTGGAGGATCCCCGCGCGTCCTACCCGGACACGAAGTCCGTCGAGGACATGTACCGGGCCGAGTTCGCGGGCACCCGCGGCAACGAGGCGGAGCGCGGCTTCGCGTACCACTGCGTCAACTGCCAGGGGAACTGCGCCTGGGAGGTGTGGACGAAGGACGGGAAGGTCACCCGCGAGAACCAGTCGGCCAGCTACCCGCAGATCGCGCCGAACATCCCCGACGCGAACCCGCGTGGCTGCAACAAGGGCGTCCAGCACTCGCAGGTGATGTACACGCCCGATCGGCTGCTCCACCCGATGCGGCGGGTGGGCGAGCGCGGCTCGGGCCAGTGGAAGCAGATCAGCTGGGACGAGGCGATCACCGAGATCGCCCGGAACCTCTACGAGGGCATGCTGGAGAAGGGCCCGGCGGCCAACTACGTGCACATCGGCGCGGGCGTGCTGACGGAGGCGCGGGCGGCGTCGATCAAGCGGCTCGGCACGCTCCTCGGCGCGGTGCGGCCGTACATCGCCAGCTACGTGGGCGACATGTTCCCCGGCGTCAGCGTCGTCTACGGAGAAGGCAACATCGGCTGCACGTTCGACTTCATCTACCAGGCGAACGTCAACGTCTTCTGGGGCTGCAACCCGAACACCTCGCGCATCCCCGACGCGCACTACCTCTGGGAAGGCAAGTACAACGGCTCGAAGATCATCGTCATCACCCCGGAGTTCAACTCCACCTGCATCCACGCCGATCTCTGGGTGCCGGTGAAGGCCGGCTACGACGGGCACCTCGCGCTCTCCATCCTCCAGCGGATCATCGCGAAGAAGCTCTACAAGGAAGCGCTGGTGAAGGAGTTCACCGATCTTCCCCTGCTGGTGCGCACCGACAACAAGGAGCTGCTCCGGCTCTCGGAGCTCGATCTCGCGCAGCCGCTCTTCGACGCGAAGACGAGCGAGCACTTCCTGAAGAAGGAAGGCGAGAAGGAAGCGAAGCCCCACGAATGCTTCCTCGCCTTCAACCAGCGCACGAAGAAGCTGGTGGTGATGCCCGGCAGCGAGGGCTCCACCGTGGAGACGTTGCGCCTCAAGGACATCGATTGGGATCTCGACCCCGCGCTCGCCGGCACGTGGAAGGTGAAGCTCAAGGACGGGAAGACGGTGGCGGTGACGACCGGCTTCGAGCTCTTGAAGAAGGAGCTGGCGAACTTCACCGCCGAGAAGATGCAGCCGCTCACCGGCATCCACCCCGCGGTGGTGGACGAGCTGGCGAAGGATCTCACCGGCCCGAAGTGCACCGTCATCACCTTAGGCTTCGCGGTGGGCAAGCACTTCAACGGCATGCTGTCGCAGCGCGCCATCGCCTCGCTGGCCGCCTTCACCGGCCGCATGGGCCCCACCGGCGGGATGAACACGGAGAACGAGTGGAGCATCACCGGGCTGTCCGGGCTCTCGGGCTTCGGGGGCAAGTACAACCACCGCTTCGCGTCCGGCTTCTTGAGCGAGTTCATGCTGGGCGACGAGCTCGAGGATTACGACAAGCTGTACTCCGACGAGGACGTCAAGCGCGGGACCGGGGACAGCAAGGCCGAGTACCGGAAGAAGGTCGAGGCGCTGGTCGCCGAGAGCGAGGGCGATCAGGGCTACACGAAGGGCAAGCCGTGGTGGAAGTCCGTCGAGAACTTCCTGCTCTTCGCGGACTCGCGCTTCCGGCGAAACAAGGGGCAGTACCAGAAGGCCTTCCTGAAGAAGGCGAAGTTCATCGCCTACGGCGACTTCCGGGTGAGCGACTTCGGCACCTACGCGGACCTGCTCTTGCCCTGCAAGACGCCGTACGAGTCGTGGGACATCCGCACCAACCCCGGCTACCACCGCTTCGCCAACCTCGCCTACCCGCCGCCCAACCTGAAGAACGTCGGCGAGGCGAAGAGCGAGTGGGAGATCGCCACGCTGGTGGTGGAGAAGATGGAGGCGCTGGCGAAGGAGCGCTTCAAGAAGACTGGGGATCCGAAGGCGCTCAAGATCCCCGACGCGACGCACACCTCCACCGGTTTCCACGCCATGGACGAGCTGGTGAAGGAGTTCACCCAGGACGGCAAGGTGCGCACCGACAAGGACGCGGTCGAATACGCGCTGGAGCACGTCGACCAGTTCAAGCCGAACACGCTCAAGAGCATGTACGAGCGCGGTGGCTTCCTCACGTTGAACGGCAAGTCGGGGAAGACGTCGCCGCTCTACGCCGACCGGCCCTACAACACCTTCGAGAGCCAGCTGTTCCTGCACCAGCGCTTCGAGACGCTCACCGGGCGCCTGACCTTCTACGTCGATCACCCGCTGTGGATCGAAGCGGGTGCCAACGTGGCCACCGCGAAGGCGCCGATCCGCCCGAAGCGCCACCCGTTCGTGCTGATGACGCCGCACGCGCGCTGGTCGATCCACTCCACCTACAAGACGTCGCCGCTGCTGCTGCGGCTCTCCCGCGGCAAGCCGTACGTGATGGTGAACCCGGAGGTCGCGAAGGCCCGCGGCATCACCGATGGCGAGGACATCAAGATGTTCAACGAGCTGGGTGAGGTGATCATCCAGGCGAAGGTGAGCCCCGCGGTGCCGCCCGACGCGCTGGTGATGGAGCACGGCTGGGAGCCCTTCATGTACAAGAAGAAGAAGGGCCACAACTCGCTGGTCGGCGACATGATCAACCTGCTGGAGCTGTCCGACGGCTGGGGCCACCTCAAGTTCGGCACCAACTGGGACGGCAACCAGCACGCCTACGAAACCACCCTGGACATCGCGAAGGTGACGACATGAGCGCGCGCCAGCTCGCGATGGTGATGGATCTCAACAAGTGCATCGGCTGCCAGACGTGCACCGTGGCCTGCAAGACGCAGTGGACCAACCGCAACGGCCGCGAGTACATGTACTGGAACAACGTCGAGACGAAGCCCGGCGACGGCTACCCGAAGAAGTGGGAAGCGCTGGGTGGCGGCTTCGACGCCGGCGGCAACCTCCAGGACGGTGTCGTGCCGTCGAAGTACAGCGAGTACGGCGTTCCCTGGGACTACAACCAGGACGAGATCCTCAAGGGCGCCGAGCTGCAGCCGGGCTCGGATCCCACGGTAGGGCCCAACTGGGACGAGGACGTGGGCGCCGGCGACTTCCCCAACTCGTACTTCTTCTACCTGCCGCGCATCTGTAACCACTGCTCGAATCCGGGTTGTCTGGCGGCCTGCCCACGCAACGCGATCTTCAAGCGCGATCAGGACGGGATCGTCCTCGTCGATCTCAACCGGTGCGAGGGCTACAAGCTGTGCATCGCGGGCTGCCCGTACAAGAAGATCTACTTCAACCCGAAGCTGTCCAAGTCGGAGAAGTGCATCTTCTGCTTCCCGCGCATCGAGAAGGGGCTGCCGCCGGCCTGCGCGCAGCAGTGCGTGGGGCGGATCCGCTTCGTGGGCTACCTCGACGACGCCGAAGGCCAGGTGGCGAAGCTGGTCAACCAGTACAAGGTCGCCCTGCCCCTCCACCCCGAGTACGGCACGCAGCCCAACGTCTATTACGTGCCGCCGATGTCCGGCCCGCGGAAGTTCGACAAGAACGGCAAACCGATCGAGGGCAGCGATCGCATCCCGCTGGCGTACCTCGAGAGCCTCTTCGGGCCCGCGGTGCATGACTCGCTCAAGACGCTCCACGCCGAGATGGACAAGCGAAAGGCTGGCAAGCCTTCGGAGCTGATGGACCTGCTCATCGCCTACAAGCACTCGGACATGTTCCGCATCGGGACGAAGGCGCCCGAGGGCTTCAAGCTGCCGGTGCTCAAATGAGACGCGCGCTCCTCGTGATGCTGGTGGCAGCCGGTTCGGCCGCGGCGGATCCAGCGGCCGACGCTTTCCTCAAGGCGGAGACGGTCACCGCCAGTCCCGTGCAGGCCGTGCCCACGTCCGTCGGCGATCCTCAGTGGATGAAGACGCCCCCGGTGTCCTTCCGGCTGTCGGCCCAGCGCTCGGTGCGGCTCAACGACAAGCGGGCCAATGAGCTGATCGAGCAGCCTGGCTTCGGGGAGGTGCGCGTGCGGGCCCTGGCCAGCGCCACCGAGTTGGGTGTCCTCCTCACCTGGAACGACGCCACGCAGAACGTGCTCCGCCCGGATGAGACCAACGCCTACGCCGACTCGGCGGCGATCGAGATCCCCAACGTCTACGGCGCCGGGAAGCGGCTGCCGTACGTGGGAATGGGTGACGTGGAGCTGCCTGTCCGCTTGTACATGCAGCGCGCGGTGGCGAAGGGCGTCCAGGCCAACGAGTACGTGGCGGCGGGCTTCGGCTCCTTGACCCGCGTGCCCAGGGTGCAGGCCACGATGGCGATGGAGTACGACGCGAAGCTCAAGCTGTGGCGCGCGCTCTTCGTCCGTCCGATCACCGTGGACGGCCACACGCTGACGCAAAGCAGCCTCGTGCCCATGGCCTTCGCCCTGTGGGACGGCGCCCGCAACGAGCGCGGCGGCTACAAGCAGTTGTCGGCGTGGCACTTCGTGATCCTCCCGAAGCCGGAGCTCGACGTGGCCTACGTCAAGTACCTCTCGTGGGGTTACAAGCCGGGCGATCTCGGGGATCCGGAGAGGGGTCGAGCGATCGCCGAGACGGTGTGCATCGCGTGCCACCACCTCCCGGGGAAGACGATCGCTCCGCCGGGCGTCGCGCCCAACCTGAGCGACATCGGCGCCATCGCCTCGCCGATCTACCTGCGGGAGTCGATCACCAACGCGAACGGCGTCATCATCCACGCGCTGAATCCGAACGCGCACTACATGAAGACGGCGCCGCCGGACAAAACCGGCGCGTACCCCAACGCCGACGCGTTCCAGTGGAGCGCCACGCTGCCCGACGGGAAGCCCATCTCGAAGATGCCTCCCTTCACGGTGTACACGCCGGAGCAGGTCGGCGATCTCGTCGCGTACCTGAAGACGCTCGACGGCACGAAGAAGCAGGAGACAAAGCCATGAAGATCCTGGCGTTGCTCGTCGTGGGTGCAGCGCTGCCGGCGCTGGCGGCTGATCCAGGAGAAGAGGTCGAGCTGTCGTCGGCCACCGTCACCGCCGTCAGCTGTGCGCAGAAGGCCGTGGAGACCGGGAAGCTGGACATCCTCACCTCCTGCCCGATGGAGGAGACCCAGAAGGGCCTGGTGGTGGTCGACGTGGCCGAGATGCAGATTTACCGCCTCGCCGCGAAGACCGTGCGCCTGTCGGATCTCGAGCGCGCCTTCGGCGGCGGCAGCATCGACTTCACGGGCGTGGTGAAGACCGTCGACAAGAAGGACGGCATTCCGGTGGTGGAGGTGTCCGAGTTCCGGATCACCCCCAAGCCCAAGCCGGGCGCCTTCAAGGGCTGCCTGTAGCAAGAACCCGGGCCCTGCCGGTGATGTCTGGCACCCCGTGCCGGCGCTCCTCCTCGTTCTTCTGTTGTCTCAGTCCGAGCCTGGTGGGCACGTCCCACGGAGTCGCGCTGAAGCACCTGTGACCGGCGACGAGCGCGTGTCGCGCACTCTGAGGAAGTACTCGAAGCGCTTCCTCCGCTGCGCGGATCACCTGCCTCCCGGAGCGGAAGGGCTGGTGGTGCTTCGCTTCAGCCTCGACGCCCAGGGGCGCGCGTCGGAACTCTCGGTCGTCGAGGACACGCTCGAGGTGCCGATCGCGACGCTGTGCCTCGAGTCCACGATGCGATCGCTCGACTTCGGCCCCTCCGATCGCCCCACCGCTCGCGTCGACGTGCCGTTTCGATTTCAGCGACCCGCGGGTGAGGTCTTCCCCTCTCCCCGACCATCTCCCCCGATGGGGGAGAGGGAGAAAATGAGTCCATCGGCGATCTGCTGGTACGGCCGCTTCTGCTCGTCGGTCCCCACGGCGGCGATGGGCGTCCCGGCGTCGGAGGACTCGCGGATCGCCGCCTGGAGCGGAATCTCGCCGAGGAAAGGCAGGGAGTACTCCGTGGCCAGCGCGCGACCGCCTCCCGAGCCGAAGACGCCGCCGCTCATGTTCTCGACGATGCCGCCGATGGGGATCCGCACCTCCTGCAGCATGCGGATCGCCCTGCGCACGTCGTCGGTCGCCACCGCCTGAGGCGTCGTCACCACGACGCCCGCCGTCACGCGGAGCTCCTGGGCCATGGTGAGCTGCGTGTCGCCCGTGCCCGGAGGCATGTCGACGAAGAGGACGTCCAGTTCGCCCCAGTCCACGTCTTCGAGCAGCTGGATCATCGCGCTGGTGGACACCGAGGCGCGCCAGATGAGGGGCGTGTCCTTTGTGGGCGTCGTCATCCCCACCGACATCACCTTGATCCCGAAGTTCTCGGCGCACTCGATGCGATCCCGCTCGTTCCAGGTGAGCCGCTCGTCCTCGAGCGACAGCATGCGGGGAATGGATGGGCCGTACACGTCGGCGTCCAGCAGCCCCACCCGCCAGTCGCGCTGCGCGAAGACGCTGGCCAGGTTGACGGCCACGGTGGACTTGCCCACGCCGCCCTTCCCGCTCGTTACCACCACGATGTTTCGGGCATAGGGCGCCCTGTTGTTGGGGTTGAGGCTCGAGCCGTAGGGCACGGCGCCCTTGAGGCCCAGCAGCTTGAGCCGCTTGTCGTCGTCCAGGCTCACTTGGCGCCCCGTGCCAACCGGGTGGCCGCCGCGTCCAGGACGGCGTCCGTCTTGCAGAAGGCGAAGCGCGCCAGTCCATGGGCCGAGGGGGCATGCGCTGCCGAGTAGAAGACAGACGGCGGAATCGCCGCCACGCCCTCTTCCGTCACCAACCGGCGGCAGAAGGCGACGTCGTCCTCTCCGGCCTTGCGGTGCTTGTCCGTGCGCGCCATCAGAAAGTACGTCCCTTCACAGGTGAGCGGCTCCAGCCCGCCGGCCTTGAGAGCCGAGGAGAGGCGATCTCGCTTCGCCTGGTAGTCCCTCACGAAGCCCTCGAAGTACGCGTCGGGCAGGGCCAGCGCCTTCGCGATGGCGGCCTGAAACGGCGAGGCCGTGGCGAACGTCACCCACTGGTGGGCCTTCTGCACCGCCTTCACCAACGGCGCCGGCCCCAGCGCCCAGCCGATCTTCCAGCCGGTGAAGCTGAAGGACTTGCCTCCGCTGGACAGCGTCAGCGTGAGATCGGCCAGCCCGGGCAACGTCGCCGGACGCACGTGTCGCGCGGGCGCAAAGACCAGGTGCTCGTACACCTCGTCGCTCACCAGCACCGCGCCGTGCTTCTTCGCCAGGGCGCCGATGAGCTCGATCTCCTCGCGCGTGAAGACCTTCCCGGTGGGGTTGTGGGGCGTGTTGAGGAACACCAGGCGGGTGCGAGCGCTGAAGGCGGCCGCCAGCTCGCGCTCCTCGAACCACCAGGCAGGGTGCTGCGCGTCCGGCGCTCGCAGCTCCACGAAGCGCGGCACGCCGCCCGCCATCTGCACGCTGGCGAGGTACGAGTCATAGAAGGGCTCGAAGAGCACCACCTCGTCGCCGGGATCCACCAGCGCCATCACTGCGTCGAAGATCGCCTCGGTGCAGCCGCTGGTCACCACCACCTGCGAGTCGGGATCGACGACCTGCCCGTAGAAGCGCCAGGCGTGGGCGGCGATCGCCTGCCGCAGCGCCACGGCCCCGGTGGAGATCGCGTACTGGTTGACGCCGCCGCGGATCGCGTCGATCGCCGCGGCCTTCACCTCGTCGGGCCCATCGAAGTCGGGGAAGCCCTGGCCCAGGTTGACCGCCCCGTGCTGCGCGGCGAGGCGGGAGAATTCGGCGAACACGGTGGTCCCGAAGGCGGCGACGCGCTGGCTCTCCATGCGCGCGGCACCTTACTGCGCCAGCAGCACCACGAGGGCGGCGATCACCAGCGCCAGCCCACCGACGACCAGGATGACCGGCAGGCGGCTGGGGGCGACCGGAGGGCGCTCCTCCAACTTGAACGCACCCTTGCCGCGCGTCACCTCGCCGAGATCCTCGAACATCGCGCGGCCCCTCACGGCCTTCGCCAGCAGCTCGCGCAGGTGCGAGATGATCTTGTCTTCCCCGCGGTAGTCGGCCAGCGACCGCGCAGCGCGCTCCAGCACCGGCGTCGACGCGTCCGGAGCGAGCTCGATCATCGCCGAGGCAGGCATGGCGGCACTCCCACCGCCCTTCTGTACCCTGCCGGCCCGGAAGCCCTTCTCCCGCTCCCAGATCAGGTGCTCGTCGAAGAGGGTGAACTCGTGGCGCGTCGCCCTGCCCTCTCCATCCACCTCGGTGACGAGCTCAGCGCCCTTCGCGCCCCGATGCCAGATGGTGCGCTTTCCGTCCGCGTCCGGTGGCGACTCCACGGCGCGGATCCGGTACATCGACTCGACGGCCGCGACCCGCTCAGCCTCCGTGCGCTCCATACACGGCCCATCGTACCCGCCGCGAAGCGCTCGGGCAGCGAGCATGTGACGTGGCCGTGACGATCCTCCTATCCTCCGCGGGATGCGACGCGCCCTGGCCCTGTTGGCCCTCATCCTGACTGCCTGCCCCGAGAAGCCGCTCCCGCCCCCCACCCCGACGGGGCGCTGCGACGTGGATCTCGAGGCGCTCGCGCTCTTCTCCAACGTCGGCAACGGTGCGACCGCGACGCAGATCACCGAGGCGGACCAACTCGTCGGGGGCAATTGGGCACAGGGCGTGGTGGGGGACTACCTGCTCGAGAACGACCGGATCCGCGTGGTGATCCAGGCGCCCGGGAGGACCATTTCTCCCACACCATACGGTGGGACGATCATCGACGCGGATCTCACGCGGGCGAGCGGTGGGCGCGACGAGCTCGGCAAGATCGAGCCCCTCTACGCCTTCGGGCGGACGGTGAACGTCAGCAAGGTGGAGATCCTCGAGGACGGATCCCGCGGCGGCTACGCGGTGATCGCCGCGACGGGCACGGACGCGGTGATCGACTACTTCAACGTCGCGAACGTGCTGGAGGAGTACCTGGGCGCGGGTACGACGTTGGTGAGCGACCCCAACACGCCGCTGCCCCTCACCACCACCACCTACTACGTGCTCTCTCCGGGAGAGACGCGGGTGCGGGTGCTGTCGGCCTTCTGCAACGAGGGCAAGGACAACGTGGTGATGCAGGTGGGCGACATCATCGAGCAGGGAGGCGTCAGCGAGGTCTTCAACCCCGGCGGCTGCGTGAAGGGCCTGGGCACCAACGGCTGTCTGGTCGATCCCGCGCCGTGGTTCGGCTACCAGGCCGACGGAGTGGCCTACGGCTACCGGGCGTACGAGTTCTCCGGGCACAAGACGCCGGCGGTGAACGCGCTTCTCTACGTCGCGGGCGTGGCGGGCGTGCTGGCCGACGGCGAAGACATGGCGGGCCTGTTGAGCTGGACCGATCCCAACGCCACGCGACGCCCGGGCAGCTTCGGCGTGCTGGCCGGCCAGTCGCGCACCTTCCTCCGCGATCTCTATGTGGGCCGGGATCTCGGGGAGATCACCAGCGCCATCCTCGCCTACGAAGCCTCGTCGAAGTCCCGCCTGGACGTGACCGTGCAGCGCGCCGATGGGACGCCAGCGCCGCAAGGCCGGGTCACGGTGCGCAACGCCTCCGACAGCGCGCCCGTCACCCTGTTGATCGCCGACGATCAGGGCAAGGCACGGGTCGATCTCCCCCCGGGGAACTACCTCGTCGGCTCCGCGGCCCTCGGCGGCTCCATCGAGCCTCTCACCGCCGTCGCCGTGCCCGGTGGTGCAGGCGCCTCCGTCACCGTCAAGCAGGGGGCGCAGCGGACGCTCACCGTGGAGGTGAAGGACCCGTTCGGCGTCGCGCTGCCGGCCAAGGTGCTGGTCCGCTGCTCCACGGGGTTGTGCGTGCCTCAGGCCTCCGAGTACCGCCCCTGGTTCCAGATGGAGGATCAGCCGTCCGACCTCCAGGCGATCGCCTTCGCCGGCGCCGACGGGCGGGCGCAGATCCCCCTGCCGCCCGGCCAGTTCCAGGTGCTGGTGACGCACGGCCCTGAGTTCTCCGCGTGGCCCGACACTTTCCCGCTCTCGGGCCAGACGATCGATCTCACCACGGCGGATCAAACCGTCTCCGCCACGCTGGCGCACGTCGTCGAGACGCCCGGGTGGATGAGCGCCGACCTCCACGTGCACGCCATGGGCAGCCCCGACAGCACCGTGCCCAACGCGCTGCGGGTGCTCACCTTCGCGGCCGAGGGCGTGGACGTGCTGGTCTCCACCGATCACGACTACATCACCGACTACGGTCCGGTGATCGACGGCCTGGGCCTCTCCGCGCAGATGGCATCGATGATCGGCTGCGAGGTGACCCCCTTCGACTTCGGCCACCACAACACCTGGCCCATCGAGAAGAAGGCGGGCCTCACCGGTGGCGCATTCGACTGGGCCGGAGGCGACGGCGCCACGCTGCGGCTCGATCAGCTCTACGTTGGCCTGCGCGAGCGCGATCCCGACGTGGTGATCCAGATGAACCACCCGCGCGGCACTCCGGGCGGCGCGCTGACGCAGCTCAAGCTGGACACGGCCACCGGCGCGACCCACGCGGATCCCTCGGCCTTCCGCCAGGAGCCGCACCCACAGGCCACCGCGAGCGACACGAAGCTGTTCAGCACCGACTTCGACGCCTTCGAGGTGCTCAACGGCATGAGCCCCAACTACGCCGTGCTGAACGACTGGATGACGTTCCTCTCGAAGGGCTGGGTGAAGACGGCCACCGGCGTGTCGGACACGCACACCGCGCGCGCGGTGACGGGCGGCTACGGGCGCACGTGGATCCGCCTCGGCGTCGATGGCGCGGCCCAGTTCACTCCCGCGGCCTTCCGCGACGCGATGAAGGCGAGGCGGGCGGTGTTCAGCAACGGACCCTTCGTCACGATGAAGGCGCAGCGCCTCGACGCGAGCGATCAACCCGTGGGGGGCGAGGTGGAGGTGGGCGGGCTCATCTCCGTGGCCAGCGCCGCGGGCGAGAAGCTCCGCCTCACCGTCGAGATTGAGGCCCCGGAGTGGATGCAGTTCGACGCCGTCGAGCTCTACACGCACGCCAGCGGCCGCGAGGCGACCAACGGGGAACCCAACAGCGCCTGGCCCGACACCCGCATCCTCCAGAAGCGCACGCTGGATCCCTCGATGCTGACGCTCGAGGCCGTGCCCGGCCTCAACGGCTTCTCCGCGCGCCGGGTGCACGTCACCGAGACCTTCACCGTCACGCCCACGGTGGACACGTGGCTGGTGGCGATGGTGCGCGCCGGATCCGCCAGCCGACCGTTGAGCCCGCTGGGGTGGGATGGCGTGAGCTGCTCGGGCGGCGTCTGCAGCCCGAAGACCGACCGCGCCTTCGCCGTCACCAACGCCATCCTCGTCGACGCGGACGGATCCGGGGCCTACGACGACTTCCCGCTGAAGTAGCCCCTCAGTCCACCGGCGCCGGCTGGTAGATGTACGCGTCCTGGAGGATCTCCTGGGCGCCGCCGGCGATCTCGTTGATGCCGCCCGTCACCAGCACCGTGCCGTCCTGCAGAGCAGTGCAGGTGTGCGCGTAGCGCGGCACCGGGAGCAGCGGGCCTCCCAGGCTCGTCACGCCCCCTTGCTCGCTCACCTTGATCAGCGTGGAAGTGGGATCCGAGGTGCCCGACGAGGCCGGCATCAGCGCGGTGCGCCCGCCCACCGCCATCACCGTGCCGTCCGCCATCGTCACCGCGCAGATGTCGCCGCGCGAGCCGACGTTGGGGCCTGGAGTCACGGTGGCGCTCTGACTCGAGATGATCTCCGACGACGCCACCGGGCTGACCAGCGCGGGATCGCTGTGCCCGCCCACGACGATCATGTCCGTGCTGTTCCGCAGCCCTGCCACGCCGGCCGCCCGCCGCCCGGGATCCGACAGCCGCGGCGGATTGGCCAGCGACTGCTGCGCGAAGGTGGAGCCGTTGAACTTGAAGAAGACGACTTCGTTCCGCATCGCGGAGCCATCGGTGCCGCCGGCGACCGCGACGTACTCCCCCTGCTTCACCGCCGCGACGGCCGCGTCGATCCGCGGGAGGCTGACGCCCTCCACCACCTTGTACTGGTTGCTGGACGCGTCGGGATCGAACCACTCCACCTCCACCGCGGGCACCAGCGAGCTGACCCGCGTGTACCCTCCGACGATCAACACCTTCCCGTTCTGCTCCAGCGCGGCGCGGTGCCTGGACCGGGGAATGGCCTGCGGAGAAGGCCGGCTGGGGAACGCCCCGAAGTCGTCGACGTCCCCGTCGTAGACGAGGATCTGCGTCTTGGGAGACACGGTGTTGTTGACGCCGCCGACGTACACCTCGCCGCCCCAGAGCAGCACCTGCCCGCTGTTGAGGCGCGTCGCGGTGTGGAAGGCGACCGGCAGGCGCGTCAGCGAGCCCGACGAGGTGATGGAGATGTCCTTGGTCGACTCGAAGGCGCCCGTCGCCGGGTTGTAGACCTCCGTGTCCGCGAGGGCGACCTTCTCGGGGCTCCCCGGCTTCAGGTTGAAGCCACCCGCGATGAATACCTTCCCGTTCTTCAGCTCGGTGGCGGTGTGGCCCGCCCGGGCCACCTTCATCCGCTGGCACTGCGTGGGCGCCGCCGCCGACACCACCGGCGAGAAGGCGTTCACCTTGCGCAGGAAGACCTTCACGTCGATGGCCCCGCCCATCAGGTCGTCAGGCACCACGTCGGGCACGTCGAAGGGCAGCGACTTCCCCATCGAGAGCACCTTCCCCCCGGACAGCGGGTCGCCGTCGTAGGCGCGCACCTCCACCACCCGCGCGGGCCCAGGTGGGATCTGCGGGATGGTCACCTGCCGCGTGGCCGGGTTGGCGCCGCTGATCGCGTCCAGCGCCTCGAGGTCCGGCCCGCGAACGTACACGCGGAGGAACTGGACCCCGTCGAAGGGATCGACGGTGGCGTCGCACGCCTGCGTGACGATCTGCACCTGGTAGTTGATCTCCCTGGGGCCGCACCCGGACAAGGCCAGGAGGGCCGCGAAGGCCACCGCGAAACGTCGCATGTCTGAGAGCACCCCGATCACCACGTCGCCGTCACCGTTCCCGTCACGGGCTTGGTCGCCGCGCTGATGGCGAAGTAACCGCCGACGCCGGCCCCGGCCGCCACCGCGACGCCTGTCACCACCCACACCCAGGTGGGCACCCCGCCGCCGGACTTCTTCACCTCGGGCGGCTTCTCGGCCACGTGCTCGTTGATGTCCACCACCGGCCCGTCCTCCACCGGCTTCTCGGTGGGCGTCAGCACCGGCCTCGATTTCGGAGTGGCCGCCTCGACGTCCTCGGGATCGGTCGACTTGCTGACCGCCGCGACCGCCACGCCACTCGTCCCGGTCCGGGCCGACTTGCTGGCGAGGTTGAGCGGCAGCGACGCCGAGGCGCCGAAGGAAGACAGCTTGAGCACCACCCCGTCGGCCAGCTTGAAGGCCTCGGTGTTGGCGGTCAGCACATCTGTGTCGAAGGCCACGGCGTCGAGCGACGCGAAGGCGTTCTTCTTCACCGAGTACAGCGCCGAGCCGCAGGTCAGCTGCGTGTCCCCCGTCTTGTAGACGTAGCCCACCAGGGCGTAGTCGGCGTTGGTGGACTTGAGGTAGCCCGAGAGCCGCTGGGCCGTCGCGTCGTCGATCACGCTGGACAGCTTTGGATCGACCGGGCCCGTCACCGGCGCGCGCTCGCTCGCGCCCCCACCCGCCGAGAAGGTCGCCTTCACCTTCACCAGCGCGCCCTTCATGTCGATCACCTGGCCGAAGCGATCGCCCTTCCCTCCCTCGACCTTCACGTAGTGTGGCCCGGCGGGGACGTTCTCTTCCAGCACCGGCACCATGCCGAGATCGCGCCCGTCGAGGAAGGCGGTGGCGCCGGCGGGGCCCTCGATGGAGACCTGGCCTTTGGGCTGCTTGTCGAGGCGCTTCTTCGCCTTCTCGAACTCGCGCTGGAAGACGGGCGGGTAGCCGGGCGGCAGCGCGTAGGAAGGGCTGAAGCGCGCGAGATCGAGCAGCGTGGCCTTGGCGTCCTTCTCCTCGCCTTTGCGGAAGTACGCGGCGGCCAGCTTCACGTAAGCGTCGGTGACGGCCTCGTAGTCCGCCGTGGCGGGATCGGCCAGCATCGCGCTGATGCCCTTCTTGAAGCCGGCGACCGCGTCGTCGAAGCGCAGGTCGTCGAAGGCCTTGCGCCCGGCGTCGAGTGCCGACGTGGCTTCGGCGCTCGGGCCGCGCTTCGTCGAGGACGAGGCCGGCTTGTCGGCAGCAGGAGCGCGCGTGGCGGGGGCGGCGATCACCTCCAGCGCGTCGCCTCGCGTCTTGAGCTCGTCGCCCACCAGCGTGGTGAAGCGGGACGCGGCCGACTCCGACGCACCGTTTCCGGCGACGAAGGGGACCACCAACACGCGCGGCTTCTCAGCGCCCAGCGCCGTAGCGCTCAGCACCGCCGCGAGACTTGCGATCGCAATGGGACGGGACATGAAAGGAATCAACTGATAAAACAACTGTTTAGCCGGCGAACCGTACCCCTCACCCACCTGTGCGGTCAATGTCGCCACCCACCTTGAGGCTGTCGCTCACCACCCGGATCTTCCTGGGGTATGCGGTGGTGCTGGTCACCTTCGGGGCGGTGTCGCTCTTCTCGGTGTCCGAGCTCCGTCGCAGCCAGGTGGAGATCCGGCTGGTGAGCGAGGGGTACCTCCGGCTGTCTCAGACGGTCGCGGCGATCGAGACGTTCCAGGCGAACCAGGCGAAGGACACGGAGCGGCTGCGGGAAGAGCAGAGCGTCGAGACGCGGCGCGCGTTGATCCGTCTGGCGCGGCTCTACTTCCCGGGGCTGATGGCGGAGAAGCTGGACGGCGCGCAGGCGACCGCGACGAAGCTGCTCGAGTTCGCGCCGGACAGCGAGCGCCCCTACGTGCTGGAGGTGGTGAAGAAGTTCGGAGAGCTCAAGGCCCGCTTCCGCGAGTACGAAGACGAGGCCGACGAGGTGTATGCGCTGCTCGAGTCGCAATCGCCAGACTGGGACAAGGCGCGCGCGCGGCTGGATCGCCTGCAGCAGATGGAGAACGCGCTGTCGTCGATGATCCGCCTGCAGCATGGATCCCTCGAGGCGCGGATCCACGAGCGGGTGCGGCAGGCGCAGGAACGGGAGCGTCGCACCGGCGTGGCGATCATCGTGCTGCCGGTGGTGGCGATCATCGTGGGGCTGCTGGCCACTGGCCTCGCGTCACGCAGCCTGCGGCCGGTGCGGACGTTGATCGAAGGCGTGTCGCGGATCGGCCGCGGCGACTACGAGGCGAAGCTGGGCATCCAGGGCGACGACGAGATCGCCGTGCTGGCGCGGGAGTTCGACGCGATGGCGCGCGCGCTCAAGGAGCGCGAGGCCCAGCTCAAGCAGAAGCAACAGGAGCTGTTGCGCGCCGAGCGGCTGGCGGCGATGGGCCGCGTCTCGGCGCAGGTGGCCCACGAGGTGCGAAACCCCCTGTCGTCGATTGGCCTCAACGTGGAGATGATCCAGGAGCAGCTGGAGTCCGCGTCCTTCGCCACGAAGGAAGCGGCCCTCGAGGCGAAGGAGCTGCTGGCCGCGGTGATCCGCGAGGTCGATCGCGTGACGGAGATCACCGAGGACTACCTGCGGCTGGCCCGGCTGCCGACGCCGGTGCTGCGCAAGGAGGAGGTCGTCCCCCTGCTGGACTCGGTGGTGGACTTCGCCTCGGAGGAGCTGGAGCGCTCGAAGGTGTCGGTGTCGCGCGAGTGGGGCGAAGGCGAACTGGCGGTTGCGGCGGACGAGGCGCAGCTGAGGCAGGTCTTCGTCAACCTGGTGCGCAACGCCCGCGAGGCGATGGCCGAAGGAGGGCAGCTCAAGCTGTCGGCGCACCGGAAGAACGGCTCGGTGGAGATCGCCGTGGCCGACTCGGGACCGGGCATGGGCCCGGACGTCCAGGGACGCCTGTTCGAGCCCTTCTTCACCACCAAGGAAGGCGGCACGGGGCTGGGCCTGTCGTTGTCCAGACAGATCGTCGAGGCGCACGGCGGGCAGATCTCGGTGACGAGTGAGCCGGGGCACGGGACGAAGTTCGTGATTACGCTGCCGGCCGCGTGAGCGCGCTCGCATTCGAGGAACGCCTGCCGTCGGGACTCACCGTGGTGACGGTGGAGACGCCGCACCTCCACAGCGCGATGTGCTCGGCGTACGTGCGCGTGGGCAGCCGGCACGAGAACGACGAGAACAACGGCATCAGCCACCTGCTCGAGCACCTCTTCTTCCGGGGCAGCCGTCGCTTCCCCGACTCGGTGAAGATGAACGCGGCAGTGGAGGCCGTGGGCGGCAACCTGAACGCCGTCACCATGCGCGACTCGAGCTTCTTCTACACCCCGACCCACCCGGACGGCGTGCCCGTGGCGCTGGGGATCCTCGGGGACATGCTGGCGCGGCCCCGGCTGGTGCAGCTCGAGACGGAGAAGAAGATCATCCTCGAGGAGATGCTGGACGAGGTGGACGAGCGCGGGCGAGACATCGACGTGGACAACCTGGCGAAGCGGCTGGTGTACGGAAAGCACCCGCTCGCCCTGAAGATCGCCGGGACGCCCCAGACCGTGAAGGCGATGACGGCGCGGCAGGTGCGACGGCACTTCGAGGCAGCGTACGTGACGGGCAACGTGGTGGTGGCGGTGGCCGGGCCGGTGAAGCACGGGCGGGTCACGGACGAGGTCGCGAGGGCGTTCCGCCACCTGCCCCGGGGCAACGCGCTGACCGAAGTGCCCGCGCCTTCACCCCGGCGTGAGGGCCCACGGCTCAAGTACGTGTCGCTGGAGGAGGCGCAGGTGGAGTTCCGGCTGACGTTCCCGGCGGTCTCCGACGCGCACCCGGACTTCGCGGCGCTGTCGATGCTGCGGCGCGTGCTGGACGATGGGCTGTCCAGCAGGCTGCCCTACAACGTGGTGGAGAGGCGCGGGCTCGCGTACTCCATCGGCGCGACGGTGGAGGTGTTCCACGACGCGGGCTCGTTCGAGGTGGACGGGGCGACGGCGCCGAAGCAGCTGGGCAAGGTGGTGGAAGAGGTGCTCCACACGCTGGCCACGCTGCGCGCGGGCCGCGTCACGGGGGAGGAGCTGCTGCGGGCGAAGCGACGGCACGAGATGCACCTCGACTTCCTCCTGGACTCGCCGGCCGATCTCTGCGGCTGGTTCGGCGGGACGAGGTTGTTTCGGAAGCCGGAGAGCTTCGCCCAGCGGATCGCCGAGGCGAACGCGGTGACGCTGGCGGACCTGAAGCGCGTGGCCCGCGAGTACCTCGTCGCGGACACGCTGGCCGTGGTGGCGGTGGGGCCGAGAGCTGCGCGAAAGGGCCTCGAGCGGGTCGTCAGTCGCGCGGAGTCACTGCTGGGGAAGTAACGACGTATTCCCTCTCCCCCATCGGGGGAGAGGGTCAGGGTGAGGGGA
>JBFMHF010000058.1:0-40230 GCA_040752975.1 Myxococcota bacterium
GCCATGTCCGCTCGCGTCCGCGGGGCAGCGTTGGACTTCGTAGCCACAGAACGCACCGAGCTGGCTCCAGTTCTTCTGCGACCCTCCTCGAGACCTGAGCCCGAAGGAAACCGAGTGCGTGAAGGCGCAACTGGACCAGTACTACAAGAGGGAACCCCCGGACGGTCCCGGGGACAGGGACGACACCGTGCTGCGTTCTTCCGGCGCGCCGGGCAAGGTGAATCCGGGCACCCTGACGTTCGCGGGGGGCGGAGGGCTCGTCTTCAAGGGCAGCGCGACGCGGCGGTGGACCGACCTCAGCGATTCCGGCGTCTCGAAGGAGACCGTCTGGGACGCGGTGGAGTTCAAGGGGAAGGTCTATCTGGCCGCCTATCGCCGGCTCCTCGTCACGGACGGCGGAAAGGTATCGGAGGTGAAGGTCCCCTTCCAGGACGCCAGGTTCATGAAATTGGCCGCGAATCGGAACCAACTCTGGGCGGTGGGAGACGACTTCATCCTCCAGTTCGACGGAAGCCACTGGAAAAGGCTTGTTTCCCCCGACAATTGAGTCTCGGGAACTTCCGATGGCGCATGCCGCACCGCCGGTGGACGCTGAGTCTCCCCATGGCCATGCGCTTTCACGTCGTGAAGCGGCCCGCACTCTTCAAGCGGCTCGAGGTGCGCCTCGTGCGCGCCGTCTGGCAGCTTCAGCGCGCCACCGCCCGCCGCCTCGGCCACGAAGGCACTCTCACCGGCGGCGCCGCATGCTTCTGGCAGTACGAAAGGCAGCAGCCTGGTAAGTCGGCTTCGGCCTTCCCTTGAGAGCAGCCCGCGGGTGCGTCCTCCGCCGCGCGGTACCGGAATGTCCGCGCGCGCCGCCCGGTTGCATCCCGCGCCGACGGGCCTTGCGCCTGCCGCCCGCCCGGCCTACCTCACGCGCCATGAGCACCGCTCTCCTCCTCGCCCTGAGCCTCGTCACTGGTGATCTCGAGTCCCGCCGCAGCCCGGTGGTGAAGGTGGTGGACGCCGTCTCTCCGGCGGTGGTGTACGTCGGCACGGTGCAGGTGGTGGAGACGCGCTTCCGCCGCCGCTCGCCCTTCGACGAGTTCTTCTTCGGGCCCCAGGAAGAGCGCCGCGCCGTGGAGGGGCTGGGATCCGGGGTGATCATCGACCCCAGCGGGCTCATCGTGACGAACGATCACGTCATTCGCGGCGCCTCGGCGATCCACGTGGTGCTCGCCGACGGCCGGCAGCTCGACGCGGAGGTCATCGGCAGCGACGCCGACAACGATCTCGCCGTGCTGAAGGTCTCGTCGAAGTCGCCGTTGCCGACGGCGAAGCTGGGCACCTCGTCGGATCTCATGATCGGCGAGACGGTCATCGCCATCGGTAGCCCGCTGGGGCTCAAGAAGACCGTCACGGTGGGCGTGGTGTCCGCGCTGGGCCGCTCGATCCGGCACGAAGACGCCGTCTTCAACGACTTCATCCAGACGGACGCGTCGATCAACCCGGGCAACTCCGGTGGGCCGCTCCTGAACGTCGACGGGGAGATCATCGGCATCAACTCGGCGATCATCGCCTCGGCGCAGAACATCGGCTTCGCGATCCCCGCGGACAAGGTGCGGCGGATCGTCAGCGAGCTGACGCACTTCGGAAAGGTGCGGCCGGCGTGGGTGGGGGCGGACGTGGTGGCGCTCGACTTCGAGCTGTCCCGGCGCATCGGGTGGGATCGCACCTACGGCGCGCTGGTCGCCTCCGTCGAAGACGGCAGCCCCGCGGCGCAGGGCGGTCTCCAGCCCGGAGATGTCGTGGCCCAGGTGGGCACCACGCAGATCGAGAACGCGGACGATCTCCGGAGCCGCTTCCGGAGCTTCACCGCCGGCGCCCCGGTGGCCTTCCGGGTGTTCCGCGGGGGGAAGCTGGTCGACGTCACTGTCACGCCGGTCGAGTTCCCGCAGTCGCTGGTGGATGCGACGGTGTGGCAGCGCCTGGGCCTCCGCCTCAAGCCAGGGAAGGGCGGCATGTCGATCGTCGCCGTGCGTCCAGGCACGGCGGCGCAGCGCATCGGGCTGGAGCCGGGCGACGTGCTGCTCAAGCTGAACAACGTCCCCGTGACCTCTGCCGAGGCCTTCCGCGACGCGGTGTTGCAGGCGCGAAGCCAGCGCAGCGTGCTGCTCCTCGTCCGCCGGGGCGACCGCGGCTACTACCTGACGTTGCCCTTCTAGACGGCGGGAACTCTTCAGAATTGTTGACCACCGGGCGCACCGCCCTAGGGTGCAGGCATGGCGTCGTACCGCTACCAGGCCCTGGGCCCGTTGCTGGCCGGCGAGGGCTCGCGCGCGTTCCTGGGGTTGGCGATCTCGGAGGATCAGCGCGCCCGTCCGGTGGTGATCATCTGGGTCCCTGACGCCGCGCAGGTCGACGCCCCGCTGCTCGCGAAGATCCAGCGGGAGACGGAGCACGCCGCAAAGCTGGATCATCCCAACATCGTCACGGTGCTGGGCTTCGCGAAGCTGGACGAAGGCAGCGCCCGCGTCGTCGAGTTCGCAGACGGGGAGTCGCTGCGGAAGATCATCGAGACGGCGAAGAAGCTCCCGCCGAGGATCGCCGCGAAGATCGTCTGTGACGCCTGCACCGGCACCCACTACGCGCACATCGCCGGCAACGACGACGGCACGCCGCTGGTGCACGGGGACTTGCGGCCGGAGACGATCCTCATCTCGTTCAACGGCGTCACCAAGGTGACGGGCTACGGGGCGCTGGCCTTCGCGCCGCGCGAACTGGGCGGGCAGCGGGTGAAGGGCCGGCGGGTGCACAGCGCGCCGGAGCAGGTGATCGGCGGGCGCGAGGCGATCACCATCCCCACCGACGTGTACCTGCTGGGCCTCACGCTCTTCGAGTGCCTCACCGGCGCCGTCCCGTGGGCCGATCAAGGCGACTTCTTCGATCACGCCGTCCTCACCCTGCCCTTGCCCCCTGCGCCGCCCGGCGACATCCCCGAGGCGCTCGAGGCGGTGATCCAGAAGGCCTGCGCGAAGAAGGCGTCAGAGCGCTACCCCACGCCGCTGGCGCTGCGGGAGGCCATCGAGGCCGCGATGGGCGCGGAGATCGCCTCGACGGAGGAGCTCGCGAAGTACCTCGACACCCTCTTCCCCCAGTCGCACCAACTGCGGGCCGATCGCCGGCACACCATCGACGCGGGCATCGCCGACTTCGTGCGGCGCCAGTGGGCCGAGAAGGAGCGCACCGAGACGACGCCGATGATGCGCGCGGTGGTGCCGCCGTCCGAGCCGCCGAAGCCCGCCGCTCCCACGCCGATCGCCACCCCGGCTGCGGCCGCGCCGCCGAAAGCCCCGCACGCGCCCGCGCACCACCCACCCGCGCAGCGCGCCATCGAGAGCCAGGACGAAGAAGAGGCCGAGGCGCCGAGCGAGGGCAGCAACACGCCCTGGCTCATCCTCCTCGCGGTCTTCATCGCGGTGATCGCCGGCTGGTGGGCATGGCGGAAGGCCAACGAGCCGATCCCCGGCGCGGAGCCTCCGCCCAGCCTCACCCCCACGCGCCCCGTCGCGAAGGAGGACGCCGGTCTGCCCGTGGCAGCGCCCGTGGACGCTGGTGCCGCCGAGGTCGACGCCGGCGTCGTGGAGGCCCCGCTGGACGCAGGCCCGGCCCCCGAGGCGCCGGACGCAGGATCGCCGGCGGTGGACGCGGGCGCGGTGGCCCCTGCCGACGTCGAGGTGCGGATCGAATCGCGGCCTTCCGCCGAGCTCTTCCTCGAAGGCCAGAGCCTGGGCCGGACACCCTGGGTGGGCCGCCTGCCTCCGGGCCGCAAGGTGTTCCGCTTCGAGAACAAGCCCGCGCTCTTGAACGCCTTCCGCACCCTGACGCTCAAGGCCGAGCCGGTGTCCGAGACCTTCACCTTCGAGAAGGGCAAGGTGTCGGTGAAGGCCCCGGAGGGCGCGGCGATCTTCATCGACGGCACGCGGGTGGGCACGGCGCCGATCCGCGGGGAGATCCCCGTGTACGAGGGCAGCCACCGGATCAGCGTCACCTACGGCAAGGCGAAGTGGAGCGAGCCCTTCACGCTGTATGCGGGGCAGCCGGTCACCTTCAACGTCGAGCTGCAGTGAGCTACGAGGCGCGCGCGGCCTTCCGCTGGCGGATCAGCGCCTCGTAGCTGCGCGTCACGCTCTGGCTGACGATGAGCAGCTCGCCCACGTCTGGCGGCGTCAACTGCTCCGGCCCCTGATCCACGTACAACAGGTGCACCGGCTTGCCCCGCACGAGCAGCGGCATCACCACCGCGGTCGTCGGGTAGCCCCCGCCCAGCAGTTGGTAGAAGACCGCCATGCCGGGCGTGCGCTTCATGGGCCCGACGAAGTGGCTGCGGAGATCTCGCACCAGCTTGAGGCTGTTCTCTTCGCGCAGCGACACGCCGATGTGCTGCACCGCGCGCTTCGAGACGCCCTGCCCCAGCCCGGTCCAGCCGGTGAGGAGATCGCCCCGCACGTTGAGCAGCAGCGCGCGCCGGAACTTGCTCCGCGCGAAGCGCAACACGGTCCGGGCGATGTCTTCGCGATCTCCGCTGGCCTGCAGCAGCTTCTGCGCCTCGGCAAAGCTGAGGGGCGCGGGCTCGGGCTCGACGGCCGCAGGCGGAGACGGCACGGGCAGCGGCGAGGCCTCGGGCGAGAGCGCCTCGCCGGTGATCACCGGCCCATCGTCCTCCACCACCACGCCTTCCAACACCTCACCCTCTCCTGCCGCCCCCCCGGCCATCGCGCTCGCGTAGATCTTCGCGAAGTCGTCCTCGTTGATCAGCTCCTCGCCGCTGACGGGCCTGGGTTGATCGTCGCCGCGCCGCTTCGACGGCCGCAGCGTGTTCATGTCGATGGGGCGCATCGGCCGGAAGGCCTTGGTGTGCTTGCGCAGCAGTTGGTTCATCCGGAACTCGGGGATCACCACCGCCACCACGCGCTTGCCGGCCTTGAAGCCCAACATCTCGAGCGGCTTCACCTGGTTGGGGTGCAGCACCGCCACCGTGAGGCGGGTGGCGTCGATGCGCATCGGCAGGACGTCTTGATCGTCGTAGAACTGGCGATCGACGAGCGCCAGCGCCTGGGGATCGGGGACCATCTCCCCCGCGGCGTACGGGAGGTTGTGCTGCCGCCCCAGCACGCGCGCGAGATCCTGCTCCTGGAGAAAGCCCAGCTCGACCAGGTTGGTGCCCAGGCGCCCGCCGTGCACCACCTGCGTCTCGAGCGCCTCCTCGATCTGCTCGGGAGTCACCAGCTTCTCTTGAATGAGCAGCTCACCGAGTCGAGGCACGGACGGAGTTAAAGCACACGCCCGGCCGGGTGTGGATGATGACTCAGGCCCACCAGGTTGCCCTCGGGATCCCGCACGTACAACGTCCAGCCGGTCCGCCGCTCGACGCAGACACCCTGGGCGGCGAGGTGCGCCTCGGCGGTGTCGCGCGCGGCAGCGTCGATGCGCAGGGCCACCATCGAGAAGCCCAGAGTCCCGTCGGCGCGCTCGTCCGCCGCCTTCTCCACCGCGAGGAAGCCCGCCGCCGCGTCGCCCCCCGCTCTCACCGACAGCCACACGCTGCGCAGGCGTCCGTCGTCGAAGTGGTGCCGGGCGATCTCCGGCAGGCCGAGGACGTCGCGGTAGAAGCTCGCCACCCTCTCGACGTCGCGCGCCTGAATCGCCGCGTGGTGGAAGCCCTGCGGGGAGATCATGGCTTCTGCATCACGTGGCCGTCCGGCGTGAAGAAGCACCCGGCGGAACCGGCGCCGGCGAAGTCCACCACGCCCACCACCCAGAACTCCTTCACGGTGGAGAAGCTGCGGGTCTGCGTCGCCTTGAGCTGCCCTGCGCAGTAGACGCGCACCGTCGTCACCACCGGCGTCGGGCTGGCCGCCCACGAGTACATGTGCACGCCGATCGCGTAGGTGTGGGCGATGGACGGCGTGTTGATGCGGATGTTCTCGGGCCCCGTGCCGGAGATGTCGTCGCGATCGAGGGAGGGATCGTCGGCCGTGCCCGGGTTGTCCCACGACGGGTTGGTGTTGACGAAGTAGCAGTCCCACGGGCTGACGGACCAGTTGTTGGCCTGCCGCCGGTTTCCGCCGCTGGGGTGCAGGAGGTGGAGATCCATGTCGTTGGGCTGGTTCCACGTCAGCTCGACCCACAAGTCGCCCATCGGCTGAACGGTGATGGTGACGTCGCAGCTGGACGAAAGGCCCATCGAGTCGGTGACGGTGAAGCGCAGCACGTGCGTGCCCACCACGTCGGCGTAGTAGCTCGAGCTGCCGCAGCTCGTCGGCGCGGAGAAGACGCCGCTGGACGTCGCCGGACGACTCACCACGCTCCACTGGCAGGTGAGCGGCCGGCCCGCGGGAGAGGCGGCGGAGGTGGTCAAGGTGACGGAGGTGTTGGGGTTGACCGTCTGGCCGGCGGGGCACATGGCGGTGGGCGCGCAGGTGCCGTCGTCCACCGTGCCGTCACAGTCGTCGTCCTGGGAGTTGCAGGACTCCGCGGACGGCGTGCCGGGCGTGCAGGTCTGCGGGGCGCCGGAGACGCAGGCGGCCACGGTGCGCTGGCACACGCCCTGCCCGCACGTCACGTTGCCGAAGCCGTCATCCACCACGCCGTCGCAGTCGTTGTCCACGCCGTCGCACGCCTCGGTGACGGGGTTGCCCGGTGTGCACGTCTGCGAGACGCCCGACACGCACGCCGCCACGGTCCGCGCGCACGCGCCCTGGCCACAGGACAGGTTCCCCAGCGCCTCGTCCGTGGCGCCGTCGCAGTCGTTGTCCACGCCGTCGCACAGCTCCGCGGAAGGAGTCCCCGGCGTGCAGGTTTGAGGGAGGCCTCCCACGCAGGCCGCCACGGTCCGCGCGCAGGCTCCGGCCCCGCAGGAGAGCGAGCCCAGGTTGTCGTCCACCAGGCCGTCACAGTCGTCGTCGACGCCGTTGCACACCTCCAGCGAGGGAGCGCCCGGCGTACACACCTGCGAGGTGCCGCCGACGCACGCCGCCACCGTCCGCGCGCACGCGCCCTGGCCACAGGAGACGTTTCCCAGCGCCTCGTCCGTCTGGCCGTCGCAGTCATCGTCCAGGGCGTTGCAGAGCTCGGTGGACGGGAGGAGCTCGTTCATGCACGCCCCCCATTGGCCCGTGGTGCACAGCTGGGTGCCTGCCTGGCAGCGCCCGACGCCCTGCGTGCCCCCGGGGCCCGAGTAGCAGCTGCGCGTCTGGCCGTTGAGGCAGTTGCAGCCCTCATCCGTCTGGCCGTCGCAGTCGTTGTCGAGGCCGTCGCACGTCTCGGCCTGGGCCGCGCCCGGCGTGCACACCTGCGGGACTCCGCCCACGCAACTGGCGATCGAGCGCTGGCAGATGCCCTGCCCGCACGTCACCGTCGGCTGGCCCTCGTCCGCCTGGCCGTCACAGTCGTCGTCGAGGCCGTTGCACACCTCGGTGGAGGGCGCGCCGGGCGTGCAGGACTGGGGCAGGCCGGCGAGGCACGCGGGCACCGTGCGCGCACAGGCGCCGACGCCGCAGGACACCAGGCCGAAGCCGTCGTCCACCGTGCCGTCGCAGTCGTCGTCCAGTCCGTTGCAGCTCTCGCTGACGGGGCTGCCCGGCGTGCACACCTGCGCCGCGCCCGAGGCACAGGCCTGCACCGTGCGCGCGCACAGCCCGACGCCGCAGGCCTGGCTGCCGAAGCCGTCGTCCACCTGGCCGTCGCAGTCGTCGTCCAGGCCGTTGCACACCTCGGAGGAAGGCGCGCCCGGGGCGCACTGCTGAGCCTGGCCCGCCACGCAGGAAGCCACGCTGCGCGCGCAGGCGCCTACCCCGCACGTCAGCGTCGGCAGCCCATCGTCCACCACGCCGTTGCAGTCGTCGTCGACGCCGTTGCACGACTCGGGCGCCGTGGGGCCCGGAGTGCACGTCTGGGGCACGCCCCCGACGCACGACGGCTGGCTGCGCGCGCACGCCCCCACTCCGCACGTCACCGTCGGCAGCCCTTCATCGGTGCTGCCGTCGCAGTCGTCGTCGACGCCGTTGCAGGCCTCCGCGGTGGGTGTCCCGGGAGTGCAGGTCGCCATGAGGCCCTGGGCGCACGCGGCCACCGTGCGCAGGCAGGCGCCCACCCCGCAGGAGAGATCGCCCAGCCCCTCGTCCGTCAGCCCATCGCAGTCGTTGTCTTTTCCGTCACACGCCTCGGCGCCGGCCTCCACCGCGCCCAGGCAGGAGGTGAAGGCGAAGACGCCGGCGTCATCGGCCTCGCAGCGGCTCACTCCGAGGCGGCACTCGCCCAGCTTCGACTGGCCGCAGGATCGCTCCTCGCCCGGAGTGCACGCAGGCACGGGCGGAGGACCTGCATCAACCTCGGGCGCCGGGGCGACGCACTCCCCGCGGCTGCGCAGGCACTGGAGGCCCTTCGGGCAGTCCTCGTCGCCGAAACAGAGGAAGCCCGCGTCCACCGCGTCCTGTGCGTCCACGCAGGCGCCCAGGACGCAGCGCTGGGACGGCGGACACTCGCCACCGACGGTGCAGACTGGTGACGAGTCGGGCAACCCCGAGTCAGCCGACCCGCCGACGCCCACGGCCTTTCCGCAGCCCGAAAGCGCAACGAGCAGCACTCCGGCCAGTACACGTCGAGGCATCCGCACTCCCCCTGCGAAGCGGCGCAGCCTACACAAAAGGCCGCCCCTGGCGCAGGCCCCCCCGGCGGCGCAGCGTCAGCCACGCCAGGGCGAGCCCCAGGAGTGGATTGACGCCGCTCTGGCAGCCACACCCCGTGACGGGGGCCGGCGTCTGCGGGCGGTACGAGACAAGTTGATCGTTGAGAAGAACGCTGCCGTCCAACTCGACGCGAGTGAGGAGCCGGCGCACGGCCTTGAAGGAGATCGTCTCCGTGGCCCCCGCGGCGAGCGAGACGTTCTGCAAGGTCAGTGTCCCGTCGGCCCACTCGGGAGTCACCGCCCCACCGCCGCGGATCGTGGTGAGGACAGGGGTGAGGCCGACCAGGGTCTCGCGCAGCGTGAGGCCATCCACCGCGCAGGAGGACGCGTTGCGCAGCCTCAAGGTGACGAACTGGGCCTCTTCCTCGCGCGCCGGGAAGGGCGAGAGGGACTCGGACAACTCGACGAAGGGCGTGGCCGTCAGGAGGACCTCATGCGATCCGGTGGCAGTGAGGCCGGTGCCGTCTCCCACCTCGACGTCGAACTGCAGGCGCTGGCCCACCACTTCGAGGCCCATGGAGGCCGTCTGCACGTCGACGGTGGCGCCCACCAGCGTCGACTGCAAGAGCGCAGGTCCACCGATTTGCCGCCAGGTGGCCAGCGGCGTCGCGCAACCGTTGGGGTTGGAGGCCACGGTCAGCTGTCCCCTCCCGCCCACGCCACACGTCACCGGCAGCGTGGCCGGCGAGGCGATCCCCGGGAGGATCGGCAGCGTGGACGCAGGCACCACCTCGCGCACGCGGGCGCCCGTGACGCCGCCATCGTCCAGCAACTCCGCGAGCAGCTCGTACTGCCCTGCCCCGCAGGACGGAGGGATGGGGAGCGACCACGGCCCCGGCACCTGGGTGAAGGTCTGCTGCGCCACGACCGAGGCGTCTGGAATGCCCACCGACACCACCGCGGCGAGGAGCGCTGGATCGCGGCAGCCCGCGTCCACGGTGAAGAAGCCCATGGCCACGCCCGCGTCGACTTCGAGGTTGATGGCGAACGGCGTCGTGGGCCCGAGCGGCGGCGGGTTGGGCACGATGTCCACCGTCAACGTGCCGGGCGGTGACGCTCGCGCGGGAGGCTCGCCCACCACCCGGAGCTGCGCGGTCGCCGTGACGGTGGCGCGCGTGCAGAAGTCGGGGACGGCGATCTCGAGACCGCCGTCGAGGGCCGTCAGCGTCACGCCCGGCGGCGGCGTGGGGAGCATCCAGTCGAGCGTGAGCCCGGGGAAGCCGCTCACCCCGTCACAGACGTGCCCGCCGTCGATGGGGCTCCACAGCTGCGTCGTCCCCGCGGGCTGCGTGGCCGGCATCACGAACACCGGCGCGCTGGGCGGAGCCACGGACGGGAGCGTGACGATGGTGCTGGCGCTCGCGAGGTGTCCCGCTGGATCCTGGTAGCTGGCCGTCACCGTCACCGTACCTCCGTCAGCGCCGCACGCCGCCGCGGGGACCGTCCACGTGAAGGTGTTTCCCGTGCCCATCTGCCCGTCGGTGGTCGACCACTGCAGGGTCGCCCCAGCGCAGCCCGCGTCGGTGGAGCCGGTGAAGACGACTGACGGCGTGCCGGGCGTCACCACGGGCGCCAGAGGAGAGAGAGACACGCCCGCCGCCGAGTCGAGCCGCACGGAAGTGCTCAACGTGCGATTGTGCAGCCCCAGGCCATCGGAGATCGTCAGCGTCATCGGCACGCTGGCGTTGGCGCACTCGGCGCCCGGTGGCACGAGCAGCGCAGCGCTCCGCCCCTCGGGATCGCCGCCGGGAGTCACGGTTCCCAGCCCCGCGGCCCAGGTGATGAAGACGGGATCTCCATCGGAGTCGGTCGCGGTCGCGACGAGCTGCGCCGAGGCGCCGGCGAACACCGGGCCCGCGTCGAGCGCCACCACGGGCGCGAAGTCGTTGGTGAGGACATGAAGGACGCCCCCGTCTCCGATCGCAGCGCACCGGTACGCGTCGAGGCAGTGCACCCGATCCCACAACAGCGGGGCCCCGCTTCGGGGAATCCAGATCGAGCCCGGCTGGGACGGATCGGGCACCGGCGAGAGGACCTGTCCCGAGGCGCTGCTCATCAACCCATAGCCGGCGCCCTGGGCGCTCCCTCGCTCCGTCGTCATGGTGACGAACTGCGCCGTGAAGCCGCCGGGGAGCGTGATGGGCACCTCAGCCATCCCGAGGGCCGGCAAGAGGACGGCCGCGCCCGCAGTCGTGACGACGATCGCGCCCACGCCCCCTCGATCGAAGGGCGCCGCGTCGCGCGCTGGCGCGCTCAGCGGGACGGTGAAGATCGACCCCCCATCGATCGACACCCGTAAATCCAGGGTGGAAGCGTTCATGAGTGCGACCTCGAGGCCATCGATGGTCGCGTGCTGGAGGCTGCGCGCTCCTGTCGAGGTCCATGGCGTTTGCAGCGGCTGCGTAAAAGTGCCGGTCGGCGAAGGGGCGACGAAGAACCCGTCGGAGCTGACGATGGTCACGCGCGCGGCCGACAACCCACTGGGGAACACTCGAAAGCGCCGCGGCGTGCCCGACACCGCGGCTCCCGCACCGCACCCGGCGCTGACGTCAACCCCTCCCGCCCGCAACCCCGCGAGGCACGCACCACCGAACAGGCCTGCCCCGAAGTAGGAGCCGCTCAGCTGAGCGACCGGCGTTGCGCCAGCGTCCGAGACACTCCAGGCAACCGCCTGCGACGAGGACGCCCCGATCACCACGCCCCCGTCATTCGCCACCACCACGTCCTGCGGCGCGCCCATCAGCGCAGGCAGCTCTCCCCAGCCGGCGCGGGCCAGCAGCGGAACCAGCGCGACGAGCAGGAGCCAGCGGGCCATCAGTACGCCACCTCCGTGCGCAAGTAGAGGCGATCGCTCGGCTGCGCTGCGCCCTGCACGCCCGACCCCGTGAAGCCGAACGCCGTGTAGCCGGCCCCCACGTAGAAGCGGTGATCGAAACGGTAGCCCACCTCCCCACGCAGCGACGAGAGGCCCTCTCCGTTGGGCGCCTTGCTGCGCACCACGCCTTCGGCGGCCAACTCCAACCCTGCGATGAGCCGCACCGCCGGGCGGAGCGACGCGGAGATGACCGTCTGCTCCGGACTCACCGCCAGGTGTCCACCGGCCCCCAGCGTGAAGCGATCGCTCACCTTCACGGTCGGCAGGATCGACACCAGGTGGAGCCGGCTCTCGCTGCCCGCCCGGAGCGCTTGCTGGTACGTGTACCGGGTCACCACCGCGCCCACGCCGAAGCGCCAGGCCAGGGAGGTGGAGGCGTCGAGGAGCCGAGACTCCAGGACGCCGGCGCGCGTGCCGTGGGAGAAGATCACCCGCGCCGACGCGGACACGTCCCGGTGCAGCTTCACCTCGCCGCCGCCCGTCGCCACCCACTGCGTCAGCGGCACCGGCGACTGCTCCGCGCGCACCTCGCCTCGACCGAAGAGCTTCAGGCGCTCGGTGTCCCAGCCGACCGTCAGGCCGCCCGCGTCGCGCGCCACGTCGGGAGTGGCGCCGACCGTGCTGCGTGCGCCGTGCTCGTAGCGCGCGGTGATCGTCAACGCGTCGCCCAGGCGCTGGCTGACTCCCACTGCACGCGAGAGGCGCAGCCCGTTCACGTCCGTCGCGCTCACGTCCTCCACGAAGACGGCGGTGGCGGGATCGAGCTGCTCGCGCACCCCGGCCACCAGCCGGCGCTCGCCCGTCGAGGGCGCGTCGACGTCCATCGCCTGCACGCCGTACCAGGTCTCCCGGCCACGGCTCCAGGCCACGGAGCCCCACACCAGCGGGCCGATCGCCGGCCCCCAGCCGCCCTTCACCGACAGCTCCAGCCCCTCGGTTGGCGTCAGATCGACGCCCAGGGAGGCGAAGGTGTCGTTGAGATCCGTCCCGTGCGGCACGAGGCGCTGCCGGTAGCCTGCGCGAAGCTGCAGCCAGTCGGTGACGCGGAAGCGCCCGGCCACGCCCAGCGAGAAGGCGCCGGTCGGCGTGCCCGGCGTCGCGAGCATCGGCTCTTCGCGGGTGTGCTCGAGATCGCGCGCCTCGAGCCGCACACCCCAGCGAGGGCGCTCGAAGCCCACGCCGCCGCCGATGTTCCGGCCCCGCACCCTCGCTCCAGACAGGGGGTCGCGCGCGTCGGGGGCGTCGAAGAGGCTGGCCTGCACCGTGACGATCACCGGGCCCAGCGGCTGCTCGCCGCGCAGGGAGAAGGTGTTGAGCGCGCCGATCCCCCCGATGTCCTCGTAGCCCTGCTGCCGCCAGCGCCACGCTGCGTCCCAGGCGCCGCGGCCGAAGAGGCCCCTGCTGCGAGCGCGCACGGTGGTGGCGAACCCTTCGGGCGTGTCCATGGGGGCCACGCGAGAGGCCATGGTGAGCCCGCCGTCGTTGGAGGCGCCCAGTCCGGCGACGACACCCCGGCTGCGAGCGCCTTCAGCCGTGAGCCACACGGGGCCCAGCGTGGCCTCGGCGCGGGCGCGAAGCAGATCGTACGCCCCGTCCTTCACCCCGCCCGCCGAGAGCTTCACCGGCCCGCCGCGCAGGCGCACCTCCCCCCCGAGCGTCGCGCCGTCGGCGCTGAAGTCCTGGTACTCGTAGTCCACCACCAGCACCGGCGTGATCGCCGCGGAGAGTGGATCAGTGGCCAACAGGGAGTCCTGCGCCACGAAGGACAGGGGCCGGGTCAGCAGCACGCGGCCCGACAGCGTGTCGAGGGTGTAATCGAGGTTCCTCGTCAGGTGGAGGTCGCGAATCGGAACCCCCGTCACCGGATCACGCCACTCGACGCGCACCACCTCGCTGCCCTGCACGACATCGGCGTGCCCCAAGAAGAAGAGGCTGCCGCCGGTGCTCTCGAAGCGCTCGTGCGCGGGCCGGCGCGCCCAGCCCACCGTCGGATCCACCTGATTGGGGGCCGCGACGCCGTGGAGCTCGAGGCCGAAGGGCGACGCCTCAGTGGGCGTCTTGAAGGCGAGGAAGCCGCCCTGCACGGCCCGGTGCGCGCGCCCCACCTCGGCGTCGGAGAAGAAGAGCCGCGCGCTGCCGTAGCCGGCCTTGCCCCAGCCCTCGCGGGCGACCTCCACGCGGAACCGCCCTTCCCCGGGGTTGGTGGCCACCGCGGCGCTCTCGTCCGCCCAGGAGAGGGTCACTCTCGCCGGGTCCAGTTGCCGCTCGAAGACGTCCTGCCGGCGGGCAACCGCCAGCGCGCTCGCGTGACCCGCGCGAATGGCGTCCACGTCCTGATCGCGGAAGTCCAGCTCGCCGGAGAGATCGAAGCCGAGGAGCCGTGCCCTCACCGCGCCTGCTCCGCGCCCGAAGACCTGAAAGCGTCCGTTGCGCAGGTCGTAGCCGGCCTCCACGTCGAGCAGGCCGATCGCGAAGACGCCGCGAGGGCCCGGGCGCTCCAGCGGCTCCACCCACCGCTCCCCGCCAGGCAGCGTCAACGTCAGTGAGAGCGCCGGCGCCGCCGTCTGCACCGTGCCCTGCCCTGCCTCGTCCAGCTTCACGAGGTGGCCTTCGACCTCCAGGCTGGCGCCCGGTGGGAGCCGAGCCCGCAGGAGACCCTGGGCGTCGACGGTGACGAGGCCCACTGCCTCGATGGCCCGCGGGATGACGAGGGTGCTGCTGTCGCGCACCACGACGTCGACGGGGAGGACGAAGAGCTCGAGGCTGCCGGGCGAGGTGGACGCGATGGGAAGGCGGTGAGCCCCTTCGCCCAGGGGAGCGAGCGCTGGCGTCGCGCCCACCTCGACGCCTCGCACCCGCAGCGTGCGCCCGGCGATCGGGTCCAGCGCCACGGGAAACTGCACCTGGCCTTTGGCCAGCACCGGCGGCGGCGAGGCCGCGCTCACTCTTGGGAGGGCAGCCGCGTCACCCGGCGACCTGACGGCAAAGTCCACCATCACCAGCGCCCCCGCCGGCAGTTCGAAGGTGGCGCCCTCGGGAGAGACGATCGATCCCTCTGTCAGCCAGCGCTGATCGACCTTCGCGCGGTGTCGTCCAGGGAGGAGGCGGCCGGCGTTGCCGTTGTCCACGGCGGGCGCGCGAGCCGGCACGGCGGCGAGGTGGTAGCGCCCCTGTGCGTCGGTGACGGCGGTGAGGCCCGTGTCCAGCACCACGCGCGCGGCGGCGAGGCCGGGCTCGTCAGCGCCGCAGCGTCCGTCGCCGTCTCGATCCACGCACACCCGGCCCACGACGGCGCCGTCGTCCATCGACGAGAGCGAGAGCTGAGGCGTCTGCCCGGCGAGCCACGCCACGACGAGCAACGGGTGCATCACCTGGGCGCCCCGCTCACGGCGCGACCTCGACCAGGGCGCTCACCCGCGTGGCGACGTCCAATACCGTCACGCTGCCGCTCCTCACCGCGACGTGGCTGGGCTTTCCGGACAGGGCGCGACCCGCCTGGCCGTTGATGGTGACGAGCACCTCACGCCCATCCACGACCTCGCCGTCAGCGGACTCGAGCCACCACCGCACCCCTCCAGCGTCGCGCTCGAGCCGCACGTTGACGGGCACCGGGGGCGCCACCTTCACCGGCAGCGAGAGGGTCACGCGAGGCGGACGCTCGGCTGTCGGGTACACCAGCGCCCCGCCCCGCACGACCAGGCGGTGCTGCAGGCCGGACCACTCGGCGTGTCGCAGGACGTGCTCTCCGTCGCGCAGCGGGAGCTCGACGGTGCCATCCTCCCCGGTGGTGAGGGCCTGGTCGTCGAGGAGGAGACGCTGCCGGCCCACGGGGAGTCCAGCGAGATCCGTCACCGCGGCGAAGGTGTGCCCGGCCTCGCCCCAGGCGAGCAGCCGAGCGGGCTCGTCGCTGGTAGGCCCGAAGGCGCGCACCTCCGCCGTCGCGGCGCCTCTCGGCGCGTCGGTCGGCAGTCGCCAGACGACCTTGAGCTTTCCGTCTGCTGCGGAGGGCTGCGTGGTGAGGACGCCGACCGCCGACGTTGCGGTCGCCTGCACGCCGCTGACCGGCCGGTCGAGCCCGTCGCGCGCATCCAGGGCGACAGTCCACGTTCCACCTGCGAAACCGACGGCCTCCTGCTCGGGCGGCCTCAGCGCGGCCACCGGGCCCTGACCGAGGCCGATTTCCAGGTGCTCGCTCGAGTCGTTGCCGCCCTGCCGCCAGCGAGCGTCGAGCCGGGCCCTTCCGTCACCGCGCTGGCGCGGCGCCACCCACGTCCATTCGAGGAGCCCGGGCCCGACCTCACGGGGCGCAGACAGCGCGCCCAGCGAGGCGGTGATCTGCACCCGCGCGCCCTTCGCCGGCGCGCCGAAGCGATCCGACGTCGCGCAGAGCACACGCGCGCGGGACGTCCCGTCGGCCGGCAGCCGATCGGGCGTGGCGACGCACGCCAGCTGATCCGTCGGAGGGAGCCGCAGGTCCATCGTCGTCCTCCGCCGATTGCCGACGCGATCTCTCGCCTCGCCGATGGCGCTGCCGTAGCCGGGCGGCACCACCACGGGGAGGCGAAAGGATCCGTCAGCCGCGGCCGTGACGGGACCGAAGGAGTTGCCTGCGATGGTGAGCCGCATCTCGGCGCCCGGCTCCGTGCGACCAGGCACCTCGACGGCGCTCGCGAGCGGCACCCGCAGCACGCCCAGCGCGCCGTGCACGGACTGGGGATGGGGCCAGGCGGAGAAGGCGACGATGATCGCCACCTCGGGGTAGCGCGTCGGCGGCAGGGTGTAGCGAGCCTTGTACCGGCCTGCGCCGGTGCGCTCGAGGGGCCCCACCTCGCCCACGTTGGCACGAAGGACCGGCGGCGCTGCCCCTCCAGCGTCCCCCACGACGATCTCGAGCTCGGCGACGTTGTCGCGGCCCTTCACGGGCGCCGCGGGCGTGACGCTGGCGGAGACGCTGGTGGCCGGCGGACCGACCCTCAGCGTCCGGCGCTCGGGGCCGGAGGTCACCACCACCTCGCGGGAGGACGTCTCGGGAACGACGCGGAAGCTCCCCGGCCCCAAGGGGACGACGGACGCGCCGTGGGCTGTGACCGGATTGGTCGATCGAACCTCGAAGCCATCCGGAGAGACGGGCTCGAGGGGCGTGAAGAGCTCTGCGTGCGCTGGTGCGCACCACGCCCCGCAGGCGATCACCCCGGCGACGGCTCCCCAGTGCTCGACGCGCATTCAGCGCGGGAGTCTACGTCGCTCCGGCGCCTCCGCGAGCCCGATCGGCATGGACCGCCGCCGAAGAAGGAACAGGGCGGCCGCGGCCAGGAGCGCGGGCCATCCCAGCCCGCTCGAGGTCGCGCTGCAACCGGTGGAGGGAGTGGGCTCCGCGTCGATGGCCTGGCTCACCGTGCCCGTGGGATCCCGGCTGGGCTTGTTGCGTTCGCGGCGGTGGTGGCCTCCGAAAACATGGCCGCCCTGGTGTCCGCGCTTCCCGTCGCCATCGCCGCAGTGGCCGCCGTGGCCATGGCCGCCGTGCCCGCCGTGGTGGCCGTCATCATCATCGTCGTCGTCCTCACCGTCGTCATCGTCATCGTCATCGTCGTTGCCCCCGCAGATGGGCGGAGGGGGCGGGCCGCACTGGCCGGCGAGCGAGACCTCCACGCGGGTCGTGCCCTGCCAGTTGTCTCCGTTGACGACGTGGAGCTTGACGCGGTTGACCTGCACGGCATCGCCGGCCTCGAGCCCCATGCCCTGACCGGTGCAGAAGGCAAACACGTAGCGGGCGCCCTTCGCTCTCTCGGAAGGACTCTGCGGGTGCGCGTAGTTGGACCCGCCGCGGTACTTGCACTTCGTCTCGCAGCCGGACGCGGTGTACAGCTTGAGCTCGACCCAGTGGTTGCCGGCATTGCCCGCCGTGACGGGAATCTCGGCGGGGAGCGCAAAGGTGAAGGGCGACGCGAAGGACATGTCCGCGTCGGTGGACCGGCTGGGGCTGTACTGCCTCGAAGCCTGCAAGGTGACCGTCTGCGGCTGGCAGGTCGGGGGCGGAGGAGGTATCGAGAAGGTGGAGCCGTAGACGTCGCGGGTGAAGTCGGGTTGGTCCACGTTCCAGACGATCCGGACCTGTCCCGAGGGCAGGATGGTGACGTCGTTGAGGGACTCGTGCGCCGGGGAGTTGGTGATCTGGAAGAGGCGGTTGGTGGCGATCTCGTAGAGGTAGATGTCGGCTGCATAGGCCGAGGCGCCAGACTCGAAAGCGATGAGTCCCCCCCGCACACTGGGGTTCGCCTGCTCGCCGTCGATCTCCAGCGGCACCTCGGGTCCGCCAGCGACGGGACGCATGTAGATGTCCGTCCCGCCGATCCCACCCGTGCGGTTGCCCTGGTACACCACCAGGGTGCCGTTGGTGTCCGGCCCCAGCGAGGGCATCGGCCCCACGAAGCTGCTCGTCCAGGTTCCGCCTGTGCGGACCGCCTGCCACACTTCACAGTCGAACAGGCCGTTGGTGCACTTCTCCCAGACGACCGTGTCCCCAGAGGGTGCGACGGCCGGGTTCATGTCGTTGATCAGGTCGTTGGTCAACCGGTGCTCGGTGGCGCTGGCCAGGTCGTAGACGACCATCTCGCCGGTGTAGTACCCGTACTCATTGATCGGAGCGAGGCTGAGATCGGAGTAGAAAACGGTGTTCGTGCCCAACGCCACGCCGATCCGATTGCTCGTGGGCGAGGGGTTGATCTCGACGGGTGTGGGCGAAGCCAGGTTGGTGTCGAAGAGCATCACCATCGACCGGACACTGGAAGTGGGGAAGACCCGGGTGAAGACGATGCGGCCCTGGTTCACGTCGGACAGGATGTCCACCCCCAGCGAGCCGGGCATGACGGAGAAGGGCGCTGACGAGCCGAAGCGGTAGTAGCGGATCTCGCTGGGCCCGTTGCCGTTCATGGGCGCGTGGGAGTACGCGGTGAGATCCCCGTCGACGTGCGGGTCGTACTGATCGTCTGGCGAAGTGTCGATCGCGATGGGGGTGTTGCTGATCATCCCGCTCGGGATTGGCACCGTCGAGAGCGAGAGCGCCAGAAGCGCCGTCACCGTGGAGACCATGCTTCCCTCCATGCGCCGGAAACGATCCCGACGCCCGTTGGGTCTCCCTGGCAGGCGCCCCATTCAGCAGCGCCCAGCTCATTTTCCTGGCGGCCCAGCCGACCGTGCCTTCTCGAGAGGACGAAGGCGTGAGGTCCCGAAAGCTTTGCGACGCCGGGTTTCCCCGGGTGTGCCTTGAGCAGGAGACGTTTTCAGTTGTGCAGTCAGAATTGTAAGGCCGGTCCCGTCGGCGTGCAAACTCGCCCCTTGCGGGCCGCGGGGCATTCCGTGTACACGCCCCGCGCACATCGGCCAGGTAGCTCAGCTGGTTAGAGCGGCGGTCTCATAATCCGCAGGTAGTCGGTTCGAGTCCGACCCTGGCCACACACCGCAACCCACCTCGAGCGAGTCGAGGAGGCCCCGGGCAAGTGCTTGCGCCGGGGCCGTTTTTTTGACGGTGCGGCGATCCGGCTGTCTCATCGTGGGGCACAGGTTGGTAGCGGCCTGTAGCATTCCACGGGAGAAGGGACGCACATGCACGACACGACGATGGACCCCGGCGTGGTGGAGACGGCTGACACCCACCGCACCACCACGCCCCACACCGACGCAGAGAAGGAAGTGGTCAGCACCCACGTGCTGGTCGAGCAAGAGAAGGTGGAGCAGCTGCGCGAGCTGTCGAAGCGCACGCGGATCGCGCAGAGCGAGTACCTGCGCGAGGCCGTCGATGATCTGCTGAACAAGTACCACAAGCTGCCCGAGGAGCCGTAGGTGCCGCCGGGACTGCGCCGCGCCCAGCGCCGGTTCGACGACGTGCCGCTCTACGACTCGACGGGGAGCAGCCTCAAGCTGGTGCCGCCTCCGCCCGACAAGCCGTTCGACGTGGAGCCTTCGCCGCTGATCGACGCGATCCTGAAGTACCTCGAGACGACCCGCTGATCAGAGCGGCGAGGTGTCACGAGCGGGCTCGATCCGCTCGAGCGCCTGCTGCGCCTGCTGCTGCTTGAGGAGCGCCTCGGCCTCGAGCCGCTTCTCCCGCTTCGAGCGCCAGCGGCTGATGAAGAAGCCGACGACGACGAGCACCGCCAGGGCGAGCAGCACGCCCCGCTGTCCTTTCCGGATCTGCTGGATCAGGTACTCGAGCTCGCCGCCGAATCGGTAGCCCAGGTAGACGAACGCGGGCGCCGAGGCGAGGGCCGCCACCGAGTCGAAGAAGAGGAAGTGCGAGTACTTCATGCCGACGGAGCCGGCGGTGAAGTACGTCGGCGCGCGCACGCCGGGGAGAAACCGCGCCACCATCACCACCTTCTCGCCGTGCTTCTTGAAGAGATCTTCCACCCTCGCGCGCTTGGCCGGGGTGATGATGCGGCTGAGCAGCCCGCCCTGCTTCTTGCCCACCTGCGAGCCAAAGCGCCGCCCCAGGGCGAACATGATCGAGTCGCCCAGGATGATGCCGGCGTACCCCGTCACCATCATCAGGAAGAGCTGCGCCTTGCCCTGGTAGACGAGCGAGCCGCCGAGGATCAACGAGACGTCTTCGGGCACGGGCAGCCCCACCCCGCACAGCAGGAGGATCCCGAAGACGAGCAGGTACGAGAAGGCCCCTCCGACGCTCTCGAACAGGCTGGTGAGGAGCTGTTCCACTGGGCGCTACTTCTTCGCCGGGCGGCGAGTCTCGATCTTCTGCATGGCGTCGAGGGCCCAGGCATCGACGGGCTTGCCGTCCTCGAACAGCTTCGAGACGTCCTTGATTCCGAAATAGCCCTTCGCGGCGGCCGCCTCATAGGCCGCGTCGGACGCGTCCATGGCCTTCATCGCGGCGGCCAGGCTGATCAGGTTGGTGGCGTACTCGATCACCGTCTCCTCCCGAGCGCCGGCCAGCTGGGCCTCGCGCAGCACCGCCGCGCCCCCGCCCCACTTCGCCGCGTTCTTCGCCACGGCTGGCTCGACGGACAGGGCCGCGAAGGCCTTGAGCAGCCCCTCCACGTTGGGCTTGTCGGAGGGCCCTGCGATGAGGAAGGCCTCGCCCTTCTCGCCCCGCACCGCGCGCACCTGATCGTGCGCGTCGAGGAGGTTGACGAGCAGCAGCACCTCGGTGGCCTCGGGCACCTTCAGCAGCCCCCGGGCCTTCGTCAGCGGCCCGTCGACGCCCGCGAGGTACAGCTTGAGAGACTTGCGGTACTCGCCCTGCACCTGCGCCATCACCTCGTCCAGCTTCCAGCCGGCCCACGCCTTCGACATCACCTGCTCGAAGCCCTTGAGGTCGGCGAAGTCCTTCGACCTGGGGCCCGCGGCGAAGGGCGGCGCGTCGGCCTGGACGGCCCAGCTCAGGTAGCGGCCCATCGGCACCGCGTGGCCGTCGAAGTACGCGTCGGCCGCCTTGCGCACCTCGGGATCGCCGCCGATCACCTTCGCGCGCACCAGCTGCCGCGCCGGGGAGTACGTCACCTTCGGCACCGGCTGGGTGCGGGTCACCGGGCCTTGATCGAAGCCCAGCGCGTTGAAGAGAGCGAACAACGTGAAGACGCGCTCGTCGTTGCGCAGCTCGACGCCTTCGCCCGTGTAGAGGCTGGCGAACCAGTCCGTCTGGCTGGCGGCGAGGGCGCGCGAGGGCGCGAAGAGCGTCAGGGCGAGGGCCGCGGCGAGGGCGAGGCGCGTCATGACCGGGTGGGTAATCCAGCGGGGGCGGCCCTTCAAGTGCCTTGGCCAGCTCCCGGGAGGCCTACACCCGCACCAGAGATTTCAGCGCGTCCTTGTTGGCCATCACCTTCTGGCCGAAGTGCGTGCAGATGGCCATGAGCAGCTTCATGCAGGCCTGGGGCTTGCTCCCCATCAGCTTCTGGAAGTCGGCCTGGCGGATCTCGTACGCCGTCACCGCGGTGGACGCAGTGGCCGTGCAGGCGCGCTGGCCCGTCTGGATCAACGAGAGCTCGCCCAGCCAGTCGCCCGGCCCCAACTCGCCCATCGGCAGCTCGCCCTTGTCGGAGCGAATGCTCAAGGCCACCTTGCCTTCGGCGATCACGAGCATCGAGTCGGACACCATGTTCTCGGCGAACAATGGCGTGCCCTGCGGGTAGCTGCGGGCGGTGCAGATGCCCGCGAGGATGCCAAGGCCCGTCTCGGTGAACCCCTGCAGGAGCGGGCTGGCGCG
Organism: Myxococcota bacterium; assembly: GCA_040752975.1. Classification (GTDB taxonomy): domain Bacteria; phylum Myxococcota; class Myxococcia; order Myxococcales; family Myxococcaceae; genus JADLDB01. The sequence continues at coordinate 21,823 of JBFMHF010000058.1, forward strand.
GAGCGCCTCGGCGGCTTGCATGCGCTCAGAGGTCTACCACGGGTGCGTCAGGGCTTCCTCTTTGTCGACGCAGGGTTGGCGCCGCGCTCGGCGACCCAGGCCCGCACCGAGTCCACCAGGGCCCCACTCTCCTGCGCAGGCCGGGAGACGTCGAGATCGGGCGCCGCCCGCACACGCAGCGCCCCCTTCGGCCCGGACTCGAGGACCAACGTCGCGGCCGGGGCGCGCCCCTCGGGACACGCGGGCGCGACCCTGGAGAGCTCCGGCAACAGCGCCTGCACTCGAGGATCCGGCCTGCCAGCGCGCACCTCGTAGCAGGGAGCCTCGTCTTCCAGGCGGATCAACGTCGCCGCGCGGGCGACGGCGCCGAGCTGATCGACCTCCACCGAGGTGAACGCGCCCTTCGCCACCTGCACCTTCCCTTCCCGCGCCCCGGCAGCCTGCTCGACCTCCACCAGCCACGCGCCGGGTGGAACGGCCAGCCTCCGCGCCTCCGGCCGGCGCGCCGACACCAGGGGCGAACGATCGGTCGGCTCGCGCACGACGATCCGCTCCACGCCTTCCGGCACGAGGAGACCGGACGCGACGCCCGGCGACGCCATCACCAGCTCGCCGTAGCCCGACAGCCGCGTGGCGAAGCCGGGGTGCTGGCCGCTCTGCCCTTCCGTGGTGCGCTCGAAGGCGTAGCGGTACACCTCTTCCAGCGAGACGCGCCCGTCGCCCGAGCGATCCGCCGCGCCGCGCAGCCCGGCGAGGAAGTGCTGGGTGAAGACGCTGCCCTTGAGCTGCCCCGCCTCCAGCGAGGGCTCGTCGGAGGCAGACGAGGTGATGAAGGCGTCGCCCTTCACGGTCAGCTCGTCCGTCGCGGCGATGGTGAAGGTGGGCGCCTCGCGCGCGCTCGCCTCGATGAGCCCCGACGACTGGCAACCGTCGACGATGGTGACGCGCGCCTTGGCGCCGGTGGCGGCGACCAGCGCCTTCAGCTTCGTCCAGGGCAGCGCGTCGCTTCCCGGGAGCAGCCCCTCCGTCGCGTCGGCGTGGCTCGAGATGTAGAGAACCAGCGACGTCTGCGGGTTGCTCGCGGCGCGCGACTTCGCCCACGCGAGCGCCGCCTCCAGCTCGGCTACCGGCCGGCCGAGGAGGAGCTGCATGTCCCCCGCTGCGACGCCACCCACCTCCTGCAGCGTCCTCGCAACGCGCCCAGCGTCGGCCTCGGCGTACTTGAGCGCAGCCCGGCCCGCGCCGCCGCCGTTGTGCCCGTAGATGATCGCCAGGCGCACGGGCGCTCCCCAGGCGGCGGCTCCGAGGAGGAGCGCCAGGGTGAGGAGCGCGCGGATCACGGCGTGACGCCCTCGCACGAGCCGTTGATCGACTCGAGCTTCTGGCGCGCGGCGGCCGATCCCTTGTTCACCGCGACGCAGAGATCCTTCATCGCGGCCTCGCGATCGCCCTTCAGCACCCGCCCCGAGAAGCGCAGGAGGTAGCCGGCCGCATAGTCGGGATCGGCGGCGATCAGCTTCTCCGCTTCGGCCAGCGCCGCGTCGACGTCCTGCTGCTGCAGCATCACCCCCGCCAGCGAGGCGCGCGCGTCGAGGAACTTCGGCGCCTGGTTGATCGCGGCCTTGAGCGCGGCCGCCGCGTCGTCGAGGCGCCCTTCGGCGATGGCGATCTTCCCCGCGAGGAACTGTGCGTTGGCGAACCCCGGGCAGGCGAGCGCCGCGTCCAGCGCCGGGCTCTTCTGCTTGAGATCCTCGAAGCTGGCGCGCGCGAGCAGGTAGGCCGCCTCGGGTGACGGTTTCTCGATGAGCCGCAGGGCGTTCACGTTGCGCACGTTCTGGGCGAGCCGGTCGGCCTCCTCGGCGCGGCGGCACGGAGGCGGCGGCAGCGGTTCCTTCCAGGAGCCGTACAGCGTGTCCAGCGCGGCGAAGGGCTTGTCGGTGGCCGGCGTCGTCGTGCCGTCCGTGCCCCCGGCCGCGGTGGGGCTCTTGAGCGCGACCGCCGCGGCGATGCCCGCGAGGGCCACCAGCGCGACACCTCCGGCCACCAGCGGCGTCTTCGACTTCGAGGGTGGAGCAGCGGCGACGGCGGACGAGCCCTGCTGCGGCGTGGCCAGGACGGGCGCAGTCCCGGCCGCGGGCGTGGGGCCAAGGCCCCGCTTGTTGGCGTACCAGGTGAGGATCGCCGCCATCGAGTTGAGGCTGGCGACGGCCTCCTCCTGCCCCACCTGCACGGGCGCGTCGGCGAGGCTGCCCGCGTGATCGTGCGAGGACAGGTTGCCCCACGCCTGCACGGTGCCCATGTGCGCGAGGATGTTGGTGGGGATGATGCCGGCGTTGGCCTGCTGCCGGAACTTCGTCACCAGCTCGTCCAGCATCGCCTTCCCCGGCGTCTGCTTGAGCTCCTCGGTGACCAGCGAGCGCAGCACGGCTTCCAGCACCAGGCGGGCGTTCTGCATCACGCCCTTGAAGTCTCCAGTGCGGCCGCGGCTCACCATGGCGTCGATGTCGTCGCGCGCGCGGCCGAACAGCGGCGCCAGGCTGCTCAATTTCTGGAGGAGGGGCTCGATCTCGACGGCCATGGCTCACTTCGTCAGGTTGAGGAGGTCGAGCTGCGCCAGCTTGAAGTCCGGCTGCTCCTTCACCACCTCGTTGAGCAGCTTGACGGCCTTGTCTTTGTCCCTCTTGTCCTTCGCGTCGAGCGCCTTCGAGTACTTCACCGCAGTGTCGAAGCGCAGCCTGGTCGCGCCCTTCGGAGGGGACGGCGGCGCCAGCTTCTCTGCCTCCGCAACCAGCACCTGGATGGACGCGGCCAGCTTCTGCTCCGCCTCGAAGACGTCCTCGGGCTTCGCCAGCTCGCGGGTGGTCTTGATCACCTTGCCCGTCTCGACGTGCAGCACCTTCACCTCGAAGGTGAGCCGCTGCGGCCCCAGCGGCACGATGCTGCCCATCACCTGGTAAGCCGCGCCGAGCAGCTTGCCGACCCGCTGCGCGGTCGCGGGGTCCACCTTGCCAGAGCTCTGCAGGTTGAGCTCCCCCAGCACCTCCTCGAGGCGCGCGCGCTCCACGACGGTCAGCTGATCGCCCTGCACGAGATCGGTGATCAACATCTCCGCGAGGCCCTTCTTGAAGGCGGCGAGATCCTCGTTCTTCTCGGGCACGTCGAAGTACAGGACGGCGACGATCGGCTTCTTGGCGGGCGGCGCGGCGAAGGCCGGCACCGCCACGAGGATCGAGAGGACCAGGAGGCGGGACATGGGCGTGGTCATAGCGTGTGCGCGCGCCCTTCACCAAGGGACACGCCTCCTTCGGAGATGACCCGGAAACGACCGGGAGTGTGCAGAAATTCTTTCGCTCTCGCCCTGGCGGTCGGCCCTCTATGCTCCCCGGCGCTTCATGGACGCCGCGCTGCAACAGACGCTGGACGCGCTCTTCGATCCGGCCCGGGTGACGTGGAGCCACGAGCGCGCGCCGCCGGGGCAGGAGCCGGGTGAGGGAGAGCTGTTCCTCGGGGTGGGCACCCGCGAGGCGTCGCTTCCGCCGCACCCGCGCATGCTGTCGTGGAAGCTGCCGCAGTGGCGCAGCGCCAACCTGAGATCGTCGACCGAGGCGGTGCTGCGATCGGCCGAGGCGCTGGACGCCCTCTCCTTCCCGATCCGCTTCCGCCTGCACGATCCCACGCTGGACTGCACGACGGCCGCGGTGCTCGCCACCCACCGGGTGCTGCACCACCGGTGGCCCGAGAAGCTGGACGGGCTGGTGGAGTACGTGAGCGAGTGGGAGCAGGGCCGCACCGAGGGCGCGGGCCACTACGAGCGCGCGCTGGCGTCGGTCTTCTACGCGTCGATGCAGGTGTTCCGCACGCCGGCCCCGGGGCCGTCAAAGGCGCTCGCGGAGCTGATCGTCCGGGTGATGGACCGCGGCCTGGACTTCGCGGGCCTGGCGAAGCTGCCCGAGGAGCTGATCCTCAAGCGGATCATGCGGCGGCTGAAGGCCGACGCGGATCTCTACAAGACGGAGTTGTCGCGTGGGTGGAAGGTGCAGCTCGATCTGCCCATCGACAACCAGCCGGGGAGCACCTTCCGTCGCGTCGACGCGCTCTTCCTGTCGTCGCCGCAGGACGTGACGGTGCTCAAGCTGCTGGCCCGGCCGGATCAGGAGAACTCCAGCTACAAGCGCGGCTTCGAGCTGCTCGCGATTCACGCGCCCAACGAGGCGAACGCGTGGGGCCGGCACACGGTGTCGATCGCGCCGGAGAGCCCGGGCACCCTCGCGGATCTCGCGTACACCCTGGACATCCTCGAGGGGGATCAGGGGCCCGACGGCCAGCCGCGCGCGAAGGGCAAGCCGCGCTTCACCAACCAACCGCCCGAGCTCGAGGGCCTGTCGGATCCCTGGTACTCGGACGGCTACGCGTGGGTGAAGGGACGCAGCACGATCGTCGCCCCACCCTTCGCCGGGACGCGCCTGTCGCGCGAAGAGCTGTGGGAGGCCGTGTGGCAGCGCTTCAACGTGGGCCGCCACATCTACGTCACCTCGTCGCGCACCGTGTACCTGAAGCCCTTCCGGGTGAAGGGCCTGCTCGAGCCCGAGCACCTCGAGGGTCGCGGCTGGAAGCGCTCGGGCTGGCACACGGCGATGACGGGCTTTCTCCCCTCGGTGGAGGCGTCCTTCCTCTCGAACGCGGCGGGGGCCGACGTAGTGCACCTCGAGAAGCGCGCGGGAGCGGCGACGGTGCACGTGTCCCTGTACGCGAGCAACCTGGCGCTCGTCTGGGTGGAGGACACGCAGGCGAAGTCGACGTTGCTGGAGCTCGCGGCGCGGCAGGCGGCGCTGGCGGCGGGCGACGCGCTCGATCGGCTGGTGCTGGGCGAACTCAAGGACGTGCTGGAGCCGATCACCCAGCAGCGCTGGCTGGTCTATGGCGCCTACCGGGTCAACCGGGCGCGCTCGACCATGCTGGACACCTCGCGCAGCGTGCAGGGGCTCTTCCACGCGCTGGCTTCAGGCGAGGAGCCTACGCTCCAGAACCTCCCGTCGGAGTCGGCGATCGAGGCGCGGCGCGTGCACGTGGGGCGCGACGTCGAGCACTGGTTCACCTCCACCGGAGGGGCGCGGCTCGAGCTGATGCTGGAGGACGTCGCGGCGCCACCCGCCTTCGATCGCGACTTCGCCCTCTTCCTGCTCACCACCGGCCAGCGCTACGTGGCCTTCGAGATCACCAGGCGCATGGGCGAGATCGAGCGGAAGAGCCGCACCACCCGCTGGCAGTCGCTCGCCCCGACCCGCACGCTGCGCGGCGACGTGATGCTCTTCACCAACTCGCTCTGGTACGCGCGGGTCAGCGACGATCCCGATCTCGACGCGCGCTACGGCGCCTGGCGGGAGCTGCACGGCATGGACGAGACGGTGGACGCGCTGCGCAGCCAGACCACCGAGCTCGATCAGTACCGGCGCGAGGGCTTCGAGAACATGGTGGGGGTGCTGCTGTTCCTCTTCCTGCCGATCACCATCGTGTCGGGCTTCTTCTCGGGCGCGCAGTTCAACGAGATGGATCTTCGCCTCGGCCTGCCGTGGGTGACGGGCGGGTGGAAGATCTTCCTGATCTACACGGCCTTCTTCTCGGCGCTGGTGTACGGCGCGGTGCTCGCGTCGCGGTTGATCAGCTGGCGCAAGCGGTGACTACTGCCGCTTCAGCTTGAACTGGCCGTCGCTGAGCTCGAGCTTCTTGCGCATTCGATCTCCCGTATTGAACGACGCGCTGAAGGTGCCTTCGTCGAAGTCACCCTTCCCTGAAGCCAGCTTCGTCACCGTGACGCTGCACTCGCCCGTGATGGGCCCGTACATGTGGTAGTCGAGCGAAACCGACGTGCAGCGCCAGCCGCCACCCGCCTGCGAGGCCTCGAGCACGATCGGCTCGTTCACCACTCCATTCGGAGTGCCGAGGCGCGCGCTGCCCTTGAGCGTCAGCACCTCTCCCGACCATGACGACGAGAGCTCCTCGACGAACTCCAGCTCCCAGTCGCGATCCATCTTCGAGAAGAACCACGAGACGTCCTTCAGCACCGGCTTCAGGTCGCACCACTCCAGGCGCTTCGCGTAGCCCAGCGTGTCGCGCACCGAGTAGCCCAGCGCCAGGCTCTTCGCGGTCATCGCCTGGTACAGCGTGCAGTCGTCGTGGCGGGCCGCTTCCTGGCCGATGTCCTTGTACACCTGCGCCACGTAGCGCTGGTTCTTCTTCGTCGGCGGGCAGGCGGTCTCCAGGTCCTTCGCCATCTTGTCGAGGCCGGACAGCCCCTGTTTGTGGAGGTAGTCGGACGAGGTGGCCGCGCCGACGATCAGATCCATGCCGTCGCAGCCCTTGAGCGCCTTTGCCCAGCGCTGGGGCTTCTCGAGCTCGCGGATGTTGCCGGACAGCTGCTCCTTGATCCGCTCCTCGAAGCGGCTGGCGTTGGCGGAGGTGGGGAAGGCGTCGAGGAAGCGCTGGAGCTCGGTGACGGAGGCGTCCACGTTGCCTACGTCGATCGCCGCCCGCGCCTTCAGCTCGATCAGCTGGCTGGCCTGGTACTCCTGCTGCGGCTCCTTCTTCGCCCGGGTGATCGCCGCCACGATGCGCTTCTCCAGCTCGTCCAGCACCGCCGTGCGCTCCTTCGGATCGACGAAGCCCAGCGCGGGAGACAACTTGAAGCCCTCGCCGTCGTCCGCCCGGCCGAAGAGCACGAAGTCGGCCGTGGGGATGAACTCGAGGAAGTTCAGGCTGCCGAACTTCGCATCCTCGACCAGCTTCGCCTCTGCTGGCGGCAGCCGGGCGCTGATCCACTGGTGCTTCTTCTGGACGCGGGCGATCTCCGCGTCGAGCTTGCGTTGATTGTCCAACCACGCGCGCATGCCGAGCAGCGCTTCGGCCTCGTGACCGCGCAGCGGAACGCGCACGTGGCCGCCGTGAGCCGACAGGTGCTGCTTGAGCACCCGGAGGATGTAGCGCCCCTTGAGCATCCGCAGGGTGAGGTAGCGAGCCGCCGCTTCCTGCGAGAGCGAGTCCAGCCGGCCCTCGTCCTTGAGGCCCTCGTCGATCACCTTCCCGAGTTCGAGCGCCGCGCCGCTGATCAGGTCCTTCTTCTTGAGCTCGTACTCCTGGAAGCGCTTGAGCAGCTCGTCCCGCCGCTCGCGCGCGAGGAGGAAGGTGGGCGCCTTCGAGATGAGCGCCTGCATCGCGGCCTGCGCTTCCTTGAGCTGGCCCTTGTCGGAGAGATCGATGGCCTTCGAGTACGCGACCAGGGCGTCCATCGTCGGGACCTTCGCCCTGCGCCGCTTGTCCTCGTTGGGGGCGAGCTTCGAGTCGATGGACGCGATCACCTTCCCCACCAGCTCCTGCTCGAGGTCGAAGATCTTGTCCTGATCGTTCTTCGCGCGGGCGGCGAGCACCTGACTGCCGTCCTGCACCTTCATCAGCCGCGCGTCGAGGATCAGCTCGTTCCCCTGCAGCACCATCGAGCCGGTCAAGAGGTACTGCGCGCCCACGAGCTTGCCCACCTTCACCGCCGTGGCCGGATCGAAGGCCTTCGACTGCTGCAGCTTGAGCTCGCCCAGCACGCTCTCGAGCTTCTCGCGCTCGACGACCACCACGCCGTCCCAGGCGACGAGATCCGTGATCATCAGATCGGCGATGCCCTTGCGGGCCACGTCGAGCTCGGCGTTGGTGGTGCGATTCTCGAAGTACATCACCGAGATGACGGGCTTCTCGGCGGCGGCCAGCGCGGCCAGGAGGACGAGGGAGGTCATCGGGACTGCTCCTTGCGTTCCTGAATCGCGGCCAGTTGCGCTCGCACGCGGGCCGGTCGGAGGTTCGGGTACTTCTTCACCAGCGCCTCGAAGGCGGCGCGGGCCTCGGCGTACTTGCGATCTTCGAACAGCTCGATCGCCTGCCCGTACTCGTGCGCGACCGTCACTGAGATGGTCTTCGACGGCTTCCACGGCCCCGGAGGAGCGCCGGTGCGCAGCGTCTTGAAGTAGGGATCGAGCAGCTCGGAGAGGACGATCTGCCCGCCCTTCGACTTCACCACCTTGCGCTCGTTGTCGTCGGAGGTGCGGATGGTGATCTCCACCTCGTCACCCTTCAGCTCCACGTCGAAGTAGATGCTGCGACTGCCTCCGTGGAAGGAGCCGCCCGTCTCCAGGGCCACGCCGCGGGCCGCGAACTCCTCGGGCAGGAGATCGCGCAGGCCGGCGCGGATCAACGGCTCCCGCTTGTCCTTGTAGCCGAAGTCGCTCACGGTCACCCGGACCAGCGAGGGCAGCGTGTCCTGGGTGAGGCCGTAGCTGCACCAGCCTTCGTCCCGGGTGAGGTACTTGTCGAAGTCGACCGGCCCCACCTCGCCGTGCACGTACTTCATGAGGTGCCACCGCTTCGCGCGCTCACAGTCCTCGGCCTTCGCGGCCGTGCTGGCGAGATCGCGGTACAGCCGTTCCCAGCCGAGCTTCAGCCCCGGGAAGCCGAGGCACTTGTCCTCGATCAGCTTCGCGATCTCGTCGAGGCCTTTCAGCCCACCGCGCGAGAGGTACCAGTCGACCTCCGTGCCGGGGTTGAACTCCTCGCAGTTGGCGAGATCCTTCTCGAACTCTGCGCGCTGGCCGCGCTCGTAGCCACCGCCCTCGATGATCTCCTTGATCATCTTCTCGGCGTGCTCGGCGCGGTGGCCGTTGGGGATCGTGTCGAGCAGCCGCTGCCAGGCCGACGCCGCGTCGTCGTCGCGGCGCAGCCGCATGAAGATCTCCGCCTTCGCCTCGAGCGCCGTGCTGAGCACGCCCTCGTAGAAGGCCTTCACGTTCTGCGGCGACTTCTTCCAGTCGGCCTCGGCGCGGGTGATCGCCTCGTCGAGCTCGGCCATGGCCAGGTCGTGCTCCCTCGGCGCCAGCACGCCCAGCGGCGGCGCCACGCGAAAGTGGCTGCCGTCGTTGAGCTCGCCCAGCACGACGAAGCGGGTCCGCCCGATGACGATCCACCCCGGGTCGACGGTGATGTCGTCTTCAAAGCCCGCGGCCTTGACCTTCTCCAGAAGGTCGTCCGGCACGCGCAGGGACGTCTTGACGCCCATCGGGTTCCACGCCCTCGAGTCCGCCTCGAGGCTTCGCTGGTTGTCCAACCACCCCTGCATCAGCTTCAGCGCGTCGGTTTCCTTGCCGACCTTGATCACGCGCGGAGAGTCGAGGCGCCAGGACAGCGCCTGCTTGAGCAGCCTCGCGAGGAACTGCCCGCGCAGTCCGCGGATGATCAGCGCGCGCTGCTGCGCCGGCTCGGGGAGCTTCGCGAAGTCCTTCACCTGGGCGAGCTCGGTCTCGGTCAGCTGGCCCAATTCGCCGACGGCCTCGGTCACCAGGTCCTTTCGGCGCGCCTCGTACTCCTGCAGCTTCTTGAGGAGGTACTCCTTGCGCTCGCGCGCCATGCCGAAGGTGGGCGACTTCGAGACCACCGCCGCCATCGCCTTCTGCGCCTCGTCGACCCGTCCCCGGTCCGACAGATCGATGGCCTTCGAGTACTGGAGCAGCGCGTCGAGGTTGGGCGCCTTCGCGCGCTTGCGCTGCGCGGGGTCCTTCAGCTTGACGTCGATGGCGACGGTCAGCTTGTCGGTGAGCTGCTGCTCGATCTCGAAGATCTTGTCCTGGTGCTCCTCGATGGAGGCCGTGGCCACCACCTTCCCGCCCTGCACCTGGAGGATCCGCGCGTCGACCCGCAGCCTCTCGCCCTGACGATGCATCGAGCCGGTGATGATGTAGCCGGCGCCCACCAGCTTGCCGACCTTCACGGTGGTGGCCTGATCGAAGGCCTTCGACGACTGCAGCTTGAGCTCGCCGAGCACGGCCTCGAGGCGCTCACGCTCCACCACGGTGACGCCGTCCCACGCGACGAGATCCGTCACCATCATCTCGGCGAGGCCCTTGCCGAGGACGTCGAACTCGGCGTTGCCGGTGCGGTTCTCGAAGTACAGCACCGAGACGACAGGCTTCGCGTCGGCCGCGGCGAGGGCTGCGAGGAGGACGAGGGACGTCATCGGTTCTTCTCCGTGGACTCTCTGGCGGCAGCCAACTGGGCGCGCATGTGCACCAGCCGGTTGTCGGGGCCTTTCTTCTCCAGCGCGTCGACGCGCAGCCGCTCGCGCTCGACGACGGTGACGCCATCAGGGGCGACGAGCGCCGTCACCATCAGCTCCGGCAGGCCCCTGCCCAGCACATCGAGCCTGGCGCTGCCCGACCGGTTCTCGAAGTACAGCACCGAGACGGCGGGCTTCGCCTCCACGTCCGCCGCGGCCATCACCAGCGTCATGGAGCGCCCCCCGGCAGAAAGAGGAACTGCCCGCTCTTCGGCAGGTGCTCGTCGAAGCGGAAGAACTGCGGGTGCTGCTCGGCGCGCTTCGTGTCCCGAACGGCGGCCGGGACGCGAGCCTTGAGGAAGCGGGCGAGCTCCTCGTCGGTGATCACCTTGTCGGAGTTGGCGTCCGCCTGGGGGTTGCCGGACGCGCCGAGTCCTTCGAGGAGGAAGGCGGTGAGGGCGGAGTGGCCGCCCCACTGCCAGGCGGTCTCTTCGGCCTCGTCTTCCCACGCGCGCTGGCCCTTCGTGCCGGCCGTCAACACCACCTCGGCGCGCTCGGCCCACAGGCTCTTGAGCTCGTCCGACAGGCGCTCGTCACCCTTCGCGCCCACGGCCCAGCCCGAGTAGCAGGCGTCGAGCACCACCATCACGTGCCTGGAAGGTACGCCCTTGCGGAGATCGTCGAGGAGCTCCTGCATGTCCCAGCCGCGCACGCTCATCGGCTGATCCGGTTGCTCGAAGTACCCCGACGGCTGCAGCACGCCGAAGTCCTTGCGCGCGCCCTTCTCGTAGCCGCCGTGCCCCGAGTAGTAGAAGAGGAAGCTGCTCGTCTCGTCGGCGTTGGTGCGCTCGCGGAACTTCTCGATGGCGAGCTTCAGGTTGGGGGCGGTGGGAACGCCGTCCGTCGCCTCCCCCGGCTCGGGACGATCGACGAAGAAGAGGACGTTCTCGCGCTTGTAGCCCAGCCTCGAGACCAGCAGATCCCGCATCGCGCGCGCGTCGCGGCACGGGGCCTTGAGCGCGTGCTCTCCGCTGTAGCCGCACACGCCGGCCACCAGCGCGTAGCCCTCATAGGAGCGCGGGCCATCCTCCGCGGCGAGGAGATCGACCACCTTCGTCGGCGGAATCGGCTCACCCTTCGCGCCGCTGGCGGGCGCGTCGTCAGGAGGCGGCGTCGACGGCGAGGTGAGATCCCCGGTGCCGGCGAACAGGTAGACGAAGACGATCAGCACGCTCCCCGCGATGGCGGCGAGCGCGGGGATCGGCCGGCGCCGCACCACACGCGCGTGCTTCGTCAACACGTCCAGCACTCCCTGGAGATCGAGCGACGTGCCGTCCTTCGGCGAGGCGATCAGGGTGCCTTCGTGCCGGCCGCCGTCATACCAGGGCTTGCCGTCCTTCTCGGACAGGTGCGCGGCCAGCCAGCCCACCTTCACCTTCCGCGTGGGATCCGCGGACAGCACGATCGTCCCGTCTGGCTGGCGCACGAGCAGCAGCGCGCAGTCGGAGTCCCTCCGCGCCCACAGCTTGAACTGCGTCGCCGACGGGCGATCGAGCACCAACAGGCGCATCGAGCGCCACGCGCCGGACGGAGACGCCTGCGGGGGGAGCGTCACCTCCAGCTTCCGTGCACGCCTCAGGTCCTCGGCGAAGAGGCGGTGATCCTCCTTCAGCTGCGCCACGTAGCGCTGCGCGGTCGGCGCGTCCTTCAGGAAGGGATCGTCGATGAGCGAGCCGCCCTTCTCGAGGTGCGCGACGATCAACTCGAAGAAGCCTCGCGCCTCATCGAGGAAGCGCTCACGCCCGCCACCCGCGAGGTGCTCCTGGGCCAGCGCCAGGTAGACGGACTGGACAGCCACCTCCGCGGGCACGCGATCCGGCCATCGGCCCTGACGGACGTCCTCGGCATACACGCACATCGCCGACAGACTCGCCGAAATCACCCCGCCCCCTCGCTCGCGCTCGAGGAGAAACCACAGCCACGCGTCATCCAGCGTGGGGAACTCGGGCAGCTCGAAGACCAGCCCGGCGGGACGTGTCTTCCACCACTCCAGCGACGTCATGGCGTCGCGCGCTCCACGTCGGACGGCGGGAAGAAGACGGGAGCCAGCTTCTCGAGCGCAGCGCGCCGGGCGTCGGTGAAGAGCGACGGGCGCACCAGGGCGCCGCCGGCCAGCTTCGGATCCACCGCCACCGAGCCGTCCTTCGCGACGCGCCGCCCCTCGAGCTTCCCGCCGTGGGAGATCAGCACCACGTCGAAGGCCCCGTCGGCGTCGAGATCGTAGGAGGCCCAGGCCCAGGCGCCCCACCCCACCCAGGTGAAGTCGGTGCCCGATCCGCCCTTGCGAACGGCCTCTTCCCGCGCCTCGGGCGTCACGCCTTCGAGGGCCTTCGCGTCCAACTCGAAGACGAGCGAGCTGCCCCCGCCGCGCTCGCCGACGATCGACACCGCCGCCCACTTGAAGCCGTCCACTCCGCTCTCTTCCGCGAGGACGTCCGTGCCCACGTCCTTGATCGCGTCCGGGTAGAGGCCGGACGGCCTGGGCCCCGACTTGCGAGCGTCCATCACCTCGTACCCGGCCTCCAGGCGAGCACGCTCGACACCGGTGAAGTGCATACGCACCACGCGCGACAGCGCCGCGCCGTACAGCTCGGGCCGGGTGAGGCCGCGGCCTTCGGGCGCGAGGAAGAAGGCGTCCTCGACGATCCCCTCTCCACTGGCGGACGAGAGCGCGAGCCGGTGATCGGTCGAGCCGACGAAGCCCCAGGTGCGGCCGCGGGTGCTGACGAACTCCACGTCGGTGTGCAGCGTGCCCTTCTGGATTCCGGCCGCCACCTCGGCCGGCTTCAGCCCGGGGAGGACGCGCTGCGCCGGATCCACGAGGACGCGAACACCCGCAGCGGTGAACGCGACGGCGAGGTCCGGCCGGCCGTCGCGATCGGCGTCACTCAGCGTCGGCGGCGTCAACACCAGCTCCGTCGCGGACGGCAGCGCCCCGGGATCTGGCGGCTCGCCCGCGCCCACCAGCGAGATGACCGTCGGCTCCAGCGCAGCCAGGGCCTCGTGGCGGACGTCTTTGAAGACGGACATGTCCACCAGCTTCGCGGCGCCGAGGAAGCGCCCCAGCTTGAGGCCTGCTTCCAGCGCCCACGCGCGTCCGGGGCTGTCTTCCTTCTCGGTGATCACCACGCGATCGAACCGGCCGTCGTCGTCGACGTCGTACCAGGCGATCCGCCGGCCGGAGAGCCTGGCCACGGCGAGATCCGGGTCCAGCCCGCCGCCCACGCCCTGCGACTCGACCATCACGTCGGCCGAGCCAGCCTGGCCCGCGAGGTAGAGATCGCGCCGCCCGTCGCCGTTGGCGTCGAGCCACATGCCGCCGTGGACGAGCTCGTGCGGATCCGGGACGATCGCCACCGCGTCGACCGGGACGTCCTTGAGGAACTTCCGCACCTCCGCGACGTGGACGTGGAAGTTGCTGGTGACGGGCGCGCGCGGATCCGCCCGCAGGAAGGCGTTCACCCCCACGAGCTCCCCGGCGCGGTTCACCAGCGGCCCGCCCGAGTCTCCCGGCGAGATGGTGCAGGAGGTCTGGATCACCAGGCCCGGGACCTCGCGCTCGATGAGCTGCTTCTGCAGCTCGGCCGAGGCCCCGGCGCTCTTGCAGGCGGCGCTGGTGTCTGCGACGTCGCACTGCGCGGCGACCAACTGGGCGAGGTGGGTGGCCAGCTTGCCGATGCTGGAGATCTCCCCGTCCTTGATCGCCCAGAGCAGGCCGATGCCGCCGTTCCCCAGCGCAGAGACCGGCTCGCCCGGCACCGGGTCCTTCGAGGACACCCTGAGGGCGTGGAGATCCTTCGGCGGCGCGTCCAGCTTCACGATGGCGAGATCGATCAACGGGTCGCTCTTGAGCACCCAGGCGACGAGCGGCTGAGGATCGAGCTCCATCACGCCTCCTGCGCCGAGGCGCCCCCGCTCCACCGTGACGCGACGCTTGAAGTCCACCGTCTCGGCGTGCGCCACGACGTGGTGGTTGGTGAGGATGAAACCCTTCGCGTTGATCACCACGCCGGTGCCGAAGCCGCCGCCAGCGCGGATCAGGACCGTGGCGGGCGCCACCTTCCGGTAGACGTCGCGAATGTCGCCCTTGGCGGCGCCGAAGAGGGGCGCGCGCGGAGCCGCGGACAGCGCCGATTCGGCCGCCACCGGGCGCGCCTCCGCCAGCAGGGCAGACAGCGCCCGACCGTCCGACTCAGCAGGGCTGGACGGCGCTGACCCCGGCGGAGTGGTCGCGCAGCCGGCCAGCACCACCAGGACGAGCGACGCACGCACGGCTCACCTCACATGCCGGGGAAGGACGAGACGTACTGGATCTTCACGTCGGGGAAGCTCGAGACGAACTGCACCTTGGTGTCGGGGAAGGACGTGACGATCTGCCACTTCCCGCACTTGTCCGGGAAGGACGACACCTTCTGTACCTTCAGGTCAGGGAAGGACGAGACTTCCTGCACCTTCACGTCGGGGAAGGACGTGACGATCTGGATCTTCCCGTACAGCTTCTTTCCGTTGAACGTGCAGTTGGACTTGTTGAGGCCACCCCCCGCCTCCGCCGACAGAGACCAGCCAGCCACCGCCGCCACGGCCACTGCACAGACGACGCCCACGATCTTCTTCATGTGTGCCTCCTGAATACGGGTTCAGGATGAGTTTGACCCCGAACGCACTTCGCCAGTGCAACTTTTTCAGTCACCCCACGACGCACGACTCTGGCTCGACGGCGCCCTCGGGGATCACCACGTTGGCGAGGGAGTTGATCCGCAGCTGCCGGCCGAGGAGCGCGCTCTGCGACGCGGCGTCCACCTGCACCGTCACCAGGGCGCCCACCGGCGCATCCCCGTCGAAGTTCACCACCCGGTTGTGCGGAGTGCGGCCGAACCGACGCAGAGCATTGGTCTTCGAACGCCCCTCCACCAGCACCTCCACGGTGCCGCCCACGTGGCGCGACATCTGCTCGACGCTGATCCGCTTCTGCAGCGCGTTGAGGCGCTCGAGGCGCTCCACCTTCACCTCGTGCGGCACCGGCCCCCACTCGTCTTCCTTGAGCGCGGCCACCGTCTTCGGGCGCGGCGAGTAGACGAAGGAGAACTGGCCGTCGTAGCGGACCTCCTCGCACAGCGTGTACGTCTTCTGGAAGTCCGCCTCCGTCTCGCCGGGGTAGCCGACGATGATGTCGGTGGTGACGGCGATGTCCGGCCGGGCGGCTCGCAGCTTCGCGAGGCGCTCCAGGTACTCGGCCACGGTGTAGTCGCGCTTCATGCGCACCAGCACCTCGTCGCTGCCGCTCTGCACCGGCAGGTGGAAGTGCGGCATCAGCTTCGGCTCGACGCGGAAGGCCTCCACCAGCTCGTCGGAGAGATCGTGCGGATGGCTGGTGGTGAAGCGCACCCGCTCGATGCCCGGCACCTGGGCGGTGCGGAGCAGGAGCTGCGCAAAGGAGATGCCTCCGCGGTAGCTGTTGACGTTCTGCCCCACCAGCGTCACCTCGCGCACCCCCACCGTCGTCAGGCGCGCCACCTCCGCCAGCACCTCGGGGAAGGCCCGGCTGACCTCCCGGCCGCGCGTGTGCGGCACGACGCAGAAGGCGCACACGTTGTCGCAGCCCTTCATCACCGTGACGAACTCGGTGCACCGCCCGCGGGAGGTCTCGGGATCCGCCTGGGGGAAGACGTAGCTCTCGCTGTCCACCCAGGCGGTCTCCACCACGCGCACTCGATCATTCACCACGCGGCCGAGGATCTCCGGGAGCTGCCCGATGTTGTCGGGGCCGAAGACGAAGTCCACGTACGGCACCTTCTCGAGGATCTTCTGCTTCTCCTGCTGGGCCACGCAGCCGCCCACGCCGATCAGCGCCCCGCGCTGCAGCTTCACCTGCCGGTAGCGCCCGAGCGCCGACAGCATCTTGTCCTCGGCCTTCTCCCGGATGGAGCAGGTGTTGAGGATGATCAGGTCCGCGTTGTCCGCGACGGGCGTCGGCCGGTACGACACGCTCGCCAGGGCCTCGCCCATGCGGTTGGTGTCGTTGACGTTCATCTGGCAGCCGAACGTGTGGATGAAGTACCGCTTCATGGGGCGCCCTTCTGTGGCCTTTCGGCCCCCGTCGTCAACCCGGGGTGTGCAGGTGGCCCTGCCCGCCCTCGGCCCGCGCCAGATCGCGGTGGAGCGCCACGAGTTCGCTCTCCCGGCCCTGGAGCAACGCCACGGCGTCCTTGCCGTAGCGGGCCTCGAGATCGTCGAGGCGCTCGAGGCGGGGGAGCTCTTTCTGCGCGCGCTCCCTCACCGCCGCGGCCTTCGGATCTCCGGGCGACAGCCCCGCGAGCTTCGTCTGCACCTCGAGAGCCGCCGAGCGCCGCCCGCAGAACTCGCCGACCGCTGCCTTCACCTTGCCCAGGGTGACGAGATCCAGCCTGGAGGCGGCGAGCGCGCGGCCGTGGGCGAAGGCGAAGCGCCCGCTCCAGTCGGCTTGCTGTGAACGCGCCAGCTCAGCCAGGAGCGTGCGCTGGTACGCGACGAACTGATCGAGGAGCTCCTTCGACAGCGCGATCGACGCCAGGCGCAAAGTCTTCAGGTCCATGGGGCCCCGGAAGATACACTGTTCCCGTGGCGGACCCGTGCCCATCAGAAGCGACGTTGGACGCCTTCGCGAGCGGCCGCCTCGACGAGAGAGCCCGGGGCCTGGTGGCAACCCACGTGAAGGGCTGTGAGCAGTGCCAGCGGGCCTTCCTCCCCATCGCCCTGCGGGCCTCGGCGATGAACCAGACGGCCTTCGACTCGCCCCGCGCGAAAGCGCGCCACACCAGCCGCGACATTCCCCTGCCGCCGATCTCCGACGCGATCACCGACCCGGGCACCGCGGTCGAGGCCTTGAGCGGCACCGAGGACACCCATGTCTCCGATGAGCGGCCGGCGGCGGGGCTGGCGCCGTCGCTCAACAAGGGCGACTCGCTGGAGCGCTACGTGATCCTCGAGCGGCTCGGCTCGGGTGGCATGGGAGAGGTCTACACCGCGTGGGATCCCGCGCTGGATCGCAAGGTGGCCGTGAAGATCCTCCGGCCGGAGTTCCTGCAGCAGGATCCGGAGCTCACCGAGCAGCTCAAGACGCGGATGATCCGCGAGGCGCAGGCGCTCGCGCGGCTGTCGCACCCCAACGTGGTGACGATTCACGACGTGGGGGTGTCGGGCCAGCACATCTTCCTCGCGATGGAGTTCGCCGAAGGCAAGACGCTCAACGCCTGGCTCACGGCGAAGCCGCGCTCGTGGCGGCAGATCCTCGAGATCTTCCTCGCCGCGGGTGAAGGCCTGGTGGCGGCGCATGAGGAGGGCATCACCCACCGGGACTTCAAGCCGGACAACGTGATCGTCGGGGCCGACGGGCGCGTGCGGGTGATGGACTTCGGACTGGCGCACGCTCACCAGGAGCCGAAGGAGAAGACGCCGCCGCCGCTCGGTGAAGGCCCGACCCCCACCACCGCGATCAAGCGGGCCATCACCCAGCCGGGGATGATGCTGGGGACGCCCGCGTACATGTCGCCCGAGGCGCTGCACGGAAAGCCGACGGATCCCCGATCCGATCAGTTCTCCTTCTGCGTGGCGCTCTTCGAGGCGCTCTATGGCCTGCGCCCGTACGTCGGCACCTCACCGGCGGCGATCGCCGCGGAGATCGAGGCCGGGCGGATTCAGGCGCCACCCCGCGACACGCCGGTGCCGAGGCGGCTCTACCAGTTGCTCACGCGCGGGCTGTCCCGCCGCCCGGAGGATCGCTTCCAGACGCTGCGCGCCCTGCTGGTGCAGCTGGGGCGGCGGCGTTCGGCTGTACGGCGCCAGGCGATCGCCGCGCTGGTGGTGACGACGGTGGCGCTCGCGGCGACGGTGGTGGTGGCCGTCACGCACAGGGAACGGGCGCGGTGCGCCGACGTCGAGCAACGCCTGGCGGGGGTATGGGACGCGCGGACGAAGCAGGAGATCCGCTCGGCGCTGCTGGCCAGCGGCAAGCCCTGGGCCTCGTCGGCGTGGCGCGACGTGGAAGCGAGGCTCGACGCGTACTCCCGCCGGTGGGTCGAGCTGCGCAGGCAGGCCTGCGAGGCGCGCGCCGGCGAGAATGACGAGGTGCTTGGTCAGCACCTGGTGTGCCTGAGCCGCTGCCTGGCTGACCTGCAGGCCGTGTCCCGGCTCCTGTCACGCGCGGAGCCGGAGATCGCCGAACGTGCCGTGGCGACCGCCAGCGCCCTGCCTCCGCTCGAGGCCTGCGCCACGACTTCGCCTCGGCA
>JBFMHF010000059.1:0-39603 GCA_040752975.1 Myxococcota bacterium
CCAGGCACCGCCGTGCGTCCTGCTCGTTGAAAATCCTCCGGCCTGCCATACGTGCGCGACCTCCCGAACTCTCGGAGGGTGCGCGACCCGATGGCCTCCGTCATCCCGGTGTCGCTGATGGGTCACGTAGGGACGCTTCTCGCAGGGGAAGTCCCGAAGCAGCGCCATCACGTCAGCGTACTTCGCGTTCTTCTTTATCGCCTTGATGCCAGCGGCTCCCGCCGTCGAAGCCGCCGTTGGTTCAACCCTCTGCGCTGGAGGCGGTTCCGGAGCTGGCGGTAGCGAACGCCCTCCCTGCCCAGCACTTCGCGTCGGGGTCGGAGACGCTGCCGCGGCGCAGTCACTCTTGGCGACCGTAACCTCGGCGATCAAACGGTTGTCGCTGCCAAAATGCACGTACCGGAAGGAGACCCCTGCGTCGATGTACGGCTTCAGCGCCGCCCCCGTGCAGGCTCGCCCTACCACCTGCTGCCTGAGGAGGTCGGCGTACTTCTTCCTTTGAGCAGGACCGTAGTCCGTCGAAGGATGCGCCAATTGGCTGTAGTGGTATGTGAACAGCCTGTTCTCGTAGAGGGCGGTGTCGAGCCGAGTGCTCTTGTCCACCATCGTCGGCGACTTGCTGCGGATCTCCGTCGCTTGCGCTTGCAGCTCATCATCGAAGGTGTCCGCGACCGCCACGGCGGAAATCGAGATCGCTGCTGCTGCCAGGAACCGGATCGGCATGGTGCGGACCGAAACTATCGCATACGTGTTGAGGGTCCTCAGCCCCGATGACACGTTGCCACCGTCAGCGATCGGCGAGGCGTTACGTCGGGAGGCACATGGCGCAGCACGAACGACGGCCTCAATCGCTTCGGCTTCTCGGAGTTGGCGACGCAACTACCGCGCCCCACGCCTACCTTGAGATCAATCGCGGGCCGATGGCGCTGGAGCTGTACTGCCGTGGGTTCTTCGAGGCCAGCGCTCTCCTGCTCGATGCGTGCGCCCGCAACGCCGCCCCGGTGGACACGGTCTTCTACCCTTCGGTTTTTCTCTTCCGTCACGGGCTCGAACTCGCGTTCAAAGCTCTCCACGCCGCGTTTCGCCAACGACGAGGCGATACCACCAGCGCACCCCTCGCGGGGCACGCGCTGGCGAAGCTGTGGGCTGCCGTCCGCGAGGACGTTGAGAACTACGTGGAGCCCTCCGACGACCCCGGAGAAGATCCGGACGCGACCCTTCTGCGCGTCGCCGACGTGGACAAGGTGGTCGCCGAGCTGGAAGAGCTTGATGCCTCAGGCGAGGCGTTTCGGTACGACCGCTCGCGCCGCGGAGAGACTCACCTGCCTCAGGTCAACTCGGTGGATCTGCCGCAGCTTCGTGACGTGGTGGCCTTTGTCTCGGGCGGAATCCTCGACCTCCTCCACCGCGCAGATGTTCTCGCCGAGGCCGCGCTGCACGAACGAATCAAGCAGAACAAGGGCTGAGCGCGTGAACGATCGCGCACGGAGCCGCCAATGGCCAGACGCAAGATCATGATCGAGTCCGTCGGAGAGCCCTCCGCAGACGAGCGCGCCGAGATGGAGAAGCACGGCATCTTCCACGGGCCGCTCACCGACGAGGAGCGGAAGGCCAAACGGCAAGCGTGGGAGGCGACCCTTCGGTGGCCGCTTCGAGGTGTCGTGTCGGAAGACTTCGCGGCGCTCCGCGAGCACGACCGGCTTCACCAGATGGCGCTCGGCAACCTCCAGTCGTCGAAGTCCCTGTGCATCGAACTTGGAGAAAACCCCGACCGGATCTCGTGGCCGCGCGGGGCCGTCGTCTACTACCTCACCCATTTCGCGGTTGAGCTGTTTCTGAAAGCCTGCCTGCTCCGTGGGGGCCGACGCTTCGACCGCACTCACGAAATCAGCGAACTCCAGGACGCCTTCGACGAGGCATTCCCAAATCACGAAGGCGTCCACACGATGTGGGACATCAACGTGGTCGAACTCGCAATTCTCGGTCCCGTGCCAGATCGCAGAATCCCCGCCCGCGAGGACCAGTTCCTGCGGTACTTCGATGACGATGCTGGCACGAGGGGTGAGTGGTCCTTCGCCCCCGCCGTGTTCATCTCGGAGATCGAGGGCCTCGAAGAGCAGTTCGCGCGCGTTTGGAAGGAGCTGCCCGCGGCGGTACCGAACGGCACCGCGCGGTAGCGGCCCGATGGGTGTCGGGCGGATCGACCCTCCCCCCCTCTGACCTCCCAGATTTTTCAATGCTGGGCCTGTTTCTAGGGCGGGGGCGCTTCGGGGCGGAGAAGCGCCGCCAGTTCCCGAAGCTGTTCTGATGAGCGTGGCACACGCTTCCGAAAGGACGGCCTTGAGCTGACCGCTCCGAAAGCCCCTCTCCCGGGGCCGACATCTTCGGAAGAGCGCGGGTTGGCCCCTCGTGGGTCTTGAGATCGACGCGGCGAGCAATTTCGATCACTTTGGCAGTCGAGCCCTGCGCGCGACGAGCTCGCTCGGTGAGGGTTTGGGACCATATGGTCCTTGGCCCTTCCCCGAACGGGTGGCCCGCCACTCTGCCCATTTCTCGTCGCTCACGGCGACATTCGAGTTCGCACCGTGAGACTCTTGAGCGCTGGGTTGTTCTTCAGAAGACCCGCCAGGTTTTCAATGTTCAGCCGCATGGCAGGAAGGCCGTCACGCGGCGCGACATCGTTGATGACCGTGATGCCGCACAGTCGCGACGATTGACTTCGCGACAACGACGCGCTGCCTTGGACCAACGAGTCTCCCGAGGTCCGCACGCCGACAACGACGGTCGATGACGCGGCACGGTGGTAGATCTTCTCCGATTCCCTGTCCGAGTGCGGCGTGTCCGCCAAGCAGAACCGCGATCGGCAACTTCTGAAGGTGTCGTTGCATTCTCGCTCCTCGCCGCACAGTGTAGCTCGCGACCAGGCGCGGCGATCTGACTACCGAGCTTCAGCAATCGCCTGTTGCACGGCGGTGAGGGTATCGGCCGCTGGCTTGACCAAGCCGAGGCGGGCGACGTTGATGTTCGGCACCCAGGACCGAAGTTGCTCGCGCGCCTGAAGGAGCAAATCAAGAAAGCGCTTGTCGGCCGTCAACACGAGATCGACCCTGAGCAGCCAGTTCGCCTGATCGAGGTCGTTGCGGTTGCTGTCCTTCACTGTTCTGGTCGGTTGAAGGTGACGGACGAGCCCGCGAACCGCATGGTGGGGCACGGCGTTCAGCCCGACATCGGCCAACCAGAAGGTTGCGAGGGCGCGCTCCTTCATTGGTTTCAGATGCCCGTCGATCCAGTTTCGCAGGTCATTGGGGCGGCGATTGCTGGGGAACAGCGCTGCCACCCAGTCCTCAAGCGAAGCAAGCCGCACGAAGCGCTCGGCACTGGGGAGTCGATCGACCCGATCAGCAAGCTGATCGCCGACGAGGGTTCGAAGGGCCGGAGGAACTACGACCTCGACTGAGATCACGTCGCGGTCTCGTTGCGCTTTGGCAACCTTGGTCTGCTGCTCATACAGCCCTTGCTCCAGCGGCTGATGCTCGCGATCGAAGTCTGCCAACCCAACGAACGCTTGCTCTGGCGCTGCGCGCACTGCCTCCCATTTTTGCCGATAGCTTCGGAGCCGATTCGATCTGGTCGCCCACCCACCCGCCTGCACCCACTGCGGCTGTTGTGTCTTCGCGGCGGTCAAGAACTCGTCGGTAAGCAGCGCGGTAAACGGCGGCTCTTCTTGTTCCCGAGCAATTCTGGTGAGAGCGCGCACCAACGCTACGGCCTGACCGCGGTCCCCTGTTCGCGCCAGCTCGATCAAGTTCAGGATCGACGCCACTGCGGTGAAACCGTTGCGGTCCAGCCACGCGCGAACCCGATCGACTTGGCCCTCGTTCGAGGCGTAGCTGTAGAGGTTCGTGTCGAGGAAGAGGGACGGCATGGCTGCTCCGACGAACCATAGCCGCGCGGCTGACCCAGGTCGGTCGCGGCCGGTTGTCCCGAAAGCGTACTTCCGTTCGCCCCCCGCTGCGGTCAGTACGCCCTCGCACGAGCCGTCGCTTTCTGCTCCTATCTTTTTGGGACAGGCACCGATGGCTACCCCCTTCCCGTTCGCACCACCGCCCGCTGGTGCTCGAATCCCGAGCCTCTCGACCTACAAGGCGGACGAGGTCGCTGAAGTTCTGCGGTGGGCGATCGAGCGGTACACCGGCAAGCCCGCGATCCCCACGCAGACCGCGCTCGGCCGGTGGTACGCGACGATGGCGTCACCGCCGCAGAGCCCGCCTGCGGTGCCGCCTTCACCGCCACCCGCAAACGCCGCACAGATCCAGCGCGTCGGGTTGTACGACTTCCGCGAGGCGCTGAAACTGGCGTGGAGCCTCGGGGTGCTGCACGCGACCCGACACCGCGTGACGATCTCCAAGAATGCCATCGAGGATCTGTTGGAGTCGGACAACTCCACCACCGACCTGCCCATGCCGTCCGGCACGGGGACGCTGTATCAGGCGGCGAGGCTCCTTCAGGCCGGTGGCGGTTCGATCGAGGTGTTCGGTCGCGAAAGCAAGGGACGGGACATGCTGTGGCGGCCCGCTGGCGGCGGGCGTGCGAGCATCGAGCGCAAAGATCGCGCGTTCTTTCAAACCTTCGACCCGTCGAAGGCCGATCGGTTCTTCAAGGACAAGCTCGTCGAAGCGAGCGAGGGCCTGCCCGAGGATGGCAGCGCACGCATCGTCTCGATCGGCTACTCGACGACGATCACGGAAGCGGCCCAACTCCAGGCGACCTTCAAGGAGCGCATTCTCAAGTTCGTTCGAGGATCGCCGGCGAAGGTCTGGCCCGATGCCGCGTATGGCGCCTTCGTCGGCTACGAGGTGCGAAACGGTGTCGAGGACGCCGTGGACAAGGGCATCTTCGTCCCCCTGATGCGGAAGGGGTTCCGCCAGCGCGACGCCTTCACCGCGGTGGCCGCAGCGTTCAAGAAGGCATACCCGGTTCGTTCACCGTGACAGCGCGCGGGCGACCGACGACTTGGGCACCTTCAGCGCGACAGCGATCTGCCGAATTGTTCGCCCGCTTCGTCGGAGATCGCGTACCCGTGCCACGCCGCGGTCGTCGAGTCGCCGAGGACGCCCCCAGCGCCCACCCGACGCCTCGGCCCGTGCTCGTGCAGCGCTGATGCGCTCGTTGATCGCGAGTCGCTCCATACGCGCGGCCCAGCTCATCACCGCGAGCACGATCTCGCTGGCCGGTCCTTGCAAGTCGAACCCATCAGCTACCGAGATCAACTCGACGCCCGCGGCCTTCAGCTCTTCGATGATCTCGAAGGTGTCGCGGATACCGGACCTCGCAAGCCTGTCCACACGAAATGTGTAGACGCGCGCGCCGCGTGCAGGTGCGACAGGAAGCTCACCGCGCCGAGCCGCCTCACGCAGCCGCTGGAGGCCAACGCGGTCGATCGTGCGCGCCGATGCCTTCTCCTCGAACCACTCGACGATGCGGTCTCCGCGGGCCGCTGCGGCGCGCTCAATCGCTGACCTTTGGGTCGCGAGGTCTTGGCTCCTTGATGACACCCTCGTGTATCCCGAAGCGGGGTTCAGCTTCCGAGGCGCACTGCCGAGCCTCATTCGCCTCATGCCCATAGGAGGCGCCGTGCCCGAGCGGCACAACGCGCCCTGCAATCCACGAGGTGGTGTTCGATGACCGACACGCTCACCTCGTCGTCGAGCGTCGCGAACGATGCAGGTGCCACCTTCCGTACTTGCGAGATCGCAGACGGCGGCCGGTGACCAGCGCCGACAAGCAGGCACGCGGCGAGGAGCGGAAGCGGTACGTCGGCCGTGCAGGCCACAGTCACGTCGCGCTGCTTGTTCAGATGCGCCCCGACCCAATCGGGAGTCTGCGTAAGGTCGAGCACAGTGCCAAGGAGGCTGTCGTCGCGCACGCTGGACAGCAGCCCGCGAGCCCCCAGCGCCAGCTCAAAGCAATGGTACACGGGCTCCGACCCCGAGCCTGCCGCCCCTGCTCCCGACTGGGTGCAAGCTCGACCTTGCACCCACGATGCACCCTGCACCCAACGGGCTTGCACCCAAGCCCAGCGTCGAACTTCACTGAAATCTCGACGCCAGAAACACGAAAGCCCTCGGCGACTTATCGAGGGCTTCCGACTTCAATCAGTGGAGCTAAGCGGGATCGAACCGCTGACCTCCTGAATGCCATTCAGGCGCTCTCCCAGCTGAGCTATAGCCCCGTGATGTCGCGCGTTTACGGGTGGGGCCGCAACGCGCGCGGCGACTTATCGCTTTTTCTGACCCTGCGCCACGCCTTTCGACGCGTGGGCCATCTTTTCCTGAAGGCGCCTGGCGAGATCTGCGCCCTCGGCGAGGAGATCGTTGATCGACGCGTTCTGCGCGCGGATCTTGTTGGTGACGTTCTCGAGCGACTTCTTCACCGAGGACAGGTTGGACGGGAGCTGCAGCTTGCCCTTGCTGACCTCGGCCCAGACGGCCTCGCCGAGATCCCGGTAGGCGCGATCGAGCTCACGCTGGTTCATGTTCGTCTGCACCTTGGCCTGCGCCATGTTGGTGGCGAGCTCGACCTGCTCGCGCAGCACGGCCAGCTGGGCCTGGGCCTCTTCCCAGGCCGCCTGGATCTGCTTCACCACTTCGTTCTGCTTCGGGTCCAAGGATGCCTCCGAAAGAAACGGGAAAGTGGCGGGAGGGTATCAGGCCTTGAGGAGCCTGGCTCCGAAGAAGCCACCACCCTCCAGCCGGTGCGGCCACACACGCAAGGACTCCTCGAGGCGGTAGCCGGGGTGCCGCGAGAGGAAGCGCTCCACCACCGCCTCGTCCTCGTCCCGCAGCACCGAGCAGGTGCCGTAGACGATCACCGCGCCGGCTTTCAGCTTCGGGGCGATGGCGTCGAGGATCTCTCCCTGCGTCTTCGCGAACTCGGCCACCTTCTTCGCGGTGAGCTTCCACTTCTGATCCGGCTCGCGGCCCAGCGTCCCCGAGCCGCTGCACGGCGCGTCGACCAGGACGAGGTCCGCGAGATCCAGGCGCGGCTCCTTCGGGAAGCTGACGTGGGCCAGCTTCGCCTCCCCCACCCTGCGCCGCGCCTCCTTGAGCCGGCTGGCGTTCGCGTCCCACGCGTACACGCGCCCGCGAGGGCCCACCGCGTCGGCGAGCACCAGCGTCTTGCCGCCGGCGCCGGCGCAGTAGTCCACCACCGTCATTCCGGCCTCAGCCCGACAGAAGGCGGCCAGCTTCTGGCTCCCCAGATCCATCACCTGGAGGCGCCCCTCCTTCATCCAGCGGGACTCGAAGATGGCGCGACTCTCGGTGGTGGCGCGCAGCGCGTCGGGATCCTCCGGGCAGGCCTCGACGTCGAGGTCCTTCGCGCGCAACTCCTCGAGCAGGGCGTCGCGCGTGCCAGGAGGGCGCACCCGGAAGGTCAGCGTCGGCTCGCGGTTGAGCGCGCTGAGGACGTCCTCCAGTTCCCCCGGGGGCGCCGCCGCGGCGATGGCCTCCGCCAGCCAGGTGGGGAAGCTGTGGCGATTGGCCGCCTGCTCCAGCGGCGTGGCGCCGAAGTCGAGCGCGACGTCCTTCGCGAGCTCGTCCTCCAGCACCTTGTCCGGAAGGCTGCGCGGACGAATGGGACCCGGCAGCTTGAGCTCGACCATCACCCGCTCGGCATCGGCGCCGGTGAGCTCCTTCCGCCACAGCGCGTAGCGAAAGAGCGCCTGGTCCTCCGGGAGGTGGAGGCGCGATCCGCCGTAGCCGCGGGCGCGCGCGGAGAGATCGAGCCTGCGGACGTGGCGGGACAGCTCGCGCGCGGCGAAGGCCACGAAGCGTCGCTCCTTCCCGCCCAGGTTGCCGCCCTCCGCCAGCGCTTCGGAGATCGCCTTGCGCAGCGGCGTGCCCTTCAGCACGGCCACGTGCGCCTTCAGCGCGGCCGTCGCCGCCTTGCGCGACGGGAGCCCGACAACGGGAGAGGGAGGCGCTGCGGTGGACACGGCCGGGTCGTCGCTACCACGCCCGCGCGCCCGAAGGACACCCTCCGAAACGTCACGCCGACTCGATGACCGAGGGATCTGGCGAGGAGCAGGCCCGACTGCGCAACTGCGAGTCCAGACGTCGACCGGTCACCGGCGGAGGTAGCTGCGTCTCCACCCGGCGAGCTGCCGGGCCACGTCCTTGCGGTCCTCCACGCTCGGGGATCCAGTGAGTCGAAGCCGCTGCTTGTTCAGCATGAAGAGCGCCTGGTCGATGTCCTCCCCGGGCTTCGTCTGCTTGCGCAGCTTCGCTTCCAGCCTCCAGATCTCGTCGCTGAGCGCCTTGACGCTGGGCACGGTGCGAACGGCCTTGTGCCGCCTGGTGTGGGGCTTCGGCGCCTCACGGCCGGGATCAGGCGCTCCGGGCTGCTCGACCACCGGCAGCTCGGCGGCGGCCTCCTCCGCGGCCTCCGCCTCCTCTTCCGCCGCCGCCTCGAAGTCGTAGTTGTCGTCGTTCTCGGCGTTGAGGCCGGGTTGCTCCGGCGCCTCCGACTGCCCCAGCCACCACCACACGCCGCCGCCGCCGAGCAGCACCACGGCCGCCAGCGCCGCGATGAGGAGGCCGCTCCGACCGGACGGCTTCGAGGGGGTCGACGACGACGGACCGACGCGGGCACCCGCTCGAATGTCCGTGGCCCGCGTCAGGGGGGCGTCGTCCCGCGCCCCGGCGTCGCGCTGCATGGCCGGCTCGTCGAGCAACCCCGCGAGCCCCTCGAGCTCCTTGCGCGCCTCGGTGGCGTCCTCGAGGCGCTGCTCGATCAGCTCGCGCAGCAGGCGATCGAGCAACTCGGGGATGCCCTGCCCCAGCGGCGGCGGCGCGCGATCATCCAGCTCCTGGCCCGTCAGCAGCGTGAAGCCGAGCGAACCGAGCGCCTTCAGGTCGTCCTCGGGCTTCGCTGGATGACGCGACAACCCGTAGTCGATGAGCTTCACCGAGCCGTCCGAGAGGAAGACGCTGGATGCGCCCAGGCAGCCGTGGGCGATGGCCCAGGCGTGGGCGGTCTCCAGGACCCGGGCGATCTTCGCGAGGATCTCCCGCGTCTCCTCCGCCGGCAACGGGCCGCGGCGCTGCAAGAGCTGCTCGAGCGACTCACCTGACAGCGGCTCCAGCACCCGGTAGCGCCGGCCGTCGGCCACCTCACCGAAGCCGAACACCGCGGCGATCCCACTGCACTTGATCGAGTTCGCCGCGCGGACTTCCTGGTCGCTCCCGGTGACACCGGTCCGCAGCACCTGGACGAAGGCCTGCTGACCGCTCGCGGGCGCTCGCCCCCGGTAGAGGGTCCCGTGGCGTCCCTCTCCGACCTTCTCCAGCACCAGGTACTCGCCGACGCGCGCGCCGATCAACCGATCGACGTGGGCTTGCGTCGCGTCGGGAATCGGCTGGAGGGGTTCGGTCGCCACGCGCGGCACGGGAGCGTAACCGAGGGAACTCGAAGTGGCCCACCCCGGACTCGAACCGGGACGACTTTAGGGGTCGGCGGATTTTGAGTCCGCTGCGTCTACCAATTCCGCCAGAGGGCCTGGCTGCTTCATCACCTCAACTGCGCGAGTCTCCTAGCAGAACTCCTTTCCCTGCGAGAAGCGGAACTCGTGGGCCGCCCCTTTCCTCTTTGGGCTGAGGGAGTGTAGACGGCCGCCCATGATCAACCTGCTGCTCAGCCTGGTCGCCGGCGTCGTGGTGGCCGTGGTCATCAAGCTCCTGGGCTTCCCCCTGCTCGCCGGCATCCTCCCCGGCACCCTCGTCTTCGTCGGCCTGTACGTGGTGCTGGGCCGCCGCACCTTCATGAAGCTGCAGGCGGTGATGCAGCAGGTCCAGGCCGAGCTGTCCTCGATGTCGCCCAACAAGAAGGAGCAGCAGCTCAAGGCCGACAAGTGCATCAAGCTGCTCGAGGCCGCGCTGCCCCTGGGGAAGCAGCAGTTCCTTCTGGAAGGCGAGGTGCACGGGCAGATCGGCATGATCAAGTACCTCTTCAAGGACTACGAGGGCGCGATGGCCTCGTTCGCGAAGACCGGTCCCCGCAACTACTTCGCGCGCGCGATGCAGGCGGCGATCTTCTTCCAGCGGAAGGACTTCGGCGGCATGGAGAAGTCCTTCGAAGACGCGGTGAAGCACGGCAAGAAGGAAGGGCTGATGTGGGCGGCGTATGCGTGGTGCCTCCTGCAGAACAAAGAGAGCGACAAGGCGCTCAAGGTGCTGGCCCGCGCCGTCGAGGCCAACCCGTCCGACGAGAAGCTGAAGACGGCCCTGACGGCCGTGCAGAATGACAAGCGACTCAAGATGAAAGCTTGGGAGCCGATGTGGTGGCAGCTGGGCCTGGAGCAGCCACCCATGCCGCAGCCCCAGTTCTTCCAGGGGCGCCGGCCGCGGTTCCGGTAGCGCCCGCGCCGCCCGCCCCTCACTCGCGGGGGGCGAGCTGCCGCCGAAGGAGATCGGCCAGCAGCGTCAACGCCGACAACGGGCCGGTGTCCGTACCGTAGAAGGTGAGGTGCGCACCGCGCAGGGCCCTGGACAGCGCTTCGGCCAGCTGGGGCAGCTGTTCCTGCGGGAGCGCCTCCAGCCGCAACGCCTGCCGGGCGCGCTCGGCCAACAGCTCCACCTCCAGTTGCGCCGTCTTGAGCTCGAGCTCCTGCCTCGCCGCCGCCAGCTCCCGGGCCGCGAGCGCTTCGCGGGCCGCCAGCGCGCGGGCCCTCGTCTCCATCTCCTCCTCCAGGCGACGGCGCTCCAGCGCGTGATCGCGCTCCAGCTGGGCCACCGCCACCTGGCCCCGGCGAATCCGATCCACCTCCGCCTCTTCTTCGAGCTTCCTCCTCGACTCGAGCTCGGCCATGCCCACCTCGGCCTTCATCGCCAGCTCGGCCAGCTGGCTCCTCGCCGACAGTTGGCTGCGCACCTCCGCCTCCAGCTTCCGCCGCAGCTCCGGATCGACGATGAACACCTGCGCCACCTGCACCACGTCGATCGACAGGCCCCAGTCGTCGCCGCTCGCCCCGGTTGCCGCCTGAAGCGCCCGCGCCACCGCCTCGGTCAGCGTCGTCTTGCGCTGCTCGATGCACTCCTGCATCGTCATGCGCGTCGCGACCGCGCGGAGCTCGCCCAGGCAGACGTGCGCGAGCAGCGCCTGGACCTGTGCGTGGCCGTCGGGCCGCGAGAAGTCGAAGCGCAGCGCCACCGCCACTGGATCGATGACGCGGTAGACGACGATGCCCTTCATCCGCAGGGGGATCCCGTCCTTCGTCTCCTGGGTCAGCTCGAAGCAGGCCTCCTGCCGCGCCGCCGACACCGTGGCGTGGCTGGTGCCCGGCCAGAGGAGCGCGCTGGCCCCCGCGCCCAGGTTCTCGAGCGCGCCGCCCCTCCGCACCACCAGGTACTCGTTCACCTTCGAAGTCACCCGCTTGAACATTCTCCGCTCCTCTCGTTGAGGACGATCGCGCGACCGGGTTTCCCCCTGTGTGACGAAGGTCACACGACGTGCCAGAATCGGCCCGTGCAGCTCTCCCAGGTGCCCTGGCTGGAGGCGCTCCCCTCCACGGCGCTGTCCGCCCTCGAGGCGCGTACGGTACGGCGTCGCCTGGCGCGCGGGCAGCTGCTGTTCGACGAAGGCGACCGCTTCGACGCGGTGGCGCTGGTGCTCGCCGGCCGCCTCGACCTCTCGCGCCGGGTGCAGGGCCGGCTGATGCTGCTGCGCGCCGTCCGCCCTGGGGAATCGGTGGGGGCCAGCCTGGTGGCCGGGGCGGCGGCAAGCGCGGCGGCCCGCGCCGGCACCTCGGAGACCCGCGTGCTCCTGGTGCCGGGCGCCGAACTCCGAGCGGCGTTCGCCCGGCATCCCCCGGCGGCGATCGCCGCCCTGGCCGCGCTCGCGCGCTTGATCGACGCGCTCACCGAGGAGCTGGCCGAGGCACGGACCCTTGGGCTCGAGGAGCGCGTGCGGCGTGCCGTGCTGCGCCTGGGGGCCGGGAGCCGCGAGATCCGCCTCACCCAGCAGCAGCTGGCCGACGCGGTGGGGGCCTCGCGCGAACGCGTCAACCGGGCCCTCGGAAGGCTCGAGGCGCAGGGGCTCCTGCACCGGCGGCGCGGACGCCTGGAGCTGCCTTGACCTCGAGCGCCTGCCCCCGGCAGCCCCGAGGGCCTCAGCCGGCGCTCCTCACCTCGTCGTACGGCGGCTTCACGAAGCGCGCGCCGGGCTCCTTCTTGAACCACGTCCACTGGCGCTTGGCGTAGTGCCGCGTGGCCTGGGCCGTCTTCGCGATCGCCTCCTCGCGCGTCATGCGCCCTTCCAGGCAGTCGAGGGCCTGGGCGTAGCCGACCGCCTTCATGGGCGCCGTGTCCCTGAAGCCCCGGGCGACGAGGGCCTTCGTCTCCTCGAGGAGACCGGACTCGAACATCGCCCGGGTGCGCGCGTTGATCGCCGCGTACAGCGCCTCGCGATCGGGATCGAGCACCCACACCGTGGACTCGTAGCGATCGGCCCCGAAGCCGTGCGCCTCCCGGTGGGCGCTCGCTGGCTTCCCGGTGAGGGCGTGGATCTCCAGCGCACGGACGATCCGCACCCGATCCGCCACGGGCAGCCGCGCCGCCGTCACCGGATCCACCTGCGCCAGCCTCGCGTGCAGCGCCGCGTTGCCTTCACGATCACCGAGGGCCTCCAGGTCCGCGCGCAGCGCTTCGTCTCGCCCGGGCGCCGCCACCACCCCATGCAGCAGCACCCGCAGGTACAGCCCCGTGCCGCCCACCACCACCGCCCGCTTCCCGCGCCGGTGGAGGTCGGCGATCGCCTCGTCCGCCAGCGTCTGGAAGCGGGCCGCCGAGAAGTCCTCCAGCGGATCGACGCAGGAGATCAGGTGATGGGGGACGGCCGCCAGCTCCTCGGCCGACGGCTTGGCGGTGCCGATGTCGAAGTGGCGGTAGACCTGCTGCGAGTCGGCGTTGACGATCTCCCCGTCGATCCGCCGCGCGACCTCGATGGCCAGCCGCGTCTTCCCGGACGCCGTGGGGCCCGCGATGACGACGAGCGCCGTCACTTCGCCGGCTTGAGCGCCGCCTCGACTTCCTTCGCGAGCAGCTCCGCGCCGTCCTGGCTGTAGCCCCGATGCACCGAGGCGATCGTCCCGTCGGGGCGCACCACGAAGAGTGACGGCAGCGGGCTCTTCGTGCCCAGCCACCTTCGGGCGACGATGTTGAAGCGGTCCTTCAGCACCGGGAAGGTGATCTTGTTCTCGGCGATCAGCTCGTCGATCTTCTTCTGACCCTCCGCCTCGGTGTCGATGGACACCGCGAGGATCCGCAGGCCGGCGTCCTTGTGCTTCTCGTGCAGCGCCTGCAGCACCGGCAGCTCCTTCTTGCAGGGCGCGCAGAAGCTGGCCATGAAAGACACCAGCACCGCCTTCGTCTTCTTGTCCGCGGCCTCCGGGCCGACGAACTTGTCGAGGCCCACGAAGCCCTCTCCCACCACCTTCGCGTTGTAGGGCGGCAGCCGGAAGCTGGGCGCGGGCTTGTCCACCTCGGCGAGATCCTCCGCCAGCGCAGGGAGAGCGACGAGGGCGATCAAGGCGGCGTGTCGGAACATGTGGGCTCCAGAGTTCGGGGCGGCGCGGGTCAGGACGCCTTCCCGGGGGTGGCATTCAGGGCGAGCCAGGCCTCCAGGCCGGCCAGCTCGACGGTGGTGGTCTTCTGCGGGTGATCATCCGGCAGCGCGAGGGCCTTGAGCTCCAGCTTCCCCGCCTGCACTTCCTTCTCGCCCCAGGTGGTGAAGAAGCGCGCCCCCACCTTGTCGGCGCGCTCGATCTGTCGCTTCAGCTTTCCTCCGCGCGGATCGAAGTCGACGAAGTGCCCGGCGTTGCGCAGCTTCATCACCATGGCCACCGCGTCGTCGCGCAGGGGTCCGTCGAAGGTGCCGACGAAGAGCGTAGGGCCGGCGACGGCAGCGGCCTTCCCGGCTTCGAGCAACATCACCAGGCGATCCAACCCCAGCGCGAAGCCCACCGCCGGCTTCTCCGGACCGCCCAGCTCGTGCACCAGCCCGTCATAGCGCCCGCCGCCGCACACCGTGCCCGCCGTGCCCAGCGCGTTCTCTCCGGACTTCGGCTCGTAGATGAACTCGAAGGTGGTGCGGGTGTAGTAGTCGAGGCCGCGCACCAGCCGGCGATCGAGCGTCCAGGGGATGTTCAGCTTCGCCAGCAGGCGCTGCACGTCGTCGAAGTGCTTCTTCGAGGCCTCGTCGAGGAAGTCGACGATCGCCGGCGCCTGGGCGATCGCCGCGGCCAACGCCTCCTCCTTCGAGTCCAAAAGCCGCATCGGGTTGCGCTCGAAGGTGTCCTTCGCGTCGCTGCTCATCGAGGGCGCCAGCGGCGCGAAGTGGGCCTTCAGGGCTTCCACGTACCTGGGCCGGCTGCTCGAGTCTCCCAGGCTGTTGAGGTGCAGCACCACGTCGGGCACGCCGAGCCGGCGCAGCAGCTCGTGCATGAGCGCGATCACCTCGACGTCCAGCGACGGATCCAGGCTCCCGTAGGCCTCGGCGCCCAGTTGGTAGAACTGCCGGTAGCGGCCCGTCTTCATCCGCTCGTACCGGAACATCGGCCCGAGGTAGTACCAGCGCGTCACCGGCTCGGTGTTGGCGATGCCGTGCTCGATGTAGGCGCGGGCGGCGGGGGCCGTACCTTCCGGCCGCAGGGTGATCGACCGGCCTCCCTTGTCGTCGAAGGTGTACATCTCCTTCTTCACGATGTCGGTGACCTCACCCACGCTGCGCACGAAGAGGGCCGTGTCCTCGACGATGGGCGTGCGGATCTCCTGGTAGCCGTAGCACCCGAAGAGCGCGCGGGCCACGGACTCCACGCGCTGCCACGTGGCGATCTGCGGAGGCAGCAGATCGTTCATGCCCTTCACGCCCGCGTACTTCTGGCTCACCGGAAGACTCCGATCCGCTGGCCGAGGCGCACGGGGGCTTCCGGCACGAGCGTCGGCTCCCACGTCACCCGGCCCTTCTGGAAGAGCAGGATCACCGTCGAGCCCATCTCGAACATGCCGATCTCCCCGCCCTTCTCGATGGCGATCGGCCGCGGGTAGGTGTGCTGCTTCGCGGCGCCGCCGGTGTGGGTGATGATCGAGTCGTAGGCGGCGTGGATGCGCGCCACGCAGGTGGCCCCGACGGCGACGTACGCCAGCTTGCCCGCGGGCGTGTCGAGCCAGGTGACCAGCCGCTCGTTGATCGCGAAGAGCGCGTCCTTGATCTTCACGGACGCGGCGTTGACCGGCCAGAACTCTCCGGGGAGGTAGGTGAAGCCGGTGATCTCACCTTGCAGCGGCGCGTGGAAGCGGTGGTAGTCGCGCGGTGAGAGGTACAACGTCGCGAAGCTGCCGCCCTCGAAGTCCAGCGCGCGGCGGGCGTCGCCGAGCAGCTTGTCGATGGGGAAGGTGATCCCCTTGGCCTGGAGGCACCGGCCCCCCTCCACCACGCCGGCCTGCGAGACGTGCGCGTCCACCGGGCTCGCCACCACGTCCTTCCCCACGTCGATGGTGCGCATGCCGGGCTTCAGCCGCCGGGTGAAGAACTGGGCGAAGGTGGGGTAGTCCTCGATCGCGCCCTCGGCCTCGTGGAGATCGACGCGGTAGCGCCGCGCGAAGAAGCGCATGGCGGCCTGGTGCACCCGTGCCGGGGCGCGCGCGCGGGTGGCCAGGCCCACCATCGTCGACAGCGCGGACTTCGGCAACAGCCGCATCAACGTCATGAAGGTTTCGTCACGCATCGGGCGAGTGTCGACTTCTCGGCGCGCTCACGGCGGCGGAGGAGGCGGAGGCTGGGGTGCGCCAGGCGGAGCACCGGGGACCACGGGGTAACCTTCCGGCACGGGCGCTCCAGGGATGGCGAGGAAGCTGCCAGCATCGACGTACACGGGAGGACCCGGCGGGGGCGGCTTTCCGGGGATCACCGTCTTCTGCTCGGTGGTCTGGCCGATGAGCGCGTCCTTCACGAAGACGAGGAAGGTGCTGGTGTTGGGATCGGTCGAGCCGAACTTCTGACGGCACGCGGCGTCGTCGTTCACCCTGAAGCTCGACCCCTCCGGGTGGCCCGGGATCGTCTTGGGAGGACCGGCCGTGAAGCACGAGCCGAAGTGCTTCTGGAGCTCCGCTTCGGTCATGCCCCCCCACGGTCGCGTGGGGATCGCGCCTGCGTCCTGACCGTCCGCGCCCGCTGCAGGCGCTGGCGCCTTGATGGGCTCGAAGAGGCTCGGCCCCGACGGCGGCGCCTGTGACGGTTGCTCGGCCGCGGCCAGGGCCGCCTCGCGTTCCTGCGCTTCCCTCGCCACGCGGGCGCGCTCCGTCGTGATGGTGGTGACGAGCGATGACGCCCGCGGCCCCTCCACCGCGTCGGCAGGGATCTTCTTGAGGCCTTCCAGCACCCGATCCATCTCCTCCGAGGCGTAGGCGTCGTCGCCGTCGCGGGCGACCATGATCGAGTAGGAGGACTCGAGCTCGTAGAACTCGGGGGCCGTCTTCTTCCGGCACCCGGACAGAGCCGCGGCCACGGCCAGCACGAGGATCGCGAGTCGGCGCATCCGGAGAATGTCGCGCCGAGCGGCCCTCTCCCGCAAGCTTTTCCCCACCTAGACGCCCAGGAAGAGCCGCTTGCCGAAGTTGAGCGCCAAATCGGCGTCGAAGATCTTCTGCGCCGACGTCTGGATGTCGTACTCCACGCGCACGTACTCGACGGTGCGGGCCTCGGTGTCGTGGATCACGAAGCACGCGCGGTTGTCGTAGTCCCGCGGCTGCCCCACCGAGCCGACGGAGATGATGTAGCGGTAGCCCTTGCGCACCCCGAACTTCTGCGCCACCACGTCGTTCACCTCGGAGTTGCCGATCGCGAACGCCTTGCACAGGTGGCTGTGGCCGATGAACGTCACCTCGGGGAGATCATCGGTGAAGGGCGTCAGCTCGCGGGCCTGCTCGAGCGCGAAGATGTACTCGTACGCGCGGGGATCGATGGGGGAGCCGTGGCAGAAGCCGACGTCGCCGATCCGGTACGTGTACGGCAGGCTCCGCAGCCACGCGAGGTTCTCCTCGGAGATGATGCCCGCCGACCAGTCCAGCGCGTGCCGCGCCGCGTCGTAGTAGAAGGAGTAGTCCATGCGCCCGGCCACGGCGGCGTCATGGTTGCCCAGCAGCGTCACCTCGGCGTTGGTGCGGACGATCTCGCAGCAGGGGTTGGGCGAAGCGCCGTAGCCCACCACGTCTCCCAGGCAGACGATGCGGTCCACGCGCGACTTGTCGACGACCCGCATCACCTCGGAGAGGGCTTCGATGTTGCTGTGAATGTCGGAGATGATCGCGATGCGCAAAGCGGCCCCTTCAGCGAAGCGTGTGAGCGGTCCGGACTATCAGTTGGAGATGGGCTTGTGCAGCTTCTCTGTGTCGATGAGGCGACGTATCGCGTCCTTCACCTGATCGTCGACGGTTTCGAACTCGAGCCCCATGCCCGGGGGCCCGCCCTGCCCTTCCACGCGAGACCAGACCACGCGCGCCACCGCCTCCACCGGCTGATCGAGGCCGAAGCGCAGGACGGCGCGCGCCCCCCGCTCCAGCGGCGTGCTGGTGCGCAGGAAGAGCCCGCCTTCGCTCAGGTTCCCGATCCGCGCGTACACGGTGATGTTGTCGCCTTCGCACCAGCACCGCAGGCGCGACAGCACACGTGAGTGTTTCCGGTTCTCAGACACCCCTGCCCTCCGAACGACGCAAGTGGACATCCCTGCGCTCCCCCCGGAATGGCGCGTTCACTTCAACCGAAATGGTACGGATCGGGGAAGAAGAGCGTCAAGGTGGGGCGTTGCCGACAGGAGCGCACACCGCGGAAGTGCTGCGCGCCGCTTCCAGTGTGGGCACAATCACCCGCCGATGAGGAACCCCCGGCCAGTCCGCTACCGCTGCGAGCTCTTCGCCCAGCTGGAGACGGATCAAGGCGTGCCGGCGAAGGCGCGGCTGCTGGAGATCTCGGAAGGGGGAGCCTTCGTCGAGGAGGCCGCGGGGCTGGAAGACCTCCAGGTGGGCGACGGGGCGACGCTGGGCCTGGCGCTGCCGGGCGGCGAGCCGTGGATGGCCCACGCCAAGGTGTCACGGCACGGGACCAGCCGGCTGGATCTGCGTCATGGCTCCGTCGATCACGTGACGGTGCTGGCGCGAGGGTACGCGCTCGAGTTCGACGAGATGCCCGAGGACGAGCTGGAGCGGCTGCGCGACTTCCTGGAGCTGCTCGACGGGCGTTAGCGCGCCTCAGATGGCCCGGCCCGTGAAGTCGTAGATCTTCTCGACGGCGATCTGCCGGTAGCGCTCGACCTTGAGGCTGCGCTGGGCGCAGTCGTCGATCAGCTCCTGCTCGCTGGCCTTGTCCGAGGTCTCGAGCCGGCGCCTGGCCTCGGCGCGGATCAGCCCGGCCGCCTCGTGCGGGTGGAAGCACCACGCGGAGGAGAAGTGGAGGAGGCCCGCGAAGGGGATGAGCCGGCATTCCAGCACGTCGCCCACCTCGAGCCCCACCAGCTGCCGCCGCTCGGCGACGTCGTAGTCGATGCCGGAGAAGAGCCCCCTCAGCCGCACCTCGCTGGGGCTCATGCGCCGCACCTCGAACAGCCCGTGCACCGTCTCGGTGAAGGGGCGAAAGGCGGCCGCGCGCTCGGGAGTCTCGTTGCGCAGGGCCTCCTCATAGCGGGCGCGGGCCGGAGTGCGGCCGGCCAGGTGCGCGGCAGGGCGATCACAGACGTAGTGCTCGAGGAAGGAGGCCATGCGCAGCTCGAGCTGCCGATCGTCCTCGAAGATCTCGCCCGTGCGCTCGAAGAAGGCCTTCTTCGCTTCCAGCAGGTCGGGCTTGTGGACCTCCGGTGTAGCCCAGCCGATCAACTCCTCGAGAAATTTCCAGGGCGCGCGCGTGGCGGGGGTCATCGCGGCAGCGGCTCACCGGCCATCAGCCGGGCAAAACGGGCGAAGAGGTAGCGCGCGTCGTGCGGCCCGGGCGAGGCCTCGGGGTGGTACTGCACGCTGAAGGCGCGGGCGTCGGGCACGGCCAGGCCTTCCACCGTCGAGTCGTTCAGGTTCAGGTGCGTGACGATCGCCTTGCCCTCGAGGCTCTTCGCGTCGACGGCGAAGCCGTGGTTCTGCGCGGTGATCTCCACCTTCCCGGTGGAGAGGTCCTTCACGGGCTGGTTGGCGCCGCGGTGCCCGAACTTCATCTTCCACGTCTTCGCGCCCAGCGCGCGCGCGAGGATCTGGTGGCCGAGGCAGATGCCGAAGACGGGCACCTTGCCAAGCAAAGCGGCCACGGTGCTGTCGGCGCCCTTGACCGCCGCGGGATCTCCGGGGCCGTTGGTGAGGAACACGCCGTCGGGCTTGCGCGAGAGGATCTCTTCCGCGGTGGTCCAGGCCGGCACCACCGTCACGTGGCAGCCCACGTCCACCAGGAACTGCAGCATCGCCTTCTTGAGCCCGTAGTCCACGGCCACCACGCGGAACCTCGCGGGCGGGGGCGGTGGAGTGGGTCCGCCCAGCACCTCAGGCGTCGGCTTCGCCCACTCGTAGACGGCCCTGGTGGAGATGCCGGTGGCGAGATCCCGCCCCTCCATGCCGGGCGCCGCGCGCGCTTTCTCGATGAGCGCCTTCGCGCTGACCTGCCCGGTGGCCAGCACGCCCATCTGGGCGCCGTGGGTGCGGAGGTGGCGGACCAGCCGGCGCGTGTCGAGGCCCTCGATGCCGGCGAGCTTCCAGCGCGCGAGGTACGCCTCGAGGGACTCCGTGGCGCGCCAGTTGGACGGCTCGGAGTACTCGCGCACGACCATCCCCACCGCGTGCGGCCGCGCCGACTCCTCGTCGTGCGCGTTGGTCCCCACGTTCCCCATGTGCGGGTAGGCCATGGTGACGATCTGCCCGACGTAGGAGGGATCGGTGAGGATCTCCTGGTAGCCGAACATGGACGTGTTGAAGACGACTTCGCCGACGACCTCGTCTGGTGAGCCGAAGGCGCGGCCCTCGAAGGTGGCGCCGTCGGCGAGGGCGAGGAGCGCGCGCGTCACTTGGTGCTGCCCTTCTTCTCGACGACGAAGTGCAGCACCTTTCGCTTCTCGCTGGGCTTGAGGATCACCACCCGCTCGTACTCGACGCGCAGGGTGAGGGTGGACGCGGCTTCATCCCAGGTGAAGGTGACGTTCTCCTCCGGCACGCCCAGGCCCGGCAGGAGCTGCTCGACGCCGTCCTCGTCCACTTCGTAGTGCGAACCGAGCGTGCCCATGTTGGGCGTGACGCCGTTGAGCCGGCGCATCAACCACACCCTGGCCGTCTCTTCGCCTTCCACGCGCGCCTGAGAGAAGGCCGAGTCGAGCGCCTCCTTCACCTCGAGGTTGTCGTAGTACAGCGGGATGAAGAGCACTGCCCAGTAGGTGGCGCCAGCGAGCGCCAGCATGACGAGCACCGAGACCGGGTTGACCTTGCCCGACGGCTTCATGGGGGCGTCCGTACAGGTGGCGAGCGGGGTGGGTCAAGGCGCTTGAACGGGGCGCGGCGACGTGAGGGGCGCCTCGCTGCCGCACAGCGTGACGGGCTTGAAGAAGCGGCCGTAGGTGATGCCCGTGCCCCCGAAGATCGAGCTCAGCAAGCCCCCGCGGCCCAGCGACAGCCAGATCACCGTCGCCTTGCCCTTGATGTTCCCGTAGGGGACGAACTCGGGCCTGCTCGGCTGCGGGGCCCCCAGCCCGAAGCGGCTGTCGGTGCTGTGGTTGCGGTTGTCGCCCATCACGAAGACGTGGCCCTCGGGCACGACGATCGTCCGCTCGCGCATCTCCCGCAGCCGCTGCAGGCGGGCCTCGTGGCTCTCGAGGATGTAGTGCTCCTGCCCGTCGAGGGTCTCCCGGTACAGCGTCTCCGTGCGATCGAACCAGTCGTCGTGGAACCAGCGCTTGATGCCGTCGAAGAAGAGCGGCTCGATCTCGTTCTCGTTGTCCGAGAAGACGTAGGGGTCGCGCTCCAGCTTCTTCTGGAGCGGCTGGCCATTCAGCAGCACGGCCTCTTCGGTGAACTCGAGGCGGTCGCCCGGCACGCCCACCACCCGCTTGATGTAGTCCACGTCGGGCACCACGGGGTTGTTGAAGACGATCACGTCGCCGCGCTTCGGCGGGCGGATCAGCACGAAGGGCACGTAGTTGGTGAAGGGGAGCCGCACCCCGTAGATGAACTTGTTGACGAAGATCTGATCGCCGATCTCCAGGGTGGGGATCATCGAGCCCGAAGGGATCTTGAACGGCTCCACCAGCACCGCGCGGAAGGCGAGCGCGATCAGGAGCGCGCGGGTGAAGCCGCCGGTGAAGTCCAACCAGCCGCCGCGGCGAAACCGGGCGAGGTGGCGATCGCTGGCGGCCTCCAGCTTCTTCGTCGCCTCGGTCACCTGCTCGCCCGGACCCGGGAAGGTCTTCACCACGCCGGCGCAGCACTCGGCGAGCTCCTCGAAGGCCTTGTCCTTCAGCTCAGCACGGTGCTTGTCCGTCGCGCTCTCCACGTGGGAGAGCACCTCTTCCGCGTGGTAGCGGGCCTTGCGCGCCCGATCCCACTTGCGCAGCGTGTAGCGGGCCACGACCAGGGCCGCCCACCAGAAGAAGCAGAGCAGCCCGACGCCCTGCATCAGCGGCTGGAGCCAGAGGTAGGTGCACACCACCGACTCGACGATCACCAGGTACACCAGGAAGACGAGCGCCAGCACGGTGACGGGCGCCCACAGGCTGACCAGGCGATCGTGCCAACGCCACCTGTCCAGCGCCTTCACCTCGGCAGGGGACAGCTTGCCGCGCACCACGTCGGCGAGGGAGGGCGGCTCGGCGGACGGCTTCTCTGCGGCGGTCTCAGCCATGGGGAGCCGTCAGTTCTCGCTCTTCAACACCGCCAGGAACGCCTCCTGGGGGATCTCCACGTTGCCCACGGCCTTCATGCGCTTCTTCCCCTCCTTCTGCTTCTCGAGGAGCTTGCGCTTGCGGCTGATGTCGCCGCCGTAGCACTTGGCCAGCACGTTCTTGCGCATGGCGGACACGGTGGTGCGGGCGATCACCCGGGAGCCGATGGCCGCCTGGATCGCCACCTCGAACATCTGCTTGGGGATCACTTCCTTGAGCTTCTGGCAGACCTCGAGCCCGCGGTGGTACGCGTTCTCCTTGTGGACGATGATCGACAGCGCGTCCACCGGGTCGCCGTTGATCAAGATGTCCAGCTTCACCAGATCGCTCTCGCGGTACCCGGCGAAGTCGTAGTCCATCGAGGCGTACCCGCGGCTGACGCTCTTCATCTTGTCGAAGAAGTCGAACACCACCTCGGCCAGCGGCATTTCGTAGGTCACGCGCACGCGGGTGCCGGAGGTGCCGAGGTAGTCGATCGCCTTCTGGATCCCGCGCCGCTCCTGGCACAGCTTCAAGATGGCCCCGAGGTGATCGTTCGGCACGTGGATGTGGCAGGTGAGGTACGGCTCTTCGAGGTGATCGATGTTCTGCACCGGCGGCAGCTTGGCCGGGTTGTCGATGAAGAACGGCTCCTTGCCGTGGGGGAAGACCTTGTAGACCACGCTGGGGGCGGTGGTGATCAGGTTCAGGTTGTACTCGCGCTCGAGCCGCTCCTGGACGATCTCCATGTGGAGCAGCCCGAGGTAGCCGCAGCGGAACCCGAAGCCGAGCGCGGTGGACGTCTCCGGCTCGTAGGTGAAGGCCGAGTCGTTGAGGCGCAGCTTGATCAGCGCGTCGCGCAGGTTGTCGTAGTCGGCGGCGTCCACCGGGAAGACCCCGGAGAAGACCATCGGCTTGACCTCCTTGAACCCGGGGAACGGCTCGGTGGTGGGCCGGACGGCGTCGGTGATGGTGTCGCCCACCTTGGCGTCGGCGAGCTCCTTCACGTTCGCCACCAGGATCCCCACCTCGCCGGCGATGAGGCTCTTCACCGCGGTGGCGAACGGGGCGATCACCCCCAGCTCCTGGACCTCGAACTCCTTGTTGTTCGACCAGAGCTTGATCTTCTGCTTCACCGCGACGCTGCCTTCCAGCACGCGGATCAGCATCACCACGCCGCGGTAGTTGTCGTACCAGCTGTCGAAGACCAGCGCCTTGAGCGGGTCGGCCTGGCTGCCCTTCGGCGGCGGCACGTGCTGGACGATGGCCTCCAGCAGCAGGTCGATGTTGACGCCTTCCTTGGCGGAGACCGGCACGGCGAGCGAGCCGTCGAGGCCGATCACGTCCTCGATCTCCGCGCGGGTGCGATCCACGTCGGCCGACGGGAGATCGATCTTGTTGATGACCGGGATGATCTCCAGGTTGTGCTCGATGGCCATGTACACGTTGGCCAGCGTCTGCGCTTCCACACCCTGCGTCGCGTCCACCACCAGCAGCGCGCCCTCGCAGGCGGCCAGCGAGCGGCTCACCTCGTACGCGAAGTCCACGTGGCCCGGCGTGTCGATCAGGTTGAGGACGTAGTCCTTGCCGTCCCGGGCCCGGTACTTCATGCGCACCGTCTGGGCCTTGATGGTGATGCCGCGCTCGCGCTCCAGCTCCATGTTGTCGAGGAACTGGGCCTGCTTCTGGCGATCGGTGACGGTGCCCGTCTTCTCCAGCAGGCGATCGGCCAGGGTGGACTTCCCGTGATCGATGTGCGCGATGATCGAGAAGTTCCGGATGTGCGCGTTCTCTTGCGGCATGAGGGCCCGCGGCACCTAGCACCCGCTCTCACTGAAATCCATTGCTCCCCTGCCCGCCTGAGGCACACTTCAGCGCGACTTCTCGCTCCAGGGGGATCTCCATCATGCCTTCGTTCCGCCTCACGCTGTCGTGCGCCCTCGTCGTCGCCTCGCTCGCGCTGGCCCAGGAGGCCGCTCCGGCCGCTCCCGCCACACCTCCCGCGCCGCCCCCGCCCGCCGACGAGATCAAGCGGGTGATGGACTACCAGGAGAACGGGAAGGACCGCGGGCCCGCGCTCCTCGAGCTCACCCCCTGCACCAAGGTGGACAACACCAAGGGCAGCCCCACCGCCAACACCTGCATCGAGCCCGTCACCGGCCCGGTGAAGAAGGGCACCACCGTCTTCGCCTGGACGCTCTGGTTCTGCCCGAAGGACGGCAAGTACGAAGACGTCTCCATCCAGTTCCTCCACGAGGGGCAGGTGCGCAGCACCGTGGACGTCACCATCCAGGGCCTGGCCCGCACGCGCACCTGGCGGGGCTACTCGCTGACCAAGCCGGGCAAGTGGGAGATCAAGATTCTCCGCGGGACCCAGGAGCTCGGCGCCACCAGCGTGACGGTGGAGAAGGACGGGAAGTGATCAGGTGAGCCGCTGCTGCCGGCGCCGCCACAAGCCGACAGACAGGGTCAGCAGGGCGAGGATGAAGATCGCGAAGCCCCAGCGCCACGAGCGCGACGGGCCGCTGGTCACGTCCGCCCGCATCGTCTCGAGCGACTCGTCGATCGCCGCCTTGAGGGACTCCCAGCGCCCCGAGGGCACCGAGAAGAGTACCACCACGTGCCGCACCTCGCCCGGCCACGCCGCCACCAGGATCCGCCGCAGCTGGCTGCCTTCCCGCACGCTGCCCAGGACCTCCACCCGCGCCGAGGCGCCCGTCTTCACGTCGGCGCGCTCCAGCATGAAGGGCAGCTCCAGCTCGTCGCGGAAGTGGCGCAGCACGGCGGTCGACGCGTCGTCGCGCGAAGACGGGCCCAGCGTCAGGGGCTCTTCCACCACGGACACGAGCATGGTGGCGGCGTCCTCTCCGTCGCCGTCCATCAACGCCGCGGAGAGGTAGCGCGGGGCCTGGCTGGCCTTCGCCACCGTGGCGACCCGCGTGCCGTGGTACAGATCCATCCGCGCCATGCGAAACGCACGCGGCGGCCGGAGCTGGTAGCCGTCCTGCCGGAGCGGCGGGCCCACCAGCTCCAGCGATCCCAACGCGGCGAGCAACACCCAGGTCGGCACTCCCCCGTTAT
Source organism: Myxococcota bacterium (assembly GCA_040752975.1). Taxonomy (GTDB): domain Bacteria; phylum Myxococcota; class Myxococcia; order Myxococcales; family Myxococcaceae; genus JADLDB01. Next base: position 25,010 of record JBFMHF010000059.1, read on the forward strand.
GCCACCTCTGCCCGGTGAGGGAACGGCTGCCCGCGCGCCCGGTTTGGGGCAGACTCGGCGCCCCTGATGTCGCCCGAGGAACGCCACGCCCACGAGTCGCGAGCAGAACGCGCCCTGCGCAGAGGAGAGCTGGGCGTCGCCCTCGACGAGCTCCGCGCGCTGGCCGCCGCCTTCCCGGAGGAGCCCGCCCTCGCCGCCCGCCTCGCCCAGCTCGAGGCCAACTTGAGCCCTCAGGAGCTCCGCACGCGCGCGCCCGTCTCCTCCGAGCCCTCCGGCGTCTTCTCGTCCCCCATGCACGAGGCCGAGGCGCTCGCCGCGAAGGGCGACTTCGCCGGCGCCATCGCCCTCTACCGCCACCTCCTCGCCGAGAAGCCCGACCTCGAGCTGGTGAAGGAGCGCCTCGCCGAGCTCTTCCAACTGGCGCAGGCCAGCACCCCTCCCCGTCAGTCCGTCAGCCGCGAACAGGTGCTCGAGCACCTCCTCGGCCGGATCTCCTCCCGTCGCAAGGGTTGACCAGCCGAGTCATACCCGCTGGGCGCTCACCTGACGGCCATGTCACGACAGGCTGGTGAACTGGGGCGCTGGCGTCATAGGCTCCGGCATCGCACTGACAGAAATGACGGTTTCCTCTGATGGAGGGTGGGATGGCGTTCGACCGGGTGACGGACGGGCATGAAGGCGGGAAACCGCCAGGGGACACCACACTCACCGGGGTTGGAGGCTGAGGTTGTCACTCGTCGGGCGCCAGATCGGCCGCTACCGCATCCTGGAGCAGCTGGGCCAGGGCGGCATGAGCGTCGTCTACAAGGGGCTCGACACGGCGCTCGATCGCGAGGTGGCGGTGAAGGTGCTCCACCCGCACCTGGCGAACAAGGTGGAGTCGCGCAAGCGGCTCGAGCGCGAGGCGAAGGCGGTGGCGCGGTTGCACCACCCGAACATCCTCGAGGTGTTCGACTATGCGGGCGAGTCGGCGGCCGAGGCCTTCATCGTCACCGAGTACATTCGCGGGCACACGCTGCGACAGTTCATCGCCGAGGACTCGCTGCAGCCGCCCGAGGTGGCGGCGATGGTGGTGCACGAGATCGCGTCCGCGCTCTCGCACGCGCACGACAGCGGGGTCCTCCACCGGGATCTGAAGCCCGAGAACGTGATGGTGCGGCAGGACGGCGTGCTCAAGCTGATGGACTTCGGGATCGCGAAGATCCTCGACCGCGACGAGAAGATGACGATGACGGGCGCGCTCGTGGGGAGCCCTGCGCACATGGCCCCCGAGATCATCGAGGGCGAGGCCGCGGGGGCCGAGGCCGACGTCTTTTCGCTGGGGACGATGCTGTACCTGTTCGCCACCGGGAAGCTGCCCTTCACCGCGCCCAACACCACCGCCACGCTGAAGCGGATCCTCGACTGCGTCTACGACGATCCGCGGCAGGTGGTGCCCACCGTGTCCGACGAGCTGGCGGAGATCATCGGCACCTGCCTCCAGCGGCAGCCGTCGGCCCGCTACGCCTCGGCGGTGAAGCTGCGCGACGCGCTGGCGGAGTACCTCGCGGGCCTGGGCCTCAGCCGGCCCCACGAGGAGCTCAAGGACTTCTTCCTCGATCCGAAGGGCTACCGGAAGGCGCTGGGCCCGCGGATCACCCGGTCGCTGCTCGAGCGCGCCGAGCGCTTCATCGCCGAGAAGAAGCCGGCCCGCGCGCTGTCGGCGCTGAACCAGGTGCTCGCGCACGAGCCGTCCAACGCGCGCGCGGTGGAGCTCCTCGGCCAGATGAAGGCCCGCAAGCTGCGGGAGCAACGAGCACAGCGGCTGCGGAGGCTGGCGGTGGCCACCGGGCTGGGCTTCATCGTGCTGATGAGTGTGTTGCGGGGCGTGGACGAGGCGACGCGCCCGCCGGACTTCGCGCTCGAGACGCAGGTGGATCCCGCGCAGGTGGTGTTGGCGTCGGTCCAGTGGCGGCCACCGCCCGCGCCGCCGCAGCCCGAACGGCCGCCCGACGGGCCGGCGCAGCCCGAACGGCCGCCCGACGGGCCGGCGCAGCCCGATGAGCCGGTGAAGCCCCCGGTGACGCCCCCGGTGTCGACGAAGCGGCCCGGCCCCGACGCGCCTCAGCTGCCGAAGCTCCCCCTGGAGCCGATCGACGTGGCGGTGGTGGTGCGCCCCTTCGGTTACGTGAGGGTGGACGACGGGGCGAAGTCCGTCGACGCGCTGTCCCGCCACCAGCTCAAGCTGCCGCCCGGCAAGCACCGCTTCACCGTCACCTGCGATCTCGCCTGCGAGCCCGAGGGCCGCACCTCGGTGGTGGACGTGAAGGCCGGCGAAGACGTGCTGCTCGTCGCGCCCCTCAAGCCGTCGCTGGTGTCCTTTCAGGGCTACCCTCCCGACGCCGTGGTGCGCCTGGGCGCGGAAGAGCGCACGGTGGCTGAGACGTCGACCCGCCCCTTCCGGCTGGTGACACCTCCGGGCGGCTCCACCGAGCTGCGGCACCGCTTTGAGTTCGAGGTGCGCGAGGGGACCCAGGTGATCGACCGCGGCGCCCGCACCGCCGATCCCGGCAAGCCGCTCATCGTGGTGAAGGGGGCACCGTGACGCGCGCGCTGGCGCTGGCCCTGCTCCTGGTGCCTTCCCTGGCCGGTGCGCAGGCCGTCCCCGAGCGGGAGCTGGAGGTGAGCCGCTCGCTGTACGACGCCGGCAAGTATGCCGAGGCGCTGGCCCGCGTCAGCAACGCGATGCGGGGCACCAACTTCAGCGAGGCGCAGCGCATCGAGCTGCTCAAGTTGGGCGGGCTGTCGGCCTTCAACCTGGGCGACCTCAACGCGGCCAGGGCGCAGTTCCTCCAGCTCCTCCAGCTCAACCCCGACTACGTGCTCGACCCTTTCGCGGTGGCCCCGCCGGCGATCCGCCTCTTCGAGCAGGTGAAGAAGGACAACCAGGCCCAGCTCGACCTGGTGCGGCAGCAGATCGCCCTGCGCGCCGAGCAGGAGAGGCGCGCCCAGGAAGAGCGTGAGCGGCTGCTCAAGGAAGAGGAAGAGCGCCGCCGCCGCATGGAGACCCTCGGCCAGCAGGTCACCGTCCGCAACGTGCGCACCCAGTCGATGCTGGTGAACTTCATCCCCTTCGGGGCGGGGCAGTTCCAGCAGGGGCGCGTGGGCTGGGGCGTGGCCTTCGCCGTGTCCGAAGGCATCTTCGCGGTGGTGAGCATCATCTCGTACTTCGCGCTCGAGGCCCTGTTCGAGCCCATCACCTACCGGTGGGAGGATCGCCTCACGGCGGACGGCACGGGCGTCTTCGAGGTGACGGTGCGGCGCATTCCCCCCTCGCGGCAGACCGAGGCCGAGGTGTGGCGGGCGCTCAAGCTGTCCAGCGGCATCGGCTTCTACGTGCTGTGGGCGCTCGGCATCGGCGACGCGATCTGGCACCACCAGCCCACCGTCGTCACCGAGACGCAGGAGCCCGCCCCGCGGCCAGCGCCCAGCGCGCCCACCGGCGTGCGCCTGCGCATCTTCCCCACCAACGGCGGCCTCGGCGCCGGCGTTCACGTCGGATTCTGAAGAAGAGGAGCCAATTTCGATGCCCAGCCTCACCATCAAGACGCCCGACGGGAAGACCCGCACGGTGAGCCTCCTCAAGCGGATCACCAGCCTCGGTCGCGGGGCGGACAACGACATCGTGCTGGAAGACGCGCGCGTGCCCGACACGGCCTTCGCGATCATGTTCGACGGCGTCTCGTACAAGGTGGGGGGCGAGACGAAGTTCCTCGTCAACGACAAGGCCACGGACGAGCACGAGCTCAAGGCCAACGACGTGGTGAAGGTGGGCGACACGGTGCTGACGTTCTCCCTGGCCGAGGCGCCCCAGGCCCAGCCCGCGCTGGCCACCCGCTTCTCGCGCGGCGACTCCAACAACCCCGACGCCTCGACCCAGGAACAGCCGGGCATCCCCGGGCGCGAGCTGGCCGCCCTGCGCCGCCTGACGCGCTTCTCGGAGCACCTCCTCACCAGCTACGACCTCGACAAGCTGCTCGAGACCCTGATGGACGAGTGCATCGAGGTGGCCCGCGCCGACAAGGGCTTCCTGATCCTCATGGAGTCCAACCAGCTGCGGGTGAAGGTCGCCCGCAACGTGCAGCGCGAGACGATCGAGGACGCGATCGAGCGGGTGTCCGACTCCATCGTCGCCAAGGTGGTGGCCCAGCAGAAGCCGCTGATCATCGCCGACGCGCTGGACGATCCCGAGTTCAACAGCTCCGAGTCGGTGGTGAACCTGAAGCTGCTCTCGGTGATGTGCGCGCCCCTGATGCACAAGGGCGAGCTCTTCGGCCTCATCTACCTGGGCAACGACCGGCTGGTGAACCGCTTCGATCAGAAGGCGCTCGACACCCTGACCATCTTCGCGGCGCAGGCCTCGCTGCTGGTGCAGAACGCGCTGCTGGTGAACGAGCTCAAGCTCGAGAACGTCACCCTCAAGACGCGGCTCGAGGAGCACACCTACGGCGACCTCGTCGGCGCGTGCCAGGGCATGCGCGACGTGTACAAGCGCATCGACAAGATCGCGCCCACCGACATCTCCGTGCTGGTGATCGGCGAGACGGGCACCGGCAAGGAGCTGATCGCCAAGGAGCTGCACCGCCACAGCCCTCGCGCCAAGGGGCCGTTCATCTCGATCAACTGCGGGGCGATCCCCGAGAACCTGCTCGAGAGCGAGCTGTTCGGCCACGTGAAGGGCGCCTTCACCGGCGCGGTCGCCACCAAGATGGGGAAGTTCCAGGCCGCGATCGGCGGCACCCTCTTCCTCGACGAGATCGGCGAGATGCCGCTGCAGCTGCAGGTGAAGCTGTTGCGGGCGCTGCAGGAGAAGGTCGTCTACAAGGTGGGCGACAACCGGCCCGAGCCCGTCGACATCCGCGTGGTGGCCGCCACCAACAAGAACCTCGACGAGGAGACCCGCAAGGGCGCCTTCCGGGAAGATCTCTACTTCCGCATCAACGTCGTCACCCTGAAGCTGCCGCCCCTGCGCGATCGCGGCGACGACATCGTGGTGCTGGCCCGCTTCTTCCTGAACAAGTACGCGCGCGAGTTCAACTCGAAGGCCCGCGGCTTCACGCCGGCCGGCACCGTCGCGATGAAGAAGTACAACTGGCCCGGCAACATCCGCGAGCTCGAGAACCGCATCAAGAAGGCGGTGGTGCTGGCCGACAAGCCCCTGCTCGGCCCCGAGGACCTGGATCTGCGCCCGGAGAACCTCCCACCCATTCTCCCCCTCGCCCAGGCCAAGGAGGAGTTCCAGAAGCGCTACATCAACGAGGTCCTCGAGCGGAACGGCGGCAACCGCACCAAGACGGCCAAGGATCTCGGCGTCGACCCCCGCACCATTTTCAGGCACCTTGAAAAACTCGAAGCCGACAAGAGCCCCGACACCATGGCGTCGGAGACAGAGTACGAAGGGGCGTGACGTTGGGTAATGGCCTGAAATTACAGCCAAACCGGGGCGCCGGCTTCATGGCTCGGCTGTTGCTATGCGGGAGCCTGGCGCTGCTGGGAAGCGCCTGTCTCATTCCGCAAGACGACACCGTGCTGCCTGAGCTGCCACCGAAGAAGAACGCGCCCCTGCGGGTGCTGCCGCAGACGGCGAAGCCTGCGCAGCGGCGCACCACCATCTTCGTCGGCACCCTCAGCCCGAGCTGCCCGCGCAACGAGTTCTCGATGACGGTGTACGACGAGGACTCGGACGATCCGATCCGCAGCCAGTGGTACATCGATCCCGAGACCAACTACGAGCCCACGCCCGACCGCCCCGTCTTCACCGGCAACCCGATCTTCGGCGGCACGTCGGTGACGCGCGAGGTGACGGCGCCCAACGCGATGCTGACGTTCCTCGCGTCCCTGAAGGACGGGAACGAGCACATCGTCGAGGGCTGGGTGACCGACAGCGAGTTCGTCCAGGACGCGCCGCCCACCCAGGTGTTCCGGCCTCCGCGCACGCTGGCGGACGGCACCGAAGTGATGGACACGCCGTACACCGACTTCAACGTGTGGGTCGTGAAGGTGGAGAATTGCCAGTGAAGCGCGCGCTCCTCACCTTCTCCCTGGCCCTGCTGGCGGGCTGCTCGATGACCGGAGTGCAGGCGCCACCGGAGCCCTGCCTGAGCGACGCGGAGTGCTCCTCGGGGCAGCTGTGCTTCGCCGAGGGCTGTGGGGATCCCGGCCGCGGCATCGTGGTCGAGCTGGGCGGCGATCCCCTCGGGGGGCTCTATGCGCGCGACGTCCCCATCGCCGACGGCACGCTGGGCAAGGCGCGGGATTTCGAGCTGGGCGAGCCGCTGCTGATCACCGGCGAGTTCCAGCGTGAGAAGACGGGCAACGTCGACCCCACCAACCGGACCTTCTACGCCGAGCCGGTGCAGCTGCGCGCCGTCGGTCAATCCGAGCTGATCCCCAGCGTGATCCGCGTCTTCGAGCAGCGGTTCGAGCGCCCGGAGCGCGGCCGCTTCGTGATGACCGTCGGTGCCGGTCGCTTCACCCTGTCCGCCTGGCCGGCCGATCCGTCCGTGCCGCCTGCCAGCGCCAGCGACGTGGTGGCCGCACCCGGCGGCACCCCGCCCGACGTCACCTTCGCATTCCCTGCCGTGGAGGGCGCCGTCACCTTGTCGGGCCGCCTGGTGAAGAAGATCGACGCCACCCAGGTGCCCAACGTGGAGATCGCGCTCACCTCGGCCACCATGGATCTCCAGGCCTTCGACCCGGTCACCCGCGAGCCGCTCTCGCAGCGCTTCCCGGTCGCGTCGGGCACCAGCAGCAGCCCGGGCGACTTCACCATCACCCTCGGCCCGCGCGCCAAGGAGCTGCCGGCCGTGCTGCTGGTGGCCAGCCCCCGCGAGGCCAACGCCGAAGCGCCGAGCAAGACCTTCACGGTGGAGGCCCCCTTCCCCAACACCGTCACCCTCGAGCTGGGCGATTTCGGCGAGGCCTACGACGTCAAGGGCCAGGTGCTGGACGCGCTCGGCGCACCCGTGGCGTTGGCCCAGGTGCTGATCGAGGGAACGGTGGCGGGCGGTGGGCGCTTCCGCAGCCGGGTCGTCCTCACGGACGCCGACGGCGTGTACCGCGTGCGCACCCTCGTCAACGCCGCTGATCAATCCCTCAGCTCGATCGTCATCCCGCCGCCGATGAGCGACGCCGCGGTGACCCGCAGCGCGGTGAAGGTGGATCCCGAGGAAGCGGATCCGTTGACAGGGGTGATCACGCTCCCGACGGTGAAGTGCGAATCCCGGCTCTCGCTGCGGGGCACCGTCCTCACCCCGGGTGGTACGCCGGCCGCCAACGTCGGCGTGCGCGCCGTCGAGCACGTCGCCAGCGCCGAGGGTGGCAGCGAGCGCCCCTTCCCGCTCGATCCCGTCGAGGTGATCACCGACGCCAGTGGCGCCTTCGAGCTCAAGCTGGACTCGGCCACCTGGCGCGTCGAGTTCGTCGCGCCCGCTCTGCCCCTGGCCAGCCGGTTGGTGACGGTGAAGCAGCTCACCGACGACAAGGGCCAGCCGATCTCCACCGTCGCGCTCCCCCCGGTGAACCTGGCGGAGGGCCGCACCGTGACGGGGCGGGTGACGGGCACCATCGCGCAGCGGCTGGGCGCGCCGGTGCCCTACTCCACGCTGCGGTTCTTCCGCGTCACCCCCGTCGAGGGACGGGACTCGGCGATCCTCCTCGGCTCCACCGTGGCCGACGCCGACGGGCGGTACACGGTGGTGCTGCCCGGCCGCTGAGACCGGCTCTACTTTCCGGCTTCGTCGAGATCGCGCTTGAGCGCCTCCAGGGTGGGCGCCACGGCGCCCGCGTACTGGACTGAGGCGGTCGTGTAGAGATCGACCAGCCGCTCGAGCTTGCCGAAGGCCGCCGAGAGCTTCTCGCGGCCGGGCTCGGACAGCCCACACTGCGCCTCGAGGGCGCGCTTGTCCTTGAGCCAGCCCACGCGGAACTCGAGGAAGCGCTGATCGGCCTTCGTCGGCTCGTTGTCGGAGAAGCCCCGCCGCTGGACCTCCAGGCGGTCGATCAACGCGCGGGCGCCGGCCGTGCACTGAACCACGGGCAGCGCCTGTCCCGAGGGCTCGGGACGATCGGGCGTCATGGCGAAGACGGACTTGAAGACGCTGAAGACGACGAGCGACGAGAACCCGACTGCCAGCAGCAGGTAGAGCGCCCACGCCACGGTACGGTAGGGGCGGAACCGCGGGTCCTTCGGGTCAGCCGTGCTCATCGCGGGGCGGGCGGGGGCGGGGCCGCAGGCCTGGCCGGAGCCGGAGGCGGAGCGGCGGTGCCTGGCTTGGCCACCGCTGGCGCGGGCGGAGGCGGAGCGCCGGCGGGCCGGGCGGCCGGCGGAGGGGGTGGCGTCGTCGCGGCGGGCTTCGCGGGGACGGGCGAGGAGGCGGCGGTCGAGGGACCGGGCGGTGGAGGGGCAGCAGTCGTTGCACCGGGCTTCGCAGGCGCGGGGGCCGTCACGGGTGGAACAGCGCCGGGGCGAGGCGGGGCTGGAGCAGGGGCGGCAGGCGGTGGCGCGACGGGCTGGGGCACGGCGGGACCCGGGGCGAGCGCTGGCGCCGCCGCCCCGCCCGTGCCTTTGGCGACGCGGCCCTGGAGCTGCGCGCGGAAGTCGCTGCCCGGGTAGGTGGCGAGGGCCTCGCGGGCCACGGCGAAGCCCTGCTCCCGGTCACCCACCATGTCGTAGGACTGGGACAGGAGCACCATCGCGAAGTCGCGGGTGCGGGCCCGCTTGTCGCCTTCCACGAAGCGGCTGAGGGGCTTGATCGCCTCGGAGAACTTCCGGGACTGGAAGAGCGCGTTGCCGAGGAAGAAGGACGCCTCGAGCGCGTCCTCCTCGGGCGGATCCATGGCGAGGAAACGCGACAGCTGCGCGGTGCACTCCGCCCAGTCCTGCCGGCGGAAGGCGGCCTTCCCCTTCTCGAGGATCCCCGCGCCCACCTCCCGCCGCAGCGACGCCGCGCGGTCCTGCAGGGCGAGCCGGGTGAAGGCCGACAGCTTCGTTTGATCGAGCTTCTGGAGCGCGTCGATGCCCTTGAGCCGCTCCTCGCCCGGGAGGCTGGTCATCATCTTGTAGACCTGCATCGCGCCCTGCTCCGCCGCCAGCTGGGCCGCTGCGTCGGCCTTGAGCGCGCCGATGGTCTTCTCGAGATCCGCCACCTGCTTCTCCAGCCGCTCCCGCTCGCTGGTGGCGCTGGCGGCGCGCGCTCCGGAGATGGCGATCACCCCGGCCACGCACAGGCCGGTGAAGACGGCGTAGGCCGCGGCGGTGGAGAACCAGGTGCGGCGCTGAAAGGCGTCCTGGCGGGACGACACGTTCTTCAGCTCGGCGTGGAGCGTCTTGAGCGCGTTGTCCGTCTTGATGGTCATGTTGCGCGCCTCGACCACCTCGCGACGGATCTCGTCGAGCGCCCTGGTCAGGTCCGGGAGCGAATCAGCCATGGCCGACCGAATATCAGAAGCCGGGAACGTCGAGATCCTTCTTCGGGGCGGGCGTGAAGAAGAAGGTGAAGCCCGCGGAGAACCACAGGCCGCCCACGTTGGCGCCGGCGATCGGCTCGACGTAGTAGCGCGCATACATCCAGCGAACGTCGACGTTGAAGGCGAAGCGCTCGGCGAAGCGGTAGTTGAAGCCGCCGTTGACCGAGATCCCCAGCTGCAGCTTCTCCGGCTGCGGGTTGGAGCCCGACGAGACGCTGGCGAGGATCGGCCCGGCCTGCACGCCCGCGTACGGGGCGAAGCCCGGGAAGAGGAGGTCCATTCGTGTGAAGCGCGCGCCGAGCAGCCCGCCGTAGGTGATGGAGCTGTACGGCTGCTGGCCCTCGAGCTCGAAGGTCTCGTAGCCCACGAGGAGATCGATGCAGATCTCCACGAAGGAGAAGGTGCCGTAGCCGAAGCTGGCCCCGCCCTGGGGGCCACCGGGCGACGGGCGGAGCATCGGAGAGCCGGCCTCGGCCGCCTTGTCGGCGAAGAAGCCGTTGGGCACCAGCCGGTAGCCCCCGAAGACGGTGATCCGCCCCCACCCGTCGACGGACTTGCTCTCGGCTCGGGCCGCCCCCGTCCCCAGCGCCACCAGCAGCATGCCCAGCGCGCAGAGGGAGCGCGTCACCACGACTTCCAACCGTCCTGACCGACCCGCAGCCCCACGCGCGGCGGCACCGGTGGCCGCATCACCGTGTCGGCTCGCGCGCGCGGCGGAGGCGCCGGAGGCGGCGTGACGGGCGTCGGAGGCACCGGCGAGCCGACGGGGGCTGCCTCGACTCGCGGGGGTGGTGTCGAGGCAGAGAGCTTCTCCTCGAGCACCTTCACGTACATCTTCAGCTCGGCCAGGGCCTGCTCGCGCTCCATGAGGCGCCGGAAGAGGTCGACGCGGCGCTCCTTCTCGTCCATCAGCTCGCTGTGCAGCTGCATCAGGGACGCCATGGCCTTCTCGGCGTACCCGGCGGGGACCCACTGGGCGACCGGCTGGGTGGTGAGGGTGTCGTTCACTTTCGTCTCTCCCAGATGATGTCGAGGAAGGTGGTGCGCGGGCCGACGAGGCAGGCTCGGACGCAGTGGAGCAACGCGCGCAGCCCGAACTCCCGCCAGATGAGCCGGGCGTTCTTCACCACGTCCGCTCCGCGAATGACTCCGTCCATGCAGGGCCACCTCCCGCTACAGGGGTGTCGCGCACGGTAGCAGCGGCGATCGAGCCGGCAATTTTTCTACCCGCCCTCCAGCTCGAGCAACGGCAGCTCGCGCACCACCACGCGGGCGCCCGGAGCCGGCAGCGAGAAGTCGGCGCGATCCAGCCGATCGAGCCAGCCGCGGACCTGGTCATGGCTGACGGAGGCTGGCGGCGGCGCCGCCCGGGCCAGCACCACCAGCGCTTCGTGCCACGCTGAGGGTGGGGCTTCGGCCCCGGGCACCACGCGCGCGAGCTGGCCGAGCAGCAGGGGGAGATCCGCGCCCTCCACCTCTGCCGGCACCCTCCGCACGGCCACGGTGTCACCGCCGAAGTCCTCCACCTCCACCCCGAGGCGGGCGAGGCGTGAGGCCGCGTCCAGGACCTGCGCGCACACGTCGCGCGGCAGGGCCAGCGTCGCCGAGAAGAGCCCCGGGGGGCTGGCCGCGAGCGCCCCGGAAGCCAGGCGCTGCGTGAGCGCCGTCAGGTGCACCCGCAGCGACACCGCGCGGGGGTCGAGGATCACCAGCGTGCCGCCCGGGCCCTCGCAGAGCCAGAAGCGCTTCCCCAGCTCAGCCAGGAACTTGAGCCGCGAGAAGTACCCCGGCGGGGGCGCCTCGTTGAGGCCGGGGCGGGCCGTGCCGAAGCCCCCTTCGCGCGCCAGGGGAGCCGGCTCGGGCTCCAGCGGGAGTCCCGGAGTCGACTGGGCGCGAGCGAGGAAGCGCTCGACGGCCAGCGCGTAGTGGGCGTGCACCGGCGCGTCCAGGGGCGCCCCCGGGTTGTTCCTCCACGGAGCGGCCTTGAGCGCGCGGGAGATGGCCGCCCCCAGCGCCTCCTGGACGCCCCGGGGATCGGCGAAGCGGACCTCGAGCTTCTGCGGGTGCACGTTGACGTCGACCGCGCGGGGATCGAGCTCGATCATCAGCACGGCCACCGGCTGCCGGCCCGGAGGGAGCGAGTCCTGGTAGGCGCGCTGCACCGCGGCGTTGATGCCCCGGTCGCGCACGTAGCGACGGTTGACGAAGGTGTAGAGCCCGCGGGCGGTGGGCAGGGTGAACTCGGGGCTGGCGACGTAGCCCGTGACGGAGATCCCCAGGCGGCGCTCCTCGACGGCCAGGAGGTGCGGAGCCACCTCGGCCCCCAACAGCGCCGCGATCCGCTCGGCGGGCGCGTCTGGCGTGGCGGGCGCGGAGATGAGCAGCTTTCCCCCATGCTCCAGCGAGAAGGCCACCTCGGGGTGCGCCAGGGCCAGCCGCGTCACCGCCTCCTCGCAGTGGGAGAGCTCGGTCGACTCCCGCTTCAGGAACTTCCGCCGGGCGGGCGTGTTGAAGAAGAGATCGACGACGTCGAAGCGCGTCCCGCCGATGGGCGCGGCTTCCTCGACGATCGGCGCACTGCCCCCTTCCAGCGTCACCCGCGTCCCCACCGGCGCGTCCGGCTCGCTGGTGAGCAGGGTGAAGCGCGACACCGACGCGATGGACGGGAGCGCCTCGCCGCGGAACCCCTTGGTGAGGATGTGGGAGAGCCCCTCGAGATCGCTGAGCTTGCTGGTGGCGTGACGCTCGAGGCTCAGCAGCGCGTCGGCGCGCGACATGCCGTGTCCGTCGTCCACCACGGTGATGGCCGCAAGCCCGCCTTCCGCGAGCGCCACCTTCACCTGCGTCGCCCCCGCGTCGATGGCGTTCTCGGCCAACTCCTTCACCACGCTGGCCGGGCGCTCCACCACCTCGCCCGCCGCGATCTGGTTGATCAGCTCTTCGCTGAGGCGGCGAATGCGACCCATGGCGTGCGATTCTTTCAGGGCGCGCGGACCTTACACTCCGTTAAGGTGTCGGTCCTTCACGATGCAACCCACACCCCGGGACCTCCTCGAGCGGCTGCAGTCGCACCTCGGCACCATCGTCCTCGGCAAGGCCGAGCAGATCCGCCTGGCCCTCACCTGCCTCGCCGCCCGCGGGCACCTCCTCCTCGAAGACGTCCCCGGCGTGGGGAAGACCACCCTGGCCGAGGGCCTGGCGAAGTCCTTCGCGCTCAGCTTCGCCCGCGTCCAGTTCACCGCCGATCTCCTGCCCAGCGACATCCTCGGCACGCAGATCTTCGTGCAGGCGCAGGCGCGCTTCGAGTTCCGCCCCGGGCCGATCTTCCACCAGGTGGTGCTGGCCGACGAGTTGAACCGCGCGCCGCCCCGCACCCAGTCGGCGCTGCTGGAGGCGATGGGCCAGGGGCAGGTCAGCCTCGACGGCGTCACCCACCCGCTGCCGCGCCCCTTCGCGGTGATCGCCACGCAGAACCCGCTCGATCTCTCCGGCACCTACCCGCTGCCGGACTCGCAGCTCGATCGCTTCCTGCTCCGCCTCTCGTTGGGGCACCTCGATCCGGCCGTGGAGGCGAAGCTGTTGGTCGAGCGCCGGGGCGACCCCTTACAGACCTTCGCTGCGATCGCCGACGCGACACAGCTGGGAGCCCTCCAGGCCGCGGCCGACGCGGTGAAGGTGCCGGACGACGTGGCCGCCTACGCGGTGCGCCTCGCGGGCGCCACCCGGGAGCACGCGGACATCGAGCGGGGCGTCTCCACCCGCGCCGTGCTGTCGCTGGTGTCCGCCGCCCGGGCGCACGCGCTCTGGGAGGCCCGCGACTTCGTGTCGCCCGGCGACGTGCGGGCGGTGCTGGTGCCGGCGCTGTCCCATCGGTTGCTCCTGCGCACGTCCACCCAGGGCGCCTTCGCGCGCGACGAGGCGGCCCACCTGTTGGGGGAGATCGCCCGCCGCGTCCCCGCGCCCCGTTGAGGGCAGACTCTCTTCCCGGCCATGGCCACCTGGCGCCAGCGATGGAAGGAGTGGACCCGACCGCCGCGCACCCTCAAGGTGACGCGCGCCGGGCGGACGTACCTGGTGATCACCGTCGGCATCGGCCTGGGCGCGCTCAACACCGGCAACAACCTGCTGTACCTGGTGCTGGGCTTCCTGCTCTCGGTGATCGTCCTGTCCGGCGTGCTGTCCGAGCGCGCGATTCGCGACGTGCGGGTCCGCCGCCTGCTGCCCGATGGGGCCTTCGCGGGAGAGCCGTTCCCGCTGCGCTACGAGGTGACCCGTACCCGCGGGCGCGCCTTCGCCGTGCAGGTGTCGGAGGCCGACGAGAAGCTGGCCGGCGCCGCGTGGATCCCCTACGTGGCGGAGGGCCAACCGGTGGTGGCGCGCGCGGACGTGGTGGCTCCGAGGCGGGGGCCGCTCAAGCTGACCGGCGTGCGGATCACCACCCTCTTCCCGTTCGGCTTGTTCGAGAAGACGCGCACCGCGAGCCTCGCGGACGGGCTGGTGGTCTGGCCCCGCCGCGGCTTCAGCTGCGAGCCCCCGGGCGCCGCCGACGGCGTGTTCACGGGGGACACGGGCACGCCCCGGCACCGCGACGGGGCCGCCGATCTCCTCGGGCTGCGAGAGCTCGAAGAGGGCGAGGACGCGAGGCGGGTCCACTGGAAGAAGAGCGCGGCCGCCGGCCAGTTGCTCAAAGTGGAGCGCGAACGCGAGGATCGCCGCCAGTACACCCTCACCGTCACCGAGCATGAGCCGGGCGACGCGCTCGAGCGCGCCTGCGAAGAGACGGCCGCCCTCACCCGCCGGCTGCTGGACGACGGGGCCGAGGTGGGCCTCATCGCGCATGGGCGGCGGATCCGCCCCGGCTCCGGCCCCGGCCACGAGAAGCGGGTGCTGACGGCCCTGGCCTTCCTCGGCTTCGAGGTGCCGCGGGGAAAGGCGGGCGCGTGAACCTCGCGACGCGCCGGCGCCTGAGGCTGCGGCTGCGCGATCTCTCCGCGGCCTCCGCCTATTCCGCGGTGGCGCTGTCCGGGGCCGTGCCCGTCTGGGTGTCAGCGTTGTTCGCCCTGGCCTTCCTGCTGGCGATGCTGGGC
>JBFMHF010000060.1:0-38903 GCA_040752975.1 Myxococcota bacterium
CGCCCGGAAGAGGGCGCCGGTGAAGAAGCCCGCGGCGAAGAAGTCGAAGGCACCCGCGAAGAAGCCCGCCGCGAAGAAGCGCTGAGCCGAAGCGATGAACGATCCCTTCGTCGACCGGTTGATCGAGCTGGCGCTGGACGAGGATCTCGGCGCGGCGGGTGATGTCACCACCCAGGCGCTGGTGCCACTGGACGTGAAGGGCAGGGCAGAGCTCTGGGCGAAGGAGTCGATGGTGCTGTCCGGGCTGTCCGCGTTTCAACGCACCTTCGAGAAGGTGGATCCGGCCGTGTCCGTGCGCTTCGAGAAGGCCGACGGCGACGAGACAGGCGCGAAGGAACGGGTCGCCACGCTGGAGGGACCGCTGCGCGCGCTGCTCATCGGCGAGCGGACGGCGCTCAACCTGGTGCAGCGACTGGCCGGCATCGCGACCATGGCGCGGCACGCGGCGAGGGCGCTGGCGCAGGTGCCGGGCACGAAGCTCAAGGTGCTGGACACCCGGAAGACCCCTCCGGGAATGCGCGCGCTGGCCAAGCAGGCGGTGCGGCACGGCGGCGCGCACAACCACCGCTTCGGGCTCTTCGACGGCGTGCTGATCAAGGACAACCACATCGCCGCGGTAGGCGGATCGATCGCGAAGGCGCTCGAGCGCGCGAAGGCGAATGCGCCACGCCTGGTGAAGATCGAGATCGAGGTGACCTCGCTCGCGCAGCTCGAGGAGGCCATCGCCCACGGCGCGCACCTCGTGATGTTGGACAACATGAGCGACGAGTTGGTGAAGCAGGCCGTGGCGATCGCCAAGGGCCGGGTGGAGCTCGAGGTGTCCGGCGGCGTGACCATGGAGCGGCTGCCGATCCTCGCTGCCCTCGGCATCGACTACGTGTCGATGGGGGCGCTGACGCACTCGGCGCGGGCGATGGATCTCTCGCTCGAGATCGTCGCGGCGAGCTGAGGGCTACCGGCTGGCGAGGGCCTCGGCAGGCGTGATGACCGTCAGTTCGCGGATGACGTCGAAGTCACGGTCCCAGGTGCACAGGGCCTCGACGTCATTCTCCAGGACGACCGCGGCATGCACCGCGTCCCGCGTCGACAGCGCCGGGTAGTCGGCCAGCAGGCTCCGACTGCGGTCGAGGTCGCGTGCCGTCACAGGCAACACCTCGGGAACGATGACGCGCACCGACTCGTACAAGGTCATGACCTGCTCCCACTGGAGGAGTCGACGGTAGCGATGAAGCAGCTCCTGCAGCACCTCGGCGTTCGTCGCGGCCTCCAGGCTGCCCTCGGCCACTGCGTCGAGAAGATCGACGCTCGCTTTCCGGTGGGGGTGGTCGGCGCCGGCGGCGTACATGAAGACGTTCGCGTCGATGAGGATCACTCGAGTTCCTCGATCGACTCGGCCTTCATCGTCGCGACATCTGCAACCGGGAGTCGCAGGTCGGCCAGTGCCCGCACCGCGCTGCGGCGTTGCTCGTGTTCGGCGAGCCCATATTCCCGCTCACAGGCTCGGCGAATCAGCTCTCCGAGGCTGATCTTCCTTCGTCGCGCCAGGCGGGTGAGGCGGCTGTGCAGCCTGGCGGAGAGCAAGATGGTCGTCTTCTTCTCGAGCTCCATATCTACCTCCATAGGTGGAGGTTGGGGTCGGGTCAACCCGGCCTCGGAATTCTGAGGGATCACGCACAGTTTCCGCCGGAGTGACGGGCCACTTTCTCAGTGATTGCAGGACTGTAGCGGTGGCTTTCGCGATGCAGTCTTGATTCGGCATGACCTCCCTCCGAATCGCCGCTGTGTCCGTCGTCGCTGCGCTCACCCTGCTGGCCTGCGGAGGCGAAGCCAACGTCCCCGCGCCGGGCGAGCTGGTGAAGTCGTCGAAGGACCGCATCACCCAGGCCGCGCCGCAGGCCGACGTGGACGCCGTGGTGGACGGCGCCACCACCTTTGCCTTCGACGTGTACCGGAAGCTGCCGACCACCCAGGAGAACACCGCCTTCTCGCCGTACAGCGTGTCGGTGGCGCTCTCGATGACGTACCCCGGCGCGCGCGGCAGCACGCTGGACGCCTTCGAGGACGTGCTGCACGTGACGATCCCCCAGGATCGCTACCACCGCGCGATGAACACCATCGACTCGGCGCTGCAGAGCCGGGGGCAGGGCGCGCAGGGCAAGGACGGCCGGCCCTTCCGCCTGCGCATCAACAACCAGCTCTTCGGGCAGATCAACCAGCACTTCGAGGCGCCCTTCCTCGACACGCTCTCCACCGAGTACGGCGCCGGCCTGCGGCTGCTCGACTTCCAGAACAAGCCCGAGCCCTCGCGCAAGGCGATCAACGACTGGGTGTCGACCAACACGGAGCGGCTGATCCCCGAGCTGCTCAAGGAAGGCACCATCACCTCGGACACGGTGCTGGCGCTGGTGAACACGCTGTACTTCAACGCCGCGTGGAAGACGAAGTTCGATCACGAGGCCACGCAGCCCGACGCCTTCACGTTGCGCGACGGCTCGACGGTGCAGGTCCCGATGATGGCCAAGGAGTCGATGGACGTGAACTACGCCACCGTCGGCGACGTGGAGGTGCTGGAGCTGCCGTACTCGGGCGACGAGGTGTCGATGGTGCTGCTGGTGCCTCCGGCCGGGAAGCTGGCCGATCTCGAGGCCGCGCTGGACGGCGCGAAGGTGCGCTCGTACCTGGCGGCGCTGCAGCCGCGCAACGTGGGTGTGCGGATGCCGAAGTTCGAGGCGCGCGCGCAGGCCGACTTGAAGGACATCCTCTCGGCGCTGGGGCTGAGCGTGGCCTTCTCGGGCGACGCGGACTTCTCGGGGATGACGGGCCAGAAGGAGCTGCTCCTCACCGCGGTCGTGCACGAGGCGGTAGTGAAGACGGACGAGGACGGCACGGAAGCCGCCGCCGCCACGGCGGTGATCGCCGGGCGTACGTCGATCCCCGAGTACATCGAGGTGAACCGCGCCTTCGTCTACCTGATCCGCGATCGCGCGACGGGGGCGCTGCTCTTCATCGGGCGGATCGGCAACCCGGCGCTCACCGGCTCCTGACGGCGCGCGTCAGCTGAACGCCTTCACGCCGCTCCCCACGTCGTACCTCGCCACCGTCTTCTTCCCACCCGAGTAGTCCCGGGTGGGCAGGGTGACCAACTCCCAGTCGGGCAGCACCAGGGCGGTCAGCCCGCGCCCGTAGACGGCGCCCGTGTCCACGCCCACCGCCCACTCGGTGACGAGCGGGCGATCGAGCACGGAGTGCCCGAAGACGAGCCGCTCCGGGCCCTTCCAGAAGTTCGTCCAGAACGCGTAGCCCTGCGGCGCCCTGGAGGGCCAGAAGGACTTCGGGTGGGGCGGGTTGATGTGCTGGATGTGGAGCAGGTGGTGATCGCTCTGCTCGTCGAGCGGGACTCCAGGAAATGCCCCGGCGTGGACGACCGCGGCGCCGAACTCCGGCAGGCGGATCACCTTCGGCAGCGACGAGAAGTAGTTGTAGTGGCGATCGTCCAGCGACTCGCGGGTCCGGAGGTGATCGGGCGACAGCTTCTCCCTCGCGCGGCGCCGCTGGTTCAGGTGCTTCTCTTCATGGTTGCCCAGCACGCACTCGAACTGCATGGCGAGCTCGACGCACTCCCTGGGCTTCGGGCCGCGATCGACGAGATCGCCGGCGAAGATGACGCGATCGCTCGACGTGACGGCCAGGCGGGAGAGCAGCTCGACGGCCTCGTCGTGACAACCGTGGAGATCCCCGATGACGATGGTGCGGCGCATGGCCGGCTTCCCTTCAAGAAAATGCGCCCGAGTGGAGAAGCCGTGAGTGTTGCTCCTGTATGAGAGGAGTGCGTTTACCATTCCGCCACAGGCCGGTGAGTCGGCCTGGCTGGATTCGAACCAGCATGCCCCTCGCGGGGCAGAGCTTGTAAGGCCTCACCGGCCGGGCGCGAGCGTATGGAGCGCTTTGGAAAAGTCCTTTGGCCAGGGGAAGCACCCGAGTTGTGACGCCACAGCGGGAGCCTCCTTTTGCGGGAGGACATCCCAGACCATGCGGCGCGTCCTGTTGAAGGGAGCGCCGAAGCGTGTAGGGCATCATCGGCCGGGTCCTTCGTGGCCTGATGTCTCAAAGACGCGGGCCGGGCTCAACCCTGACGCTGGGATTTTCCCGCCGCTCGGATTGCCCGGGGGAGGGCAGCCGGGCCTGCAACCCGTCGAAATGACCCGCGAATATTCGCTCTCTGGCCCGTCAGGAATCGGCGCACAGGCTCGTCGGGCGGCGGTATGGTTCCGGGCCTCCGCCCATGCTCACTGACGACGAGTTGTTCGCAGAGATCTCGAAGCGGAAGGCGCAAGGCCAGGACTACAAGAAGCAGCTTGGCGAGCTCGTCTTCCGGTGGCGCGACGCCGCCACCACCGTCATCCGTCGCGTGCAGGGAGCCTTCATGAGGGGCTCACCCGACGACGCCGACGAGATCTTCCAGGACGCCGTGGCGAAGTTCATGGCCAAGGGGCTCGATCAGTTTCGCGGCGTGTCGGAGCAGGTGCCGGGCAAGGCGGCGTCGCCGAAGACGTTCTTTCTGCGGATCGTCAAGCACTGCGCGATCGACCGCTATCGCCGGCAGCGCGAGGAGCTCGATGAAGGGCCCCGCGGCGAGGACGACGAGGAGTTCGAGCAGCCGCGCCACGAGGCCCAGAAGGCCATGGCCGAGGCCCGCGCGAAGGCCGAGCAAGGCGAGGCGCACGAGGAGTACTGGGCGGCGTGGGAGCGCCTCAAGGACGAGCACCCCAACGAGGCGGCGGCGTGGGATCTGTACCACCACCAGGACCTGGACGATCACGCGGAGGTCGCGCGGATCCTCGGGATCACGGTGGTGAACTCGTACAAACGGGTGAGCCGCGCTCAGGCCTGGCTCAAGCTCTACGTCCTCGAAGCGCGCAAGCGTGACGAGGGCCCCAACGCAGCACCAGCAGACGACGAGGAGAATGAGTCATGATCGCACCCCGAGAGCGGTATTCGGCCCGAGTCGAAGAGCTCGAGTCGCTCCGTCACGAGCTCGAGGGCGGGAAGCGACCAGGCGATCCCGGTCCTCTCGTCGGCCGGGTGCTGGAGGCCGCCGGCGATCTGCTCCGGCGCAGCGAGGCGGTGGCCGTCGACGGGGGACACGTCTCGACGGTGCTGACCCTCATCTCCGAGCAGGCGCTCAAGTCCTGGAGCGACGGGGTGCAACTTCCGGAGCTGCGCACGCGACTGCAGCGCGCGGCGAGTCAGGCGGTGGAGGCGGCGATTCCAGACAGCCCGGAAGACGGCGCGCAGCTCACGTCCTGGGCGATGCAGGACCTCCACGCGCGCGATCGCCTCGAGTCCGCGCTGGTGGCGCTCGAGTCGCTGGCGTCGAAGGGACGTGGCGACGCGCGAATGTTGGTGGAGCGCCTGCGCCGGGCCGTGGAAGACGTGGACGCCGCCTGTCGACCTTCGGCCCCGGCCCTGTCCGCCCTGAATGGGCTGCGTCGCGGAGAGGCCGCGTTGCTGGACGCCGCGCACCGGGCTCGCGCCTGGTGGTTCTCGGATCGCAGCGGCATCGAAGACGACGCGCTGGTGCAGGTGCTGGGCGGAGAGACGAAAGGGCGACTTCCCGCCGCCGAGAAGCGCGCCGACGGCATCGTCACCAGGAAGCGCGCGAGGCGAATCACCTACGACGAGCTGTTCCGCTTCGACCTGGGCCTGGCCACCACCGCCGAGGCCGAGGTGCTGAAGCGGCAAGCAACCGAAGACCCAGAGCTGAAGCTGGTGATGGCCGCGATGGAGGAAGGTGAGCGCGCCATCGAAGAAGTGACGAAGGACGATCCCCCGCTGCGCAGCGCTCCCGTGCCTCTCCCGGTCGAGCCCCGCGGCGCCCCTCCCGAGGTGGTGGAAGAGAGAGCCGAGTTCAAGGTGCTCGTCTTCCGCACCAGGGCGCGTGTCCAGGTGGTGGTTCAACCCCGCCGCCCGGACCGCTTCGCTGCCGCCGCCGTCTACCGATCCGACGAGCCTGAGCGTGGACTGCCCGCGCGCTCGGGTGAGCTCGGCCACGAGTTCGATCTCGGCTCGCCCGAGGCGGTGGCCGGCCGGTCGGCGCGCGTGGTGGTGAAGCTGACCGACGGGCAGACGAGCGCCATCGAGGTCAAGCTGTGAGCGGCGTGTGCGTGGTGCTGGTCACCGCGCCGTCGATGGAGAAGGGCGCTGAGATCGCGCGGACGCTGGTCGACGAGTCGTTGATCGCCTGCGCGAACCTGATCCCGTCGATCCGCAGCATCTACCGCTGGAAGGGCGAGCTCTGCGACGAGGCGGAGGTGCTGGTGGTGATGAAGACGCGCAGCGAGCGCTTCCCCGCCGTGGAGGCGCGGATCCGCGCGCTGCACATGTACGAGGTGCCGGAGATCCTGAAGCTGGACGTGGAGGCCGGACACCAGCCGTACCTGGACTGGGTGCTGGGATCCGTCCGGTGAGGGCTGCGCTCTTCCTGATCGTGCTGGCTGGGTGCACGAAGGACGCGCCCAGGCCGCTCAACCCGCAGCCACCCTTCGTCATGGAGAACGGCGTCGAGGTGCGCGTGCTGCGGCCGGGCGACGGCGACGCGGCGAAGAAGGGCGACAAGATCACCGTCCACTTCGTGGGCACGCTCACGGACGGCGGCGTCTTCGACAGCTCGCGGGCGCGCGGCCAGCCCTTCCAGTTCTGGGTGGGAGAGGGGCAGGTGGTGGAGGGGCTCGATCAGGGGCTCCTGGGCGTGAAGGAAGGCGAACTCCGCGTCCTCACGATTCCCGCGAAGCTGGGCTACGGCATGGAGGCCAGGCCGAAGATCCCCGCCAACTCGACGCTGGTGTTCGAGGTGGAGCTGCTCGACGTCCGGTGACGCGCCGAGAGGCTACGAGCCCGAGCACCGAGTTCGCGCGTCAGGTCGGGGGGATGCCCTTGTCGCCGGTGAGATCGTCTGCGAGGGCGCCGTGGGTCTCTGCGCGCACCTCCGCGTGGAAGGCCTCGTACTCGCGACGCTCCACCTCGGTCATTTGATCGAGCGCGAAGTTGAGCTGCGCGCGCGCCTTCACCAGCCGCTTCTTCGCCTCGTCCAGCTTCTTCTTCACCGCGAGGAACTCGGGCGCCTCCTCGCTGGTGACGCCGTCGACGCGGAGCTCCTCGAGACGCTTGTCGGCGTCGGCCTCGATCGTCTCGCACTCATGCACTTCCTTCGCCGAGGACCAGGCGAGCTTCTGCGCGGCGGACTTGAGGCGGTCGAGCCCCACCCTCAAGGCCTTGCTCTCCAGCGTGTTGCGGGCCTGCGCCTCGAGGTGCTGCATCTTGAGGATCAGCTCGTCGGCCGAGTCGGACATGCGCGCGAGCGTAACAGCGCCGCGGCGCTCTGGCGCGCAATCGGACTGAGCGGTTAGCGTCCGGCGCGATGCTCTCCGTCATCGCCCTGGTGGCCGCCGCGACGTGGACCTGCGACCAGGAGCAGGCGCGCATCACCCGGCACCTGGAGGACGCGCTGATTCAGCTCCAGACAGCGACTCCCGAAGGCCTGCAGGCCGGGCAGCTCGCGAAGCGGCGCGAAGTCCTCGGGCTGCTCCGTCGGTACATCGATGAAGGGCGGTTCCCGCGTTCCGAGGGGCCCACGGCGCCCGTGTTCGTGGACCACGCCGGCCGCCACTGCGCGATGGGCGCGTTGATCTCCTGGACGGGCGGGGAGGCGATGGTGGAGCACATCCGCACCACGCGGAACCTGGCCACCGTGCCGACGCTGGCGGACGAGCCCGGCCTCATGGAGTGGCTGACTGCGCACGGCCTGACACCCGAGGAGGCCGCGCTGGTCCAGCCCACCTACTTCGTGTGTGAGCCGGCGATCGACGCGTGTCTGAAGTACCCCGGGCCGCAGTCGGTCTTCGAGCTGGCCAACGGCGAGTTCCAGCCGGATGGCGGGGAGACGCCCTTTCGCGTGGCTCGCTCCGATGCTTCGCGACAGGTCTGCGAGGGCGACGTGGTCGAAGGCGCTGGTGGGGTCGGCTGGGGGACGGAGCTGATCCCGCCGCGCGCGCGGATCTGGCGCATGCGCTACCGGAGACAGTTCGTGCGCAGCACTCGCGGCTGGGTTCCGCTGGAGTGGGCCCGGTGCCCCAATCCCCCCACTTTCGCCGAGGCGGACCTCCTGGCGCCGACCTTCGGTGAGTGCGCCCGCGCGCTCATCGCCGCCGACGAGCGGGCGCTCCTCCCGACGTGCCACCACGAGGGGATCGGCCAGAACGCGTGGTCCCTGTGCGACGACACGGGTCGAATCATCGACGACCAGCTCCCGTATGGCGCGGACGGGATCGAGGGCATGCGCATCTGGATCCTCAACCATCAATCGGAACTCGCCGATTCCGGGGTGTCGCTCGAGCCTGTCAATCGCCTGCTGGCCGAGGCGCGCGCTCATTCGGGTGCGACCGGCGTGCCGCTCGACGGCTCGCTACCGGACTTCGTCCTGTGGGAGGAGAGGACCGATGTTGCCTGCCAGGCGCTCCGCGACGGAGGTGCGCTCGGCGCTGAGCTGGAACCTGCGTCGGTGCAGGGAAGGGCGCCCGCGGGCTGTCAGGCGGTTCCAACCGGCGCGATCCCCGCTGCCGTCGCGCTCGCGTTGGTCCTCACCCGCAGGCGGAACCGGCCGGTCCCTCGATGAGGGTCACCCGGTCAAGACAGCGCGCAGGACGTCCGGCACGTCCGTCATGATGCCGCCCACCCCGTCGGCGATCGCCTGGCGCATCTGCTGAGGATCATCGACGGTCCACACGTTGATCCACTTGCCCTTCGCCGCCGCCACGCGCGCGAGCTCCGCGTCGAAGACCACCAGGCCTTCCCACTCGTACGGCATGTCGAGGACGGTGTACGGCCCGTCGGGCGGATCTTCTCCACCCTTCACCGCGAA
The DNA here is from genome assembly GCA_040752975.1 of Myxococcota bacterium. Classification (GTDB taxonomy): domain Bacteria; phylum Myxococcota; class Myxococcia; order Myxococcales; family Myxococcaceae; genus JADLDB01. Next base: position 8,918 of record JBFMHF010000060.1, read on the forward strand.
GACGAACGTGGCGAGCGCGTTCGCCGGGAAGAAGTGGCACGCGTCGGGGAGCGCCCGCACCAGCTCCTCGCCGAGGACGTCGTGCTCCGAGCCGATGCACAGGCGATTCAGCTCCGCCGTGCCGCGCACGAGGTCGACGAAGGGCCCCAGCGCGGCCGCGTCCTTGAGCTCCACGTTGATCCGCAGCCCGGGGAACGTGGCCAGCACGTCGGAGAGGCGTGGCATGCCGATGCCCTGGCCGCGGAGGGGAGTGTCGGTGCCTCCCTCGGGCGTGAAGTGAAAGGCCGCGTCCAGCTTCGACAGCTCGGCCCAGGTGAGGGCCTTCAACGGGCCCGTGCCGTCCGTGCAGCGATCCAGCGTCGCGTCGTGCGCCACCACCACCACGCCGTCGCGGGACGCGTGTACGTCCAGCTCGAGCATGTCGGTGCGGTGCACCTTCACCGCACGCTCGAAGGCGTACAGCGTGTTCTCCGGGTACCGCTTCGCCCCGCCACGGTGGGAGATGTGCAACGGGGCCTTCAGCCCGGAGAGGAAGGGGTGTGTCACGGCGCCTCGAACGTCGTCGCGATCCCCTGGCCCACGCCGATGCACATGGTGGCCAGCCCGCGCTTCGCTCCCCGCGCCTTCATCGCGTGCAGCAGGGTGGTGACGATGCGCGCGCCGCTCATGCCGAGGGGATGGCCGAGCGCGATCGCCCCGCCGTTGACGTTGACGCGCGATGGATCGAGCTCGAGATCCCGCACGCACGCCAGCGACTGCGCCGCGAAGGCCTCGTTGAGCTCCACCAGGTCCACCTGCGACACCTTCCAGCCCGCGCGGGAGAGCGCCTGCCTCGACGCCGGCACCGGGCCCACCCCCATCACGCGCGGACTCACGCCGGCCGTGCCACTCGACACGAAGCGCCCCAGCGGCGCCTTGCCCCACTTCGCGAGCGCCTTCTCGCTCATCAGCAGCACCGCCGACGCGCCGTCGTTGAGCGACGAGGAGTTTCCTGCCGTCACCGTCCCGCCCGCGCGGAAGGCCGGCTTGAGGGACGCCAGCTTCTCGAGGGTGGAGTCGGCGCGCGGCTGCTCGTCGGCGCTCACCACCACCGGCGGCCCCTTCTTCTGGGGAAGCTCCACGGGGATCAGCTCCGCCGCGAACGCGCCCGACTTCTGCGCCGCCACGGCCTTCCCGTGGGATCCCAGCGCGAAGCGATCCTGATCCTCCCGGGTGATCTTCCACTGCTCGGCCACGTTCTCCGCCGTCTCGCCCATCGCCTCGAGGGGGAAGAGGGCCTCCAGCTTCGGGTTGGGGTAGCGCCAGCCCAGCGCGGTGTCCCAGGACTCCAGCTTGCCGCCGGGGAAGGCCTCGGACGGCTTCGGTGTGGACCACGGGGCGCGCGTCATCGACTCCACGCCGCCCGCGACGATCACGTCCGCTTCTCCGAGGCGGATCTGCCGCGCGCCCTGGATGATCGCGTCCATGCCGCTGCCACACAGCCGATTCACGGTCGCTGCCGGCGCCGTGTCCGGGAGCCCCGCCAGGAGCGTCGCCATGCGAGCCACGTTGCGGTTGTCCTCGCCCGCCTGGTTCGCGCAGCCGAGATAGACCTCGTCGACGAGGCCACCTTCCACGCCCGTGCGCGCCAGCACCGCGCGGATCACCAGCGCGGCGAGATCGTCCGGCCGCACGTCCTTCAGCGCACCCCGCAGCTTGCCGATCGGCGTGCGCACCGCGTCCACCACGAAGCAGGCGCTCATGGCGTCAGCACCACGTTCCCGAAGGATTTGCGATCGGTCAGCAGCCCATGCGCCTCGGCCGCCTGCGCCAGCGGCAAAACGCGGTCGAGCACCGGCTTGAGCCGGCCGGCCTCCACCAGCTCGAGGATCCGGAAGAGCTCGCCCTTCGAGCCCATCGTCGATCCCAGCAGGGAGATCGACTTGTAGAAGAGGACCCGCAGGTCGATCTTCACGTCGTGCCCGGTGGTGGCGCCGCACGTCACCAGCCGGCCGCCCTTCGGCAGGCACATCACCGACTTGTCCCAGGTGCTCGCGCCGACGTGCTCGAAGACCACATCGACCAGCCTGCGGTTGGTGATCTTCTTCACCTCTTCGAGGAAGTCCGACTGGGTGTAGTTGATGAGGTGGTCCGCGCCGAGCGCCTTCGCCTTGTCGAGCTTCTCCTGCGTCGACGCGGTGGCGATCACCCGCGCCCCGGCCAGCTTCGCGATCTGCACGCCCGCGCTCCCGACGCCGCTGCCCGCCGCGTGGATCAACACCGTCTCGCCCGGCCTGAGCTGCGCGCGCGTCATCAGCATGTGCCACGCGGTGAGGAAGGTGAGCGGCAGACACGCGGACGCTTCGAAGGACAGCGCCTTCGGCTTCGGGAGGATGTTCTGCCGCGGCACGCAGACGAACTCCGCGTAGCCGCCGCGCACGTGCTCGCCGAGGATCGCATAGCTGCGGCACAGCACGTCTTCCCCCGCGAGGCACTTCTCGCACGCCCCGCAAGAGAGGCCCGGGTTGATCAACACCTCCGCGCCGGGCTTGAGATCCGTCACCTCTGCGCCCACTGCGTCGACGACGCCGGCCACATCGCTGCCCAGCACGTGCGGTAGCTCCAGCTTGAGACCGGGCCAGCCCTTCCGCACCCAGACGTCGAGGTGGTTGAGCGCCACCGCCTTCACCTGGACGCGCACCTCGCGGGCCTTCGGCTCGGGGGTCGGAAGATCCGTCATTTCGAGGACTTCGGGTCCTCCATGGTGGCGGAAGGCGATGGCTTTCATGGTGACGACTCCGTGGCTTGCCGCGTTGGGGTGCCGTCGTGCTATTCGCGTCCGCCGACGGCCGGCAGCGACCGCTTCTAGAAGCGGTCGTCAGGAAAATCCACGGGAGCTTCGACGACATGATGACGCGTGCGGTGGTGATTGGTGCAGCGGTGGCGCTGGTGGCGTGCGGGCCGGCTCGGCCAACGAATGACGCCGGGCAGGGTGGCGGCATCGGTGGTGGCATCGGCGGGGGCTTCACCGGCGGCGGCTCAGGAGGCGGCACGGGAGGTGGATCCGGCGGCGGCGCGGGCGGTGGCGCGGGTGGCGGCGCCGGAGGAGGGGGCGGCAGCGGAGGCGGCGGAGGAGGCGGCGGCAGCACCTTCGCGTGGGACGGCGGCAGGACGATCGACGCGGTGAAGGGCGCGCGCTTCTGTCAGGAGAACGTCCAGGTCGACGGCGTCGTCGTCACGGCCATCGAGAACGAGTTCCAGGGCAGCCAGGGCGATTGGCAGTCGCAGTTCTGGGTGGCGGATCCGAACGATCCGATGAGCGGGATGTACGTCGACAAGTTCTACACCGATCTGCCGGGCCCGCACCGCGTGGCCGTCGGCGACATCGTCAACTTGAAGGGCTACGTGAAGCACGAGTCGGCGCACAATGATCGCACCGCGTACCGCTTCGTCTTCGGCAGCCAGTTCGGCTGCGGCTCGGGGCTGACGGGCGTGCTGGAGATCACCCCGGTCAGCGACGGAGGCACCGTCATCTACAACCCGACGCCGGCGAACTTTGGCAACGCGATGGGCGGGAGCGCGCGCCCCAACCCCGAGTTCGGCTCGACGCTGGTGACGATCCCCGGTCCGCTGGTGCTGACCAACGCAGCGCCCGACGCCTTCCGCCGCATCTCCACCAACATGAACGACACCACGATCTACGGCTTCGAGGTGACGGGTGGGATCCTGGTGAACAACTTCGCCACCTACGACATCCGGCGCAGTGACGGCGGCGTCACCATTCGGTGTGACTGGCGCGCGATCGCGGCTGACGCAGGCACGGGCACCGTCGTCTTCCCGAACGGGATCAGCGGCGTGTGGGACACGTACTCTCACGCGCCCTGCCGCAACGGCAACACGAGCTGCAACGACGGCTTCAACAGCCGCGACTCCGGCATCGTCCCGGGCACGAACAATACGTTCACCTACGTCCTGTACCCGACGACCTGCGCGGATCTGCCGGGCTACCTCGACGCGGGCCCCTGATCCTCCATGCTGAACGCCAGCGTCGACGGCGGCATCGGGCACCTCGAGCTCAACCGGCCCGAGGTGCGCAACGCGATCAACCGCGAGCTGTGCGAGGTGATGGGCCGCACGCTGGACGAGTGGGCGGCGCGCGATGACGTCCGCGCGGTGGTGATCTCCGGGGCGGGGGGCAAGGCCTTCGCCGCGGGAGCCGACATCTCCGAGCTCAAGGATCGCACCCACAAGGAGTCCTTCCTCGCCTGGACGCAGCGCCTCCTGCAGAAGGTGGAGGACTTCCCGCGGCCGACCATCGCGGCGATCGACGGCTACGCGCTGGGCGGCGGGCTCGAGCTCGCGCTGGCCTGCGATCTCCGGGTGGCGGCGAAGAGCGCGAAGGTGGGCCTGCCCGAGGTGACGCTGGGCATCTTCCCTTCGGCGGGCGGGAGCTGGCGGCTGCCGCGGCTCGTCGGGCTGGGTCGCGCGAAGGAGCTGATCTTCACCGGCCGCATCGTCGACGCCGAAGAGGCGAGTCATTGGGGGCTCTTCGAGGCGCTGGTGGAGACGGACGCGCTGGCCGAGGCGAGGCGCATCGCCGCCCTCATCGCCGCCAACTCGCCGCTCGCGGTGCAGGTGGCGAAGGTGTCGATGAACGCGCTGGCGAAGCGGGAGGTGGCTGCGCCCGTGGAGTGGCTCGGGCAGGCGCTGTTGTTCGACTCGGACGACAAGCGCGCGCGGATGACCGCGTTCCTCGAGAAGAAGGCGAAGAAGCCGTGACGCGGTGCTTTAAGCCGGCACGGGGGCGCTGCCGCTGACGGCCGCGCCGGAACTCCGCCAGACGATGGTCGGCGGGGCGGGAATGACGGGGCGGAAATGACGGCGCGGGCGCGGCCGATGCGGACCGGGGAGGCGGTGTCCTGCACGTGCCGAAGGCGCCGTCTCCCGGTAAATCGCCTGCTCATCAGCGCGCGCACTCAGCCCGGAAGGCATGGTGCAGGCCGGCGCTCGTGACGAGGTGGACGAGCGTGCCGTCGCTGTGCAGGCGACCGTCGTTCAGCTCGCCGGCGGCGGCGCCGGGAACCGTGACGGGGACCCATCGTCCGATGGGCGAGCTGTCGTCGACCTCCAGGCGGTACAGCGCCCCGTTCGCGAGCGCGAAGGTGTTGCCGCACAGGTCCACGAGATCCCTCACCGTGCTGGCCGCGCCAAAGGGCGGGGCCAGTTGAACGCGCAAGGGCAGGGAGTAGACGGCTCCGTCACGCAGGGCCACGCGGGCGCGATCACGATCGGCCCACACCAGAGCGGCCTCCGCGCTTCCGAGCTCCAGCTCGTCTGTCTTCCACACCACCGGGTTGTCGGCGCGGAAGCGGAAGATGCGGCCGTTGGCCAGCAGGTAGCCGCCCGCGTAGGAGCCGATCGCCCCGGGTGGAAGGGTGACGAGCGAGGTGATCTCAGCCCGACTCAGCGGCACCACCGCGGCGCGCAGAGTGGGCGTGGGTGGCCGCCCTGCCACGCGCTCCGTGACGTCCGCCGAGAGGAGGAGGTCGCCCCTGCCTGCGACGAGTAGCGAGCCGCCATCCGGAAGCTGCGCCTTCGTGGCGAGGACGCGCTCATTGCTGCGATCCGGGAAACGGGCGATCTCCTGGAGCGTGCCCTGCGGGTCGCGCTCGGTCGCGCGCAGATCGAGGACGAGCGTTGCCTGCAGCCAGGAGGCGTCGAAGATCAGCCAGCCGGGAGCGTCTGCCACGAAGCCCAGCGCGGAGGCGGACTGGAGTGAGAAGAAGCCGACGCCCGGTTCCAGGACGTACAGCGAGGCTGTGTCCAACGGGCGTGTCAGGCTGGAAACATCTCCAGGCGACATCGCCCACAGGGGGTCGAAGGAGCCGACGAAAGCAGGCGCTCGCGTGAGGAGGGGAGTGGACATGGGGAACAGCTGGCCATCAAGCGAGTGCCACAGCCGCCCCCTGTCGTCGGCGAAGGCGAGGACGCGGGGATTGCCTCGAGAAACGGCGATCGTCGGGCCCGAGAGCCTGTCGTGCACGAGCCAGTCCTCGAACGTCGTACTTGCGGTGCGCGACGACGAACGCGTCTCGAGCCCGTTGGGTCCTTCCCGGGCGATGAGGAGGTGGGTACTCCCCGCCCCCCCAGAGCCACCCGAAATGGCCGCGAGCTCGTCAGGCACGGAATCCAGCATCAAAGGCAACAGCGGAAAGGTGAGGTTGCTGGGCCCGCCGAGCGGTTCGCAGGTGACGACCGGCGGATTGGTGTCCGGCGCGAGCAGCCGAGCGGCGGTGAAGGAGGCGCCCGGGTACCGGGAGAAGACGATGGCGCGCTGCCCCTGGCGATCCAGTTGCGAGACGACGAGCACCTCGGGGGCCACCCCGTCACAGGGGAAATCGACGGTGTTGACCCGCTCCACGCCCGCATCCGTCAGCCGGAAGAGGCCGCGCGTCGTGCCCAGCACCAGCTCCGGCGTCGTACCCGGAACCAGGGCGTTGCCAAATTCGTCGAGGTCGTTGAGGACGCCGGCGTCCAACCCGGCCAGCGACACTTCGCGCCAGGCCCCTCCTTCCAGGCGCGCGATCCGGGTGCCGTCGAAGGCCAGGGCGACGTCTTCACGGAGGCCGTTCTTGAGGCGCATCGGCGCGAAGGAGATCGGTTGCCGGGTGACGGCCACGCCAGCGTCACTCGGCGAGAGGGACCAGAGCCCGCCGTCAGCCGTCACCGCGAGTGCGTCGAGCCCCAGGGAGATCATCGCTGTCGGCGCAAACCCGACGGGCAGCCGCGCGCGGGCGATCTCCCCGTGTCGAGGCGGCGCGCCGCCGTCGTCGCAGGTGACCAGCCCCACGGGGAAGTGCGTCGCCCGGAGGAGCTCGTCCTGGATGACGAGGTGGGTGGTGGTGGCCTGGGTTTGGCTCCCGGTGCAGGAGGGCACCAGGTGGTTGTTCGCGGACAGCAGGTTGGGCCGGCCGGTCCACAGCGGAGGTTCGCCGCCCGCGTAGGTGACGCCGCCGCTCGAGTTCACCCGGAGGGCTTCGCCGGCAGCGTCCAGGCACACCCCATCGGGGCCGCAGCGCCACTGTTGCTCGCAGTCGGAGTCGGTGTGACAGAGGTAGGGCGCGCCAATGGCGCGATCGTGGCAGACCGACAACTGCGCGGCGGCGGGAGGAACGCCGCAGCGCCAGCCGGGGGCACAGTCGCCACCGTCAGGCCGACAGGGGACGTTCCCGGCGTCTTCGAGGGGGTAGCAGACGCCCTGGGCGCCGCAGTGCCAGCCGAAGCAGTCTGCCTCCACGGCGCAGGCCCACGCGCCGGGCTGGTTGGGGAGGCAGCGGTTCTCGAGCCCGCAATGCCAGTCCCCCGGGCACTCCGAGGGCGCGCCGCCGTCGCGGTGACACGGGTAATACGCGCCAGGCAGGGTGTCGAGCCGGGTGCAGGCGCCGCAGAGGACGAGCGCGGAGAGGATCGCACGCCTCACGGGAACACCCCCGCGAGGCCAATCCCGCCGGGGGCGGGGACCAGGGCGACGCGTGTGCCGCCTCCCTCAGCGGTGGACATGAGGACGATGCCCGTGACGAGCGCCGCCGCGCCCAGGCCGGTGAGGAGGCCCCCGATGATCCGCATGGTGCGCACGGTGCTGGCCTCTGCTTCGTAGTAGGCGGCGTCCTTGATCTGCACCTGCGGCTGGGAAGCGGAGAGCTCGAGCTCACGCACCGCAGCGTCCTCGCGCTGCCAGGACATGAGGAGCAGGACTCCGCCGCCTACCACCGCCGCACCACCGCTGGCCATCAGGGTGATCGGCAGGCCTTTCGAGGGGACAGGTGGGGCGGGCGTGGCGGTGGCCTCGGCGAAGGCCCATGGCACCGTGCCGCGGAGTGAGTCGAGGTCGCCGGCGATGCGGGTCGAGCGGCCGACGGTCCTGGTGGAGGCCGTGTCCAGCATCTGCAGCGTCAACTGCCAGGTGTCCGCGCCCAGGCGGGTGAGGCTCCCGGAGAGGACGAAGCGCGCGCCCATCGCACCTGCGAGCTCCGCCATACAGGACGCAGCCTCGTCGCTGCATCCCAGCAGCTGCTTCTGCCGCTCCAGGGAGAGCAGGGTCGCCACGTCCTTCTGCGTCGTCACCTCGAAGACGCCCGCGCGGGTCGCCTGCGCGGCGACCACCTCGGTCATCGAGCGCGCGGTGTCGGGGTCGACGTCGCCGGCCGCGGAGAGATCGAGCACCACCAGCCGAGGCTTCTCTCCACGCGGAGGGGTCTGGGGCTGAGGGGCGGCCGGAGCGGGATCGCTGGGCCTGGGAGCGTCCGCGGCGGGCGCGGAAGCGATCGCGACCGGCGCGGACGGCGCCTGAGGCGTGGGGGCTTCGGGACGGGCCGGAGGCGCCGCGAAGGCCGAGAGGGCCCCGGCGACTACCAGGACTACGAGACGAGTCATGACGTCGCACTCTACCTTCGCCGGTACGGAAGGGGACTCCGTCGTCTTGTCGGCGGGCCCCTGGGGCGTCCTTCTGGCGGGCGGCGAGGTTGCGCTACCGCGCCTCGGTGAGCAGGGAGCCCGCGTAGAGCGCGATGCCGAACACCAAAGGGGGAGCCGGAGTCGCGGCTGCCTGTGGCGTTGGTTCGACTCGGACGACAAGCGCGCGGATGACCGCGTTCCTCGAGAAGAAGGCGAAGAGGAAGGAGGGCCCTTCAGGCCGGGACGAGCTCCGTCGCGTCTGGCTGCAGCCGATGAAAGCCCGTGTCGAACGTCGCGACCTTCCCGCCCTGGGCGCGCGCCAGCTGCGCGAGGAAGGCGTCCGTCACCTGCCGGTGCCCGAGGATCCCCTTCGTCGGGACATCCGCGTACGACAGCGTATCAGCCCAGAAGACGTGGCCGTCGAGGTGGCGGATGCGCGCGAGGAGGCCCCACGCCTCGGAGGCGGACAGCTCCGCGTGCGGCCCCATCAGGACCCGCAGCAGTGCGCCTTCGGTCGAGGGGCAGGTGGCGAAACGCCGTTTCTGGGCGCGGAACCACACATGCGCGGCGCGGTGGTGCAGGTGTGTGCTCAACGTGAGCGCCACCAGGACGTTGCCGTCGAGCAGCCAGATCACGGCTCGTCGTCCAACGCCTTCACGTCTTCCGACGTCACGACCTTCTTGCCGCGCACCACCGGCCACCCGAAGGCGTCCGACGCGATGGGGAGCGCGACGGGCTCAAGGCCGGGCTGGAGCGCGCGCCGCAGGAGGTCATTCACGGCGGCGCTGATCGACACGTCGCGGTGGTGCGCCTCGGACTTCGCGATGGCGTAAAGATCGTCGTCGAGGTTGATGGTGAGCCGCATGGTTGCACCATGGTGCAGTGGTGCAGAGGCGTCAAGAGTCGTTGTAATTACAGCTGGTTACGTTGGCTTGTCTGGATCGACCGGCGCCTCATCGGCCCTGGCTGCGGCGGGTTGTTTCGCGGCGAGGTTCCTCCGGCGCGCCTCGTTGAGCAGGTAGCCCGCGTACAGCGCGACGCCGAACACCACCAGGAAGCCGGAGTCGAAGGGCGGGGGCGGCACGGGCTTGGGCGGCGGCGGCAGGGGAATGCGCTTGAGCTGCGCGCCGACGAGATCCTCCACCGTCTCGAAGAGCTCCAGCTCGCCCACCGAGTACATGGTGTCGCCTCCTTCGGCCGTGAGGCGGACGTAGCGCGCGCGCGCCGACAGGGGATCCGATGTGCGGGTCTGCATGCCTGGAGGATCGACGGGCTTGCCGACCCACAGGGGCGCCCAGGTGACGCCGTCGATGGATGCGAACAGCAGATAGGTGTCGTTGTTGTCCGCCTGGATCCGCGCGGCGGCGATGGGGCGGATCAGCCCGAGATCCCACTCCACGACGCCCTTCGCGGCGAGGATGGCGGTGTGCGGCGTGTTCCAGAGATCTCCGTCGGTGGGCGCGGTGCCGTCGGCCATGCGCTGCGCATCGGGGGCGCCCTCCTTCCTCGTCACCGTCGCGCGGAGCAGCACGTTCCCGGCGCCGGTGGGGGCAACGGAGGCATCGGGCGCCGAGATCGCGGCGTCGGAGCGGCCTGCATCAAAGCCCCCGGAGGGCCCGGCGTCGGCGAGGGCGAAGAGGAGCGCGGCAACGGTCCAGGTCGTGCTCATGGCGGGCGCACCATAGGGGAAAACTCATCCCTGTGCGCCGTGAAGGCGGTACGTTCCAGAGCATGAGTCGAACGATCACCCACGTCGGCGTGGTGGGCGCGGGCACCATGGGCCACGGCATCGCGCACGTGGCGGCGCAAAATGGCTTCACGGTGCTGCTCTACGACGTGACGCTGGAGGCGGCTTCGGCGGGAAAAGCGAAGATCCAGAAGAACCTCGACGTCGGCGTGGACAAGGGGAAGCTGACGCTCGCCCAGCGCGACGCGGCGCTGGCCCGCATCACCTGCGTCGATCACCTGTCGACGCTCGCGCCCTGCCAGTTGGTGATCGAGGCGATCCCGGAGAAGCTCTCGCTCAAGCAGGACACCTTCAAGGCGCTCTCGGAGATCGTCACCGTCGATTGCATTCTCGCGTCCAACACCTCCAGCCTGTCGCTCACCGAGATCGCCTCGGCGGCGACCCGCCCCGGCCGCGTGGTGGGCCTGCACTTCTTCAACCCCGTGCATCTGATGAAGCTGCTCGAGGTGGTGCGCGCGTACCAGACGAGCGAAGAGACGCTGGCGGCGGTGAAGGCCTTCGGCGAGGCGATCAAGAAGGAGCTGATCGTCGTGAAGGACTCGCCGGGCTTCGCCTCGTCGCGGCTGGGTGTGGCGCTGGGGCTCGAGGCGACGCGCATGCTGGAGGAAGGCGTCGCTTCGGCCGAGGACATCGATCGCGCGATGGAGCTCGGCTACGGGCACCCGATGGGGCCCTTGAAGCTGGGCGATCTGGTGGGGCTCGACGTGCGCCTCGCCATCGCCGAGTACCTCTACGCCGAGACGGGCAGCCCCACCTTTCGGCCCCCGCAGTTGCTCAAGAAGCTGGTGCGAGCGGGTAAGCTGGGCCGGAAGTCCGGCGAGGGCTTCTACAAGTACTGACGGCACTTCCCGGAGCGACTCATCAGCACTGCGGGCCCACAGAACGCCGTGCCCTTCGGGCACTGGATGCTGCTCAAGCGGCTCGCGGTGGGCGGCATGGCCGAGCTCTTCCTCGCGAAGGACACGCGCACCGATCGGCTCATGGTGCTCAAGCGGATCCTCCCGTACCTGGCGGAGGAGGCCGAGTTCGTCCGCATGTTCCTCGACGAGGCGCGGATCGCCGCGTCGCTGCACCACGCCAACGTCGTGGAGGTGTACGAGCTCGGGCGGCTGGACGCGTCCACCTTCATCGCCATGGAGTGGGTCGACGGCGTCGACCTGCGGCGGGTGCTGGCGAAGGAGCAGGAGCGGGGCGGGGTGGTGCCGCCGGGCGTGGCGGCGTGGATGGTGGCGCGGCTGTGCGAGGGACTCCACTACGCGCACTTCCGCACCGGCGCCGACGGTAAGCCGCTCGGCATCATCCACCGCGACGTCAGCCCGCAGAACGTGATGGTCAGCTTCACCGGCGACGTGAAGCTGGTGGACTTCGGCATCGCCAAGGCCACCGCGTGGATGAGCCGGTCCAAGCCCGGGGTGATCAAGGGGAAGTTCCTGTACCTCGCGCCCGAGCAGCTGGGCCAGGAGAAGCTCGATCACCGCGCCGATCTCTTCGCGCTCGGGACGATGCTGTACGAGCTCACCACCGGGAAGAGCCCGTTCTACCGGAGCAGCACCGAGGCGGTGATCTACGCGATCAAGATGGAGGACGCGCAGGCCCCGCACGTCGTCCGGCCCGGCTACCCGCTCTCGCTCTCGAAGGTGGTGATGAAGTGCCTCACGCGCGATCGCACCAGGCGCTACCAGTCGGCGGACGAGATCCGCGTGGCGCTCGAGGACTTCCTGCGGGTGGACGCGCCCACCACCCGCAACGACGTCGTGAAGTACGTGGCGGGCCTGTTCGGCGCCGAGGAAGAGCGCACCAGCATCTACATTCCGCCCAACGCGCAGACGACCGCGCCGGTGGGCCGCGACGCCGAGCGCACGGATGAGACGCGCCCCTCGCTGCCGTCCTCGGCCCGCCCCGAGCGGGATCGCGCCACCGGCTTCGAACAGATCGACGAGGAGCGCACCGCGCCGATCGCCCAGAACCCGGTGAAGGCGAAGCTGCCTGAAGGGCGGAGGCCAACCGGTGAGACCCAGTCGATCCCCGGGGAGCCCGAGCCGACCGCGGTGACGGCGCCCATGCCCAGCCCGGTGAAGGCGCTGCGGGAAGCGGCGGCGGCGAAGGAGCAGGCCGAGCGCGAGGCGGCGATGGCGTCGCGGGACTCGGCGAGCACCGCGGTGCTGGACGAGCCTCCGGCGAAGAAGTTCGCGGGCTATGTGGCGGCGGGTTCCGGTGAGGTGGACGAGACGGCGGTGTCGACGAGCGGCGCCCGCGACGTGCGCGTCGGAGAGGTGCTGCCCGCCCTGTTGCCGGCGCGCGCGCAGGCTCGACCAGAGGACGAGTCGTCCGCGGCGCTGCGGCCGATCGACACCCCGCCCAGAGGTGCACGGCCCGGTCCTCCGGTGCCCAGCAGCGAGATCCCCGAGATCAGCGACGTGTCGGTGGTCTCGGCGGGAGAGTCGACGCTCGCGCTGGACGCCGCAGAGCTGCCCCCCATGCCCACGCCGGAGCCGCCGCGGCGCAACGTGACGGGACAGGAGAACCGTCGATCTCCGGCGGAGCTCAAGCGCGCGGCGCTGCTCCAGCGGCCACCGGAGACGAAGGGCCCCGACAACCGTGCGCCCGGCTCGAAGCTGCCGGAGACGCGCGTCGCCGATGCGGAGACGGCCGAGCCGATGCCGCCGGCCCCGAAGCCACCCGAGCCGAAGCGGCCGATCCCCCAGCCCGACAAGCCGGCGCGCCGTGGCACCCAGCAGCAGGTGAAGAAGGCGAGGCCGGTGGGCGACGCGGACGATCTGATCAACACGGTGGACATGGCGAACGCGCGGGCCTTCGACGAGGACGATCCGCGGCGGAAGTACATCCTCCTGGGGATCGTCGGGGTGAGCGCCTTCCTGGTGATTCTGCTGCTGGTGTGGGTGTTGTGGCCGGCGCCGAAGCCGAAGCCCGCGCCCAATCGGCCGCCGGTGGCGGTGAAGATCCAGCTCAACGCGCCCAAAGGGACGACGCTGAAGATCGACACGGCGGAGATCACCCCCGGCGACGTGCGCCAGGTGACGCCGGGGAAGCTCTCCATCGACTACCGGTGTCCGGTGAAGAAGAACCAGAAGGCGAAGGACGAGCGGCTCACCGTGGACGTGGTGGCGGGCGAGGGTGTGCAGGCGATCGAGATCCCCTGCAAGTGATCGCTACAGCCCGTCGATGGTGACGCAGTCCGTCTGCACGCCGCTGACCTGCCCGCCCATCCACCCCTGCGCGTAGAAGACGACGCGCTGCCCGGTGTCCCAGCACTCGCTGACGGTGGCGCCGGTGTAGAGCCCTTCGGTCACCGTGGCCTGGCCCTTGCCCGCGCCCTGCGGATTCCACAGCGCCACGGTCGTCAGGGCCGTCGTCTCGGCGGACGTGGAGCGCACCTGGAAGGCCAGCGCGCCCGACGTGTCCTCCTTCTGCCGGTAGGTGTAGCCGATGGCCGACAGGCCCGTGGTGTTGCCCGGCGCGAAGGTGAAGGCCATGTCCACCCGGTGCGGCCAGCTCGCCGTCTGGTAGCCCACGTCGATGCGCGACAGCGCCTTCATCGTCGCCTCGACGTTCAACTTGTCCTTGAAGTTGTCCACGTGCACCACCATCGCCCCGGTGCCCTGACGCGCCGACGCGCTGGCCTCGAAGACGCCCGTCACCACGTCGAAGAAGTCGCCGTTGCGCGGCCGCGCCTGCAGCGCCCACCCGAAGCGCCTGGCGTCGAGCTGGGAGATCGCCACCTGGAACTCGAAGCCCTGGTTCTTCGAGTCGGGGAAGGGCCCCCACACCCGGGACGTGTCGCTGCGCGTCGTCGGCGGGTACAGCCGCACCGTGTCGAGGATGGCCAGCATCGTCTCCAGCATCGCGTTGAAGTCCGTCGACGCCTTCCTCGTGTCCGCCCACATCTGCGAGGGATCGCCCACGTTCAGCCCGTCGCGGCGCGTCGAGACGCCTTCCAGCGGCTGCGACGTCGACGTCACGGGGAGCCGCGCCTGGAGATCGGCTCGCTGAGGTAGCGCGGCGACGAACTCGAGGTCCTTCGTCGACCAGTTCCCGCCGCACGCCGAGAACAGCACCGCGCTGATGAGGATCGCGTGTCGCATGGCTTACTCCCGGAACTCGTAATCGAGCATGAGGCCGAAGTCGGCCGTCCCCAGGCTCCTGGTCTCGTCGACGTTGTAGAGGAGGTAGTGCAGCCGCGCCCGCGCGACGAGGCCCACCTTCCGGGTGATCCGGAACTTGAGGCCCGCGACGATCCCCGGCGTCAGCGTGGTGTACGACTGGTTGGGCAGCGACGGGTCGCTGAAGTCGCGCGACATCAGGTTGAGCGCCAGATGGAGGCCGGCGAAGGGGATCCACCGGCCGTCCTGCATCCACTCGTAGAAGAGCGTCGTGCCGATCAAGATGTTGCTGTACGTGTACGGCGTCGCGGCGAGCAGATCCGTGCTCAGGACGCCGGACGTCCAGCCGTAGCTGCCGTCGATGCCCAGGCCGACGTTCTTCGCGATCAGGTTGTGGATGGTGGCTTCCGCGCCCACGTACGGCGCCGAGGGGAACTGGCCGCCCGAGTCGGTCGGCTTGTCGAAGACGATCTGGAAGGCGCCCGTGGCCGACAGGCTCCAGTGCCGCTCGAACACCGCCATCAGGCCGGTGCCCTTCACGGGATCGTCAGAGAACTTCGCGTTCTTGAAGGCCGCCTCGTCCAGCGTGACGAGCTGCCCTTCGGCGATCTCCACCCGGCCCAGCCTCAGGTGATCGACCAGCCGCCGCTTGACGACGTACTCGCCGGGAGCGAGCGCGATCAGCCGCTCCGTGTCGCTCTTCATCGCCTCGGCCACCACCACCCCGCGCTGATCGATGATGAAGTAGGTGCCCGCCGGCGCCTCCAGGGGGATCCGCAGACCTTCCCGGCGCGCCTTCACGTCCGTCAGCATCACGTCGCCGTTGCCCGCGAGATCGAAGGAGAAGGTGGGGTGCTGCGGGCCCGCCGCGCTGTCCGCCGTGGAGGCGACCGTGCGCTCGTAGGCGTATGCATAGGCCTCCGCCAGCGACACGCGCCCGTCGTTGGACTCGTCGGCGCCGCCCAGCAGCCCCGTCGCGAGGTGGTACGAGAAGTAGGAGGCGCCGATGAGATCCGACTCCTGCGAGTCCTCGTCCGCCGCGGAGGAGGTGAGGATCACCAGCCCCTTCGCCGCCCGCGTCGCGTCCGTCTCCACCTCGAAGGCCGGCGCGCGGCGCACGCCCTTGGTGCGCGTCAGCGTGCCCGAGCGGCACGCGTCGAACACCGCCACGCGCGTGTCCGCCGGCCCCGCCGCCAGCCGGGACTTGATCGATTCCAGCGGCAGCTTCGACTCGCCCAGCCGCAACGCCCCGTCCTTCGCGTGCCCGGAGTAGTAGAAGAAGAGCGCCGTGCGCTCGCCCTGCGCTTTCGCGTCGCGCGCCCGCCGCTCCAGCTCGCCCAGCGCCGTCAACACCGCGTCGGCGTCTTGATCGAGCAGCAGCATCGCGTCCTCGCCCTTCACGCCGCCCAGCCGGGAGAAGACATCGTGCAGCCGCTTCGCGTCGTCCTTCGCGTAGTAGAGCGCGCGCGTCCCCTCGCCGCCGTCGTTGTTGCCGATGAAGAGGGCGAAGCGGTGGATGGGGCCGGAGTCTTGAGCGAGGGCGGACGAGGACATGAGCGCGCACAGGAGCAGGGCTGCCCCTCTCCCTGACCCTCGCCGGGAGGCAGGGGACACGTGGCTGTGCGCAGAAGTCGTCACGGCTCAGGTCATGGTTTCAGGAACGTCCGGTGGAACTGCTCGCCCTTCACGTCGAGGGGCGCGAGGTGGGTGAGATCTCCGTGCGACGCCTCGTAGCGCGAGCGGACGGCCGCCGTCACCTCGTCCAGGCTGAGCGGGGAGTCCGACAGCACCACGATGATCCGCTCCAGGCCGTGTCCGGTGAACTCCAGGCTGTCGGGGAGGTACTGCGTGTCCTTCGCCTTCGCGAGCGGCAGGCTCCTGCCAGCCTCGTCGTAGATCGGCGTCACTGCCCCGGTCTCGTCCACGCTCACCACGACGGCGTACGCCCACGGCCCGGCCTTGAGCCCCAGCCGCACCCGCTCACCCGGCGCCAGCGCCTCGGGCGTCGAGGGATCCTCCGACGCGCGGCGCTGCACGCCAGTGGAGCCGCTGGCCACCACCACCTCCACGCCCGCGAGCGCCACGTCTCCGCCGCCCTTGAGCCGCGTGGTGGACTCCGGCTCGCCGGACAGTCGCTGCACGCCCACCAGCGCCACCAGGGACGCCGCGATCGCGATCGCGAAGCGCAGGTTGGCAGAGGCGAAGAGGCGCGACGGCGTCTTCCGGGGAGTTCGCGCGGCGCGCTCGACTCCGGCGGCGAAGCGCTCGAAGGGGATCTCCGCCTCGAAGCGCGCCTGCTCTTCCTTCAAGGCCTCGAGTCGCCGCTGACAGGCCTGGCAACCGGCCGCGTGGCTCTTCAGGGCCTCGTCGACCGCCTCGCCGGCGAAGAGCCTCCGCAGCGAGAGCTCGGAGGGGTGGGTGAGGGTGGTGGCGTTCATCGTTCCTCCGTCGCGTCGTCTCTCATCGCCTGGCCGGTCTCGTCGGCGAATGTCCGCAGCCGCTTCCGAATGGTGGGCACGGAGCGGCCGAGCAGCGCGGCCACTTCCTCCAGCGTCATCTCGTCCACGTAGTAGTGGACCACCGCCGCTTGAGTCTCTTCGTCGAAGCGGGTGAGGCTCTTGCGCACCGCGTCCCTGGCCTCGAGCGCGCCCGCGCCGCCATGCGCCTCTCCCCGCGCCAGCTGGAGATCGGCATAGCGATCACGCCAGGCCGCCCCTTCCGCGCGCAGCAGGTTGAGGCAGTGGTGAGTGGCGATCTTCATCAGCCAGGTGAGCGGCGAGGCCTCCCCGCGAAAGGAGGCCTCGTTGAGGAGTGCGCGCGCGAAAACGTCCTGCATCGCGTCCTCCGCGGCCGCGGCGTCCTTGAGCAGGTAGCGACACCGCCCGAACACCGCCGCGCCGTACTTCGCATACAGCGACTGCAGCCAGGCCCGCCCGGTCGTCCTGCCTCCGTCGATGACTTCCAGCGCCGGGCGGCTCATGGGGGCCTTCTACACCGTCAGGGCTGGGCGAACTCGGCCGAGGGGAAGGCGCACGCGGCCGGCGTGCCGTAGCCGAGCGCTGGATCCCACGAGGCCTGGGCGTAGCGGGACAGGAAGCCCGAGTCCCAGCACTCGCTCACCACCGCCGAGGCCGGCGCGTCGCCGCCACTCACGCGCGCGTCGCTGCGGCCCGCGCCGGACTGCGCCCAACGGCTCTTCACCGTCACCACCTCGAGCGCGGCCGTGGTGGCGATCAGGTCCTTGTTCACCTGGAACTCGAGGGAGCCGCCGTTGCCTGGCGTCTCGCGGTAGCGGTACTGCGCGTCGACCCGCTGGCCGGTGTCCGAGTCCCGCACGTCGTCGAAGGCCGCGTCGATGGACAGCGTCGAGCCCACCGCCGGCCGCGCGTACGCGAAGCCCACCCGGCCGACGTTGGCGTCGTGCTCGGGCAGCGTCTGCGCCACGTCCCAGTCGATGAGGAAGGTGCCCGTACCCAGCTTGTGGCCCGTCTTGACGTGGGATCCGGACAACACCACGCGGAAGCCGCTGTCCGCCTCCGTCTTCGCCTTGCCTTCCAGCACGTAGCTGTACTCGTTGGGCGCGTGCCGCGTGACGGTGAAGCGCCAGGTGTTGGGCGACAGCGCGTTGGTGTGCGGGCCCCAGGTGGCCGTGTCCTGCGTCACCGCGCTGGGCGGGTACTCGGTGATCTCCTCCACCAGCATGAGCACCGCCGCCGCGCCGCCATTCACCGTCACCGTCACCCCGCGGGTGAAGGCGTAGAAGAGGGACAGTTCGCCCTCCAGCCCGTCCCGCCGCGTCGAGGCGCCAGACAAGGGCTGCGTGCCGCTCGCGCCCGGGACGTTCAGCTTCACCTCGTCCGCCTTCGGGAAGCCGTCCCGGAACTGCTGGGCCTCATCCACGCCGCAGCCCGCCAACACCGCCGCTGCCATCAGAAGTGCTCGCTTCATGATCCGCTCCCTTTCAGGTGCCTGCCCCTTCACCCGCTCCAGACACAGCCGGCCCCGCAAACAGAAAGTGGGACAACCCACGAGAATCACGCGCGTAATTGACGATTGCGCCCGGTCAGGACCCTGCTATCCCCGCGACTTGAGGAGGCGCGGACATGCGGTGGATCCCGATGGTGGCAGCGCTGGGCCTTCTGGCCTGCACGACCTTGCAGCGGCAGCAGACGGAGCGCGCGGTCGCCGAGGTGCTGATCAGTGACGATCAGGAGTTCCAGCTCGGCCTGCAGGTGCACGAGGAGCTCAAGAAGCAGAACACGAAGTTCAGTGAAGATCAGACGGTCGGGCTCTACGTGGACGCCCTGGCGCGCAAGCTGGTCGGCCAGGCCAACCAGGATCGCAAGGTCGACTGGATGTGGTTCGTCATCGACGATCCCAACACCATCAACGCCTTCGCGACCCCGGGCGGGCGCATCTACGTCTACACCGGGCTGCTCCTCGCGGCGGACAGCGAGGCGGAGATCATCGGCGTGCTGGGCCATGAGATCGGCCACGTCGTCGCGCGGCACTCGGCGCGGCAGTTGGTGGGCGCCTACGGGCTGCAGACCGTCACCGACATGGCGCTGGGGAAGGACGCGGGCGACGTGTCGAAGGTGGTGGCGGGCCTGGCGGGGAAGGGCGCGATGCTGGCGTACGGCCGCGACATGGAGCTCGAGGCCGATCAGTACGGCGCCCGCTACGCCGCGGGGGCCGGGTACGATCCACGCGGGCTGGCCACCTTCTTCGAGAAGCTCAAGGCGAAGTACGGCGACACGGGGCCGGTGCTGACCTGGTTCTCCACGCACCCGTCCAACACCGATCGCATCAACAGGCTGACCGCCTACATCGCGGCCAACAACCTCTCGGGCAGCGAGACGGGCGGCGATGGGCTGAAGAAGGTGCAGGCGGCACTGGGCAAGAAGTAGCCGCGTAGAGACACCCGCCGTCATTCCGCGCTAGAAGGCGCGGACTCGTTTTCAGAGGGGCCCCAGGACATTCCATGAAGCGCTATTTCGGCATCATCGTCGCGATCATCGGCGTCGTCGCCGCGATCATCTGGACCATGCAGAAGTTCGAGAAGGCGTCGACGGAGGCGCAGAAGGAAGCGAGCCTCCTGAAGCTGCGCGCCGACTACCTCGAGCGGATCGCCTGGCTGCGCAACGTCCCCGAGGAGAAGGCCTACAAGGACGAGATCCAGACGCTGATGCGCTGGTACTTCAAGGAGGTCACCGATCACCTGAACAAGTTCGGAGGCAACCGGAAGTTCGAGGACTACCTCGAGGAGCTCGAGGAGCGCGGCAAGAAGAACCCACAGGCGAAGTACGACGAGTATGCGCAGCCCACCCGGGACAAGACCGACGAGAAGAAGGCGGTGTACGAGTACACCCGGAAGGTCTTCGATCTGCTCAAAGGCGGCAACTACGCGCCCTACTGGACCGCCACCAGCCAGGGGATCCGCTTCGATCTCCTCTCGGCGGACACGGTGAACGTGGGCGGCGAGGAGAAGATCCACCTCCCCGTGGTGGTGTGGGGCCTGCCGCGCGACGAGCGCGTCGACGAGCGCAACGTGCGCCGCATCACCTGCAACGCGTCCTTCCGCTTCAACTGGAAGCTGTTCGACGAGAAGGGGAAGTTGCTGGGTGAGATGCCGGGCGAGGGTGGCCCCGACAGCCGCGTCGACTGGCCCGAGCGCTTCATCAAGTTCTTCCCGCCGATGGTGGTGCTGGGCCACTACGACATCGAGAAGCTGCCGGCCGAGGTCAAGAACGTGGAGATCACCTTCACCATCTCGGCGCGCTCCCCCACGGGTGGTGACATCAACGCCAACTACGTGTGGAAGCTCGAGCCGCCCGCCGCCTGGAAGCTGGGCGCTGGAGAGGCCTGGAAGGGCGCGCAGGAGTCGATTCGCCCCGAGGAAGAGATCAACCCCAAGGCCACCCGCTGAGCGCGTCGCTCAGTCGTGGAAGCCCAACACCTGCCACGTCATCCCGGCCTGCCGCAGCAGCAGCACCGTGGCGTGGCCTGACAGGTTCGCCACCGCGACGAAGGTGTTGGGGGCGCGCAGGTTCCACCCGGACAGGCGCTGGGGCGACTTGCCGTACTTCTTTTCCATGTCCGCGGGCGTGAGGATCTCCAGGGAGTAGAGCGTGAGGAGATCCGCCCGGCGGGAGCGCAGCACGCGGGTCCACTCGCTGCGCAGCTCGTCGAGGCGGTCGATCCGCCGCTCTTCAAAGTAGAACGGCAGGCCCGACGCGGTGACCAGCGCGCGGCCGTCTCCGGCGATCAGATCTTCGAGGTAGCGGCGGGCGACGACACGCGCCTGATCGACGGGCGTGAGATCCATGAACTTGTCGATCGCCCAGCCTCTGGGGGGCAGCACCGGGTTGACGTCGGCGCCGCCGAACTGCTTCTGCAGATCTTCGATGGCCTGCAGGCGGGCGTCGGGCGGCATGTCCTGCAGCTTCTTCATCGCGCGCAGCACCTCGTCGGCCTGCTTGTTGCGGGCGGGGGCCGCGGGCGCAGGAGGCTGCTCTCCAGAGGGAGGCGCGGGCGTGTCGGTCGTGGGGGCAGCAGCAGCCGGCTCGGTGGGCGTCTCCGCGGGCGGAGGCGCGGCTTCCCCGGCGGGATCCTGCGCGAGGGCGACGAGGAGGAGGGCGGTCAGCATGCCTCACGGCTTCTATCACGCGGCGCGTTGACCGTCGGCAAGCGCGGAGGACCCCGGGCAAGCGTGTGCCTTCCGCCGCGTTACCGATGGCGCAGGACGGAAGGAGGTCCCATGAAACGGGCGCTCGTCGTCTACGAGTCGATGTACGGCAACACGCAGCGGATCGCCCAGGCCATCGCCGACGGGCTGTCGACGCACCTCGAGGTGGGCGTCACCGAGGTGGGCACGGCCCCTCAGACGCTGCCCCCGGTGGTGGAGCTGTTGGTGATCGGCGGGCCGACCCATGCCTTCGGGATGACCCGTCCCAGCACGCGCCAGTCGGCCGCCGAGCGGGCGACGGGGCCGCTCGTCTCGACGGGCATCGGCCAGCGCGAGTGGCTGGAGCGCGCGCAGCTTCCGCCCGGCGTCAACGCCGCCACCTTCGACACGAAGGTCGGCAAGCCGCGCTTCTTCTGGGGCTCGGCGGCGAAGCGGGCGGCGAAGGCCCTCGCCCGCCGAGGCGCTCACGTGCTGGCGGCCCAGAGCTTCTACGTCACCCTGGGGCCGCCGGAGCGCGCGCTCGAACCCGGCGAGGAGGAGCGCGCGAGGGCGTGGGGCGAGAAGCTGGGCGCCGACTTCGTTGGGACGCACCCCCGCCTCGCGCCGCCCGTCGCAGCGTGACGGCAGACACCAGCCGACGCGCCGCACTCCTCGCCGCGCGGGGGGGCGTCGCGATGGCCCTTGGGACGCCAGCGGCCCAGCGCCTCAAGCGAGGCCCACGGGTTCCCCCGAAGGAGCCTGACCCATCGAGTGCACTTCGCGGTGCCATCGCGCTGCGGCCTGCGCGAGGCGGTGGACGGGCCTGCGCGCCCGGAGCCATCAGTCCGGGGTTGGCGCTACCGCTTGGCGCGCTGGAGATCCGTGACCAGCCACTGCAGGTACCAGCGGTAGCTCTTGCCGGGAAATCGCTTCGCCAGGCTCTCCACGCGCTCCTGCAGCGCCTCTTCGGCCTGCGCGGGCGGCATGCGGGACAGCACCCGGTAGCGCTGCTTGAGCGCGGCGATGGGATCGCCCGGCGGCGTGAGGAAGCCGATCGCGAAGAGCGCGACGAAGACGGCCGCGATGGTGGTGAGGATCGCGAGGATCACGGCGTGTCCTCCGAGCGGCGCGCGTCCGTCAGGAGTTGGCTGGCCAGCTCGCGGGCGGCGTCGGCGTGGGGGCTTCCGGGGGCGAGGTCCGGCTCGGGGCCGTCGAGGGGCTGGTGGGGGACGTCGCGGTAGAAGGACAGCCGGCGCCGCGCGGCGCGACCGAGCAGCCCCGGCAGCGCCCAGGCCTCGCGGCCGTCGAGCGGGCGCAGGGGCAACAGGTTCAACGCGATCATCCAGGCGTTGGAGGACGTGGCGATGTCGAGGAGCCGCAGCGCCGTCGGTGACAGCGGCGGCTCGGGGAGCGCCTGGATCGCCAGCGCGACGGCCAGCACCACCAGCTGTCCCCACACCCCGCCCCAGGCGATCGCCGCCCGACCCACCGCGGACACCTCTCCCCGCCAGTGGCAGAGGCCCCCGAAGCCGGTGAACTCGATCGCCTCCGCCTCCGCGCCGGCCCAGCGCACCACCAGGGCGTGACCCAGCTCGTGCACGAGGATCAACCCCAGCACGCCGAACCACCCCACCGGATCGATCCGGAAGCCTGAGAACACGGCCAGGCCCAGGAGGATCGACCAGTGGAACCGGACCGGCACGCGGCCGACGTGGAAGAGGGTGAAGCTCACGATGTGGTCAGCTCTTCGCCGGCTCCGTGCCGGTCGCAGGCAGAACCCGCGACGAGACGATCAGGTGAACGAAAGCGGTCGCCAGCCCCGCGCCGAGGCACCCGAGCCAGAGCGTCGACAGGCTGGTGGCCTCGATGAGCGCTGGCCCCAACACCGGGGACAGCATGGCGCCGAGGCTCCAGGTCATGCCGAAGGCGCCCTGGTAGCGCCCGCGCAGCTCCTTCGGGGACAAATCAGCGACCAGGGAGGCGTTCACCGGCGCGAAGATGATCTCTCCCAGCGTCCAGATGGCGACGGTGAGCATGAAGAGCGGGACCGACGTGGCGAGGCCGGTCAGCCCGAAGCCGAGGCCAGTGAGCGCGGCGGCGAGGGCGAGCAGGGTGGAGCGACGCACCCGCGCGGCCCACTTCGTCAACAGGGGCTGGAGGAGGACGATCAATACCCCGTTGGTGGCGATGGTGACGCCGAAGTCCTGGGTGGTGAGGCCCTTGGTGCGCATGTCCTCGGGCAGCGCCGTGAGGTGCTGGAAGAAGATCAACACCACGCCGAAGTTGAGGAGCAGGAATGGCAGGAAGACGCGATCGGCGAAGGGCGTGAAGACGCTGCCGGGCACCTTCACCTGCGGATCACGCGCGGGCCGGCTCTCGGGGACGCGGGCGAAGATGATCGCGGCGAGGATCAGCGTGGTCGCGGCGTCTCCCAGGAAGAGCAGCGTGAAGTTGCGCCTGGCCATGTAGCCGGCCACCAGCGCCGCGAAGGAGAAGCCCAGGTTGATCGCCCAGTACTGGAGGGTGAAGGCCTTGAGGCGGTGCTCCGGCGGCACGATGTCCGCGACCAGCGCCTGGCTGGCGGGCCGGTACGCGTCCGCGGTGAGGCCGAGGAGGAAGGTGCAGGGCGCGAGCTGCCACAGCTCGGAGGCGAACCCGAGCGCAACCATGAAGGCCGCGCCGATGATCAGCGACAGCAGCATGGTGACGCGGCGGCCGAGGTGATCGGCCAGCACGCCGCCCACCACCGTGCCCAGGAGCGAGCCCAGGCCGTACAGCGCGGCGACGGAGCCGGCGACGGTGAGCGACAGCCCCCGCGCCTGCGTCAAATAGACGAACAGCATCGGCACCACGAAGGCGCCTGCCTTGGTGATGAGCGTGCCGACGAAGAGCGCCCAGAACGGGGCCGGGAGCCCGTCGGAGAGGACAGCGAGGCGGCGGCTCACGAACACGGTGGCGGCTGACATGCCGCGTCGACGGACGGTCCACAAGCGCCCTGACGGGGCGTGCTCCGGTGCGGCGACCGCGCCCGCAGAGGAAGGCCGCTCTGGCTCCCCCGGCGCTGAGGTCTGGCTCCCGGATCCGGGCGGCGGCGCACCTCCTTCTGGTCCCTCGGCGTTGGCCTGAGAGGCGGGCCATCACAGCGGGCGGCCGAGTCTCCTCACTCAGGTGCGACGCGGCCCAGGTCGCGAGCGGTCCTCGCCGCGATCCGCGAGGCCGGACACCGTCGGCCCTGCGCCGAGCGCCTGTTGTCAGAGACGGAGGAACGGGCGAGCGGCCCCCCTGGCGGCTACACTCCGCGGCGACATGGCGAACTTCCGCGAGCTCCTCAGCGCGGCCCAGCAGGCGGAGATCCGGGGCGACAAGACCGAGGCGATCCGCCTGTTGCGGGAAGCGGCGGCCGCCTACCGCGATCGAGACATGGCGTCGCGGGCGTTGCAGATGTTGCGGCAGATCCGCCGGCTCGAGGGCGCGTCGGTGGAGGATCTCCTCGACGAGGACACGGTGACGGGCGTGCGCCCGGCGCCGGGTGTCGCGGCGGGTGACGAGCTGGGCTTCGGCGACTCTCTGCTGCCCGCGGCGGCGGGGCTGATCGACTCGGCGCTGGACGAGGTGGAGCGCGAAGAGACCGACGAGGGGGGCTCACCCGCGCCGCGCACCTGGGCGCTGAGCGACGACGAAGAAGACGAGGCCCCCGTCTCGCGGCGGCGGATCGGTCGGACGCTGGTGGAGCAGCGCGGCCCGCAGCCCGCGGATCCGGCGATCGACGCGTGGTGCTCCTTCTGCTGCCGGCCGAAGGTGGAGGTGGGTCCTCTGGTCGCGGGGCCCGCGGGCGCGTTCATCTGCGCAGCCTGCGCCCAGACGAGCTCGGCGCTCTTCGCGGGGGAGGCCAGTCCCGCGCCCCGGTCGACGCCCCCAGCGCCGGCGATCGAGGACCCAGCCCCGCGATGGACGCTTCCGTCGCAAGCGGCGGCGCGCGCACGGCTGGAGCGGGCTCGTCCGAAGTTGGCGCTGGTGGTCGGCCCGGAGGGCGCCGGCAAGTCGGCCCTCCTGCGCTCGCTGGGGACGCCGGCCCAGCCTCCCTTCGAGCGGCTGGCGGGAGATCTGGTGGTGGTCGATCTCGCCGAGCCGCTGAGCGCGCAGGACGAGGCGCGGCTGCTGCGCTGGCTGGACGAGCACCCCCAGCGCCGGGCGGTGGTGGGCGTGCGGGGCGCGGTGCCCCGGCCCGTCCTCATGCTGAAGAGCGAGTCCGGCGAGGAGCCCGTCTACGACACCGCCGCCCTCCACGACTCCGTGAAGCACCTCTCTCGGGCGGGACTGTCTCGGGTCGACGCGGTGGTGCCGCTCGACACGCCCGATCGCCCGGCGCTGGAGGCCCTGGCGCGAGCGCTTCTGGAGGCGCGCGGGGTGGCGCTCCCAGACGAGGCCGTGACGCAGCTGCTCGAGCTCGCCGAGCGGGCGGGGCGGGGCGCGCACGAGCTGGCGGCGCTCATTGCGCGAATTCCCCCGGGGAAGTACCAGCCAAAGTGATGAACGTCGTCACCTGGCACCGCCTCGGCCGCGTCGAGTACGCCGACGGCCTCGAGCTGCAGCGTCAGTTCCAGGCGGCGCGCCGGGCGAACGCCGTGACGGACACGCTGCTCCTCCTCGAACACCCGCCCGTGTTGACGCTGGGCCGGGGCGCGAAGGGCGGCAACATCATCGCTTCGCCGGAGCGGCTCGCTGACGCGGGGGTGACGGTGCACGAGACGGATCGCGGCGGCGACGTCACGTACCACGGGCCCGGACAGCTCGTCGGCTACCCGCTGCTCCACCTCGGGCCGGGGCGGCAGGACGTGCGGAAGTACGTGCGCAGCCTCGAGGAGGTGATCCTCCGCACGCTGGCCGACTTCGGGATCTCCGCGACGCGCATCGAGAAGTGGCCCGGCGTGTGGGTGGAGGCCTCCCGCCTGGGCGGTCCGCGGAAGATCTGCGCGCTGGGGGTGCACCTCTCGCGCTGGTACACGCGCCACGGCTTCGCGCTCAACGTGCAGCCTGCGCTGGAGCACTTCGAGCTGATCATCCCCTGTGGGATCAAGGAGGCGGGCGTCACCTCGATGGCGGCCGAGCTGGGGCGGGACGTGCGCGTGGAGGACGTCGAGCCGCGCGTGGCCTTCCACTTCGGGCAGGTCTTCGAGTCGGACGTGCGGGAGGCGGCCCACCCCACGAAGACGATCTCCTGTGTGGTGACGCGCGACGACGGCAAGGTGCTCCTGCTCCGCCGCGTGCCGGAGCGGGGCGGGTTCTGGCAGATCGTCACCGGCCGGGTGGAGGAGGGGGAGTCCGTTGCCCACGCCTCGGTCCGCGAGGTGCGCGAGGAGACGGGCCTCACGCTCCTCACCCGTCCGCTCGACTACGTGCACGCCTTCGCCTGGGGCGACGAGTCTCCGCCGCGCATCGCCCGTGAGCACGCCTTCGCAGCGCGCGCGCCGCAGGGGGGCAGGGTGGTCCTCTCTCCCGCGGAGCATGACGCCTTCGAGTGGGTCACCCTGGAGGAGCTCACGGCGCGCGTCCCGTGGGAGGGCCTCAGGGTCGCCGCCCGCCGGGCGCTGGCGCCTACAGCGTCCGCCGGTCAGTGAACGGATCGGAGACGACGACGCCCCGTCCCCGCAGGTGATCGAGGCCGCTGCCCGGCCGTGCGTTGTGCCGTCGCCGCGATGAGCAGATCGCGGACCTCGACGGGCCGGCCCTTTCGCTGCGCCTCGGCCTCCACCCGCGCGGCGGTCAGCGCAGAGGCCTCGTCGACCGGCAGAAGATTCAGCCCTCGGGGAACAAGCGGCGCCGCCAGCCGCTCGAAACCGCGCGCCATTCGTACACCGCGGCGGCGCTCGTCGCCGGCTCCTCGACGTCTCGGCACCCCTCGATGGGCCGAGAGCTGGGCAAGCCGGCGTCGGGCCTCAGAGGCGAATGACGAGCCCTTCCTTCGCCGCGATGGTCGCCTTGCGCAGGCGCCGCACCTCCTTCACCAGCGCGTCCATCTGCTCGTCGGTGCGCGTGGGATCGTGGTGGAACATCACCATCGTGTCCACGTCCGCGTCGCCGGCGATCTTCACCGCGTTCTGCCAGGTGCTGTGCCCCCAGCCGATCTTCGGGCTGCCGTTGCGCCCGAGGTACTCGTCGTCGGTGTACATCGCGTCATAGATGAGCACGTCGGCCTTGCGCGCGAACTCGATCAGCTGCTCGTCGCGATCGCCGTGCTCGGTGTCCGTCGCGTACACCACGCTGCGGCCCTTGTAGTCGACGCGGTACGCGAGGTTTCCGCCCGGGTGGTTGGCCTCGATGGCGCTCACCACCGCGTCGCCGATGCGCGCACGATCTCCGGCCTCGAAGGGCTGGTATTCCACCTGCGCGCGGAACACCTCCGTCGTCACCGGGAAGAAGGGCTGCTGCATCTGGTTGGACAGCACCTCGCGCACGGTGCGCCCGTTCCGCGTCGGGCCGCGCACCAGGAAGCGGCTCTGCGGGTTGAAGATCGGGCCGAAGAAGGGCAACCCCTGCAGGTGATCGTAGTGGTAGTGCGAGATGAAGATGTGCGCCTCCACCGGGCCGTCCGCCGCCTCGCCCAGCTCGCGCACCCCGGTGCCGAGATCGAAGATCAACCGCTCTCCGCCGGCCTGCATCTCGACGCAGGGCGTGTTGCCGCCGTAGCGCGCCGTCTCCGGGCCAGGGGAGGGGATCGAGCCCCGCACGCCCCAGAAGCGCACCGACAAGCCCACCTGTGACGGCGCAGCAGATCTCCCGCGGCGCTTCGCGTCAGCCTGCTTTGGCTTCCGAGCTTTCCTCGCTGAGGAACTCAATCAGGTGACCAGACCGATCGCGCTTCGTCTTGAGGTAGGCCAAATTAAGCGGATTCGTCAGGGTGCGCGACGGAATTCTGCGCCGCACCGGCACACCTTCGTCGACCAGCCCCGCGATCTTGAGCGGGTTGTTGGTGATGAGATCGACGCTGCGCACGTCGAGCGATCGCAGCATCTCCGCCGCGATGTCGTAGCGCCGGAGATCGTCCGCGAAGCCCAGGCGGAGGTTGGCTTCCACCGTGTCGAGGCCCTGTTCCTGCTGCAGCGCGTACGCGCGGATCTTGTTCCCCAGCCCGATGCCCCGGCCTTCCTGCCGCAGGTAGAGCAGCACGCCGCAGCCCTGCTGGTTGATGAAGTCCAGCGCGCGATCGAGCTGCGCCCGGCAGTCACACCGCAGGCTGCCAAACACCTCGCTGGTGAGGCACTCGGAGTGGATCCGCACCGGCACCCCTTCCCGCCCCTTCACGTCGCCCTTCACCATCGCCACGTGCTCGCGGCCCGTGCGCTTGTCGTGAAAGACGACGATGCGGAACTCGCCCCGCTCGGTGGGCAGCGTGGACTCGCTGAAGTACTCGAGGAAATTCGTAGGCTTCCGCGTCGGCAGGATCTTGGGCTCAGCAGACGACATGCGCGTTCACACCTTCCCGTTTCCGTCCGTCCGCCGCACCATGCGACCGACGCTGCGCCCGGTCAAGCCGCCCCGGGCACCTCTCTTGATGCCCACCCCTTACTGACGTTGCACACCGGACGTTTCACGCCTTACGCCTCCAACCAGCGGAGCTCCAACAGCTCGATTTCGCTGCCCGTCGCCACCGCCCCGGTGCCCGGAGGTAACGAGATGAGGTGCGTCGCGCCAGTGGCGGAAGACATGGCCCCTGACGACTGAGAGGTGAGCGGCGTGGCCCACAGCGCCCCGTCCCGGTGTTCGACGCGCGCGCGGACGAAGAGGCGGAGGTGCGGGCTGCCCTTGAGCGGCTCGGCCGCCTTCCCCGTGACGACGCGCGGGCCCGGAGGCAGGCCCTGCAGTTTCTTCAGCGCTGGCCGCACGAAGCGCTCGAACGTCACCATCGCGGAGACGGGGTTGCCCGGCAGCCCGAAGATCAGTGTTCGGCCCTTCCGCCCGACCGCGAGCGGCTTGCCGGGCTTCATCGCCACCTTGAAGAAGTCCACCTCGACGCCCAGCTGCGCGAAGGCGTCGCGGGTGAAGTCGCGCTCGCCGACGCTCGCACCGGCCAGGGTGATGAAGACGTCGGAGGAGAGGCCCTGCGCGAAGCGGGACACCAGCGCGTCGAGGCGATCGGGCGCGAGCCCCAGCAGGGAAGGAAGTCCTCCCGCGCGACGCACGGCGGCGGCGATCACCGGCGAGTTCGAGTCCACCAGCTTGTCCCCCGGGGGCGTCCCCACTGGCGCCAGCTCGTCTCCGCTGGCCGCGATCGCCACGCGTGGCCGCGCGTGCACCTTCACGTGCGTCAGGCCCTGGGCCCACAGCGCCCCCGCCTCCGCCAGTCCCACTCCTGTCCCAGCGGGGAAGAGCAGGGCGCCCGCGTGCACGTCTTCTCCTCGCAGGCGGACGTTCGCGCCCTTCGCCGGCGCTTCGTCGATCCGCACCGCGCCGTCCCCGGCGGTCGTCTTCTCCTGCATCACCACCGTGTCCGCGCCTGGCGGAAGCGGCGCCCCCGTC
The DNA here is from genome assembly GCA_040752975.1 of Myxococcota bacterium. GTDB lineage: Bacteria > Myxococcota > Myxococcia > Myxococcales > Myxococcaceae > JADLDB01. The sequence continues at coordinate 38,400 of JBFMHF010000060.1, forward strand.
ATGATGCGCGCGCACTCGCCCGGCCCGAGCGCCCTGGCTGGCGACTGGCCCGCGAAGATGGTCTCCACCACTCTCAGCTCGAGGGTGGTGGCGAGATCGCCGTGGCGCAGGGCGTAGCCGTCCATCGCCGAGTTGTCCCAGGGTGGGAGCGTCCGCACCGCGCGCACGTCCTCGGCCAGCGCGCGATCGATGGCCTCGTCGATGGCCACCGCTTCCGCTGGCAGCGGCTCGCACAACCCCAGCACCCGCGCCTCCGCTTCCTCGACGCTCAGCATCGCCATGGGCTGCCTCCTGCCGCCTTCACTCCCGAAAACCAATAGGAATTGCAAGGATTTGGATTGACAAACGTGGAGGGTACGGCCTAAGCCGCCCCGTTCCCTGCCGTCCTGCCGCCCATTCAGAGGGTGGCCAAAGGAGACAGAGTTGGCCAGCAAGAAGGCGAAGGCCGCAAAGAAGGCGAAGAAGGCGGCAAAGAAGGCCGCAAAGAAGGCCGCCGGCAAGGTG
>JBFMHF010000061.1:0-38635 GCA_040752975.1 Myxococcota bacterium
GGGAGGCGCGCCCTCGCGAGAGGGCCACCCCGGCGTCTCCAGTCGGGCCGGCGCCGGGGCGCGTGCGGGGGCCACCGCGGACACGGCCGGCTGCGTGGGCGCGGTGCTCGGAGGCACCGGCTGAGGCGCAGCGGCGGTGATGACGGGAGAAGAAGGGCGGGCGTCCTTCGGCACGCGCGAGGGCACCACGGGCGTCGGGGACGGGACGGGCGCGGAAGGGCGCGCGGGCGGGACGGGCGCGCGCTGCACGTCGGCGTTGACGTCGGAGAAGTCGGTCTCGTCGGAGAGCGTCTCGCGCTGGGGCGCGTCAGGCGGTGGGACGGGCGGCCCCGCCTTCGGCGCAGGCGCGGCGGGGGCGGGCGGCGCGGGCGAGGCGCGGGCCGGCGCAGGGCGCGGGGCAGAGGCCGGCTGCACCCACTCGGGCTCGCGCGCCTTCACGGGGGGGCTGGAGTCGCTGGACTTGCGCGGCGGCAGCACACCGCCCGGGAAGGAGATGCGCGGCGGGGGAGGCGGCGGCGCCGACGGCGAGGGCGGCCCTTCGTGCACCGAGTGCGTCACCTGCCGCGCGAAGTTCGAGTAGCCGGAGATGTCCAGCACCCGCGTCGAGTCGGCCTCGCCGAGCGCCTTTCCGACGCCCGAGTCCTCGTGTGGCTGGCCGGACTTCGCGTACCGCGCGTAGGCCGTCGGCTCCAGCACGCTGGTCTTGGGCTCTTCGTCTTCTTCGCCCAGGAGCAGCACGTTGCCCACCTCGTCCGGCAGCGGCTCAGCCTCGACGATGGCTTCCACCGCGGGCTCGATGATGACGGCCTTCTTCTTCTTCCTGGCCGCCGCGGGCCGCTTGGGCCGGGACAGCAGCACCGGCTCCTCGACGATGCCGCGGGCGATCCGCTCGAGGACCTCGGCGTCCATCGACTCCGTCTCCGCCCCCGGCAGCGCGGTGGGCGGCTTCGGCTTCGGCCGCGAGGGATCCAGAGTCGAGAGCAGCTTCGCGTAGCGGTAGTCCAGCGGGCCGCCGTACAGCACCGCCTGCCAGTCGCGGATGCGGGGCTCGAGCGCCACCCAGAGCTCCAGCTTGCGCCCGAGGAGGAAGCCCACGTCTTTGAGCTGCCCGTGGGACAGCGGGTAGGCGCACGCCACGTGCAGCGCGTTGCCGTCCAGGGACAGCGGGACGCAGTTGAGCTGCCGCGCCATCTTGAAGGGCATCAGCGGGCTGGCCTCCGTATTGGGCTCGAAGTCGGCCAGGTTCACCAGCCGCTGCCCGGACACGTCGGCGATCGCCTGCAGCACGCCCGCCTCGGAGATGGCACCCATCTCCAGCAGCACGGTGTCCAGCGTGCCGCCGTCCTTCGCGAGGCGCTTGAGCGCTTCGTCGACGACGCGCGCCGGCAACAGGCCGCGAGCGATGAGGTGTTGTGCGAGGCGCTGCGGCATCCAAAGAGGGCCCCCGGCCCGTTCCCCTCAAGCTCGTCGTGAAGCGGTGAAGTCAGCCGCGGTGGAGCCTACCTCTTGCTCTGCCCCGTGCGAGCAAACGATCACGCGTCGTGCAGCCGCACCACGAAGGTGCTGGACAGCTTGTCGTGCAGCGTCTGGCCGCGGCGGTCGAAGAGCGCCACCCAGAAGCCCGCGAGGAAGAGCCCGAAGCTGACCAGTGACAACAGGCCGCGCACCAGCGCGCGGGTGGGCGAGGGGGCGTGGCCCGAGTCGTCCACCAGGTGGAGCCCCAACAGCCTCCGGCCGGGGGTGCGCCCTCCCCACACGAAGGCGAACAGCACCGCGTAGACGAAGGCGAGCAACCCACCGAGGAGCGCTGCCGGCAGGACGATGGCGGGCAGCTTGTCAGGCGTCAGCCCACCGGCGATCGCCTGCGCGGCGAGGGCGATCATCCCGAAGACGGCACCTCCCACCAGGGACACGTCGACGAGCCAGGCGGCGATGCGCCGCCACACGGGGGCGGGCGTGGCGAGCACGTCACCGGGCCGGGTGCGCGGATTCACCAGCGCGGCGTAGTCAGCGAGCGACGGACCGCTCTGCTCAGCTGCGGGAGCCGGGGAGGGCGGCGGCGCGTCGTCGAGCTCTGGCGGGCGATCGGGCGTGGCGCGCGGCTGAAACGCGACCCGCTTCTTGTCGGCGAAGGGGCCGGGCATGCCGGGCTGGGTGACGAGCATCTCGGGCGGGAGGACGTTGGGCAGGCTGCGGAAGGACGGGCTCGCGGGCCGGTGCGGCGACGCCGCGGGAGGAGGCGGCCGGGCGCCGGGCTGCGTCGTCGGCTCGTGCGCCGGCTCGGGCGTCGGCCGCGTCGTGGCGTGCGAATACACGGGGGCCTCGACGGGTGCGGGCGCGGGGGCGCGATGCGGGGACTGCTGCCCTGGCGGGATGCTGGCGCCGAGGCTGGGCACGCCCGCGGTCACCTGCGGGAGCGGGCCGGGCGACTGGCCGCGCATGCGGGCCCACTCCGCGGGCGAAGGCGGGAGGGTGCGCGCTGTCTCCGTCGGGGCTGAGGTGCGCGGGGGCAGCACGCCGGTGTGATCATCCCCCGCCAGGGGCGCTCTCCCCGGCGCAGGCGGCGCTGGCCTGGACGCGGCGGCCGCGCGGGGGATGGCGAGCGGCGCGGTCGGGCCGTTGTCGATGGCGCGCGGCGAGGCGGGCACCGTGGCGTTGGGGATGGGGTGCGGGCGCAGGCCGGGCGGGGCGGGCCGCGCGATGGCGGGGCGCAGCGGATCCGTCGGCGCCTGCGCCTGCAGCTCCTCGAAGGTGGGCACGCGCCGGTTGCGGCGATCGAGCGGGATTTCCTTCTGGAGCAGCTCCGGCGTGTGGCCGGGCGGCGCGTCAAACGGCTTCTTCGGATCCTGACTCACGAAGGCCATGAGACGACGAGTCTCGACGGCGATCAAGAAAACCTACCTTGTCCTACCTGCGCGAAGATTCAGCCCAGCTCGCCATCGAGGTGGCGGAGGACGGAAACGGCGGCGAGGGCAGCGGTCTCGGTGCGGAGGATGAGGCGGCCCAGCGACACCGGGACGGCGCCGCGGGTGAGGAGGGCGTCCACCTCGGCGCGCTCGAGGCCGCCTTCGGGGCCGACGACGAGGGCCAGGGGACGGCGGGCGTCGCGCAGGGGCGCGAAGGCGTGGGACAGGGACACGGCGCGCTCGGCCTCGTCGAGGACGAAGACGGCGGGCGCGTCGGGCAGGCCCGCGACGGCGTCGAGCAGCGGGGCAGGAGGCGTGACGGGCGGCACGTCGGCGCGGCCGCACTGGCGGGCGGCTTCCTCGACGATTCTCCGCCAGCGCTCGACGCGCGACGCGGCGGCCTTCGCGTCCAGCTTCACAACGCTGCGGGCGCAGGCGGCGGGGACGAAGGCGCTGACACCCAGCTCGGTGCCTTTCTGCAGCACCCACTCCAGCTTGTCGCCCTTGGGCAGGCCCTGCACCACGGTGAGGGCGCGGGGGAGGGGCGCGGCGCGCGAAGGCCCCAGCGCAAGGCTGGCGCTCGCCTCAGCGACGGCGGTGACGCGCGCGTCGAAAGCCCGGCCGGTACCATCGAAGACCTCCAGCGCGTCACCGGCCGTAAGGCGCAGCACGCGCGCCAGGTAGTGGAAGCGCGGCCCGTCGACCGTCAGCGTCCCTTCCGCCGCGCCCGGCACGAGGAGGCGATTCACGTCGCGCTGCTCCGCCCGAAGTCGATGCGGATCCACTCGCCCTGCACCACGTCCTTGAGGTGGGTGAGGCCCAGCTTCGCGAAGGCGGCCTTCACCTCCTCGGCCTGGGGCACCAGCACGCCGGCCAGCACCAGGCGCTGCTTCACCTTCGGCGCGAGGAGGGGCGCCAGCTCGATGAGGGTGTTGGCGAGGATGTTGGCCAGCACGAGGTCGAACGCGCCGTCGATGGCGGGCAGCGTCTTCGTCGACAGCTCGACGCCCTCGATGCCGTTCTCCTGCGCGCACTCCTTCGCCAGCTCGACGGCCACGGCGTCGTTGTCCACGGCCACGGTGTGGCCGGCGCCCAGCTTCTTCGCCGCGAAGGCCAGCACGCCGGTGCCGGTGCCCACGTCCAGCACGGTGGCGCCCGGGTGGCCCTGCAGGAAGTCGTCGACCGCGGCGAGGCAGAGGGACGTGGTGGGGTGATCGCCGGTGCCGAAGGCCATCTTGGGCTCGATGAAGAGGCACACCTTGTCCTTCGGCGCGGACGCCTTCTCCCACGGCGGGCCGACCCACAGGCGGCCGACGGTGACGGACTTGATCTGATCTCTCCAGGCGACGCTCCAGTCGCGCTCCACGACGTCCTCCAGGGCCGCGCGGGCGCCGGGGAAGCGGGACAGCACGTCGGCCTTCGCCGCCTCGGCGTCGGCGCGCTCCTCGAAGTAGCCGATGACGATGGCGTCGCCCGGGGCGGGCTTGCGCACCTGGGGCATGACGGGGTTCTGCGAGTCGCGGATCTCCAGGCCCGCGGCGCCGAAGTCGTAGAGGGTGGACTGCACGAGCTCGCTGTCGGGCTCGACGACGTCGACGGTGAGGGACACCCAGGCCATGGAGCCGCGCATAGCCCAGGGCGCGGGCCTGCGGAACGGCTGGGAGACTCGCAACCGCCTCTCGGCTACCGTCGCAGGTGGCCACGAAGGGAGGAGCAGGACGATGAGCGGAGCGGGGCGTTGGGTCGCGCTGTGGGCTTGTCTGGCGAGCCTCGCCTGGGCACAGCCGGGGCCGTCGCCCGCGGCCGTGCAGCCCGTGCCTGATGCGCCGCCGGCGCCGCTGCAGCCGATCCCTGATGCGTCGCCCGCTTCCGGAGATGGGCCAGCCGAGGTTCCGCCTCCCGCGGTCGCGCCCGTCGCCGTGCCGCCCACGGAGAAGGCGCCGCTGTTTCCTCCGGTGAACATCGCCGACCAGATCCACTTCGGCGTGCACGCGGGGGTGAACATCGGCCTCATCGCGCTCGATCTCCACGTCCGGCGCAGCTACACCTTCTTCGCCGGGAACATGGGCGTGCCGCTCGTCACCAACGGCGAGCTGGGGGCGACGGCCCTGGGCTCGGGCTACAGCTTCCCGCTCTCGCCGCCGGACGAGTCGATGTGGGTGCTCGACGTCTTCGGCGTGGCGAACCCGGGGTGGCGCACCACGTACGACCAGTTTGGCGGCTACAGCAAGCAGGCCTTCGTGGGGCTCGGGGTGGGCATCGGCTTCCGTCTGCTCCACTGGAGCGGCTTCACCCTGGGCATCAAGGTGCCCATCTTCGGCGCGGCCATCAACGGTGGTACGCGCTCGAGCGACTGGGTCGGGATCTTCTACCTGGCCAACGTCATCGCGCTGCCGATCGTCTCGTTCGGGTACCACTGGTGATCCGCCACCTCGTCGTCGCCGCAGCCGTCTGCTTCACCGCCGGCCTCTTCGCCGCCGGCTGCTACGGCCCGCCCGCGCCCGACGTCGCCCTCTGCCGCGACATCATCACCCGCCTGTGCCTGGGCCCCGTCTGCGCCAGCACGAAGAGCGCGCTCAACGTGCAGGACGAGGGCTGCGAGACGGAGCTCCTCACCCGCACCGGCTGCAACAACGAAGAGTTCGCCTTCACCTCGCCCGATCGCCCGCGCGTGCTGCAGTGCCGGCGCCCGCTGGTGCGCATCTCCGCGTCCACCTACGTCAAGGCGCCGTGCCCCGACGTCGACGAGATGTTCGCCACCTGCCCGGACATGACGAAGTTCCTCAACGGGGAAGCGCCATGACCGCGCTCGTGCTGCTCGTACTGGCCCAGCCCGCCGGCGTCTTCGACAACGCCGACGCCTTCCAGGAGCTGGAGAAGTCCGGCGGCCTCACCCTGCAGGGCCGCGCCATCAAGGACTCGAAGTTCTGGGAGTACCGCGTGGTCACCGAGACGGCGCTCCCCGTCGCGGCGCTGTGCGAGCACATCTACGAGTGGGGCACGAAGGGGACCGATCACCCCGGGGTGAAGCTGCACAAGGTCCTCAAGGACACGCCGGACGATCGCATCGTCTACGATCAGCTCGAGCAGCCCGTCGTCTCCAATCGCGACTACGCGCTCACCGTGCGCCGCTACCGGGATCCTGACGGTGTCTGCCGCATCCGTTTCTGGGTGAGCAACGACGTCGCCCCGGTGAAGCCCGATGGCTTCGTGCGCATGGACAAGCTGTGGGGCAGCTGGCGCTTCGAGCCCCTCGAGAAGGGCGGGTCGCGTCTCACCTACACACTCTTCGCCGATCCCGGCGGCAGCATTCCGGCGTTCCTGGTGCACGGCTCGCAGAAGTCGGCGGCGAAGGACTCGGTCGCCACCGGCATCAAGAAGGTGAAGGAAGCGGTGGAGGGCAAGAGATGAAGCGCGCACTCACGCTGCTCCTCGCGACGTGCCTGGCGGGCTGTGCGCCCATCGACACCACCACCCGCACCGAGCGCGGGCCGCTCTTGCGCACCTACTCGCGGCCGCAGGTGGTGGCGGGCGGCACGCAGGTGGATGTCCGCGTCGACTGGCCCGCGCTGAAGCTGACGCTGGTGGGCTTCGACACCTGCCGCGCGGAGACGGTGGAGGAGTATGCGGAGGAGCGGATCACCGAGCGCACCTCGCGGGCCGCGGGGCCGGCCCTGGCCACGGGCATCGCCAACGTGCTGGCGGCGGGCGTGCTGTACGGCGTGTCCTTCGCGGTCTCCAGCGTGCCGAACGTCTCGTACATCGACGAGGCCGGGCGCTACGGGCCCTCGACGCAGCAGTACGTGCAGAGCGCCGCGTTGGTGACGCTGCTCATCGGGCTGCCCGCGCTGGCCGTGGGCGCCATCGGCTACCTGCGCTCGGGCGTGGAGACGGAGACGGCGAAGGTGGAGCAGGTGGTGAGCCAGAAGGACGCGCGCTGCAACGACCGTCCCGCGGCGGGCCCGGTGACGCTCGTGGGGCCGAAGGGCCCGGTGGCGGCGAAGGCGGCGGTCGACGGCGCGGTGGACTTCCAGGCCGCGGAGCTGTCGGGGGCGCCCGAAGGCATCTCGCTCGGCGCCGTGGAGCTCTTTCTCGACGAGGAAGCCCAGCAGCGCCTGTGGGGCTTCGGGGCGTGCGCGCTGCTGGAGCGCGAGGGCGTCAAGAAGCTGGAGATGATGGGCGAGGGAGAGCTCCTCGCGCGCGCGGAGCGGTTGCGCCAGTGCCGGGTGGTGCGGGGCGACGCGGTGGCTCAGCCGATCCGCGAAGTCGACGCAGAGCTCTCGCGGCGCAGGGAGACGGGGGCGCCCGGAGCCTTCGCGCCGGGCAGCAACGTGGGCAGCTTCGAGGAAGCGGTGTCCGCGTACGCGCCGAAGCTCAAGTTTGCGCCCAACTCGAAGGACCTGATTCGCCTCGACACGCCCGAGGCCCTGGACGGCCAGGCGGTGTTGATCGAGGGCATCGTCGCCGAGGGAATGACGACCAACATCGGCGTCATCCAGGTGGGCGAGCGGCAGCTCTACCTCTTCATCCCCCCGAAGCGCGCGTGGGGCGGCGACTTCGGCAACGGCACCCGCGTCGAGGCGGTGGCGGTGATGGCCGGCACGCAGACGGTGGGCGAGCGCACGCTGCCCCTGGCCCGCGCGGTGTGGATGCGCGCGGCGTTCTGAGGCCCGTCAGTTGCGGGTGAGGAGCTCTTCAATCTCCTCGCGCAGGAGCGGCTCCTCCCCGAAGCGCTTCGAGGCCTCGAGCAGCTCCTGCAGGCGGCGCGCGTCGACCTTCTTGCTTTCGCGCATCGTCCGCACCTCGCGGTAGAGCGCGGCGAGGCCGGCCGGCAACTCGTTGGCCTTGTTCTGCCGGGCCTGCTCTTCCTCGTGGCCCGCGGAGAAGGCGTCCAGCGTTCCGAAGTCGCGGTCCCACTGCTGGGGATCGGCCGGGCCACCCGCCACCGAGGGGATCGCCTCGGCCACCGCCACGTACGCCCACGTCGGCACCGGCAATTGCCGGCCGTGGAACCACACCCGGAAGTCGACCACCTCGTGGCCTTCCACCACCGTCCCCGACGCCTCGATGCCCGACGGCAGGCGCATGGCGAAGCGGCCGCGCGGCGGGAGGCGCTCGCTGCCGATGAGCACCACCGCGTCGATGCGCCGCGGGCGCTCGGTGCACTGGAAGTTCCTGGAGATCATCACCGGGCCGGACAGCTCCACCACGCACGCGGTGAGGCCGGGGCCGGTGTCGCGCCCGGCGGTGTGCACCTCGCGCACCTCGCCCGTCACCTCCAGCGTCGAGCCGTCCTTCTTCCGCAGCACCAGGTGATTCACGGCGCGGCTCCGCAGCGCCTCGTCCAGCCCGTAGTCGCCGCCGCGCACGTACGCGAGCGACTGCTTGAAGTCGCGCAGCACGTCGTTCAAGTGCCGGAAGTCCTTCGCCACGAAGAGCTGCGGCTGCATGCGGGTGATGTCGTACGGCGTGTCGGTGCACTCCACCGACAGCGGCACCTTGCGCACCTCGGGCTTCAGGCAGTGCTCCGCCTCGCCGATGGAGGAGAGCAGCCCCGCGCCGTAGATCTTCGGCTGCTCCAGGCTCCCGACGAGGCCGTACTCCGCGGTCCACCAATAGAGCCGGCTGGCCTTGGTGGACTCGGACACGTAGCGCACGCTGCGCGTCGCCGCGTCGATGCGGATCTGCGCGTGGGCCACGTCGTCAGCCGTCGCGTGGGGATCTTCCTTCACCACCGAGAGGTTGCGGATCGCCTCGAAGAGCGCCCGGTCTTCCGCCGAGGCGATGGCCTTGAAGCCCACCTCGCCGCAGGCCTTCAGGTACTCGGCGTACGCCTGGTCCGCGATGATGGGCGCGTGGCCGGCCGACTCGTGCACGATGTCCGGCGCGGGGGTGTAGGCGATGTGCTCGTGGCTTCGGATGTCGGCGGCGATGGCGAGAACTCCGCGCGCCTGCAGCTCGGTGAAGATCGCGGGAGGGATGAAGCCGCGCACGCCCACGCAGCGCCAGCCGAGGCGACCCAGCTTCTCGTTCATCGTCTCCAGCCGCGGGATCGCCTCGGGGTCGATGCCGGTGGCCTCGAGCCCCTTCAAGTAGATGGCGTGCGCGCGCGTCTCGAGGTGGCTCTTGAGCCGCTTCAAGATGTGCCGCCACACCGCTTGATCACGCGGCGTGTACGAGTCGTAGTCCTGCCCCACCACGTACCGTTGCAGGTGCGGAGGGAGGTCGCGCGTCGTGTCCATGCGCCTTCAGTCCTTCGCAACAAGGTTGACGGAAGGCAAGCGCCGGCGCGTCGCGCAGTGCGTCATGGCCTCACAATCCGTCGAGGAGGCCCATGCGGTCCTTCAGGCGCAGCACCCGCCGGCACGACGCCTCGAGCAGTTTGGCGTCGTCTGGGTGTTGCTCCACGTGCCTGGTGAGCAGCCCGATGTAGTCGATGCCCTTGTCCCAGTCGGGCGGCGCGGTGGTGAGGATGAGATCGTTCCCCGCACGGAAGCTGGCGATGAGGACGTCCTCGGTGGTGCCGTGCACGGTGTCCGCGAGCAGCTGAATGGAGATGTCGTCCGTCACGGCGATCCAGTCGCGCTCGTGCACCATGGCCACCAGCTCCTTCGAGAGGATGGCCGGCTTCGCATCGATGGAGGCGTAGGCCACGTTGGTCAGCATCACCCCGCCGAGGACCTCGCGCGCGCGGTGGAAGACGTCCACCTGGTTGAGGATCAGCTGCTTCGGCGTGTCGCTCACCACCAGCGCGTGATCGCTGTCGCCGTCGGTGTCCCCGTAGCCGGGGAAGTGCTTGCCGATGGGCACCACGCCCGCCTCGAGCAGCCCGCGGCTGTACGCCGTCGCCTTCTGCACCACCACGTCGGCCTCGCCCGAGAAGCTGCGCCCGTTGCGCTCCATGTGGCCTTTCGAGGACACGTCCAGCACCGGCGCGAGGTTCAGGTTGAGGCCGATCGCCTGCATCGCCTCGCCCACCTTGCGGCCCCAGCGGCGCACGTCCGCGTCGTCCAGCTTCGCCATCTCCCGCGCCGGCGGCAGCTCCGAGAGGCCCCGCGCGTTCTTCATCCGGTTCGACGGGCCGCCCTCCATGTCCACCGCGAAGAAGGGAGGAATTCGCGCGCGCGCGAGGCTCGAGTCGATCCGCTCCTTCGCCTTCTCCAGGTTCCTGAGCGAGTTGCCCACGAAGAGCACGCAGCCGACCTCCACCGGTGACGTGCGGCTCACCTGCGGGTATGCGCAGAGCAACTGCGCCGCGCGGGCCCGGGTGTCCAGCGACGCCAGCACCCGCTCCACCCGTGCCTCGTCCACCGGGCGCGCCAGCGGGCGCTTCACGACGCTCTTGACGGGTTTCTGGAGACCCGGGGCTTCCGCGACACCTCCGTCAGAGGCGCAGAACACCACGAGGAAAAGGGCAGAAGAGACTGTCACAAGCGCCAGCCTAAGACGAGAGACACCCGACGCCAGAGTTCATTCCCACTGTAGGAGTGCCTTGCAAGAGGACGGGCTGAAGGGTCTCATGGGAGTCCGAGTGTCCGACGTGAGCGCCAGCCTGACAGGTGACGAAGCCGTCCCGGCGGTGGACACGTCCGTCGGCGAGGTGGTGGGCAGCTACCGGCTGGAGAAGCTCCTGGGTGAAGGCGCGATGGGGAAGGTCTTCCTCGGGCGGCATGTGCGGCTCAACCGCGCGGTGGCGCTCAAGGTGCTGCACGACCGGCACATCCGAGATCAATCGCTGGTACAGCGCTTTCTTCAGGAGGCGCGCACCGTCAACGAGATCAACCACCACCACATCGTCGAGGTGCACGACTTCATCGAGGAGCTGATCCCCGAGCGCGTGTACTGCGTGATGGAGCTGCTCGAGGGAGAGACCCTGGCCGGCCGGCTCGCGCGCGGCGGGCTGACGCTGGCGACGACGAAGCGGATCTGCCGGCAGATGGCGAGCGCTCTGGGGGCCGCGCACCAGGTGGGCGTGGTGCACCGCGACGTGAAGCCCGACAACGTCTTCCTCGCGAAGCGCGGGGAAGAAACCGAGTACGTGAAGGTGCTCGACTTCGGCGTGGCGAAGCTGCTGGCGGCGCAAGACGCCTCCACCTGGGACTCCGAGCACGGCTTCATCATCGGCACGCCGCGGTACATGGCGCCCGAGCAGGCGGCGGGCCTCGAGGTGGATCACCGCGCCGACATCTACGCGCTCGGCACCATCCTCTACGAGATGCTGGCCGGCCGCACGCCCTTCGAGGCGACCACCTTCGAGCGGCTCTCCGCGGACATCGTCAGCAGGCCGCCGCCACCCTTGCCCGAGAAGACTCCAGCGGGCGAGCCGATTCCCGAGGCGCTCAGGGAGCTGACCCTGGCGTGCCTGGCGAAGAACCCGGACGAGCGCCCGGCCTCCATGGGCGAGGTCCTCTCGCGCCTGGGCATCTCCAGCGACTCATTGGCCCAGGAGCTCAACCCACCGAAGGCCGGACGGGGGCTCCTCCTCGCCGCGCTCGCCGTGCTGGTGCTGGGGTTGGGGCTGGGCCTCTTCGCGCTGACGAGGCCCGAGCCTGCTTCCGTCGCGCCCGTCGTCGTGCAGGTCCCCGGGCCGGCCGTGGCCGTGCCAGCGCAGCTCCCCGAGCACGTCTCCATCGCGCTGACGACGTCGCCCGCGGGGGCCACGGTGCGCCGGGACGACACCGGCGAGGTGCTGGGAAAGACGCCGGTGACGCTGAAGCTGAACAGGGCCGCCGAGCCCTTGCTGCTGCGCTTCGAGCTGCCGGACTTCGAGGCCCTCAAGAAGAGCGTGCCGCTCGATGGCAATGGTGCGTTCGAAGTCACTCTCAAGCGAAGGACGAAAGCAAAGGTGGTGCGCGATGGCGTGCTCGACCCGTTCGCGGATTGAAGCGCTCTCGCTCGGCCTGGCGATGCTCCTCGTCCCCACCCACGTCGCTCAGGCCGCGGGGAAGAAGGCGCCTGCGAAGAAGTCCTCCGCGAAGAAGCCCGACGCGAAGGCCGCCGCGCAGGCCGGGAAGACGGCGTACGAGTTGGGGCGTTTCGAAGAGGCGCTCGCGCACTACGAGGAGGCCTGGAGGCTGAAACAGGCGCCCGGTCTCCTCTTCAACCTCGGCCAGTGTCACCGGCAGCTGGGGCACTCCGAACAGGCGCTGCACTACTACAAGCAGTACCTCGAGTCGGATCCACCCGACGCGCAGGCCAAGGCCACCCGAGAGGTGGTGGCGAAGCTCGAGAAGGAGCTCGCCGAAGCGGAGGCCCGCGCGAAGGCCGAGGCCGAGCAGAAGCAGGCCCTGGAGCTCGAGCAGGCCCGCGCGGAGGCCGCGCGCATCGAGAGGGAGCGTGAGGCCGCGCGCCAGGAAGAAGCCCGCCGCGCTGAGGAGGCGCGCCTCAAGGAGCTCGAGCTTCAGGCCGCCATCGCCGCCGCGCCGCCGAAGGCGCCCCCGAAGCCCGCGTACAAGACGTGGTGGTTCTGGACTGGCGTGGGCGTCGTCGCCGCCGGCACCACCACAGCCATCCTCCTCGCCACCATCCCCCGGTCCGAGCCCACCACCTTCCAGGACATCAACGCGCGATGACTGGCCGCCACCTCCAGCGAGCGTTCCTCGTCGGGTGCATGCTGGGCCTGGCCGTCGCCGCGTGCCGCGATCCGTCCACTTCGCACGGCACGGCGCTGATGGTGCGCGTGCGCATCCAGGGGCTGCTGCTCGATCAACTCCGCTACACGGGGCTGGACGGTGCGACGCCGGTATTCGGCCCCACGCTGCGCCCGGAGCCCCCCGCCCCCGTCGCCGATGACTCCTCGGTCCGCGTCCTCCTGCCCGATGCGCTGGCCGGGCGTACCGTGACGGTGGTGGTGGAGGGCTTGAGCCAGGGCGTGGCCGTCGCCGGCGGGCGCGAGGACGTGCTGGTGGAGTTGGGGCGTCAGCGGGAGGTCATCGTCACCCTGGGCGCGTGGCCTTCCGACGGTGGCTGTGGGCCCTGCCCCGGGTGCTGCGAGGGGACGAGCTGCCGCGCGGGAGACGAGCTCTCGGGCTGCGGGGTGGGGAGCGCGATGTGCGCGACGTGCGATCCTTCGGTGGCCGACACCTGCGCTGAGGGCCGGTGCCGCTGCGGCCTCAACGACGCATGCACCCAGGGGGCGACGTGCGACGGCGGCGCGTGCGTGGGCGGGTGCAACGCCGGGACGTGTCCGACGGGCTGCTGCAGCGGCGGCCAGTGCTTGCCCGGCGACGCGGGGACGGCGTGCGGGACGGGCGGAGTCCTGTGCGTCGACTGCGGCGCGGGCGTGTGCGCCGGGGGAATGTGCACCGCCTCGTGCAGCCCGGCGTCCTGCCCGACCGGGTGCTGCGCCGGCGGCGCCTGCGTCGCGGGCACGGAGCGCACCAGGTGCGGCAGCGGCGGGCTGTCCTGCGTCGACTGCGGCCTCAACGGCATCTGCAACGCCGGGGTGTGCGTCGCCGCGTGCAGCCCAGCGTCGTGTCCCAGCGGCTGCTGCCAGGGAGGGCTGTGCTTCCCCGGCGGAGAGATGACCCAGTGCGGCGTCGGGGGCCTCACCTGCGTCTCCTGCGGCGTTGGCACCTGCGATGGCGGCACCTGCTTCGGGGGCTGCAGCCCGGCGACGTGCCCCGGCGGCTGCTGCCGGAGCGGCGTGTGTCTCCCGGGCGCCGACGTCTCCGCGTGTGGGACGGGCGGCATGGCCTGCCTCGACTGTGGCTCTGGCGGCTGTGACGCGGGCGTGTGCACCGGCGGCTGCGGCATGGCCAACTGCCCGGACGGGTGCTGCCAGGGCTCCGTGTGCCTGCCAGGAGACGCGGGCGACGCCTGCGGCACCCTCGGGGTCGCCTGTGCGTCGTGCGACGGAGGCACCTGCCAGCCCGGCGGCGTCTGCCAGGGCAGCGTCTGCGCCACTTGCGACGGCGGCTGCTGCGACGGCGTCGCCTGTCACGCGCTGTCCGTCGACTACTGCGGCGTGCCCGGCGGGCTGTGCGGCCGGTGCGATCCCCTGCTGGCGGACGGCTGCTCCTCGGCCGGCGCCTGCCGCTGTGGAGGCGGGCCCCCGTGCAAGGCGGGAGAGCAGTGCTCGCAGGGCGCGTGCATCTGCTCGCCCGCGACGTGTGCGGGCTGCTGCACGGCCAACGGGCGGTGCCTCGAGGGCACGTCGGCGATGCAGTGCGGCTCTGGCGGCGCCGCGTGCATGTCGTGCGGCTCTGCCGGATGTGATGGCGGTGTCTGTCTCGTCGGCGCGTGCAACGCCACCACCTGCGCCGGAGGCTGCTGCGACGCGACGGGCTGCCACGCCAGCGGCGTCACCTCCTGTGGCATCCAGGGAAGCGCGTGCGTGGTCTGCGACGCGCTGCGGGCCGATCGCTGCACCAACGGCCAGTGCGCGTGCGGAATGGGCCAGCCCTGCCTCGCCGGTCAGCGCTGCAGCGGTGGGGCGTGTGTCTGCGACTCGACGAGCTGCCCGGGCTGCTGCGCGAACAACCGCTGTGAGGGCGGCACGGCGAAGAACAGCTGTGGCGTGGGCGGAGGGGCGTGCGTCAACTGCATGTCCCGCACCTGCGTCGACGGCGGCTGTGCCTGAGCTGCGGAGGGCGACGCTGGAGACCTCACGCCTTCGGCGCGTTGGCCTTGACCCGCGCCATGAAAGTGGCGCTCTCGAGGAAGGTGAGGGTGATGCCGCCCAGCTTCAGGGAGTCTCCGTTTCGCAGGCTCTCCCGGCCGCCGGGACCGAGCGTCTGCCCCGCGACGGACGTCAGCTTGGCCTCGGGCCCTGGCGTGGCGTACCACCGGCCCTGGGTGAAGGTGAGGCGCAGATGTTCCCGCGACACCGTCATGTCGTTGAGGATGATGTCGTTGGTGTCGGCCCGCCCCAGCTTGAGCGAGAGGCCTTCGACGGGCTTGAGCTCGAAGCACAGCGCGTCCCCCATCGGAGGGCGATCCGGCGGGCGATGGGACGGGAGCCGCGTCGTGGCCATGCTGACGTCCTCACCCTTCGCCGGGCCGGTCCACTCGCCGGGCTCCCAGACGAGCCACTGGTGCGGGTAGCGCGTGGCGAACTTCTCCCCCGTCAGGAGCCATTGCCGGCTCAGGAGGGACAGGAGGTAGGCCGGCGCGCGTGGAACGGGCACGCGGCTTGACTAGCACATCGCGCCTCGAATGGCCTTACCCGGCAAGCGTGCGCCACCCATCGACCAGCCGCACGTACCCGCGCACCGCGAACCAGCTGAGCGCCTCGGACAGCTCGGCGCCTTCGACGTAGGCACGCCCCACGGCGAGGGCGCGGCGCGACACCTCGTTCTCCTTCGGCAACAGCCGCTCCGCCCGGGCCAGCGTCTCCTTCGCGGCGGCCTCCTGCCCCGACAGCCGCTGCACCGCCGCGTAGAGCGCGTACACCTCGCCGGGGTCGAGCTCCTCGCTCCACGCGGTGGACTGCTCTTCCAGCGTCTCCAGCGCGGCGAGGAAGTCGTTGCGCGCGCGCGTGAGCTCGAGGCTGTCGCGCCGCTGGAGGTACTTGAGCACCCGCAGGCGCGCCGACAGCACCCGCGCCCACGCCAGCAGCACCGCCCAGCCGTTCGTCTCCGCCGCCTTGTAGGCCTGGGTGATGGCCGCTTCCGCCGCCCCGAGATCGCGGCGGCCCAGCGCCACGCCGGCGAGCACCGCGGGAGCCTCCGCGGCCCCGGCCTGGTTGCCGATCGCCACCGACTGCTTCGCTTTGCGCGTCTCCGCGGCGTGCGCCTCGTCGTACGCGCCCAGCTCCGTCAGCACCAGCGCGAGGTTGTGGGTGGAGATGGCTTCCCGCCGCAGCCACCCGGCAGCCCGGGCCTGCTCCACCGCCTTCTCGAAGGCACGCCGCGCCTGCGCCAGCTCACCCTGCCCGAAGTGGAGGATGGCCCGGGCGTTCCAGGCCAGGCACCCTTCCCTCAAGTTCCCCAGCGACTGCGCCAGGCGCAGGTGCTCTTCGACGTGCGCGCGGGCGGCCGAGAAGTCCCCGAAGCTGGACGCCGCCACCTCCTCCGCGCGCACCAGGCCCAGGGCCAGCTCACTGTCTTTCAGTTGCTCGGCCGGCACCGCAGCTCGCACCGCCTCGCAGACCTTCAGCGCGTCCTGCGGCCGCCGGAGAATTTCACAGAGGAACCAGGACCAGCTCTTCGCCCACCGCACCCACAGCCACGCGGCCGCCGGGCCCGACAGCTTCGGCAGGCGGCGCTGGAGCTCTGAGAAGGCTGCCTGCGTCTCCTCCTTCTTCACCAGGTGCGAGAGCGCCTCGGCGCGCGTCAGGTCGACGGCGAGGAGCGCGGCGTCGGGTGTCAGGGCGTGCCAGCGATCGAGCGGCGCGCGCAGCCAGGTCGACACCACCCGCCCCGCGGGCGTCCCCGGCAGCGACGACACGGGCGGCGGCGTGCGGGCCACCGGCTTGAGCGTCTCCAGCGCGTGCTCGGGCCTGCCGGCCAGCACCTGGAGATCCGCCACGCGCCGGAGGAGGACGAGCCGCCGCACCCCTGTCGCCAGCATCGCCGCCGCGCTCAGCGCGTCGAGGACACGGCTTCGAACCGCCAGCACCGCAGCGTGCGCTTCGCTCCAGAGCGACGCGTCGACGTCGGACAGGGCAGGGAGGGCGAGGGGGACCAGCGCCGCCACCCGTGGGAGGTTCACCGGGCCGACCTCCTCCAGGCGACCCCTGGCCCACTCGGCAACGGCTGCCCGTGCCCAGGCTGCTTCTTCCGGCGGCGCCGCGGCGGCGAGCGCGAGGCGCGTACGCAAGTCGACGAAGCAGAGGCGCGCGGCCTCGCCTCTCCCCGTGCGCCGCAACACCCCCGCCTTCTCCAGGGCGCCGAGCGCCTCGCGGTGCGGCACCTCTACCGAGGGCAGCGCCGCCAGCGGCACGCCGTGCGCCAGCGGAGCCAGGAAGCGCGCCAGGGCGAAGGCCTCGGCTCCCAGCCCGCGCACCTCCTCCAGGCGGAGCTCGCCGGGTGAAGCCGTCTCCACGCTGCTCGACGAGGACGCGAGCCGCAGCGCCGTGCCGGGGTTCCCCTTCGCCCGGGGGATGATCGCCTCCACCGCGTCAGGAGTGAGGCCTCGGGCACTCAGCACCTCGCGGAGCGCGTCGGGCGGGAGCGCCTCCAGGGTGAGGTGCTGCCAGCCGGGCTCGCTCTCCCACGCCTCGAGGCGCGCCCGGGCCGTCGGCGCGGCGAAGGAGCGATCGAGGTCGGACGTGACGACGAGGAGGAGCGGCAGGGCGTCGCCGAGGTTGGCGAGGAAGTCCACCAGCGCCAGCGAGTCGCCGTCGGCGCTCTCTATGTCGTCGAAGGCGATGAGCAGCGGGCCCTGGGCGCCGGCCGCGGTGAGCCAGCGCCCCAGCTCTGCGAAGGCGCCCTCGCGGCGGCTCTCCGCGTCGAGAGGGGCCGTCTGAAGGCCGGGGTCGACGAAGCCGAGCAGCGACGCGAGCAATTCGGACGCGAGGCGGCGCTCCTGGGCGTCATGGCCAGCCAACCGCGGCGAGGCCAGCAGCCCCTCCACGAGGGCCGCGCCCTCTCCATCGTCCGGGAGGCCCGGGCTGAGCGCGCGAACCAGCGCCTCGGGGCCGGGCACCTCGCGCAGCGGCACGCGATGGCAGGTGAAGCCGTCGCCCGCCTGCTGGGCGAACAGCTGCTCCAGCGTGTGGGTCCGGCCCGCGCCGACGTTGGCGGACAGCAGCACCTTCACCACGCTCTTCGTGCGACGGACCTCGGCGCAGAGCTCCTTCAGGCGGACGAGCGCGGAAGTCATCGCGGGGACGGCCATGCTAACCGTGGCGTTGTGCCGGGGCCATGCGCACGCGAGGCCTGCCGCCGCAACCACCGAGGATGACGGGGGACGGGCGCGGATCAACGTTTGCGCTTGTCCCCGGGCTCCGGGGTAAAGGGCTCGCCATGGTTCGATCGTTCGCCGCCGCCCTCGTCTTGATCAGCAGTGTGTCCTTCGCCCAGTCGTTTCAGGGCCAGCTCCCCGCCGGGACGACGACGTGGGCCGGCAGCATGACGATGACGGGCGACGTGACGGTGCCCGCGGGCGCGACGCTGGTGGTGCAGCCCGGCACGGTGGTGACGGCGGCGATGTCGGACGCCATCGGCGGCGGAGCCAACGCGACCAAGGTGGAGTTGATCGTCAACGGCACGCTGACCGTCGCGGGCGTCTCCGGCGGCGGCGTCACCTTCACGGGGGAAGGCACGGGCACCGCGGCCTGGGGCGGCATCCGGGTGATGGGCGGCGGCGCGGCCACCATCTCCTACGCGACCATCAACGAGACGATGCTGGGCCTCGAGCTGAGCGTGCCGTCGACGCTGAACCTCTCCAACTCGACGCTGAGCGGCTCGCAGCAGTGCCTGCGCACCGTGTCGGGCACCGGCACGGGCACCTTCACCGTCACCAACACCACCTTCTCGGGTTGCACCCAGGGCGGGGTGTCGGGCCACGCGGGCGGCGACCTCTCGCTGACCGGATCCGTCGTGACGGGCACGTCGTCCAGCTACTCGGCGGTCAACCAGACGGGCGGCACCCTGTCCCTGTCGCAGACGCGGGTGACGAACAACGGCTCGACGGGCATCGCGGTGACCGGCGGGACGAGCACCACCATCGACCGGAGCACGCTGAGCTACAACGGCGGGTACGGGCTGTACACGAACGTGGGCAGCTCGCAGACGACGACGGTGACGTCGTCCATCATCAGCCACAACACCAACTACGGCATCTACCGGTACAACCTGGGGACGCTGAACTTCAGCAACTCCAACATCTGGGGCAACTCGGGCACCTTCGGTCCGCCGCCGACGGCCAACGCGAACGCGAACTCGTACAACGTGCAGTACGTCAGCGGCACCATCACGTCGAACGGGAACCTCTCGCAGAACCCGCTCTTCGTGGACGCCACGGCGCAGAACTACCGGCTGACGTCGAACTCGCCGTCGCGCACCACGGGCGCCGGGGGCGTGGACATGGGCGCGCTGCCGTACACGTCGGATCAGACGGTGGGGCTGCAGGGGGTGCTGTGGAGCAACCTGACGCTGTCGGGGGCCAACCCGGTGTTGGGTGACTTGACGGTGGCGCCGGGGGTGACGCTGACGTTGAGCCCCGGGGCGACGCTGACGTTCGCGGCCAGCGACTCGATGGGCGGCAGCAGCCTGGCGAGCAAGGCGGAGCTGTTGGTGCAGGGCACGCTGACGGCCATCGGCGTGGCGGGCACGCCCATCACGCTGACGGGCGCGGGCACGGGCACCGCGGCCTGGGGCGGGGTGCGGGTGTTGAGCGGCGCTTCGGCCACCGTGGCCAATGCCGTCATCGACGAGCTCCAGAATGGCCTCGAGGTCAGCACGGGCACCTCGGCCGCGCCGACGAACTTCACGTTCTCCAACTCCACGGTGAGCGGCTCGCAGCAGTGCCTGCGCACGTTGTCGGGGACGGGCTCGGTGGGCACCATCACCGTCACCGGCGTCACCTTCTCCGGCTGCACGCAGGGCGGCGTGTCGGGCCACGCGTCGGGAGATCTCTCGCTGACCAGCTCCGTCGTGACGGGCACGTCGTCCAGCTACTCGGCGGTCAACCAGACGGGCGGCACGCTGTCCCTGTCGCAGACGCGGGTGACGAACAACGGCTCGACGGGCATCGCGGTGACCGGCGGGACGAGCACCACGATCGACCGGAGCACGCTGAGCTACAACGGCGGGTACGGGCTGTACACGAACGTGGGTAGCTCGCAGACGACGACGGTGACGTCGTCCATCATCAGCCACAACACCAACTACGGCATCTACCGGTACAACCTGGGGACGCTGAACTTCAGCAACTCCAACATCTGGGGCAACTCGGGCACCTTCGGTCCGCCGCCGACGGCCAACGCGAACGCGAACTCGTACAACGTGCAGTACGTCAGCGGCACCATCACGTCGAACGGGAACCTCTCGCAGAACCCGCTCTTCGTGGACGCCACGGCGCAGAACTACCGGCTGACGTCGAACTCGCCGTCGCGCACCACGGGCGCCGGGGGCGTGGACATGGGCGCGCTGCCGTACACGTCGGATCAGACGGTGGGGCTGCAGGGGGTGCTGTGGAGCAACCTGACGCTGTCGGGGGCCAACCCGGTGTTGGGTGACTTGACGGTGGCGCCGGGGGTGACGCTGACGTTGAGCCCCGGGGCGACGCTGACGTTCGCGGCCAGCGACTCGATGGGCGGCAGCAGCCTGGCGAGCAAGGCGGAGCTGTTGGTGCAGGGCACGCTGACGGCCATCGGCGTGGCGGGCACGCCCATCACGCTGACGGGCGCGGGCACGGGCACCGCGGCCTGGGGCGGGGTGCGGGTGTTGAGCGGCGGCTCGGCCACCATTGCCAACGCGGCCCTGGATGAGCTCCAGAACGGCTTCGAGGTGACGATGGGCACCTCGGCCGCGCCGACCACCGTCAACCTGTCGAACTCCGCCTTCAGCGGCTCGCAGCAGTGCCTGCGCACGCTGAGCGGCGCCGGCTCGGTGGGCGCTGTCACCGTCACCGGCACCACCTTCACCGGCTGCACCCAGGGCGGGGTGTCGGGCCACTCGGCGGGAGACCTCTCGCTCACCACGTCGCAGGTGACGGGCACCTCGTCGAGCTACTCGGCGGTGAACCAGACGGGCGGCACCATGTCCCTGACGCGCGTGCTGGTGGGCAACAACGGCTCGACCGGCGTGGCGATCACCGGCGGGACGAGCACCACCATCGACAAGTGCACGCTGAGCTACAACGGCGGGTACGGGCTGTACACCAACGTGGGCAGCTCGCAGACGACCAACGTGACGTCGTCCATCATCAGCCACAACACCAACTACGGCATCTACCGGTACAACCTGGGGACGCTGAACTTCAGCTACTCCAACATCTGGGGCAACTCGGGCACCTTCGGTCCGCCACCGACGGCCAACGCGAACGCGAACTCGTACAACGTGCAGTACGTCAGCGGCACCATCACCACCAACGGGAACCAGTCGCAGAACCCGCTCTTCGTGAACCCGGCGATGGTGAACTTCACGCTCCAGTCCTCGTCGCCGTCCATCGGCGCCGGGCAGAACGGCGTCGATCAAGGCGCCTTCCCGTACACCGTGGGCGCGGTGACGCAGGTGACGGTGAGCCCGGCGTCGGCCACGGTGGCAGCGGGCGGCGTGGTGGGCTTCTCGGCGCAGGCGCGTGACGCGATGGGCAACCTCGTGTCCAACGAGACCTTCACCTGGTCGGTGGCGCCGGCGGCCGGCACCATCACCTCGTCTGGAGTGCTGACGGCGGGCTGCACGCCCGGGACGTACACGGCGGCGGTGTCGGCGCGCTCGGCCAACGGCACGGTAGGCACGGCGTCCGTCACCATCACCCTCGGCGCCCCCGCGCAGCTCGTCATCAGCCCGTCGGGGGCGATGGTGAAGTCGCAGGGCACGCAGCAGTACACCGCCACGGTGCGCGACTCGTGCAACAACGTCCTCACCGGGGCCACCATCACCTGGGGCGCGGCGCCGCAGGCGGGCAGCATCACCACCGGTGGCCTCTTCACCGCGTCATGCAACCGCGGCAGCTACGCGAGCGGCATCACCGCCACGGCGGGCAGCCTGTCGGCCAACACCTCAGTGCAGGTCATCGCGGGAGATCCGGCGGCCATCGCCGTGACGCCCACCACGGTGACGGTGCCCGCGGGCACTACGCAGCAGTTCGCCGCCACGGTGGCTGACGGCTGCGGCAACACCACCACGACGCCGGTGACGTGGACGACGACGGTGCCGGGCGGCTCCATCACCACCACGGGCCTCTTCACCGCCGGGCAGACGAACGGCACCACCAACAACGGCGTCACGGCCACGGCGGGCAGCCTGTCGGCCTCGGCGACGGTGACGGTGACGGGCGGGAGCGCGGGCACGGTGGCGTCGGTGACGGTCAGCCCGGCGACGGCCACGGTGGCGGTCACCGGCACGCAGACCTTCACCGCCGAGGCGCGCAACTCGATGGGCGCGGTGGTGAGCGGACTGCCGGTGACGTGGACCGTCACCAGCGGCGGTGGCTCCGTGTCTTCGGGCGGCGTGTACACCGCGGGGACGATGACCGGCACGGCCACGGTGCAGGCCACCATCGGCGGGGTGAATGGCGCCGCGACGGTGACGGTGACGCCCGGCCCGGTGGCGATGGTGACGGTGACGCCGGCGACGGTGACGCTGGCGCCGGGAGGCACGGCCAACTTCACCGCGGCGGGCCGCGACGCCTACGGCAACCCGGTGACGGGAACGGTGACGTGGAGCGCCCTCCCCGCGGTGGGCACCATCACCCAGGGCGGCGTGCTGACGGCTGGCTCCTCGCCCGGCAACTACCCGGCTTCGGTGACGGCCACCATGGGCGCCGTCTCGGGTACGGCCTCCGTCGTCATCCAGACCGGCGCGCTGTCCCAGTTGTTGGTGATGCCTGCGGCCTCCACGCTGGCGGCCGGCAGCACGGTGGCCTTCAGCGCGTCGGGGCGTGACGCCAACGGCAACCCGGTGGCGGTGACGCCTACCTGGTCCGTCGTCGCGGGCGGCGGCACCATCACCTCAGCGGGCATCTTCACCGCGGGCCAGACGGCGGGCAGCTTCGCCAACACCGTGCGCGCGGAGGCCAGCGGTTTGACGGCCTTCGCGTCCGTCAACGTCACGCCCGGGCCGGTGGTGTCGGTGACGGTGACGCCGGCCACCGCGCAGGTGCAGGTGGGCGGCTCGCAGCAATTCACCGCGGAGGCGAAGGACGCCTTCAACAACGTGGTGCCCACCGGCTTCACCTGGTCCGCGCAGGCGGCGGCCGGCACCATCACCCAGGGGGGCTTCTTCACCGCGGGCAACAGCCCGGGCAACTACCCCAACGCCATCACCGCGTCGGCCAACAACGTGGACGCCTTCGCCACCGTGCAGGTGCTGGGCACCGGCGGCGGGACGGGCGGGGGCGCTGGCGGTGGCACGGGTGGCGGCATGGGCGGTGGCGTCGGCGGTGGCGGTGGAGACCTGGACGGCGGGACGGGTGGCGGCGCTGGGGGCGGAGGCGGAGATGTGGACGGCGGGATGGGCGGTGGCTCTGGCGGTGGTGCGGGCGGCTCCGGCGGCGGCGGCACGGGCGGAGGCGAGACGGGCGGCGGCATGGGCGGCGGCGGTGGCAATGTCACCGCGGGCTGCAGCTGCAACGCGGTGGACGGCGCGCTGCCCTTCTTCGGCCTGGTGTTGTTGGCGCTGCGCCGACGTCGCCTGGGGCGCTGAGGCGGTTGGGCTGGTGTGAGGGCCCGGACCGAGGGGGGCGCAGAGCTTCGCGGGTGATGGCCGTGGCGTCCCCTCGACGGCCGACTTCGGCCGAAGACGTCCTGTTCACGCGCGCGGTGACCGATCAGCGACGGCGGGATGAAGGCCGCGGCGAAGCGTGATGGGGTGCCCGCGAAGTCACGCGCGCGCGAACCGACCGGGGGGAGAGCTCGTAGAACAGCGCCGCCTTTGTCACCGAGGGTACGCCGTCGGACGGATGCACCCAGGGGCGCGCGGGCTGCGCGCTGCGGGAGTGAGCTCAGCGGCCGCGAGGCGCCTGGGGCAACATGTCGCCGTGGCGCCCGCGCCGCAGCGTGCGCCGGTGAACCGGGAGGCCGGCGCGAGCGAAGCCGTCTTCCAGCGTCTTCAGTGCGACGTCGGCGAGCGCGCTGCCCGAGGGGGCTCGCAGCGTCAGCTCCGCCCGACGTTGCTCGACGTGCACCACCACCTCGCTCTCGAGCGCGGGCCCGGCCCACAGCGCCGGCGCCTGCAGGGGCACCGGCCACGGCTCCCCGGGCAGCCGCAGGGGGCCTTGCGCCACCAGCGCGAGGTTCGGCTGTGCGGCGAGGCAGGCCTCCACCCGCTCGACCGTGAAGCCGCCCTTCAGGCCCCACGCGCGCGTGAGGAAGCGATGCGAGGACCGCTCTGCGCCCAGGCGCTGCAGCACCGCCTCGAGCGCGGGGGGCGCCTCACTCGCGCGAAGGCCCACCAGCGAGAAGTCGTCCACCAGCAGGAAGCCCTGGGCCAGCTCGAGCGCGTCGCGCGGCGCCAGGCTCTTGAGCGCGACGTCGGTGACTCGCAGCTCGACGTGGTCGCGGTAGCCCCAGGCGCCGCGAAACGGGAAGCCACCCGGTAACGTCTTCAGGCCCTTCACCTTGCGCGCCAGGCCGGCGAGGCGCTGGTCGAGGTCGGCCGCCTTCCTGGCGTCGCGTTCCGTACGGAGGGCAAGCTCGAGCGCGAGCAGCTCTCCACGGGGCTCTCCCTGCTGTTGCCACGCGTCCGCCAGCACGTGCGCCGTGGCCTCGTCCTCGGGCGCTTCGCGCATGCGCGCCAGGAGCGCGCTGGCTTCGGTGGGGGAAGGAGGTGGCGGCGAGGCCGCGGCGAGGACTCCGGCGATCATCTCTGCCGTCTTCGGCGACACCCGGTACACGCCCTGCAACGCGAGGATGCGTGTCAACCGGCCCTTCTCGTCGAGGTGCTTGAGGCCGCGGCCCGTCTTCCCCGAGTCGTAGCGCCACGTCTCGAGCTGCGCGGGGGTGAAGGGGCGATCGAAGCGCAGCGGGGCGCGCGGCGTGCCCACCAGCAACTGCTTCCCGCAGCCGTGCATGCGCAGCTTCGCGTCGCCGGGGTGCGTCGCCAGCCAGGCGTCGGCGTCCGTCTTCTCCGTGACGTCGAGGGCGGCCAGTGCGTACAGCACGCCGTCGCGGCTGGTCACCGGCACCACCGTGTCCCCCGGGCCCACCTTGAAGCGGCTGAAGGACGAGTCGGCGTTGTGTCCGCCCCACAACAGCCGCAGCGGTTGCCCGTCGAGGCCCTGCTCGCGGGCGGCCGCGCACATCCAGTCCGGCCAGTACATGGTGTACGTCGCCATGGGGCGAACGTACCTTCGCGGGGCGTTACGCGCCGACCTCTTTGCGCACCGTGGCGATGGTGTCGTCGATGAGCTTCTGGATCTGCGCCAGGCGATCCTTCGTCGACGCCTCGTAGCGCACCACGAGGATGGGCTGGGTGTTGGACGCGCGGATGAGGCCCCACCCGTCGGGGAAGGTGACGCGCACGCCGTCGACGTCGACGCACTTGTGGCCGGCCTTCTTGAGCGCCTCGGTGCAGCGGCGGACCAGCTCGAACTTCTTCTCTTCCACCGTGTCCACGCGCAGCTCGGGGCTGGAGAACGTCTTCGGGACGTCGGCCAGCAGTTGCGAGAGCGGCTTCTTCTCGTGGGTGAGGATCTCCAGGAGCCGCGCCGAGCTGTACACCGCGTCGTCGAAGCCGAAGTAGCGGTTCTTGAAGAAGATGTGGCCGCTCATCTCTCCGGCCAGCTCGGCGTGCTCTTCCTTCATCTTCGCCTTGATCAGCGAGTGGCCCGCCTTCCACATCACCGGCTTGCCGCCCTTCTGCGCGATGTCGTCGTACAGCGTGTAGCTGCACTTCACCTCGCCGACGATGGCCGCGCCCGGCACGTCTTTGAGCACATAGCGGCTGAAGAGGATCATCAGCTGATCGCCCCACAGCACGTTGCCCTGGTCGTCGATGACGCCGATGCGATCGCTGTCGCCGTCGTAGGCGATGCCCACCTCCGCCCGGTGCTGCTTCACCGCGGCGATGAGATCCTCGAGGTTCTTCAGCACCGTCGGATCCGGGTGGTGGTTGGGGAACGTCGCGTCCATCTCGCAGAAGAGCGGCACCACGTCGAAGCCCATGGCCTTGAAGAGCGGCACCGCCACCTCGCCGCCCGTGCCGTTGCCGGCGTCGATGACCACCTTCATGCCCTTGCGCCCGACCTTCACGGTCTGCTTCACGAAGTGCATGTACGGGGTGACGATGTCGAACGCCTCCACGACGCCGGGCTTGTCGGCCTTCACGAAGTCCTTCGCCTCGATCAGCTTGCGCAGGCCCTGGATCTCGTGGCCGTGGAACGTCGTCTTCCCCAGGCCGATCTTGAAGCCGTTGTACTCGGGCGGGTTGTGGCTGCCGGTGATCATCGCCAGGCCGTCGACGGGGAGGGTGTTGGCGGCGAAGTACGTGAGCGGCGTAGGCACCACGCCGAGGTCGTAGACGCTGACGCCGGTGGAGGTGAGGCCCCTGCAGAGCGCGTCACGGAAGCGCGTGGACGACTCGCGGCAGTCGCGGCCGACGGCGATCCACCGCCCGTGCGCCCGGCGGCACAGCGTGCCGAGGCCCTTGCCCAGAAGCTCCACCACCTCGACGGTGAGATCCTTGTCGACCAGCCCGCGGATGTCGTACTCGCGGAAGATGTGCGTGTTCATGGTCCGCACGCGTAGCAGACGGCCCGGAAGCTGTCGCTACGGCAGCGCGAAGAGCGCCCGGGGCCCGCCACCCCGGTGACGTCGCAGTCGCAGTCCGGCAGGGGGCGGGGACGCGGCTCACGCGGACGCGGTGATGTAGACGGTGATGGCGACGTAGAGCACCGGCGAGGCCAGGCGGAAGAGGCGATCGAGGCGCTTCGAGGCCGCGATGCGCTCCTCTTCCCACAGCCACAGCGACAACGTCGACTGCGCCACCGAGAGGATGATGAAGAAGAACGCCACCAGGTGCATCCTGTCGGCGAGCGTAATGACGTTGGAGTCGGGCAGGGCGCTGGCCACGACGTACTGGCTGGCGATGGCGCCGAAGAGCGCGCCCACGCCCACGCCGAAGCGCGGATCCACGTCGCTGGGCCGAATGAAGAAGGCGAGGGTGGCGAGCAGCACGCAGGCCCACAGCCCGAAGAAGAGCTTCACGTAGAAGGTCAGCCCGATGCGGGTGAAGGCGACCGCGGTGGTGAGCCGTGCGTACTTCGATTCGTTCCCGGTGGGCAGCGAGGTGTCTCCGAAGTTGGAGTGGTACGCCGCCTCGCCCGCCTCGGTGGACAGTCGCTGGAACTTCCACCCCGGCAGGAGGATGTTGGGCGACGCCGCCGAGTTCACCGCGTCCGCCACGTAGCGGACCACGTGCGTCTCGTCGTTCTCCTCCTCGATGATGATCGCCAGCTGGTGGTTGTCGAGCGGGTAGGCGCGCGTGTCGAAGAAGCGGGTGATGGTGGCCACCACCCGGGTGAAGGCGTGCTTGCTGCCGTCGGGCAGGTCCTTCACCACCGGCTCGGTCTTCGAGTCCACCCGCCCGTCCACCACCGAGAACGTCTCGTACGGCTTCAGCGCCGGGTTTTTCCAGCGGAACCACACGTAGAAGTCGGCGGTGAAGCTGTTGTCCTTCAGGCTGAACTCGTGGATCTGGTTGACGAAGACGCCCACCGTCACCTCGCTCGCGCCCGCGGTGGGCACCGACGGCGCGGTAGGCGGCACCTCGGGCGGGTCGTCCTGGGCGAACGAGCGCTGGCTGAACAGGGCCACCAGGCTGAGCGCGAGCGTGGCCACGAGCAGGGCGTTGCGACGGCGGTGCATGGGCTCCCTCCGGTCCCGGGACGATAGCCCCCACCCGCCACGCCCACGGGTCCGAGTTGTAGGACGAAGACTTGTCGTAACACGTTACGACGAACTATGTTACGACAAGTCATGACCTCCTTCGTCGGCCGGGACCACGAGCTGGCGGCGCTCGAGCGGCAGCTGGCCGCGCCGGGCGGGGCCTTCGTGCCGGTCTACGGGCGGCGGCGCATCGGGAAGACCGAGCTCTTGCGGCACTTCTGCGGGAAGCACCGGGGGATCTTCTACGTCGGCAAGGTGGCGCCCGCGGCCCTGCAGCTCAAGGAGTTCCTCCAGGAGGCGGCGCGGGTGCTGAACGAGCCGCTGCTGGCCGAGGTGGAGGTCGACTCGTGGAAGCGCGCGCTGGAGCTCACCGTCGGCCGCTGGAAGGGCCCGGGCAAGCTGGTGCTGGTGCTGGACGAGTTCCAGTGGACGGTCGAGGCCAGCCGCGAGCTGCCCTCGGTGCTGCAGGAGCTGTGGGACGCCCACTGGAAGAAGAGCGGCAAGGTGATGCTGGTGGTGTGCGGCTCGTACGTGGGCTTCATGGAGCGCGAGGTGCTGGGAGAGCAGAGCCCGCTGTTCGGCCGGCGCACCGCGCAGATCCACCTGAAGCCCTTCTCCTTCCCCGAGGCGCGGAAGTTCCACCCGGGCGCGTCCCTCGAGCAGCAGGCGCTCACCTGGTTCATCACCGGCGGCGTGGCGCAGTACCTCGCGGCCTTCGACGGGAAGGCGTCCTTCCGGCAGAACGTCGAGCGCACCCTGCTGGACGAGTTTGCCCCGCTCTTCCGCGAGCCCGAGTTCCTCCTGCGGGAAGAGCTGCGCGACGTGGCGCCCTTCCACGCGGTGCTGATGGCGATCGCCACCGGCGCGCACACCCCGAAGGCCATCGCCCAGGCGTCGGGCGTGCCCGAGCGCAACCTGCACTACCACCTCGAGACGCTCGTCTCCCTCGGCTACGTCTCACGCCGCTACCCGCTGACGGGAGAGAAGCCGCGGCGCACCGACGTGCGCTTCGTGCTGGACGACGCGCTCTTGCGTTTCTGGTTCCGCTTCATCTTCCCCCAGCGCAGTCACCTCGCGCAGCTCGAGCCCCACCGCGCCTTCGAGCGGCTCATCGCTCCACAGCTCGAGGCGTGGGCCGGCAGCTGCTTCGAGCGGTTGTGCCGCGAGGCCCTGCCGCGCCTGCTCGAGGCCGAAGGCGTGAAGGCCGGCGTGCAGGTGGGGGCGTACTGGTCGCGCGAGGTGGAGATCGACGTGGTGGCCGTGCGCGAAGACGGCGTCACCGAGCTGGGCGAGTGCAAGTGGGGGCACGTCACCGCCGCGGAGCTCTCCCGGCAGCTCGAGCGGAAGGCGCTGGCGTACGCCAACCCCAGGAATCACACGCTGCGGCGCCACGCCTTCGTGCGCACGTGGAAGGGCAAGGCGCCCGCGGGCGTCGAGCTGCACACGCTCAAGGACCTCGGCTGAGCGCTACGGCGCCTGCTCCCAGTCCACCGCGAGGCGCGTGCCGGAGACAGGGATGTCCGAGACGGTGCACGACGGCGCCATGCCCGGGCAGGCCGCCGTGCACGTGCGCAGCGATGAGAGCGCCGCGGTGCCCTTGAAGGTGGCGTCCCGCCAGAAGGTGACGGTGGCGGACGTCGAACTGGTGACGGTCGTGCCGCCCACGTTGGCGACCGAAGAGCGCTGCGCCGAGAAGACCCAGCCCGTCGACTCCTTCGTGCCGCTGAAGACGCCGTCGAAGTCGACCGAGGGCGCGTCGCCCATGTCCGCGGCCAGCGCGCCGTCCACCACTTCGAGGAAGGCCTTTCCCTCGGGGCCGTCCCACACCTGCACCTTGATCACGGCGGGCTGGTCTCCCATCAGGCCTGTCGTCGGTTGCATTCCGTCCGAGTAGCAGCTCGCCGGCGGGCGGAAGAAGTCGACGACCAAGGCGTACAGCTCGGCGTTGACGGGACGGATGCCACAGCCGGACAGCGCGGCGGCGAGGGTGAGGACGAGCGCGTGGCGCAAGGAAGACCTCCGGAGGTGGATGACGACTCGGAGAGCGTCCGCCCGCGCGGGCCCGCTGTCAAAGTCAGGGGCAGCGGTAGTCAGCGCGCTTGAGGAACACCCAGGACCTCTCGCTGCCGTGCGGCACGTACCGGCTGAGCCCCTGGAGCGGGCGCCCGCACCGGCTGGAAATCAGCCCAGCAGCGGACTCCAGGGACCGTGCGCCAGCAACACCAGTCGATGCGATGCCCGGGTGACGGCCACGTACAGGCTCCTCCGCGCGTCCGTCGTCGCTGGCCACGTGCCGTCACCCGCGTCGGGCAGCACCACGACGTCGAACTCGAGGCCCTTCACCTCCGCCACGCAGGTGACCACGACGCCCGGCTTGAAGGCGAAGTCCCCTCCGAGGGCGAGGTGCACCGGCACCGCGTAGTTGAGCACCTTCGCCAGGTGTCGCGCCTGCTCCGGCGTGCGGAGAATGACGGCGATGGAGGCGAGTGGGTCGGCCTCAGGGCCCGAACCCACCAGCCTGGCCAGGGCCTCTCCCAACCACGCCGCGGTGTGACACGGGTGCGCGTGCCGCGCGCGGAGGACGTGGCCCTGGTCCTCCAGCCGTGCCGCCTGCTGGCCGAGGACGCCGCGCGCCAGTGCCGTCACCTCGGGCGGACAGCGGTAGTTCACCTCAAGCACCGCGCGCTCGAAGTCGTCGGCGCCGAGGTCCGCCATCACCCGCTCCCACCCGCCGAAGTCCGCCGTCTCGTCCACCTGCTGCGCAGCGTCTCCCGCGACGATGAGGCAGCCCTTCGGCGCCAGCGCCCGCGCCACCATCGAGAGCTCCATCGGGGCGAACTCCTGCGCCTCGTCCAGCACCAGCGCGTCGAAGCGGCCCAGGCGGCGGGGCTCGTGCTTCGCGTGCAGCGCGCGCAGGCGGTCCACTTCGAACAGCACCGGGTAGTCCTCGACGTCGAGGGTGTGGGCGTCCTCCATCGGCGTGCCCTCGTCGAGGCGCCGGCCATCGAGCGCGGTGAGGCGCTCGGCCTCGACGTTGGCGAACTCCTCTTCGGTCGTCTTCGAGAACTGCACGCGGGTGTGTTCCGCGACCTCCGCCACCGCCGCCGCGTGCAACCGCCCGTTCGCCGCCGCCACCACCCGCTCGAGCCACGCCGTGTCCCCGAAGAGGTGGAGGAGATCTCTGCGCCCCGTCACGTTCCTCGGCCGCGTCGCGACGAAGGCGGGCAGGGTGGCGCGCAAGGCGGAGCTCCGCTTGAGAGCGAGCACGCGGCTGGTGGCGTCCACGCTCTCCTGCATCGGCAGGCCGCGGAAGGCCTTGCGGGCGCAGGCGCGCGCCCAGGCGTCGAACGTCCACACCTCGATGCCCTCGACCCCGCGGCGCTCCAGCATCAGCTCCGTCAAGCGGCGCAGGCCCTCGGTGGGGACGATGACGGCGCCCTTGAAGCCGTGACCGTGGCGCTCCTGCAGGGCGACGAGGCGGTGGAGGGCAACCGTCGTCTTCCCGAAGCCGGCCTCACCGAGCAGCAGCACGTGCCGGCCCTTCGGCAGCTCGACGACGCGGCGCTGCGCGGCGTCCAGCGTCACCTCCAGCGGCGAGCGGTAGGGCGTCTGCTTCCCCCTGGGCCTCCCGGGGATGAGGGGCCGTTCTGCCCTGCCCGAGCGCCAGGCGCCCTCCGGGTCGCGCCAGGCGTGCCCTGCGTCGCACCAGAGCTCGACCAGCGCCCCCGCTTCGGCGCGCACCAGCGACTTCTCCAGCAGCCGGCCCCTCACCAGGCGCTCGTCGATGGTCAGCTCGTACCTGTCGCCCTCGCCGCACGAGAAGAAGACCTCCGCCAGCGGGGCCGTCTGCCAGTCGATGAGGGCGAGGGGCCCTTCCGCCTTCTGTGCGGAGCCGAGCAGCACGGTCAGCTCGCGGCGCTCCGTCTTGAGGCGCATCACGCCTGCGACGTGGTGGGCGCCGAAGGCGGCGTGGCCGGCCTCGAGCGCGGCGCGCGCGGAGTCGACGTGGTGCTTCAAGGCGGGGGTCATCGGAGAAGGGCGCTCGTAGCGGAAGTGCGCGCGCGTCGCATCCTCTCCCCGGTGAGGGGAGCCTGAGCGGGCGCGGGCTTCGTCAGACGTACCCCCGGGCCGCGAGCGTGCGCGCGACGAGCCGGGCGTGCACCCGCTCCAGAGCTGCGGCGGCGCGCTCGTCACCGAGGAGCGC
This sequence comes from Myxococcota bacterium, assembly GCA_040752975.1. GTDB lineage: Bacteria > Myxococcota > Myxococcia > Myxococcales > Myxococcaceae > JADLDB01. The sequence goes on from JBFMHF010000061.1 coordinate 31,550, forward strand.
CAGCGTTCGCGCCAGGGCCTGCAGCGTCGAAAGGCCGCCGGGCGGCGCATCTCGCAGGCTCTTCTCCGGTGCGTTCACCTTCAGCGAGATCCTCGGCAGGGAGCGCAGGGCGGGGATTCGCTGCACCATGCGCCTCGCCTGGGACCACGACGCATCCACCACCACCAGCGACGTCACGTCTGAGGGCTTCGGCTGCGGGGCGCGCTCGTCCGGGAAGAGCAGGACGGCGCCGGCGAGGTCGTCGGTGACGAGAGGCGCCTCCTTCACGCCATGGGGTCGCAGCTCCGCGCCGCGCAGCACCAGCGGGATGAAGCGGCCGGTGTTGCTGACTTCGCTCTGCTCCAGCACGTGTTGAAGGACGACCACCCGCCTGGTGCACGGCACGCAGGTCAGCGCGTCGCAGATGCAGAAGCGCTCGGCGCCGAGGCAGCGGGGACAGCGCGCTGGCGCACGGTCGGTCACAGCCTCGTGGTACCACGGCCTCGACGCCCGCCGGCGCCTCAGATGGAGATGGAGCCCTCGCGGAAGTCCGTCTTCGCGATGTGCACGTTGATGCAGACCGGCCTGCCCTGCCTCGACAGCGCCTTCGCCTCGTCCAGCACCGCGTCGATCTTCTTCGGGTCGGTCAGCTTGAGGCCGACGCCGCCATAGCCCTCGGCCACCTTCTCGTAGTCGCTGCGGCGCAACGTAGTTCCAACGTCGGTGCCGAGGATCGTCACCTGGTCGCGGGCGATCTGCTGCCACGACGCGTCGTTGCCGATGACGGCGATGGGCGCCATGCCGTGCCGGGCGAAGGTGTCGAACTCGTTCAAGCTGTAGGCCGACGAGCCGTCCCCGTAGATGATCCACACCTCCGCCTTCGGCCGCACCGCCGACGCACCCACCGCGAAACCGCCACCCACGCCGAGGGTGCCGAAGACGCCGGGGTCCAGCCACGACAGGGGCTTTCTCGGCCGCAGCACGTACGCCGCGGTGGCCACGAAGTCGCCCCCGTCCACCACCAGCACCGAGTCGTCGGCCAGCTTCTCCTCGAGCCGCAGGAAGAAGTGGATGGGATCGACCAGCTCGCCCGTCGCCTTCGCCTTTTTGCGGATCTCCTCGTCGCGCGCCTCCTCGCGCTGCCGGCAGGTGTCCACCCAGGGCTTCCACTTCGCGTCGGCCTGCACCCGCCCGGCGAGCCGCACCAGGAACTCGCCCGCGTTCATCTTCACCGCGAGGTCCGGGCGGCGATTCTTGGTGAGCTCCTCCGCCGACAGGTTGGCGGAGATCACCTTCGTCTTCCGCCCGAAGCCCAGGCCGTACTTCATGCGGAAGTCGAACGGGAAGCCGCAGACGATCGCCAGGTCCGCTTCCTTGAGCGCCTTGCCCCGCGCGTGGCGGAACTGCGTCGGTCCGTGCCGGCCCAACAGCCCGCGCGCCATGCCGCCCAGCCACACCGGCACGCCCAACGCCTCCACGGCGCGCGCCAGGGGACCGGGATCGCGCAGGTTCACCATCGTCTGGCTGCCCACCACCAGCACCGGGCGCTCCGCCTTCTGGAGCAGCTTCGCCGCCTGCTTGAGCTTGGCGCCCAGGTCCTGCGGCAGCTCGAGCTCGGGCACCATGCCGCCCACGTCGACGTGCGGCACGTGGAACTGCCGGAAGAGGTGGCCCTTCAAGTACAGCCCGAGCGCCTTCTGGCCGAGCGTCTTCGCGTTCTCCGCGCCGCTCTCCTTCATGTACCAGTCGCGGACGATGGCCTCGGGGTACAGCACGTCCACCGGCACCTCGAGGAACACCGGGCCGGGCACGCCGCTGGTCGCCTCCTTGAAGGCACGCTCCAGGAGCGGCACCAGGCGGCCCACCGTGTTGCACTTCGCCGCCCACTTCACCGCGGGGCGGATGAGCGAGAGCTGATCGATGTCCTGCAGCGCGCCGCGCCCCTTCAGCACCGTGGCCGTCGCGCCGCCGAAGAGGATCAGCGGAGACTGGGCCAGCTGCGCGTTCTTGAGCGCCGTGATGGCGTTGGTGACGCCCGGGCCCGCCGTCACCGCCGCCACCCCGGGGATGCCCGTCATTCGCGCCACCGCGTCGGCCGCGAACACCGCGTTCTTCTCGTCGCGGCAGTCGATGACCTTGAGGCCCCTGTCCTTCGCTCCCACCAGGATGGGCGAGATGTGGCCGCCGCAGAGGGTGAAGACGTACGGTACCTTCCACCGCGCCAGCACCGAGGCGATGAGATCGCCGCCGTGTCGAACCGTGTCTCGCATCATGCGCGCCCCTCTAGCGGCGAGTGCACGCGGAAGTCACGCGCGGCGAAGCGGATCCGACGCCGGCAATTGTTTTTCCGCCTGAACCCTGAGCCGGGCGCGCCTCACCAGCCCGCTCCTTCCGCGTTTTCGCGACCTCCGGGCAACGCCCTGCGTGAGCCAGGTGAACTCCGGGGTCAGGGGCCGCCGTCAGGAGGCAGCGTGCCCTTCTTGCACTTGCCGTTCTGGCACACGTAGCCCTCGAGGCACTTCTCTTCCTCGGTCGACGCCTGCGGGTTGCAGGGCTGATCTTCCGGGTTGAAGCTGACGATGGCGTTGCACGCCGAGAGGGCCAGGAGGACGGCCGCGAGGAAGGGCAACACGCTGCGCATCGGTCACGGTCCTACCACAGCCAGCGCGGAACGCTCGAAGTCGATCACCCGGCGCGCCACCTCGCGCACCGCCTCGGCCGTCACCCGGGCGATCTCCTCCCCGTAGCGGGCGTCATTGTCCGGCCCCAGGCCGTAGCAGGTGTCCAGGGCCAGCACCGCCGCGCGCGCGCCGTTGCGCTGCAGCCCGATGTCGTGCGTGCCCAGCAGGTGCTCCTTCGCCCGCGAGAGTTCGGCGTCGCTCACCAGCTCCTCGCGCAGCTTCGCGAGCTCCCCGCGCATCCCGTCCAGCGCCGCCTCCACCTTCTCGGGACTCGTCCCCATGTAGAGCGCGAAGTAGCCGGGGTCGACGCCTTCCATCACCAGCGCCGACACGCTGTAGGCCATCGAGCGCTTGTCCCGCAGCTCGAGGAAGAGGCGGCCCGACTGCCCGGACAGCAGCGTCTGCAGCACCTCGAGCGGGCGCCGCCAGGGGTCCGTCACGCGCGCGCCCTGAAAGCCCAGCACCAGGTGCGTCTGAGCCTTCGTGAGCTGCCGCTTCGCCTCACGCGGTCCTTCCCAACCCGGCTCCACCGGCATCACCGGCGCGGAGGCGGCCGCGGCGCCCTTGCTCCCGAAGGCAGCGCGCGCTCGCTCGAGCACCAGGCCGGCGTCGACGTCACCCACCACGGCCAGCGTCAGTTGAGAGGGATCGAGGAAGCGCCGGTGGTAGTCCCGCAGGGCCGCGGGGGTGAGCGCCGTCACCGGCCCGACTTCTCCCTGCACGGCCAGGCGGTAGGGGTGCGCGCGGAAGAGGGTCTTGTGGAAGAGCTCGAAGGCCACCGACGACGGGCGGTCCTCCCGGGTGGCGATGTCGTGCAGCTGCAGCTTCTGTTCGCGCGCGAATTCGGCCTCGGGGAAGGCGGGCCGCGTGGCCACCTCGCTGAAGAGCTCGAAGGCGCGGTCGAAGTGCTTCGAGAGGAACTCACCTCTCAGCGACATGGAGCTGCGGCCGGCGATGGCCGAGAGCGAGCCGGCCAGGCGATCGACGAGGTGGCTCACCTGCTCGGCGTCCATCGTCTGCGTGCCTCGCGTCCACGCGCGCGCGAGCAGCGCCGTCAGCCCGTTGTCGGCGTCCGTCTCGTACCTCAGGCCGCCCGGCCAGGTGGCGCGCATGGCGAAGAGGGGCACGGCGCGCTCTTCCCGCACCACCAGCGTCGCGCCGTTGGGCAGCGTGTCCACGGTGAGGCCGGGCCGCGCCGCCCGGCTCGAGCCCGTCACCTTGAGCGGCGAGGGTGCCGGCAACTTCCTCGGCGGCAGCGGGGCGGGGCGATCCTGCGCGGCCCTGGACAACACCTCTCGGGCCTGGCCCTCGGCGAAGGGCGCGCCCTTCGGCAACAGCCCGCTCACCACCGCGCGATCGAAGGTGAAGTAGCGCTGCGCCACCTCGCGCAGCTTCGCTGGCGTCACCTGCGCCACCGCCTCGTAGTACGCCGCCTCGCGCTCCAGGCCGCCGGCCACCGCCTCGTAGTAGCCCAGCTTGCGCGCCAGGCCCTGCACCGTCTCGCGCTGGTACACGGCCTCGGCCTCGATGAGCGCCTTCACCGTCTCCACCTCGTCGGGCTCGGCCTCCACCGCGGTCAACGACGCCAGCACCCGCGCCGTCGCGTCGAAGGCCTCGGCCAGCGTCTGCGGCGCCGCCACGAGGGACGCGGCGAACAGCCCCGGCTCCTTCGGCGTCCACGCCCAGGTGTTGACGTCCTTGGCGAGGCCCCGCTTCCGCTTCACCTCCAGCGACAGCCGGGACGCTTCGCCCTGCCCCGCCAGCATCGCCAGCACGTCGAGCGCGGCGGTGTCGGGATGATCGACGCCGGGGATCTGAAACGCGACGTGCAGCCACGCCTCCTTCACCTCGTCCTCGGTGAGGGCGACGCGCACGCCGTCGAAGGGCCGCTCGGCCGGCCGCGTGTCCACCTGCCCCGTCGGCGCGCGGCCCCAGTCCCCGCCGAACAGCTCCTCCGCCCAGCCTCGGGCGTCGTCCTCCGAGAAGTCGCCTACGGCCGACAGCACCACGTTCTCGGGGCGGTAGTGCTTCCGGTAGAAGCCCAGCACGCGCTCGCGGGTGTGCGCGCGGACGTTCTCCTCGAAGCCGATGACGGGCCGGCCGTAGGGGTGCGTCTGAAAGGCCAGCGCGAAGAGCGCCTTCGACGCGCGCCGCGACGGCATGTCGAGGCTGCGCTTGATTTCCTCGCACACCACCTCGATCTCCCGGGACAGCTCCCCTTCGTCGAAGGCCGAGTTCCTGACCGCGTCCGCCAGCACGTCGAGGCCGGCGCGCGCGTGCCGGCTGGCCATCACCACGTGGTAGACGGTTTGATCGAAGCTGGTCCAGGCGTTGATCTCCCCGCCGTGCGCCTCGACGCTGCGGGCGATCTCCCCCAGGCCGCGGCGCGCGGTGCCCTTGAAGAGCATGTGCTCGTGCAGGTGCGCGAGGCCGACCTCGTCCTTCGTCTCGTCGCCGCTGCCCGCCTTGACCCACACCTGGAAGGCCGCCACCGGCGCGGTGCGCTGAGGGTGGAGGACGACGGTGAGGCCATTGGAGAGGCGGACGCGCGAGGGCATGGGCGCCGCGGAGGGTGTCAGCTTCGAGCCCGCTGCGCAAAGCCGGTCGAGGCTGTAGCGGCCTGTACGAGCGGGCTGGAAAAGAAGTCGTCTTCGCGCCCTGTTGCAGAGGGGGTAGGCTGGTGGCGGGTCATCGATGGCCACCAACGAGGCGGATCCGCTCAGCGGCCTGCGCGCTGAGCTCAACGACGACGACGAACCTCTGTTCGCGGCGCCTCAGGCGAGGCCGCCGACAGGGCGTCAGCCTGCCGTCCCGCCGCCTCAGGCTGCACCACCGCCGCAGTCGTCCCCGACGCGCCCTGCCACCGTGTCTGGCGTCGGCTCGGTGCCTCCGCCGCTGCCGAAGCGCACCGGCCTCACCGGGCAGATGCCACCGGCCGCGTCTCCCGGGCCTGCGCCGGTCCCCTCTCCCGCGAAGCCCGCGCCCGCGCCCGCGCCTCCGCCCGCCTCCGCGCAGGCGAGGCCGATGCAGCCGATTCCCACCCGCACGGTGGTGCCGCCCAACGCTTCGCCGGCGCGCCCTCCCAGCGGCCAGCATCCGCCCGCGGCCAACCTCGCCCTCCCGGCGCTGCCGCCCACCGTGCAGCGGCCACAGACGGCGGATCCCTTCGCTGAGCCACCCGAGCCGCGGCTCCCTTCGGGGGCCGATCCGGAGGAGAAGCTCAAGGCCTTCCGCACGCTGATCAAAGGCAAGGACGAGGCGCTGGCGCGCGGCCGCGGGCTGTACCAGGCCGTCGACACCGAGGCGCAGCAGCTCCGCGCCGTCGCCACGCAACTGCGCGCGCAGTTGGAAGCGGCGCTCGTCGAGGTGCAGAAGAGCGCCGATCTCCCCCAGCAGGTCCAGCTGCTCAAGGACATGCTGGAGAAGGACACCATTCGCGCGGAGGAAGCCGAGAAGAAGATGGAGGCGCTGGTGGCGCGCCTCGCCGAGGGAGACGCCGAGCGCCGCGACCTCACCAACGCCCTGGCCGAGGTGGAGAACCAGAGCCGCCTGCTGAGCGAGCAGCTCGCCGAGGAGAAGCGCACCCGCGAGCAGCTGGCCGAGGAGCTCACCGGCGCCAAGGAAGCGCTCACCATCGCGCAGGACCGCGTGTCCGACCTCGCCGCCGGCATGTCCGAGGGCAAGGGCCAGCTCGAGGCGCTGGAGCAACAGGCCGCGAAGTTCGCCCAGGAAGCCGAGGCCCAGACGGCAGAGGTGGAGCGCCTCACCGGCGAGCTGACGAACGCAGTCGGCGAGCGCGACAACCTCCGCGCCGAGCTCGACGCGACGAAGCTCGAGCTGGAAGCCGAGAAGCAGCGGGCCACCACGCAGGAATCGGAGCTGGCGGAGGTGAAGGGGCAGCTCTCCGCGCTCGAGAGCGAGCAGGAGTGGTCCAAGTCCAGCCTCGACCAGGCGCAGGCGCGCGTTGCCGAGCTCGAGCAGGCCCAGGGCGAGCTGCGCGGCGAGAAGGAAGCGCTGGAAGCCCGCGTCGCCGAGCTCGAGCAGCAGCTCCAGGAGGCGGCGAAGAGCCAGGAGTCGCTCACCGCGGAGCTCGAGCGGGAACGCAGCGAGGCCCAGTCCCGCGCGGAGTCGCTCGAAGCGCAGATGCGGGAGACGCAGGGCCTGGCCCGCAGCCAGCTGACCCAGCTGCAGCAGAACGTGCAGGGCCTGCAGGCCGAGCTGGACGAGGCGCGCGCCGCCGCCGAGCGGGTGAAGGACCTCGAGGAGCAGGTGGAGTCGTTGACCGGACAGCTGCACTCGGTGGACGCCGCGCGGCAGGTGCTGCAGCAGCAGCTCAACGAGCTGGAAGAGCGCGCCGCCGCCGCGGAGACGGCCGCCGCCGAGGCGAGGGGAGACGCCGAGGCCACGCGCCAGGCCCTCGAGTCCG
>JBFMHF010000062.1:0-38113 GCA_040752975.1 Myxococcota bacterium
CCGCCCCGGTCTGAGCGCTCGCCCCGGTCTCCTCGTTCGCCTCGACCACCCCGCTCGCTCCGCCGGCCCTCCCGAGGCTCTCGGCTCTCGCGCGGCGCCTCCGTCTCATGGTGCTGCGCGCGCTCCATGCGCCGGTGCGTGAAGAAGTACCGCAGCATGAAGGCGATCAGCTCGTCCGCATCCGCACGCGCCTTCAGACTCTGCGCCAGGCCCAGGAAGCCCTCGTAGATCGAGCCCTGCGCCGCGTCCTTGAGCTGCCGCACGTGCCGCTCGGTCCACAGGGTGGCCGCCTCTTCGGGCGTGGGCATCGGGCGCTGCTCGAACTTCACCCCGTACTTCTTCTCGAGCGCGGACAGGGTGCCCAGCTCCCGACCCGAGACGAGGTTGAGCGCCGTACCCGACTTGCCGATGCGCCCGGTGCGGCCCACGCGGTGGAGGTACACCGCCGGATCCTCCGGCAGCGAGTAGTTGATGACGTGCCCCAGGTCCGAGATGTCGATGCCCCGCGCCGCGAGATCCGTCGCCACCATGAAGGCCAGCTCGCCTCGCTTCACCCGCCCCATCACCCGCTCCCGCTCCTTCTGCGGCAGGTCGCCGTTGAGCACCTCCGCGTCCAGCCCGTTGCGGTTCAGCACCGCGGTCACCAGCTCCGTGTCGTCGCGCGTGTTGCAGAAGATGATCGCGTTGTCCGGGTCGTGCATCTCCAGCACGTACAGCAGGTTCCGCGGCTTGGGGTACGCGTCCGACACGTCGTAGCGGATGTGCTTGATGTGCTCGACCGTGTACACGTCGCCCGACAGGAGCAACGTCTCGGCGTCGGTGGTGTAGCGCGCGATGAGCCGCTGGATGTCTTCGGGCACCGTGGCCGAGAAGAGCAACACCTGGCGGTCCTTCGGGAGGCAGTCGAGGATGCGGGTGACTTCCTCGTAGAAGCCCTGGTTCAGCATCTCGTCGGCCTCGTCGAGGACCGCGTGGCTGCACTTCTCGAGCTTCAGGTTCCCCCTGCGAATGTGGTCGTACACCCGGCCGGGCGTGCCCACGATGATCGCGCTGCCAGCGTGGAGCGCGTCTTCCTGCTGCTTCATCGACGCGCCGCCGTAGATGGCCGTCACCGCGATGTCCCGGTACTTCGCCAGGGCCGTCAGCTCCTGCGTCACCTGGAGCGCGAGCTCGCGGGTGGGGCAGAGCACCAGCGCCTTCACCTCGCGCGTGCCCATGGGGATCCGCTCGATGAGCGGCATGCCGAACGCGGCCGTCTTGCCGGTCCCCGTCTTGGAGCGGACGATCAGGTCCTTCCCTTCGAGCGCGGGGCGGAAGGCCCGGGCCTGCACCGGGGTGGGGCTGACGTAGCCGCGCTCGGCGATGGCCCGACGCAGCTCGGGTGAGAGGGAGAGATCGTCGAAGCTCGTGTCGGCGACGTATTCCTGGGGCCGATCGGCGCTGCCAGTGGGGAGCTCGGTAGGAGACGACGGGTTCATGGATGCTGGGGCATGTACCCCCCGCCTCCCCCGGTGGCAATGACGCTCTCGTGGGGACCCCACGGTTCGGGTGGCGCGCGTCGCGTCTTGCGCTAAGGATGAAGCCGCCATGGCTTCGCGCAAGAAGCGTCCGCCGACGCCGCCCCTCAAGAGCGAGGAAATCGTCGACGCCGAGTTCGTCGAGGCCGGGCCGACGCCGGAGGCTCCGCCGAAGAAGCCCCGGAAGCCCCGGGCCGCCCGCGTGGCGAAGGTCGAGCGCGTCGAGCCAGGCGAAGCAGACACGGCCAACGAAGCCGGTGCGCGCACCTCGCCACCCGTGGAGCCCGTTGACGCGTCTCCGAAGGCGAAGGGCCCGCGCAAGAGCGCCCAGAAGGCGGGGAAGGCGAAGGCCGCGCCCACGGAGGCGTCCGGGGACGAGAAGGCGGACGGCGAACCGGAGAGCGCCGCGGTCGCGGCCGGCGGAGGCGAAGCAGCGGAAGGTGAGCCGCAGCCCATCGACGTCGAGCCCCCGCCCGAGGAGCTGGAGGACGTCGAGCCCGACGTCGAGACGGCCGCGCTGGTGCCGGTGCCCAGAGAGTCGCGGATGGCGAAGGCCGATCCGCTCGCGGCGTACATGTACGAGGTGACCAAGCACCCGCTCCTCACCCGTGAGGCCGAGACGGAGCTGGCGCGCCGCTACCGCGAGACGGGCGACGTGAAGGCCGCGTACAAGCTGGTGGCGTCCAACCTGCGGCTGGTGGTGAAGCTGGCGCACGAGTACCACCGCAACCCGATGTCGCTGCTCGACCTGATCCAGGAAGGCAACATCGGGCTGATGCAGGCGGTGAAGAAGTTCGACCCGGAGCGCGGCGTGAAGCTGGCCAGCTACGCCGCCTGGTGGATCCGCGCGTACATCCTCCGGTACATCATGGACAACTGGAAGATGGTGAAGCTGGGGACGACGGAGGCCCAGCGGAAGCTCTTCTTCAAGCTGCGCCAGGAGCAGGACCGGCTGGCCGCCCAGGGCCTCGAGGTGACGCCGAAGCTGCTCGCCGAGCGCCTCAACGTCACCGAGCAGGACGTGGTGGAGATGGACCAGCGCCTGGGCCACGACGAGCTGTCCCTGGACGCGCCGGTGCCGGGCTCGGAGGACGAGAAGCAGACGCGGGCCGATCGGCTGCTCCCCACCGGAACGCCCGGGGCCGACGAGGCGCTGGGGAACGCCGAGTTGCGCGCGCTGTTCCGGGACAAGCTGGCGGACTTCGCCAAGGACTTGAACGAGAAGGAGCGCTACATCTTCGAGAAGCGCCTCATCTCCGACGAGCCGATGACGCTTCAGGACATCGGCGCCCACTACGGCGTGTCCCGAGAGCGGGCGCGGCAGATCGAGGCGGCCCTCGTCGAGCGCATGAGGAAGTACATGCGCGCGCAGATCCCCGACTTCGAGCTGGTCGCAGAGAGCGAGCGCGACTGAAGTCAGCTGCCCGTGCGGCGGTAGCGGAACATGCGCTGGCGGTGCGTGCTCCCGTCCAGCGCCTCGAACAGGAACCCCCGAAACACCATCACGGCGTGGAAGAGCGCGCCTGACGCGACGACCGCCACCAGCGCCCCGAGGGGCCCCAAAAGCGCCAGCCCACCCTTCGACACGAAGAGGTACAAGCCGGCGATGATGAGGCCGTTGGGGATGAACCACTCGATCCAGTTCTCCTGGAGAAACTGGAAGCTCCGCTGAATGGTCTCGAGCCCGCCCCAGCTGCGCTTCAGGTAGATGACTTCCGGCGTGACGTTGAGCACCACCAACTCCATGAAGCTCACCACCAGGAGAATGGTGTCGCGCCTGGGGTGCACGGCCAGGGCGAAGCCCAGCAGCAGGTCGACGATCCACAGCACGAAGAAGAGGTTGATCCAGGTCCAGAAGTAGGCGCCCACGCTCTTCTTGAGATCGCCAAGGGCGACGCGGTCCCGGCCCACCACGCCCGCGAGGAAGTAGGTGTACACGCTGAAGGCCGCGGCTCTCGCGAGCCCCAGCGCGATGCCCCCCGCGAAGTTCCCTCGGCCGCCCAACAAGCTGCCGAGGAAGAAGAAGGCCACGAAGAGCGCCATGGGCAACAGCAACGTCCACAGGTTCTTCACCAGCGCCGCCGCAGCGCTCGCCGCGCACGAGCCGTACAGCCGCAGGTAGACCAGCACCACGTTCATGACCGTCTGCGTACCGTGTTTCGGCGCCCAGGCGTAGCCGTTGCCACGCGCCAGTGCAGCTTGACGCACCACGTAAGCGGTTTCTCCGTGCTTCCGCCGCGCAGGGGACTAAGAAGCCACCGGCCGTTTCACTTCCGCCGGGGGTTTCCACATGAAGCGTTTCCTCTTGGGCGCGGTGCTTGCCGTCACTGCCTGCTCTCCGCACATCGAACAGACGGAGCCCACGCCCGTCGTCACCGCCCGATTCGATCCCTCCGGGACGCCGTCGGTCGTCCCCTCTCCCAACGATCTCGCCACCAACCCGGCCACCGGGCTGCTCGCCGTGCCCATCCCCCCGACGGCCAGCGGCGCCGACAAGGCCTTCTACGGCTGGCTCAACACCCTCAACGGCTTCCCCGCCGCGGCCACCGCCGTCACCACCTTCGACGGCAAGCTGGAGGCCTCCTCCGTGGTGGCCGGCACGTCCATCAAGGTGTTCGACACCTCCGCCAGCAATGCGGACGTCACCACCACCGTCACCTACGCCGACGTCGACGTCGAGGGCGACCCGGTGAAGGGCAGGCTTTCGGTGTCAGCGCCCACCGGCGGCTGGGTGAGCGGCCACACCTACGCCATCGCCGTCATCGGCGGCGCCAACGGCGTCAAGGGCACCGAGGGCAGGCCCGTGGTGGGCAGCGCCACCTGGGCCTTCCTGCGGCTCGAGAACCCGCTCGTCACCTGCACGGACTTGACCGATCCCACCTGCCGGCCCACCACCGAGATCATCCCCTCGGACATCAAGAATGATCAGGCCGAGCGCCTCGCCGACCAGACCAAGTCGGCCATTCTCCTCGAGCGGCTGCGCCTCAAGTACAAGCCGGCCATCGATCACCTCGTCTCCACGGGCGTGGCGCGTGAGGACATCGCCATCCTCTGGACGTTCAAGATCGCCTCCAACCCCACCTTCGAGTTCAACCCCGCGGCCTCGCCGCCGAAGGTGCCCACGCCGACCGATCTCATCCTCGTCAACGGGAAGCTGAACATCCCCATCGATCCGACGTGGTCCGATGCGTACAAGGAGTTCGTCGGCGACTACCTCAACCAGCTGAACGGCTTCCCCACGGCCTCGCCGGCGGTGGGCACCATTCTGGGCAGCGACGCCGACGGCGCCACGGTCAACTCCGACACGGTGCTGGTGTTCGACGCGGAGACGGGTGACACCTTCGACGCGCCCATCACCTACGACGTCGCGAAGCGCACCATCAACATCGCCCCGCCCGCCGCGGGCTGGGGTCGCGGCAAGAAGGTCGCCATCGCCGTCATCGGCGGCGCGGACGGCGTGCAGGGCACCAACGGCCTGGGCGTGGCGGCGTCCGACGCGTGGGCGCTCGCGCGCAGCCCCTCACCGCTGGTCGACTGCGAGGTGCTGGGCCCCGGCTGCAAGTCCGTCGTCACGGCCGCGCCCATCTCGGATCTCCAGGCCATCGGCCTCGAGGGCCTGCGGCGCGGCTACGAGCCCGTCCTCGACGCGCTGGAGGGCATGGGCTACCCGCGCCAGGACGTGTCGGGCCTGTGGGTCTTCTCCACCGTCAACCAACCCGAGGTCACGTTCGATCTCGTCTCGCAGGTGGTCCCCTTCCCGAACAACCAGTTCCTCCGGACCGCGGACGACATCGACCCCGCCGGGCGGCTCACGTTTCCCCTCACCGGCGGCCCCACCGACGCGCTCTTCGGCGGCCTCAACACCCTCGACGGCTTCTCCACGACTGCCCCCATCGTCTCGGAGAACTCGGCCACGCGCACCGCGCTGGACGAAGGGCACATCGACGAAGCGACGCTGCCCATGGGCACCGGCTTCAAGAAGCTGTCGGGCTCAGGTCCGCTGATGCCGTCGGTGACGACCTGCCTCAACTGCACCGACTCCCCGGGTGCCACGCCGCAGCCCGAGCAGCTCCAGTGGGTGCCGCAGCTGCCGCTGGAAGGCCTGTCCCGCTATGGCGCGTACGTCACCGGTGACTTGAAGGACACCGACGATCGCCCGGTCGCCCCCGCCCAGACGTTCGCCATCGTCCGCCTCAAGGCCTCGCTGCTCGACGCGATGAACCACTCCACGCTGCCCGTCATCAGCGACGCGCAGGCCGCCGCCCTCGAGCCGTACCGGCTCAAGTTCAAGACCTGCCTCGACGAGCTCGAGACGCAGGGCGTCGAGCGCAAGAAGATGGCCCTGGCCTTCTGCATCACCACCCAGAGCACCACCTCGGTCATCCGCACCCTGTCCAGCACGGTGGCGGCGCTGCCGCCGGCGGCCTTGCCCGACTTCCCCACCATGCTGGTGGACGTCACCACGGCGGTGAAGGGACAGATGACGGCGCTCGGCCTTCCCAGCGCGGCCATCGGCCCCATCTTCCAGGGCAACCTGGTGCTGCCCTTCGGCCTGAACGGCACCGGCGGCACGCTCAACCCCAACCCGACCCAGTGGACGGGCCGCAAGGCGCCCTTCCTCCTCTTCCAGCCGACGGGCACGGCGCCCGCGGGCGGCTGGCCGGTGGTGCTCTTCGGCCATGGCCTCGGTCGGTACAAGGAAGACGTGCTGGGCATCGCCAACTCCCTCGCCCAGGGCGGCTTCGCGGTGTTCGCCATCGACGTGGTGTTCCACGGTGAGCGCGCGACCTGCGTTGGCTCCCGCGCCGTCACCATGGCGCCGTCGGACGATGGCGCGTGCGCCAACCCCACCACGCAGGCGTGTGACGCCGCGTCGGGCCGCTGCATCGCGCGCGATCGCACCGGGGCCACGGCTTGCAACCCGGCCGGCAACGGTGACGCCACCTGCTTCGCTGCCGGGCTGGGCCAGTGCATCGCCGCGGGCCCCAACGCCGGCCAGTGCGAGGGCGGAGACTTCCTCCGCAACGCCTCGGGCCGGCCCGTCATCTCGGCGTGGAACTACCTCAACCTCACCAACCTCTTCGCGACGCGCGACAACTTCCGCTACACCGGCTCAGTGGACTTCACCCAGGTCGCGCGGGTGATCCGCTCGACCTCGGCGACGTCGCTCAACGCGCAGCTGGCGCTGGCCACCGCGCAGCCGCTCTCCACCGCGGTGCTCCACTACGCGGGCCAATCGCTCGGCACCTTCAACGGCAACGTCTTCGCCGCGGCGAGCGACATCCCCAACCGGGTGGCGCTCAACGTGCCGGGCTCCAGCCAGGTCGACGTGCTGCTCACCGCGCCCGCCTTCGCCGCCCAGCGCACCGCCTTCCTCGCCAGCCTCGCGCAGCTGGGGCTGACGCCGGGTACGCCGGGCTTCGATCAGTTCATGGTGCTGGCCCGCACCATCATGGATCCGTCGGATCCACAGAACCTCGTGTACGACGCGGTGCACTCCAGCAACATGAACCGGCGCATGTACTTCCAGTCCATCGAGGGTGACGAGGTGCTGCCCAACGCCACCACCGACAAGCTGGTGAGCGCCGCCAACCAGGACGCGTCGCGAACGGGGCAGGTGTTCCGCTTCGTGCCGCACTCGGGTACGCCGGCGGCCGGCTTCATCCCTGCGTCGTACCCCACCGCGGCGCGCCACGGCTTCCTGCTCAACCCTGCGGGGAACCCGGAGTGCAACCCCATGACGGCTACCTGCGCCACCGTCGTCGCCCAGACGAAGGTGGTCACCTTCCTCGCCACTGGCACCGCGCCGTAATCGAAAGGCCACACGCACATGAACTCGTTCAAGAAGCTGGGCGTCGCCGTCGCGATCCTCGCAGCCTCCTCCGCGGTGGCCTCTGGGTTCCGCCTGGAAGGGCAGAGCGCCCGGGCGGTGGGCATGAGCACCGCGGTGACGGCGCTCATCGATGACTCGAGCGCCATCTATTACAACCCGGCGGGCCTCGCCGGGCGGAAGGGCCTCGAGGTGCAGGCGGGGATCAACCTCATCATCCCCTCCCTCGCTTTCACCAGCGACAACACCAGCGAGACGACCTGGGTCAACACCAAGCTGTCGACGCCCTTCAACGTGTACGCGTCGTACGGCATCTTCGAGCAGCTCAGCCTGGGCGTGGGCATGTTCGTCCCGTTCGGCTCGAGCGCCTCGTGGCCGCAGGGGTGGGAAGGCGCCGGCCGCGCGCTGACGTCGACGGTGCAGGTCTTCGACATCAACCCCACGCTGGCCTGGCAGGTCCACCCGCGCTTCCGCATCGCCGCGGGCTTCCAGGTCTTCCTCGGCAGCGTCTACATCGAGCGCGGGCTGAACTTCGTCGACTCGGCCGGCATGGTGCAGCTCGGCGGCAGCGCCACGGGCTTCGGGTGGAACGCGGGCTTCCAGCTGGAGGTCCTCGAGGAGCGGCTCTACCTCGGCGGCTCCTGGCGCAGCGGCGCGCCCATGGCCTTCTCGGGCAACGCGCACTTCGTCGACGTGCCGCTGGAGTTCCAGTCGCGCCTGAAGGACCAGCCCATCTCGGCCGACATCACCCTGCCGGACGTGGCCAGCGTGGGCATCGGCATCAAGGCGTCGAAGCAGCTGCGCGTGGGCATCGACGTCACCGCCGTCACCTGGCGGACGTTCAAGGAGTTGAAGATCGAGTTCGAGGATCCGGATCTCACCAACCCGCTGCCGAAGAACTGGGACAGCACGGCCAGCATCGCCGTGGGCGGGGAGTACGACATCAACGACGCGTGGCGCGCGCGCATGGGCTTCAGCTTCGACCCGACGGGCTCGCCGGCGGACACGCTGACGCCTGACCTCCCCGACGCCACCCGCTTCCGCTTCTCGGCCGGCGCGGGGTGGAAGTCCAGCTTCGGCCTGTTCGCGGATCTCGCCTACCAGTTCGTCTTCCTGGTGCCGAACACGTCGACGGCGCCGGGCTTCGGCGGCACGTACGCCGGCAGCGCGCAGGTGTTCGCGCTGAACGTCGGCTACCGCATGTGAGTCGGTTGGCCTGACTGCCGACTGCCCTGTCCTCGAAGGCGCCCCTCTCCCCGCGTGCGGGGGAGGGGTTGCTCCGGGCCCGTCAGGGCGTCGGCAGCTCCTTGAGCAGCTCTCCCGTCTGCCGGGTGAGCTCGTCGGTGCGCTCGAGCAACAGCGACAGCTCGGTAAAAATGGCGTCCACCTCCGTGACGCGGCGCGGGGCGGGGACGTCGCCGGCCTGCGCGAGGCGATCGAGGAGTGAAGACGCGCGCAACAGGTGCTCATGCGCCAGCAGGAGATCGCGGCCCGCGCGCGCCCCCGTGCGCGTGAAGAGGGTGCCCCCCGTGAAGAGCGAGGTGACGGCCAGCTTGTTGGCGTGCAGCACCTTGTCCAGCCGCTCTCGGTAGGTGGCCAGCCGCCGGGTCAGCCGCGCGTCGGACAGGCTCACCACGCGCGGCGCGCTGGGCCTCGGGGCGCTGGGCCTGGACGGTGGAGGACGGCGACGCGACATCGCCGACACGCATAGCACACGCGGGCGGGCAGCGACGGCTCGGTGCTGGTTCTGCGCGAGGGGCGCGTCGGGCACTTTCCTCGGCCGGCCGCACCGCCGTCGCCTCGGCGCGTCGCGTCGTGCTAACCGGCGGAGCGTGCCAGCCTCTCTCTTGACGAAGGACCTCCCCGGCGGCGTCCGTGAGCTCACCGTCTCCCACCCCGCGCGCAAGAACGCGCTGGACGACGGCCTGCTCGAGGCGCTCGACGGGGCGCTCTCCTCGTCCGAGGGGGTGCGGGCGTGGCTGGTGCGCGGGGCAGGCGAAGGCATCTTCAGCGCCGGCTACGACCTGACGTCCCTCACCAGCTACCAGCCTGACGCCCGGCTGCCCGACGAGCGCCTGGGCGAGGTGCTGGATCGACTGTCGCGCCACCCGGCCCCCTCCGTCGCGCTCGTCACCGGCCCGGCCATCGGCGCGGGGTGCGAGCTGGCCGCGGCCTGCGACTTCCGCGTCGGAGACCCCAACGCCCTCTTCTCGATGCCGCCCGCGAAGATCGGCGTCGTCTACGCGCTCAAGGGGCTGCAGCGCTTCGTCGCGCGGGTGGGAGAAGGCCGCGCCCGCTACCTGTTCCTGACGGGCCGGCGGCTCGGCGCAGACGACGCCCTGCGCTTCGGGCTCCTCGATCTCCTCGCCGCCGACGCCGCGGCGGCCGAGGCGCAGGCCCGCGCGCTGTGCGACGAGCTGGCCGCCAACGCCCCACTCGCCATCCGCGGCCTCAAGCGGGGCCTGGCGCTCCTCGAGGAGGGTGGAGGCAGCGCCGAGGAGCGCGCCGAGTACGAGGCGTTGCGGCGGCAGTCCTTCAACTCCCGGGACGCCAGGGAGGGGCGCGACGCGGTGCTGGCCAAGCGCCCTCCCCGGTTCACGGGGGAGTGACGACTTCCAGGGCCGCTCGATCGAGTGGCGGGTGTGGCCGCCGGAGGGGACCTCCGGGTGCCCTCACCGGGCGGCAGGGCCGCGCCAGCGAAGCACGCATCGCGCGAAGCGGGCGCTGCCTCCGGAGACGCTGTCGTCACCGCGTCATTCGCCATGGGTGCGCCGTCGCCCACCGGCCCCAGCACCACCGTCACCGACGCCCCGCGCTCCGCGGGCGCACTCGCCGGGAAGAAGGTGCTGGTGACCGCTGGCCCGACGCAGGAGCCGATCGATCGACGTCACGAAGGCCGGCGCGGGCTTCGGCGTCACTCACGGCGGCGGCGGCGACGAAGACGTCCGCGTCCTCCAGGTGCTGCCGCCCGTCAGACCTCCGCGAACAGCTCGCTCATGCGCACGCGCAGCGCGCTGGCGATGCGGTACAGCGACGAGATGGAGGCCGACGACTCTGCCCGCTCGATCTGCGAGAGCAGGGACACGGACAAGCCCGTGCGCCGCGCGAGCTGCTTGAGGGTGAGGCTCTGCCGGGTGCGCCCCTCGCGGATGTAGCGGCCGATGGCCCGGTGCAGCTCGGCCTCGGGGTCGCGGGTGATGCCCTTCTTCTCCAGCGTGCGCTTCACCGTGTCGATGAACACCGGCGGGTCGACCGGCTTCTTCACGTAGTCGCTGGCCGCCATCTTCAGGCTGGCCACCGCGGTCTCCACGGTGGGGAAGCCGGTGGCGACGATGACGGCGATGTCGTCGTCGAAGGTGCGGATCTGCTCCAGCACCTCGGTGCCGTTCAGCTGCGGCATCATCATGTCGAGGATCACCAGATGGAAGTTGCCGTCTTTCAGCGTCCCCACCACCTTCGTGGGATCGCTCAGTGACGTGACGGCGAAGCCTTCGCGAGTCAGCAGCGCCTTGAACAGCTCGGCGTTGTCTGGCTCGTCGTCCACCACCAGGATGCGGATCTGCTGCGAGCCGCGCACGTCGTTGCCTCCCCCAGATGCCCTGCCGTCCTACTTCGGTGCCGCCTCGAGGATCTGCCTCACCTTCGGAACGAACTCGTCGTCGGGCGGCGCGACCTCCAGGTACCGCTCGTAGTACTTGCGCGCCTTGTCCATGTCCTGCGCGCTGGAGTCCCGGGCGGCGAGCCGGGCGTAGGTGCTGCCCAGCACGCGGTAGCAGGGGTGGAACATGGGGGCGACCTTGATGCAGCGCTCGAGGCGCAGGGCGGCGGCCTCGTAGTTCTTCCCCTTGGACAGGGCCGTGGCTTCATCGAGCAGGGCCTGCGCCTCCGCCGAGCCTTTCGGCGGCTCGGGTGGCTTGACCGGCGCCTTGTCGGGCGGCTTCTCGGGCGTCTTCTGCGCCAGCTTCAGCTTCACGGCCTCGGCGCGTCGGGCCTCGAGGTCGTCGTAGCGCTCGCGCAGCAGCTTGGTGTCTCGGGCCGAGTCGAGCTGCGTCTTGGCCTTCTCGAGATCGCCGGCCTCCAGCGCCGCGGCGGCCGCCTCCAGCGCCACCTTGACGCCCTTCTCACCGTCCATCTGCGCCAGCAGCGTGCGGGCCTCGGGGTGCACCTGGCCGTCCAGCTTGCAGTCGTTGAGCAACACCTCGGCCTTGTTCCATTCCAGGGTGGCGATGGCCACCTTCGCCTCGGCCAGCTTCTTCTCGATGGCGGCCTTCGCCGCGGCGGGATCTTCCTTCGGCGGCGACTTCACAGCCGGGTCCTTCGCGCTGGGATCCTTCGGCGGGCGGTCGGTCACCTTCGGCGGAGGCGTCACCGTCTGGCTGCTCTTCCACAGCGCGTAGCCGCCGCCTCCCACCACGATGACCAGGGCGGCCACCACCACGGCGATGAGGGGCGCCTTCGAGCCCGTGGCGCCCGTCTCCTGGGTGATGCTGGAGCTGGTGGTCGACGGCACCGCCACCTCGTCGTGGGGCCCGACGAACTTGAACTTCACGTGGCCCAGCTCGAGCACGTCGCCCGGCCGCAACGTCACCTGCGCGTAGGGCTCGCCGTTCACCATCAGCCCGTTCGCCGACTGCATGTCGATGACCCGCCACTCGCCGTTGTCCTCGCGGACCAGCTTGCAGTGCGTGCGGGACAGCGAGCGGTGATCGAGGGCGATGTCGTTGTCGTCCGTGCGGCCGATGCGCATCTCCGACTTCAGGCACTGGAAGTCCTTGCCGGCGAAGTCGGTGTTCAGCACCACCAACCGCGGCGCCTCGGCAGGGTCGATGTCGACGACGGGGCGCTTCCTGGTGTTGCCCTCCACCTGGTCGATGCGGATGACCGCGGTGGCCTGGTTCCTGGGGATTTCCGGCGGCGCGCCGAGCTCCGAGACGTCCTCGGCGCTGGCTTCCTGCACGTCGTCGTCCTGCGCCTCGGGCGCGTCGACCGCCGGCAGCAGCGGCATCGTGGCCGACGAGTCCTTCTTTTGTGGCTCGAGTTGCTTGTGCTGGCCGGAGCCGCGCGGCGCCTGCTCCAGCGGAACGGTGGGCGCCACCTGGTCGTTCTGCAGCGCGAGGTCGTAGTCGCCGATCTGGATCAGATCGCCGTCGTTGACCTGCACCTGGCCCGAGATGCGATCGCCGTTGACGCGGATGCCGTTGTAGCTGCCGAGGTCCTCGATCAGCACGTGCCCGTTCTGCCGAAGCAGGCGGGCGTGGCGGCGCGACACGTTCCGCTCGGTCAGGCGGATCGTGTTCCCTTCCTGCCGACCGATGGTGATCTCTTCCCTGGCGAAGGGGACGACCGTCTTCCGGCCCTCGTCGTCTTCGATGATCAGCTTCAGCACGCGACTTGCGTTTCTACCACCACTGTACGGTGGGGCGAAGTCCCAACGGGCAGCCGTCACCCGGCGGGCCTTGAAATTCCTTGAGGAATTCTCCTTCGTTCGGGCAGGTCGAAGAGGGGCCGGTGGACGGGAGGCGGGGTACGCTGCCATCGGACGAATGGCCGGACACGTCACCTTGCGGACGGAAGAGGGCGACGAGCACCTGGATCTGCCGGAGTTCGAGGCGCGGGTGCGGCAGGGCGAGGTGTCTCCGCAGAGCCTGGTGCGGCTGCCGGCGGTGACGGGCGAGGCCTTCGTGCCGGCCTGCGAGCTGGAGATCTACAAGCGGCTCCACCGGCCGAAGCTGGCGCACTTCTCGCGGGCCTTCTCGCTGACGCGCTTCCCGTGGATGACGAGCGCCCTCATTCTCCTCAACGTCGCCCTCTTCCTGTGGACGGCGCGGGGGGCGCAGCTCGAGCTGGACGACATGGTGCGCTACGGCGGCAAGGTGGGGCCGCTGGTGCGGGACCTGGGGGAGCTGTGGCGGCTCTTCACCGCCAACTTCCTGCACCGCGACGCCCTGCACCTGGGGCTCAACATGTTCGTGCTCTTCAACGTCGGCGGGGCGATGGAGAACACCTACCGCACGCTGGACTACCTGTGGCTGCTGGTCTTCACCGGCATCACCACCATGGGCGCGTCGCTGTGGCTCAACGACGCCATCACCATCGGCGCGTCGGGCATGGTGTTCGGTTGCCTCGGCGGCCTGGTGGCCTTCGGGCTCAAGTACCGCAGCCTCTTGCCGTCCCGGTACAAGTCCATTCTCGGGGACGCGGCGATCCCCACGGTGCTGGGGCTTCTCCTCATCGGCCTCACCTCGCAGGGGGTGGACAACTGGGCGCACATCGGCGGGTTGCTCGCGGGGTTGGCGACGGGCGCGTTGATGAGGCCGCGGCTGCTCACCGACGCGCGGCGCTTCTGGTGGGAGCCGGCGCTGCGGGCGGCGCCGTCGCTGGGCATCCTGGCGATCGTCTTCTTCGGGCAGCCGCTCTTCTTCGGCGGGCCGTTGCCGGTGCTCAAGCCCGAGCGCGACGACGCCTTCGGGTTGACGGTGCCGGTGCCGCGCGGGTGGGTGCGGGGGGCGGATCCCCTGGGCAGCGTGGCGTGGTTCAACGGGCTGTCGGGGCTGGGGCGGGCGTCCTTCGCGGCCGAGGCGGTGGAGATGCCGGAGGGGGCCGATCCGCTGGTCCAGGCGCAGCGCTTCGTCGAGGAGCGGCTCAACCCGCGGGCCCTCGGCCCCGACGTCCTCACGGTGCGCAACGAGCGGCACGAGACGGTGCGGGTGGGCGATCGCGACGCGGTCCGGGTGAGGGCCACCATCGAAGAGACGGGCGGGGACACGCGGGTGATGGCGTGGTTCGTCCCGCGCGGCACGTGGGTGTACCAGCTCGTCTTCCTCTGGCCGGCGGATCTCCCGAAGTACGGCCAGGTGGTGGAGCAGATGATGGCCGGCGTGCGCTTCGTCGAGCCGCGGGCGCTGCGGGTGGTGCGCGCCGAGGCGCTCCTCTTCCCCAACTCGCCGCAGGCGCTGGCCCGGCTGGGGCAGGTGCTGCTCGAGCAGGGCGAGGCGCTGCCGGCGGCCGACGCGCTGACGGCGGCGGTGCGAGGAGATCCGTCGTCGTTGGCGGCGCGGGTGCTGCTGGCGCGGGCGTGGCTGCTGGCCGGAGAGGTGGAGCGCGGCTGCGACGCTTCGGCCGCGGCGTTGGCGTACGGGCCGGACGACGCGACGGCGCTGGAGGCCTCGGCCCGCTGTGAATTGGCCCTGGGGCACCCCCGTCGGGCGTTGGAGCGGCTGGAGAAGGCGAGGGCGGCCGCGCCCAACGACGAGCGGCTCAAGACGGCGGCGTCGAAGTTGCGCGCGACGCTGCCCGAACTTGAGTAGGAGAGCGATCCCATGACGAGACAGACGTGCTGGCTCGCGGCCCTGGCGGTCCTCACCGCCACCAGCGCCTGGGCGGAGGAGAGCGCGCAGGAGATCTCCAGGAAGTCCCGCGAGCGCGGGGCGCTCAACCTGGTGGGCCTGTCCGCCGAGCTCAAGCTGGTGACGACGGGCGCCGACGGCAAGGCGAAGGAACAGGTGCTGACCACCACCTCGCGCACCATCGGCGGGAAGAGCCACGCGCTGGCCCGCTTCACCGCGCCGGCCGGCGTGTCGGGCGTGGCGGTGCTGACCATCGAGGGCGCGCCGGGCGAAGGCGACGACGTGTCCTTGTACCTGCCCAAGTTGAAGCGCGTGCGGAAGGTGGCGAAGAGCGATCGCGGCAAGGCCTTCATGGACACCGACTTCGCGTACGCGGACATCACCTCGAGCGGCACGCGCGACGAGGACCTGAAGCGCCTGCCTGACGAGAAGGTGGAGGGCCGGCCGTGCTTCGTCTTGAAGGGGAAGGGCGACGACAGCTCGCCCTATGGCGAGGTGACACTCTTCGTCGATCAACAGACGTACGTGCCGATGAAGGTGGAGTACCAGGACAAGGCGGGCAAGCCCTTCAAGCGGTACCGCACGCTGAAGCTCAAGTCGTACAAGGATCGGGTGTTGGCGGCGGAGTCGATGATGGAGAACCTCCAGTCGGGCTCGAAGACGCAGATGACGGTGCTGAAGCTGGAAGACGCGACGCTGGGCGACGAGGCCTTCACCGAGCGGGCGCTGGAGCGCGGCTGAAATTCTCCCTCTCCCTGTGGGGAGAGGGTCGGGGAGGGGAAGACACTGTTTCGTCTTCGTTCGTATCGGCTCGCGTGCGTGGCGTGGCTGGGCCTCGCCTGTCCTGCCCTTGGGCAGATGACCATCGAGCCGTTCGAGCCCGCCGCCGCGTCCCTGGACGCGGGTGACTTTGTCGACGCGGGCGCCTCCGGAGCGATGGAGGTGGAGTCCTTCGCCCCGGTGGAGGTGGCCGACGCGGGGCCCGGTCCGCTGGCGGCGCCCGTGGAGTCCTTCGCCGAGCCCGCCTTCTCCCCCTCGGTGCGCGTGTACGGCTGGGCGTGGGGCCATGGCGCGGTGGACACGGGCTTCGAGTCGGAGCGCGGCGTGCCGATGGCGGAGAACGTGGCGGAAGGGCGCCTCAAGGCGCTGTTGGGCGTCGACGTGAAGTTGAACGCCCACCTGCGCCTGGTGCTGGAGGGCCGCGCGCAGGTGCGTTTCGTCACGCAGCGCGACTTCGACCGGGCGAAGGGCTTCTACGAGGCGATGCTGGGCGACGCTTTCGTCGATCTCTACACCTCGAAGGTGGACTTCCGCTTCGGGAACCAGCGCATCCCCCTGGGGGCCAACCCGGCGCTGGCGCCCGCCGACGCGCTCAACCCGAGAGATCTGCGCGAGAGCCTGATCTCCGGCGAGCTGGAGGACGCGCTCCTGCCCGTCTTCGCGCTCCGCGCGCAGGGCGACGTGGGGAAGGTGACGTGGCTCGCCGCGTACGCGCCCTTCTTCACGCCGCACCGGTACTTCGTCTTCGGGCAGGACGAGTCGCTCCTGCAGCCGGGCCTGGGCCCCGCGTTCGACAACACGCGCATCGATCCCAGCGTCGAGGACTACCTTCAGGACCGGGTGCTGGAGACGCAGCGGCCGCCGCCCTTCGCCGGAGATCTCGCGCTGCGGGTGGTGCGCAACGGCCGGGTGAAGCTGGGCGCGTCCTGGGTGTGGATGAACGAGAAGCTGCCGCGGGTGGTGGTGGATCCCGAGCTCTCGCACCTGCTGGCCTCGCAGGCGCGGGGCGAGCCGGCGGATCCAGCGCTCGCGGCGTCGGTGCTGAACCGCTTCCAGGCGGGAGAAGACCTTTACGTCGGCAGCTACAAGCGGACACACCTCTTCTCGGTCGAGGGCTCGGCGCTGCTGGGGCCCGGGCAGCTGGACGTCGACGTCACCTTCACTCCGCGGCAGACGTACTTCGACATCGACTTCACGCCGCTGGACAAGTCGGCCCTCACCTGGGTGTTGGGCTACAGCCAGGCGTCGGACTCGCCGCTGCTCTACACGGTGGGCTACCTGGGCATGGCCGTCTTCGACGTGAAGGCGAGGGAGCAGCTCTTCCTCATCGAGCCCGCGACGGCGGTGGGGGCGGATCGCACGGCCTTCTTCCACCTCTTCCTCGCCACGGTGGGCTACGGCTTCCTCGACAAGAAGCTGGAGGTGACGCTGCGCGCCGGCTTCGAGCCGATTCAGCTGAGCCTCGCGGTGGGGCCGCGCGTGTCGTGGGAGGCCTTCACCGGCTTCAGGGTCTTCGCGGGCGCCGAGTTCTACGTCGGGAAGAGCTGGACGCCGTTCGGCTACTTCGGACGCAACGACAAGGTGCTGGTGGGCGTGCGCTACGACTTGTTTTGAAGCGCCGCGCCCCGTCGGGCCTCCGGTGGCCGTCGTCTCCAAGAGGAGGGCCCGGGTCTCGCCCAAGGCCAGCCGAGGCCGGTAGAAGCCGCCGCTCTCGCGCGTCATCCCCCCCGTCTTCACCGCTGGGCTGCCAGGCCGCCGGCCCCACCGACGCGCAGGACGTCACGCCGATGCTGGTGTCAACGCTACCTCCCGCGAGCATCGCGCCCTTCGAGCCGGAGACCGCCGCCGACGCCAAGCAGCACAACGTCGATGCGGTGCAGGCTGGCCGCATGCCGCCCTGGCGCGCGGGGCTACGCGGCAGGAGGAAGGACGGGCTCCTCCCGTTCGTCCTGAAACGAGAGCTACAATTTCGACAATTCTCGTCGACTCTGTAGCAGTCGATCTCGGGCTGTCGCCCCGGGGTGCGCTGCAAGTGCCTTCCGAGGGGGCTGCGACGGTCCTCTGAGCGTGATCCAAGTGCCCTCTGAGGGTGATCCAAGTGCCCCTTGAGGGTGATCCAAGTGCCTTTTGAGGGTGATCCAGGTGCCCTCTGAGGTGCTCCAACTGCTCTACGAGGGTGCGGCAATGGCTTCTCAGCGTGAGCCCGGACTGCAGCAGCGCGTCGGCTGCGGCCTCCCTCCGCAGAGCGCCACGGCGTTCTCGCTGTCGGTGGGTGCTGGATCAGCACGGGTGCCGAGAAGGCTTGCGACAGGTCGGCCCGCCGCCGGTGTTCTGTGCCGCTTGAGGGCGCAGCACACGCGCCACCCGGCCCGGGCCGGTGGTGATGACGAACGGCCTTGCGTCGAAGGTGACGTTGTATCCTCGGACTGGCGACACCGACCGGCGAGGTGGCGGCGTCTTCGTGCCTGTCCGGACGGCAGTCCCTTTGCCTCTGCCTTCGGCGCTGAGCAGCCTCTTCCGCGCAGGAAAGGCGACCTCGCCATGCTCAAGAACGTGAATTCGTCCAGCAGCGCCAGGTCCTGGGCGAAGCCGAACCTCTCAAACCACCCTGCCAACTCGCTGCTGCCATACTACCCTTGCAAGGGTCATGATACTCTCTCGACGGATCGGTCGTTGGACGGTGCGCGCCCACGTTCTAGATCGTCAGCAGGCGCAGGGTGAGGCTCTCCTCGACAAGCTGGCCGAACTCGACGCGCGCGGCCCGCCGCTGGAGGATGGCACCACCATCGACTTCGGCTGGTCACGCCTCGCGCTCGCGGAGGTCGACGAGAACGTGCTCGAGGTGGAAGAGCCCTTTTTCGGCGACGATCCCGTCCGGCGTCGCCTGCTCGGAGCCCACGACACCCTCGACGTGGCCCAGGCGCAGGTCGACGTGCTGCGCAAGGTCGGGGTCGACGGCGTCGATGCACGCTTCGACACGCAGGTGATCGTGCGGCGCGGGTGCCTCGGCACGGAGCGTATCTATCTCAAGCGCGACGCGCCCCAGGGGCGTTCGAGCGGTTGGTACATCGGGGAGGTCGAGCGTCCCGATGTCGAGGAACAGGATCTGGAGGTCGTCACCGTGGCCGACGTGTTCAAGAAGCGGCGGTACGCCATGCGTGTGCTCGCGCTCCCGCCGGGATACATGGCCGTGCTCGACGGCGACTTCATCGAGGCGGTGCTCGATGCCGAGGGCAAGGTCGTGGCGAGAGATTTCTGAGTCCACCCTCGCTCCGTCTCGTGTCCACCCCGCAGGAGCATCTGCGCCGCTGTGCCCCGACGGCCTCTTCGCCGAAAAGGACGACGGTGCGCTCGTGGAGCTGCGGCCGGCCACGCCCTTCGCCGTCGCCCGCGTCGCCACCTCCTCGCCCCGGTTCGTCTCGAAGGCCCGCGACTCGGCCGGCCCTCTCGGCGTGGACGCGCGGCCCTCGCGTGAGGCCAGCTGAGGCTGGTAGAAGCCGCAGCTCATGCGCCTCGTTTCCCTCCTCTTCATCGCGGCTGCGCTCCTCGGCTGCCAGGCCGCCGGCCCCACCTACGCGCAGGACGTCAAGCCGATGCTGGACGGCCGCTGCGTCAACTGCCACACCACCGGAGGCATCGCGCCCTTCAAGCTGGACACCTACGCCGACGCGAAGCTGCACGCCGCGGCCATCGTCGATGCGGTGCAGGCCGGCCGCATGCCGCCGTGGCGCGCGGGCCCCGCGGACGTCACCTACCTGCGCAACCCGTCGCTGTCGGACGAGCAGAAGGCGGCGCTGGCCGCCTGGGCGAAGAATGGCGCGCCGGAAGGAGACTCGTCGAAGCCCGGCCAGCCGCTGCCCCCCGTCGGCGGCGGCATGGAGCGCGTCGACCTGTCGCTGGAGATGGCCGAGGCCTACACGCCGATGGTGCGCCCCGACGACTACCGCTGCTTCGTGCTGCGCTGGCCGAAGACGGCGCCCACCTACGTCACCGGCGTCAACACCATCCCCGGTGTCCCGGCGCAGGTGCACCACCTGGCGCTGTACCTGGTGCCGCCGGACTCCGCCCATCTCCCCGCGCAGTGGGACGCGGAGGACGCCACGCCCGGCTACCAGTGCTTCGGCGGCCCCTTCGGCAGCCGGCCCCAGGAGTTCGCCGTCAACCTCCTCACCGCGTGGATCCCCGGTTACCAGGGCACCACCTTCCCCCGCGGCGGCGGCGTGCTGGTCGAGCCCGGCGCCACCATCGTGATGCAGCTCCACTACAACCTCGACAACGTGCCGACGGCCCAGGCGGATCGAACGGCCGTCGACTTCCAGCTGGCCGACACCGTCTCGCGCCGCTTCGCCTACCAGCCGATGCTGGACGTGGCGTGGGTGGCGGGCCAGATGAAGATCCCCGCCAACGCCCCCGACGTCACCCACCAGTACGTCGCGGATCCCCGCAGCTTCTTCAAGCTGCTGGGCTCGCCGCTGGACACCGCCAACGGCTTCAACCTCGAGGCGGTGATGTTCCACATGCACCAGCTCGGCAAGCGCGGAGAGCTCTGGCTGGAGAAGGCTGACCGCCGGCGCATCAAGGTGCTCGACATCCCCAACTGGGACTTCCACTGGCAGAACGAGTACCAGCTGGCCGAGCCGGTGCGCTTCGAGCCAGGCGATCAGCTGCGCGTGAAGTGCACCTTCGACAACTCCCCGGGGCGCGCCGGGCCGGGCGTCGCGTCGATGGACACCAACTGGGGCGAGAACTCCACCGAAGAGATGTGCGTGGCGAACATCCTGTCGTCGGAGTGAGTCACAGCCCCCCGTCCAGCGGCCCGCCGCCGTGCGCCGTCAGCCACGACGAGAGCGCCCCGCGCTCGGGCTCCGACAGCGCCGGCATCGCCTGAAGGAAGAGCTCCACCGCCTGCCCGCGCTCGTCGGGGCGCGCCAGCCACAGGGCCCGCCCGTACAGGGCCTTCGCCTTCGCAGCCTCTTCGGGCCGCTCGACCTGGGCGTACAGGTGCTCCGCCTTCTCCAGCGGGACGAGCGCCTCCTCACCACGGCCCAGCTCGATGAGGCACCGGCCGACGCCCACCAGCACCCGCGCCAGGGGCTGGGGAGACGTCGCCGTCGCCGCCTCGCGCAGCCGCCGGGCCTCCTCGAAGTGCATCAACGCCTCGGCGAAGTGCTTCTGCCGCACGTCCAGCTCGGCCAGCGCCTCTTCCACCTCGGCGAGATCCACCTTGTCCGCGCCCACCGACGCCCGGATCCTGCTCGCCTGCATCAGCGCTGCGCGCGCGTCGGCCCACTGGCCGAGCTCGGTGGCCGCCAGCCCCACGTTCAGCCACGCGCTCGCGCCCTGCGCCGCGCCGTCCAGCCCCAACGTCTTCGCCAGCGCCTGCATGCGGTCGGCCGCCGCGCGGGACTCCTTCCAGAAGCCGCCTTCGCGGAAGAGCTGGCACTCGAGATCCGCGACCTGCAGCATCTCCTTCGAGGCGGGGCCGTTGACGATCAGCCGCGCCTCGCGCAGCTCGTCCAGCGCCGTCTGGGCCAGGGCCGTCTCCTTCAGCGTCAGGTACACCTTCACCAGCGTCTGCTGCGTGTTGAGGGTGTCGGGGTGCCGCGGCCCCACCGTCGAGCGCCGCACCTCCAGCGCCTGCTCCAACCGCGCCCGCGCATCGAGGTACCGGCCCCGCGCCCGCAGCAAGACGCCCAGGTTGTGCTGCGCGGTGGCGGTGTTGGGGTGCCCTGGCCCTTCGATGGCCAGGTGAATGGCGAGGCTCTTCTCGTAGGTGGCGATCGCCTCGTCCTGCCGCCCCAGCCGTCCCAGCACCACGCCGAGGTTGTTGAGCGTCATCGCGACGTCGGGGTGCTCGGGCCCCAGGCGGGACTGCTGCAGCTCGAGCGCGCGCTCGAAGTCCGCCAGCGCCGCCGCCAGCTTCTTGCGCTTCATCGCCACCAGGGCGTCGTTGGTGGCCAGCTCCACCTGCACCTCCCAGTCCCCTGGCACGCGCGCGGCCGCGGCATGGGCGAGGCGGCCCCAGGCGTCTGCGTCGGAGCCCTCGCTCTCGTCGTCGAAGCCCTCGTTGGCGTAGAGGTGAGACAGGGCGCGCGCCTCGAAGGCGGCGTCGGCGGCCTTGAGCGCCTGCTCGGCAGCCAGCAGGTTCTCCGCCCGTGCCCGCTTCGCGTCGCCGTTGCGCGTCTCGAGGCGGGCCAGCAGCAGGTGCGCTTCGGCGCGGGCGCGCGGCGGCGCGTCGTTGGTGAGGGCCGGGCGCAGCTTCTTGAGGCCGTCCGCGTACTTCCCCGCGTCGAACAGCACGCGCGCCTCGCCCATCACCGCGCGGAGCGCCGCCTCGGCCTTGCGCTCCTTCTCGTCGGTGGTGCGGGTGCCCAGGTCGAGGCGAGCCGCGCACACCCGCGGTGAGTCGAGCGCGCGCGCCGCCACCGGCGCGTTGGAGATGACCTGGCGATCGGCCCCGTCGAAGAGCGTCACCAGCGCCTGGAAGCGCAGCAGGCGATCGTCCAGGCAGCTGCGCTTGAGCTCGTAGAGTTCCTCGCTGTCCGTCTTGCGCAGCCGGGCCGCCTCGCAGCTCTCCCGCGAGGTGGCCACCCAGTCGAGCGCCCAGGCGTCCAGCGTCTTCTCCACCGAGGCCCAGGCGTCCTGCGCATAGGGGAGGCCCGTGGCCACGAAGGCCGCCTGGAGGCGCTCGCGTCGCGCCTGGTCCCACGTGCCCTCGAGCTGCTTCTCGAGGCCCCCGCACACCTTGAGGCGGCGCTGGGTCCACGCGCCGTAGCCGGTGCCCAGGGCCGCCAGAGCCACGAGTCCAAAGAAGGCGGCGGTGCGACGCGCGGCGCGGCGGGCGCGGGGACGGAGCGCCTGCAGCAGCGCGTCCATGCTGGGAAAGCGCTCGTCGGGGTGGTGAGCGAGGCCTCGTTTGAGCACCTCGTAGACCCAGGAAGGCACGGCGGTGTTGGACGGCGGCGGGTGCATCCGGCCGCTGGCGATCTCCTTCGCGTGCTGCTTGAGGGTGGCGCCGCTGAAGGGCCGCTGCCCGTAGAGGGACTCGTAGAGGGCCACGCAGAAGCTGAACTGATCGCTCCGCGCGTCCGTCGGCATGCCGGCGATCTGCTCGGGGGCCATGTACCCGGGCGTGCCCATCACGGCGCCGTCTCGCGTGAGGCGCGCGCCGAGGCTGGGCGTGTCGGCCAGGGTCTCGGGCACCTCGCCGGACATGGTGCGGGGTGCAGGGGAAGGTGTGTTGGTGGCCTGGCGCGCGAGCCCGAAGTCCAGCACGCGCGGCCGGCCGTCTTTGTCGATGAGGACGTTGTCGGGCTTGAAGTCCCGGTGCACCAGCCCCGCGCGGTGGGCCGCGGCCAGCCCGTCGCCCGCCTGGCGGAAGACGTCGATGATGGTGAGCCACGGGCGGTCCTCCCGCAGCCAGTCGGTGAGCGTCTCGCCTTCGATGAACTCCATGGCGATGAAGACGCGGTCGTCCAACACGCCCACGTCGTGCACGGTGACGACGTTGGGGTGCTGCAGCCGCGCCATCGCCTGCGCCTCGCGCAACAGCCGCGCCCGTCCCTCCTCGGCGGACAGGGCTCCGCCGCGCAGCAACTTCAAGGCGACCTTGCGATCGAGGTGTGGATCGTACGCGGCGAAGACCTCGCCCATGCCGCCCACGCCCAGTCGCTCGAGGATGACGTAGCGCCCGAGGGTGGTGCCGCGGGCCAGAGGCGGCGTGGCCGACGGTGAGTCGGGGCGGGTGGGGGAGCCGTCCTTGCTGCCGCCGGCCTGCGTCTGGGCGAAGACGATGGAGGACAGTCGCTCCTTGCGCCGCGCGCAGTCCTCGCAGTCCTTCAGGTGCGAGGCCGCCTCCTCCGCCGCCGCGTCGTCGAGCTGCCCGAGCGTGAGCTGGAGGAGCCGGTCCTCGTCGAGGTGGGCCATGGCGCGTCGGTGCACAGGCTACAACGCCTTCCCCGTGGGCGTAGTCCCACCCGCCTTCATTGGGCACGGGAGGAGCGAGGGCAGCGCCGCTTCAGGAGCAACTCCCGCCTGGGGCCGGTGAGCGTGTCGCGACGCGTCCCTGGCGGGCACCGAGGCGGCGGGCGTGCACGGGGACGTTGGCGGCGCGAGCGGATCCAGCTCGCTCACCTGCGGACGCTGGGGGTGGCCCGGGCGATGCCGAGGGCTGGCGCCTGGACCCAGTAGCCCCCGCCGCCTTCCACGGTGCGGATCACCACCTGTCCCTGCGCGTCCACCAGCTCTGGTGAGGTGGCGCCCGCCGGCGCCCGCCGCGTGACGAAGAAGCCGCCGCCTGCGAGACGCCCTCCGAGGCCCCAGGCGTCGAGGACTTCCTGGTGGGGAGAGTTGGCGTACGCCGTGTTGATGCCCGCCACCACGTGCCGCGTGTGGCCATCCGCGGGAGCCAGCGCAGCCACGTACGTCGGGTTGGAGCTCGTCTTCCGGGCGTGGTGGTTGGCGTGCGCCACATCGACGCCGCCGGGGCCGAGGAGCGGCGCCGCCGTTGTCACCAGGTGCGACTCCACGTCGGGCTCGGTGGGGGCGCCGGAGCCGGTCAGGTCTCCCGCGAAGAGGTAGCGGAAGGCCCCGAAGGAGACGAGGCCGCTGACGCTGCGGCCATTCTCCTCGTTGGAGTCGGCCACGCCGAAGGGCGCCGACGGGAATGCCGCGCCTGGCCCGTTGGCCCAGCCGCCTGCGCCCAGCAGGGTGAGGCGCGCTCCAGCGCCCAGGTCGATGAAGGACGGCGCGCCCGCCGCGTCGTCGTCGGCGCGCGAGAGGTCGCCCAGGC
This sequence comes from Myxococcota bacterium, assembly GCA_040752975.1. Classification (GTDB taxonomy): domain Bacteria; phylum Myxococcota; class Myxococcia; order Myxococcales; family Myxococcaceae; genus JADLDB01. The sequence goes on from JBFMHF010000062.1 coordinate 24,265, forward strand.
GCAGGCCCGGGCAGCCCGTCGCCGGGAACGTGCTGGTGACGCCGGAGAGGTTGCACGGGGCCGGTACGGCCGAAACGCACAGGGGCACGTCCCTCGTCGCCAGCCGCCCCCGCAGCGCGTCGCACACCGACTCATAGTCGCCCTCGTTGACGCCGGGCCCCACGTCCGTGAAGCCCCGGTGGACGACGCCGCCCGTCACGGTGAGCGCGTCGGCGCCCGAGGTGAGCGCGTCGAAGCCGCCGACATGATCCCCATGGAAGTGCGTGAGGATGATCCAGTCCACCTGCAGCGGCGCGCGGGAAGGGAAGCCGCGGGCCGGCGTCAACCACCGGGTGTTCAGCTCGCGCACCGCCTCGCGCACCTCGTCGTCGTGGTGCCCGTTCCCCACGTCCACCAGCACCAGCGTTCCGGTCGGTCCGACGATGATCGCCGCCTCGCCGATCTCCACGAAGACGCCGACGGGCAGCTCGAGCTGGAGAATGGTGACTTCCCCGGGCACGGGGCGGAGCTCTCCAGTCGGGGCAGGTCCTGCGTCGAAGGCGCCAGCGCTGCCCGCGTCCAGGCCCGCGTCGGAGGCGCCACTCGTCGAGCCGGCGTCGGCACTCCCCCCGTCGAAGGGGCCCGCATCAGTCGCGCCGCCGTCGACGCCGCCGTCGGCGCCAGAGGTGGGGGCGGCCGGGCAGGACAGCCAGCTCAGCGAGAGGAGCGCGACGAGCCAGGCGGCTTTCCTCATGAGGCGTCCTCTGCGCCGCGCCTCGACTCGCCTGCGCGATCGAGCCCCAGCTTGAAGAGGACGGGGCCGATCATCTCGTTGACGCCCACCACCGCGATGGCCAGCGTCCGGAAGCCCTCGCCGAACTCGGGGAAGGCGCGCACGATGACGACGGTGAGGCCCAGGGTGAGGCCCGCCTGCGAGACGAGCCCCGACCAGCCCCAGCGCTTCAACACCTTCTCGTCGCCCGCCACCTGGCTGGCCGTGCGCGCCGCCACCATCGTGGCCAGCATGCGCGTCCCAGCGAGGCCGAGGGCGATGGGCCAGATGCGCCCGAGGAGGGGGAGATCGAGGTGGGCGCCGGCGGTGGCGAAGAAGACGACGAAGACGATCGCGCCCGTCTTCTCCACCGCGTGCAACAGCTTCTCTCCGCCCGACGAGAAGTTCTGCACCACGAAGCCGGCCACCATGAAGGAGAGCAGCGGATCGAGGTGGATGTAGCGGAGCAGCGCGGACAGCGGCAGGCCGAGCGCCAGCAGCACCAGAAGCAGGCCCCGGCCGCTCAGCCGCAGGTAGACGGCGAGGATGATGCCCAGCGTGGTGCCCAGCGCGGCGCTCCCCAGGAGCTCGTGCCCCACCGCAGTGAAGGCGGACGCTTCGAAGGTGGCCGAGGGGTCGACGCCCAGCCTCGCCAACGCCATCGCGACGGAGAGGACGACGATCACCACCACGTCCGAGGACATGACGAAGGCCAGGGTGAAGTCGGTGAGGGGCCCTTTGGGGCGCATCTGCGTGACGAGGCCCAGGACGGCCGCGGGGCTGCGGCTGGTGGCCAGCACGCCCCAGAGGAGCGCCACCATCCCCGCGGCCAGCGGCGCCATGCCGTCGAGGAAGGGGATGAAGCGGCCCAGCAGGAGGAAGGAGCCGCCCGCCACCACCGCCACCAGCGCCGTCTGGAGGAGGTGAGCCCAGGCGAGGCTCCGGGCGGCCTTCCGCAGGGCGTCGAGGCGAAGCTCGGCGCCGCCCGCCAACGCGATGAGGGCGAGGGCCAGGGCGTTCACCACCGACAGTTGCTCCACCGTGCGGTGCTCCACCAGGTGCAGCACGTGCGGGCCGACGAGGATGCCGGCGAGGAGGTAACCCGAGAGGTGCGGCAGGCCCACCACCTCCACCAGCTCGCTGGCCAGCGTGCCCGCCAGCAACAACAGGCCCATCGCGCTGATGGCTGCCAGCACCCCCGTCTCCACGGGGATGGTGAGGTTCGACGCGTAGACGAGGCCGAGGCCCACCAGCAGCACGGCCAGCTGGACGCCGCGGCCTGTCCAGGACTTCGCGGGGGCGGCAGCGCTCATGTCCCCTCCGCGCGCACTGGCTCGGCCGCCGGCGCCTGCCCCGGAGCTTCTCCTGCCAGCCGCAGCTCGCGCCGCAGCGACGGCGGCCCCAGCAGCTCGCCCACCACCACCGTCGCCAGGCACGCCCCGAGGATGAGACGCCCCACGGGGCCGGAGAAGCGCGCCGCCGCGGTGAGGCCGATGCAGATGGTGATGCCTCCGCTGGCCATCAGGCCCAGCCCCATCCACGGCGAGGCCGGCGTGGGGGTGCCGAGGTGTCGCCGCAGGAGCGCGCCGGCCGGCAGCTTCACTGCAAGGCGCGCCAGCGGCACCAGGCCCACGGCCAGCCACAGCGCGCGGCCGTCCCGGAGGTCGAGGTGCGCACCGGCCAGCGCCACCACCGGCAGCAGCACCGGGCGCGCGGTCGACATCAACATCTCCCGCAGGGCCTCGCCGTCCTTCGCCACCCGGTTGAGGGTGACGCCCATGAGGAAGAGGACCGCGGGCGCCGCCAGGCCCAGTCGCATGGAGAGGCCGATGGCCAACAGCCCCGCGCCCAGCAGGATGCCCCAGCGCTCGGTGCTGCGGCTCTCCACCCGCGTCAACGCCGCGGCGAGGCCTCCCATGACGACGCCCAGCCCCACCGTGAGGCCCAGCGCCAGGAGCGGCTGCCCGCGCAGCACCGCGCCTTCTGGCTGCGGACCCACCGCGAAGAGGACGGCGAGGCCCAGCAGCGGCACGACGTCATCGGCCTCGGCGAGATCGGCGAAGGCGTCGTGCAGCGGGCCCCGCCCCCCGTTCTGCGCGGCGCCCCACACCATCGCGGCGCGCGCCGTCTCGCTGCCGGCGCAGCCCAGCCCCAGCGCCAGGTAGAGCCGCTCACCCTCGCCCAGCGCCAGGAGGCTGGGCGCCACTGCCCACCCGGCCAGCGCGCAGGCGGCGAAGGCCGCGACCCCCACGAAGAAGCCCAGGGCCAGCCGCTTCGTGGGCACCCGCCGTTGATCCGCGAAGCCGAGGTGGCTGCCGGCCAGGAGCGCGAGCCACGAGGCGGCTACCAGCGTGACGGGGGAGAGGGCGTCGAGGGTCGCACGGGTGACTGCGCCCAGGCCCAGCGGCCCCAGCAGCACTCCGACGAGGAGAAACTCGGTGCCGGACGACAGCCCGAAGGCGCGGCGGCCAGCGGGGCGCAGCGCGTCGCCTGCGTACGCCAGGACCAGCAGTCCCACGAGGATGGCGTAGGCGTTCACTGCTGCTCCTGCTTGAGCGCCTCCAGCTCGGCCAGGGCGAGCCAGAGCATCGCGGCCTGCGCGTCGCCGGTGGCGCTGGACACGGTGAGCTCGAGGAGGACGTGGGCGGCCTGTACTTCCACCAGCCGCACCGTCGCGCTCGTGCCCAGGCCGGCGAGGACCCGCTCGAGGCGCGCAGAGAGAGCCGGCGTGGCCAGGGCGCGATCGATGGTGAGGGTGGCCCGCACCCTCGGAGTCGGGCCGTGCACCCGCGTGGGGTTCCACAGCCGCAGGAGGTGGGGCACCTTGAGCTCGACGCCGCCTGCGTCGCGCAGCGTCGTCTCCAGGAGGCCGACGCCCAGCACGCGCCCGGCGCGCGACCCGAGCTCGACCCAGTCGCCCACCTTCAGCTGCCGGCCGAAGAGGGTGACGACGCCCAGCAGGCCCGTCGCGACGACCGGCACGCTGGCCAACCCGGCGGACACCAGCAGCACCAGGCCCATGCGGGTGAAGGCGCCCTCGGGGTTTCCGGTGATGACGGGCGCCACGAGGATGAGGGCCAGCACCACCAGGCCCAGCTGCACCAGCACTCCGGTGGGCGCGGCGAGATCCTTCGGGAGCCAGCCGACGGTGGTGGCGCCATGCGCGACTTCGGTGAAGAACAAGCGGACGGCGCGCAGCACCAGCGCCAGCGTCAGCGCGGCGAAGCCCACCACCACGATGAGGGGCACGCTGGCCGCCACCCGCGAGGCCAGCGCAGCCAGCGGGCCCAGCAGCACCCCCGACAGCTTCTCCGTCAGCTCGCGCGTGGCCTCGAAGAGGGAGAAGGTGGCGATGAGCCAGGCGTAGACGAGGCCCAGCAGCACCACCCACCGCCCCGCGGCGACGGCCAGTGAGAGCGCGCCGCGCACCGCGCTGCGGTTGAGGACTTCCACCGTGCGCAGGCGCAGCGAGGGCACCCGCTCGGGGTTGGCTTCCAGCCAGCGCTCGGCCCGATCGCCGAACTGCCAGGCGCGCCTCAGGAAGAAGACGGCCAGCACGGCGAAGAGGACGGCCAGGGAGACGTTGAAGATGGTGCTGGCCACCACGCTGCGCTGCTGTTCGGCCTTCAGCGCCTGGCGGATCGCGGCCGCCACGCGATCGGCATGCACGGTGAGGCTGGCGTCTCCCGCGCGGGCGGCGTCTTCGGTGGTGAGCTGGACGATGGGCGCGACGCCCACGTAGATGATGGAGACCGAGCCCGCGTGCTCGATGCGGACGTCGTCGGGCTGCGCTGTCGCCACCGCGTCGTGCAGCGCGTCGGCGGCGAGGCGTGCGCGCATCGTCGGCGTCAGGGCGCCGCGCGAGGTCCGGATGGTGAAGACCACCGTGTCACCGACGCGCACTTCCGCGGGAACCTCCGCGGGACTGCCGGCGTTGGCGGGGCCGACGGGCGTCGGGGCGGCGGAAACCGGCTCGACGGGTTTTGCAGCCGGTGGTGCGGCTGGCGGCGGGCGGACGGGCTCCGCCGGGGGCGCCGCGGCGGCCGTCGGCGACTCGACGGGCTTCTCGGGGGCAGCCGTGTCGGTCGCTTCGGCCGGAGCGCCCAGGGCGATGCCGGCGTCAGCGATCGCCTCGGGGGGCGGCAAAGCCGGCGCGGACTCTCCCTGGGCGCGGGCAAGCTGCCCCAGGCCAATCGCCAGCAGGAGTGCTACGCGAAACATCGCCGGGCCGTCCCCTCGTCGAGGTCCAAAGCGCTCTCGTCGTCGCTCGGGCGCCGAGAATCGCCGGACTCTCCGTGCGCCGCAACCCGCGAATCACCGGAGTGGCTGCCGGGTGCGGCAGCTTCGGCCCACGACGCACGGCGCGACGCCGCATGCTCGCGCTTCGGCCAACGACGGTGGAGGAGGGGCCAGCCCGGAGCGGCGACGCGTCGGCTCCGGTTTGCCTGTCGCGCGGCGCGTCCGGCCGCACCCGACCTTCGGCCACCCTGGTTCCTCTGCATGGGCACGCGGCGCTGCGTCTGCGCGCGGCTTTCGGTCCACCTCGTCGACTCGCCCGCCGGTGTCGCGGGCCCATCCACCCCCGGCTCTTCGGGGAGGATTGACCGGCATCACGTCGCGAAGGCAGCGAGGACGTTATGGGCCCCACGTGCCCCCGCGCCCAGTCCGAGCCGTCTTCGCATCCGTCGCCGCAGGAGGCGGCCACCACACCGTCCGCGATGCGCTGCTGCGCGCCACCAGAGCCGCCGATCCGCGAGGCGAGCGCGTGGAGGCGACGAGCTGGACCAGCCAGGCCGGCTTCGACGGCTTCTACCGCTGGTGCGTGAGGCACGGCCTGCAGGGCCTCGCGTACTTTCCAACGCGCGTCTTCTCCATCGCCGCATGGGTGGTCGTCTTCACCAACCCGAAGCTCATCCGCGAAGCGGTTGCGCTCTTGAGGCGCGCTCCCCCCGACGTCGTCGTGTCCACCCACCTGGTGCTCACCACCGCCTTCCTCATCGCGCGCTGGTGGGTCGGTGTCCCCACGCGGGTGGTGGGCGTCATCCCCGACTACGGGCGGCCAGACCCCGGCTTCTTTCCCCGCTTCGCCGCGCTCCGCCCCGACGCCACCTGGGTGAACGGCGAAGACACCTACCGCTGGGCCACCACGAAGGGCCGCGCGCTGCCCGACGAGGTGCAGTGGCTCGGCACGCTGGTGACGGAGGACTTCACGAAGGTACGTGCGCAGATCCGGGAGGCAGGCGGCCGCACCGAAGGGCTCAAGGGCCAGTGGCGGGCGATGCTTGCGCCGGCCTGGCCCGCCGTTTCCAGGCTCGACGTGTCGAAGCCCACCGTCGTCTTCTACGGAGGCTCGGGCTTCGCCGGCGCTGCGCGGCCGGTCATGGAAGCGCTCCTCGCGCGTCCCGAGTCCGCGCGCTTCAACGTCGTCGTGCTGTGCGGGCGCGATGAGGCGCTGCGTGCCTCGCTCGACGCCAGCTACGGCCCTCGTCCCGGCTTCGCCGCCATTGGCTTCTTGTCCCACCCCCAGCTCGCGGCGCTGTACGGCCTCACCGATGTGCCGGTGATGGGCAGCCTGGCCCACTCCTCCCTGCAGGAGTTGCTCGAGACAGCCACCGGCCCCTTGCTCGTCTTCCGCGTCATCCCAGGCACGGAGCCGCCCTACCTCGACTACGTCGCGCGGGAGCGCCTCGGCGTCTTCGAGCCGGACGCGGAGAGGATGACGGCGCTGGTGTTGGAGGCGGTGGGCGTCGTGCAGGGGGAACGCTGGGCGGAGCTGGCGAGGGACTTCCAGGCGCGTGCCTGGGCCATTCGCGACGCGAGCAGCGAGCGCGCGGGACGGGTGCTGGAGCAGGTAGCCCGGGTCGTTCGGCCCGCGCTGAGCGCCGGGGTGTCGATCGATCACACCGCGTGAGGCGGCTCGTGAGCCGCCCGCTCGGCCAGCCGGCGGACGGCCTCGAAGGAAGCCGTTCGACCTGCCGCGGGCCTTGTGCAACCGCGGCTCGGCTCCTTGGCTACGCATAGGACTCGCCCGTGCGCCTCGGGGCGTGGCCGACCTGGACTTCACCGCGGGTGCAGCGCGATGACGTGGTTGGGCAGCTCGTCGGCGTTCTTCGCGCCCGGTGGCAACTTCGCCCCCAGGGTCTCCCCCACTTGAGTGACGAGCTCCACCAGCACCTCGGCGCGCTTGCCTGCCTTGAGGCCTTCGACCGCTCGGGTCACGAGCTGCTGCGCGAAGCCCTCGTCGACGACGGCCTTCACCCCGCTGTCGAGCAGCACCACCACGCGGTGTTCGAAGAGGGACACGTAGATCAACACGCCCGTCCGTCCGGCCGTCGCCCCTGCCCGCGAGGCCGTGAAGGCCGCGGCCGCCGCGCGTTGCACCTCTTCGTCCTGCTCCCGGCGCGAGACCAGCACGCTGCGCAGCGGATGGACGTAGCTCGCCAGCAGCACCCCCGCGACGAAGCCCACGACCACGCCCAGCGCCTGCACCAGCAGCGGAACGGGGCCTGCCCAGCTCCCGGGCGGACCCATCGCTGCCCAGGCGCTGTCCGCGATCGCCAGCCCCGCCAGCCCCAGCGCCAGCCCGACGGTGGACTCGGCCCGGTCATAGCGGCCGGACTCCGTCGCCACCACGCACACCACCTCGGCGCTCGTCTTCTGCTCCAGGTGCGCGATGGCGTCTTCCACCCGCTTCTTGTCTGCCAGGAAGTCGTTGGCGTTCATGTCACCAGCTCCCCGAGGCGCCGCCGCCTCCTGAGAATCCACCCGAGAAGCCTCTCCCCGAGCCTCCGCCGCGGCCGCCTCTCCGTCCGAAGACCAACAGCAGCCCCAGGATGATGATGTAGCTGAAGGCGGCGAAGAGAATCAGCGCCACGCCCGCGCCGATGAGGAGCCCGCTGTGGCCCGTCTTCCCGAAGGCGCCGAGGAGGATCAGCACCAACCCCAGCCCCATCATCGCGAGGAAGGGCGTCGGATCGAGCAGGCTGTACTTGCAGAGCGGGCGCACCTTCGACTCCAGGAAGTCCCCGGGCGGGTGGCTGTGCGGCCCCTGCTTCGCCATCTCCAGCAGAGCCTCCACGCCGTCGACGATGCCGCGAGAGAAGTTCCCGGCCTTGAACTGGGGGACGATCGTCCCATCCATGATCCGCTGGGCGTGCGCGTCCCAGTCGTGCGCCCAGTCGGCGCCCAGCTCGATGCGGGCCCGCCGGTCCTCCACCGCCACCAGCAGCAGGATGCCCTGGTTGGCGCCCTTCTCCAGCCCGAGGGTGCCGATGTTCCACGCGTTGAACCACCGCGTCGCCAGGGCCTCCACCGACGCCTCGCCGTAGTCGCTCACCCGGGAGATCGTCACCACCACGATGGGGCTGTTGTACGTGTCGAGGGAGGTGCGCTGCAGCGACTTGAGCTGCAGCTCGTCGGCCGCCGACACCAGGCCCGCGTCGTCCCACAGGTAGTCCTCGCCGGCGGGTGGAGGCGGGATCTCCAGCGCCCAGGCAGGCAGGGCCAGCAGCACCCCGAGGAAGAGCAGTCTCGTCATGAGGCCGGAGCATCCCACGGCTGCTGGGGCGCGGCGCGTCATTCGCGCGCCCTTCGACGCCGTGACGCCGATGCGCCACGATGAGGGGATGAGCGCGCTGACGGCCTGCGCGGTGCTGCTGCTTGCCGCCGACGGTGGGACGCCGGCGCCCCTGCGCGTGCTGGTGCTGTCCACGGAAGACGGCGTGCTCCCATCGGGTGTCGATCCCGTGAGCCACGAGCTGGCGGTGCTGGAGGACTTCGCTGCTTCCCAACGCCGCGCGCTGGCGCTGGTGCCCGTCGACCATGTCTCCGAACTCGAGCAGGCGCTCTTGACCAGGCGCGGAGACGTGATCGCCGCGGGCCTCGCCGTCACGCGTTCGCGCCGCGCCACGCTCGCCTTCACGCGCGACACTGCCGCCGTCGACGAGGTGGTGGTCGGCCGGAAGGGCAGCGCGGGCCTGCCCCGACGCCCCGAAGAGCTCTCCGGGAAGACGGTGACGGTGCCGCGCGGCTCCTCCTACGTCGAGGCGCTCGAGGAGCTCGGCAAGCGCGTGCGCGGCGTGTCCATCGAGGCGGTGGACGATGTCCACTCGGCCGATCAACTGGCGTGGGAAGTGGCCCGGGGCCAGCGGGCCCTGACGGTGGTGGACAGTACCCGGCTCTCGGCGATGGCGCGGTATCTCCCCGAGTTGGAGCCGCTCTTCGTCTTGACCCACGCCCGGCCCACCGCCTTCGCGCTGCGCCCCGACGACGCCACCTTGCGCGCCCAGCTGGACGCCTTCCTCGTCACGCGCGCCTTCACCGCCGAGCAGCCGCTGCACACGGATGATCTCGACGCCATCAAGAAGCGCGGCACGCTGCGGGTGTTGACGCGCAACAACTCGGTGTCCTTCTTCCTGTACCGGGGCAACCGCTACGGCTTCGACTACGAGCTGGCGCGCGCGTTCGCGAAGTCGCAGGGGCTGCACCTCGAGGTGGTGGTGGCTCCGTCGTGGGACGCGCTGATCCCCATGCTGGAGGAGGGAAAGGGCGACGTCATCGCCGCGTCCTTCACCCGCACCAGCGCGCGCGAGACCCGGGTGGCCTTCAGTCAGCCGTACCTCACCGTCAGCGAGGTGCTGGTGCAGCGGAAGGGCGGGCCGGTGAAGAGGTGGGAAGATCTCGCGGGCCGGAAGGTGACGGCGCCGCCGTCGTCCTCGTGGGCCGAGCACCTCGCGCCCTTCGCCAGGCAGTACGGCTTCACCGTGGTCGACGCCCCGGAAGACGCCGAAGCCGAGGACCTGCTGGCCGACGTCGCCGACGGCGCAATCGACTTCACCGTGACCGACTCCCATTTCCTCGCCGCGGAGCGGTTGGTGCGCGACGAGCTCGAGGTCGCCGTGCCCCTCACCGCGGAAGAGCAGCCGATCGCCTTCGCGGTGCGCCCGGGCAACGTCAAGCTGCTCGGCGCGCTGGACACCTTCGTGAAGCGGACCGTGCGCAGCGCCGAGTACAACCTGCTCAAGAAGCGCAGCTTCGAGAGCCAGCGCGCCGCGACGGTGGCCAGAACGCAGGACAGCGGCGTGACCGGGCGGATCTGCCCGTACGACGCGGTGATCAAGAAATACAGCCTGCGCTACGGCTTCGACTGGCGGCTGATGGCGGCCCAAGCCTGGCGCGAGAGCAACTTCGATCCGAAGGCGCGCTCCTTCGCCGGCGCGCTGGGGCTGTTCCAGGTGATGCCGGCGACGGGCCAGGAGCTCGGCTTCACGCGCCTCACCGAGGTCGATCAAGGCACCCACGCGGGCATCAAGTACATGGCGAAGCTGGTGGCGCGGCTCGAGCCCACGCTGCCGCTGGAGGAGCGGGTGCGCTTCGCCCTCGCGGCCTACAACGCAGGCTTCGGGCGGCTGGAGGACGCGCGCCGGCTGGCCAGAGACCTGAAGCTCAACCCCGACGTGTGGGCGGGCAACGTGGAGAAGGCGATGGCCCTGCTGGCCCGGCCCGCGTATGCGAGGAGATCCCGCGGCGGGTATTGCCGCTGCCAGGAGCCGGTGGACTACGTGGGGATCATCGAGAACAAGTACCGGTCCTACGCGCAGCTGGTGCCGCCGTGATTCCGCTCAGGCCGAGGTTGCAGCGCGGGTAGAGTGCCGCCGGTGAAGACCACACGCTGGGCAGCGCTGTTGGCCGGTGGGTACCTGCTGCTCGCGGGGGCGTGGATCACCTTCTCCGGCTCCATCGCCGCGTCCAGCGCGACGAGCAAAGAAGAGCTCGAGACCATCGAGTTCTGGAAGGGCTGGGGTTTCATGTTCGTCACCTCGACTGGCCTCTTCTTCGCCAGCCGCTTCGCGCTCAAGCGCATCGAGGAAGCCGGGCAGGAGTTGGTGCAGCGCGAGCGGGCGATGGTGGCCAACGAGCGGCGTGTCTTCGCGGGCCTCATCGCCTCGTCGGTGGCTCACGACGCGAACAACGTGCTGGCGGTGGTGCTGACGGAGCTGCAGCTCATCCGTGGAGGGCAGATCGACCACGCCACGCTGACACGGATCCGCGACGCGCTGGAGCAGCTCGCGCAGCTCAACCGCCGGCTGGTGCAGGCCGGCCGGCAGGCGCGCACGTCGATTCAGCCGGTGGAGCTCCGCGCGGTGGTGCGTGACGCGGTGGAGTTGGTGCGCTTCCACCCCTCGCTGAGGCGCGTGAAGCTGACGGTCGAGGCGCCGGAGGCCATCGAGTTGAACGCGAGCCAGGTCTTCCTCTCGCAGATCGTCACCAACCTGGTGGTGAACGCCGGGGAGGCGACGGGAGGGAAGGGCTCGGTGACGGTGCGGGTGCGGAAGACCGAAGACCGGGCGCTGCTCGAGGTGGAGGACGACGGGCCGGGCATTCCGGTCGACCGCCGCGCGGACCTCTTCGACGCGCTGGTGACGACCAAGCCGGACGGGAATGGAATGGGCCTGTTCTCGGTGAAGGCCGCCGCGGTGGCGATGGGCGGATCGGTGAGCGTCGACGAGGCGCCAGGCGGAGGCGCGCTGTTCCGCGTGTCGTTGCCGTTGCGGCTGGGGGGCTAGGTGCGCGGCTTCTTCGTCACCGGGACGGACACGGGCGTCGGGAAGACGCAGGTTTCGGTGGCGCTGCTGGAGGAGCTGCGCTCTCGCGGCGAGGTGCCCTTCGCGCTCAAGCCCTACGAGACGGGCGGCACGTCGGACAGCGAGGCGCTGTGGCGCGCGGCGGGCCGGTGGCAGCCGAAGGCGTCGGTGTGTCTGTTCCGGTTCAGGAAGGCGCTGGCCCCGGCGATGGCGGCGCCTCGCGGAGACGCGGGCGATCCCCGGAAGGTGAAGGCCTTGCTCCAGGAGTACGCCCGGCATCCGGTGGTGGTGGAGGGTGCGGGGGGGGTGCACGTGCCCCTCACGCCGCGGCACGACGTCGTCGATCTCATCGCGCTGCTGAAGCTGCCCGTCATCGTCGTCGCCCGCGCCGGCCTGGGCACCATCAACCACACGACGCTGACAGTGAAGGCGCTGACGGCGCGAGGCCTCGAGGTGCACGGCGTGGTGCTGGTGCAGACGACGCCGGGACGGGAGGCGTCGGTGGCGCTCAACCGGCGTGAGCTGGAGCGGCGTTTTCCAGCAGTGCGCTTCGTGGGGCCGGTGCCCTTCGTGGCCGACGAGCAGCGGCGGAGGCAGGCCTTTCGCAGCGCGGTCGCGACGCTGGTCGAGCTTCAGGGACAGCCGACGTACGCGAAGTAGATCTCGGTGTTCCCGTTGCGGTCGTCGCGCCAGCAGAAGGCGAAGGTCGAGCCGTTCCACAGCGCGGTGGTGAAGCTGGACGAACCGCCGCCGTTGGACAGCTTCAAGTCGTTGCCGTTCTTCCGCCCCGCCGCGGAGACCTGCGCGAAGTAGATGGCGGGCCGGTTGGCGGCCGAGCGATCGTCCTGCCAGGACACGCCGTATTGGAAGCCGTTCCAGTCGATGCTGGCGTAGCCGGAGAAGCCGGACGCGTTGGTGAGCCGCGTGTCTGCGCCCCGCTTGTTGCCCTGGGCGTCGAGGCGGGTGAAGTACACCTCGGCGTTGCCGTCGCGGGTGTCGTGCCACACCACAGCCCACTCCTTGTCCTGGTCGTTCCACGCGAGGTCGGGCCAGGCGGAGTCATTCATCTCGTCGGTGATGCGGACCTCGGCGCCCAGCGGCTGTCCGTCGGCCGCCAGGCGGCGGAAGAACACTTCGCGGTTGGGTTGGAAGCGGTAGTCGGTCCACACCACGCCGAACTCGTTGCCGTTCCACTTGAGCACGGGGCTGGATTGGCGGCCGGGGTCGGTGGTGACGCGAACCTCTGGGCCGAGCCTTTGGCCGGTGGCATCGAGCCGCTGGAAGTAGATGTCGTGGCGGTTGGCGCCCGCGCGTTGATCGTCATACGCCACCGCGAAGGCCGTGCCCGTCCACACCACGTCGGGCCAGTCGGCGGCGGAGGAAGAGGTGTTCAAGCGGACCGCAGCGGCCTGGGGGTTGCCTGCGCCGTCGAGGGGGCGGAAGTAGAGCTGCTCCACGCCGGTGGTGTCGTCGGCGTAGACGAGGCCCCAGCGGCTGCCGTTCCACGCCACGGCCGGGTGCGTGGAGTTGCCCGAGGTGAAGGACACCCGCACGTCGTTGCCGAGGCGGTTGCCCTGGGGATCGAGCGGCGCGAAGAAGATCTGCCCGTTGGTGGTGGCGCGCTTGTCCTGCCACACCACGCCGAAGCCGTTGTTGTCTCCGTCGGCGATGTAGACGTAGTCGCTGGACGCTGGGTCGTTGGTGAGGCGGCGGTCGCCCGCGGTGTTGGTGAGGAGGTCTTCGTCGACGGTGCCGTCGCAGTCGTCGTCCTTGCGGTTGCACTGCTCGGTCCCCGGGTTGCCCGGCATGCAGGCGAGGGGCGTGCCGGCGTTGCAGGAGGCCTGCACGACCGCGCACTCTCCGACGCCGCACATCTGGGGCGCGAGGTTCTCGTCCACCGCGCCGTTGCAGTCGTCGTCCTCGCCGTTGCACACCTCGGGGGAGGGCTGGCCGGGGGTGCAGGGCTGGTATTCCCCCGCCACGCACGTCGACACCTCGCGCTCGCACGCGCCGATGCCGCAGCGCTGGGGAGGCAGGTCCTCGTCCACCTGGCCGTCGCAGTCGTCGTCGCGGCCGTTGCACGCCTCGGGCTGTGCGACGCAGGGCAGCGTGCCCGAGTCGGGCAGCGTGGGCATGTAGCTGGGCTTGATCCGATCCTGGCCGCAGCCGCAGGCCACGAGGACACACGAGCAGAGGAACACCAAGGCGAGGCGGAGGCCCGACATGGGCGCACGGCATGGCACAGGTGGCGGGCGGAAGTCACGCCACGGCCCGGTGACGCGCGCACGTCCGTGACACCCGGGGCATTCTCAGGGAGTGAGAAGGGGCCCTCGGCGGCGGGCGGCCTCGTGGGCTTTCTGTCCTTCGGCGGACGGCCTCGGGGGCTTCTTGTCCTTCGGCGGACGGCCTGCGTCCCCTTCATCTGCCGTGCTCGTCTGCCTTCATTGCCTTTCTTTTCTCCCTCTCATCCCCCGCCTTCTCTCCCGCTGGGAGAGAAGGGGCCGCCTCGCCGGCA
>JBFMHF010000063.1:0-38009 GCA_040752975.1 Myxococcota bacterium
GAGCGACGGGCGGAAACATCGCCGGAGGAACGGGCGGCGACGGCGCGGCGGGCACCACGGGCGCCACCGCTGGAGGCGCAGGCACGCTGGCGGCAGGCGGCGGCGGAGGCGGTGGCGCGGGGCGCGTGCGGATCAACGTCGCGCTGGGTTGCAGCCTCGGCCCGCAGACGGTGGTGAGCCCTCCCGCGACGAGCAACAAGCCCGACGCCGGTTGTCCGTGATTCACCGGACGACGAGCTCGTCCAGCGGCTCGAGGATCAGCGGCAGGCATGTGCCCAGCACCGGCATACGAATCGTGTGACACTTTTCCGGCAGACGGGCATACGAATCGTGTGACACTTTTCTAAAATTCCCCTGTCGCTTCAGCGCGTTACGGCGGACCGCAACCAAACTGGCGCCCCCGGGTTGGAAGGAGCACCACCCGCTGTACCCCACCCAAGGAGCTCGAACCATGAAGGTCCTTTTCGCCGCTGCCGCCCTCTTGCTCGCCACCCCCGCCCTCGCCGCTCCGGTCGGCGCCCGCTCGGCCAACCAGCAGGCGCGCATCAACCAGGGCGTTCGCTCCGGAGAGCTGACTGGACCGGAGGCCGCGCGGATGCAGCGCCAGCACAACCGCCTCGAACGGGAGATCGCCCGCGACCGCGTCGACGGCGGCGGCTTCACCGCGAAGGAGCGCGCGAAGGCCCAGTACAAGCAGGACCAGCTGAGCAAGCGGATCTACGTCCAGAAGCACGACGGGCAGTCCCGCTGAACGTCCTCGTCTTCCCCTCTCCCACCCTCTCCCCGGCTTGGGGGGAGAGGGGGTTTTCTTCACCTGCCGAGTGTGAAGCGCAGCGCGGCGTCGAGATCGCCGTGGAGGAAGCGGAACCCCGACGCCTCGAGCCGCTTCGGCAGGACGCGCTGACTCGCGAGGATCGCTCCGTCCGCCAATTCGCCGAACATCGCGCGCAGGACGAACGCAGGCAGCGGCGCGATCGCCGGACGGGACAACACCTTTCCCAGCGCCTTCGCGTACTCGGCGCTCGTCACCGGCGCCGGCCCCACCGCGTTGACCGGCCCCTCCAGCGCCTCGGTGAAGAGCGCGTGGTGGATGGCGCCCAGCAGATCCTCCGAGGAGATCCAGCTCTGCCACTGCCGGCCCGAGCCGACGGGGCCTCCTGCGCCCGCCTTGAACGGGGTGAGCAGCTTCGCGAGCGCCCCACCGCGGGCCGACTGCACCAGGCCGATCCGCAGGTTCACCACGCGCACGCCCAGCGCCTTCGCCTCGTTCGCCGCCGCCTCCCAGTCGAGGCACAGCCCGGCCAGAAAACCCGCCGCCCCCGCTCGTCCGCCGGGAGGCGAGTCCTCCGTCAGCACCTCGTCGCCGCGGTCGCCGTACACGCCGATGGCCGACGCGCTCACCAGCACCTTCGGGCACCGGGCCAGCTTCCCCAGCGCCGCGATGAGCTGCCGCGTGTACGCCACGCGCGAGTCGATCAACACCTGCTTGCGTGCGTCCGTCCACCGCTCATCCGCCACGCCCGCGCCCGCCAGGTGCACCACCGCGTCGGCGCCCTCCAGGGCGGAGGCGTCGAGCGCGTTCCCCTGACGCCCCACCCTGCGCGCCTCGTGCCCGCCCGTGGTGAGGAACGGCAGCAGCGCGGATCCGACCAGCCCGCTCGCGCCCGTCACCGCCACCGTCAGCCGTCGATCCGGAAAGCGGGCGTGCCGCTCGAGATCCGCCCGCGTCAAGGCGTGGCGATAGCGGAAGAGGCGCTCCAGCGTCGCCTGGGTGAAGCCGCGGCCCAGGAAGCCTCCGAAGGGAAGCTCGTACTCCACCTCGTCCACGAGCTCGCTCGTGCCGTCAGGCTTCGCCTCGAAGCGGTGCGTGTGGATCCACTTCTTGAACGGCCCCTCCCGCTGCTCATCGCGGAACATCCGCCCGGGCTCGCACGCGGTGTGCTCCGCCACCCAGCGCTGGGTCACGGGGCCCACCTTCATCCGGAGGACCGTCCGCGCGCCCACCTCCAGCCCGCCGGTGCGGTCCTCGAGCTCGACGGGATCGAACGGCGGGTTGAGCCGCTCGAAGGCGCCCGGCCGCGCGTGCCACGCGTAGAGCGCGGCGGCTGAGACGGGCATGGGACTGCGATGGGAGAAGGTCGGCATGGCGCTCCTGTGCCCGGCCCTCTCCCCCATGGGAGCGGTGGGTTACTTCGCCGGGGCCACCGACTTGACGTACAGGTCGCGGAGTTGTTTCTCGTCCACGTCGCCCGGCGCGCCGGTCATCAGATCCGTGCCCTTCTGCGTCTTGGGGAAGGGGATCACGTCGCGCAGGCTCTCCGTCTCGGTGATGAGGAAGGACAGGCGGTCCATGCCCAGCGCGATGCCGCCGTGCGGAGGCGCCCCGAACTTGAGCGCGTCGAGCAGGAAGCCGAACTTCGATCTCGCCTCCTCGTCGGTGATGCCCATCGCCTTGAACACCTTCGCCTGCACTGCGGGATCGTGGAGGCGGATGGAGCCGCCGCCGATCTCGAAGCCGTTGAGCACCACGTCGTAGCGGTAGCAGTACACCTTCGAGAGATCCTGCTCGGGCCCGTCCAGGTACTTGAGGCACTCGTCCATCGGCCGGGTGAAGGCGTGGTGCGCCGCGGCCCAGGTCTTCGACTCCTCGTCGTACTCGAAGAGCGGCGGGTTCACGACCCACAGGAAGTTCCACTTTCCGCCCGCGCCGAACTCGGGGATGAGCCACAGCTTCTTGGCGAGGTGCACCCGCAGGTTCGCCATGATCGTGTGCACCTTCGCCTCGGGCCCGAACTGGAAGAGGATCAGATCGCCCGGCTTCGCCCCCGTCGCCTCGAGGATCGCCGCCTTGAGCTCCGGCTTCGCGTTCTTGAACAGCGGCGCCTGGGTCCAGTCGCCGTTCTCGGCGATCTTCGCGCGGGCCAGCCCCTTCGCGCCCATGCCCATGACGTAGGCTTCGAGCTCCTCGATCTCCTTGCGCGAGAGCTCCTTCGGGGGAGGCGGCGGCTTCGCCGTCGGGTTGGGGTTCGCGCGGCGGAAGGCCTCTTCCTTCGCCTTCACCACGCCCGGATCGTGCTGCCCGTCGGCCACCGGTGACACCACCAGCGCCTTGATGAGGCCCTTCTGCTGCACCGTCTCCCACATCGGCGGGACGCCGCCGTCCGCGCCGAACTTTTCGATCACCCCGTTGAGGACGGTGTGCTCCATGCCGAAGCGCGTGTCGGGCTTGTCGTTGCCGTAGCGCCGCATCGACTCGTCGAAGTCGAGCCGCTTGAAGGGCGTGGGGAGATCGAGGCCGTGCACTTCCTTCCACAGGCGCTTGAGCAGGCCCTCGATGATCGCGAACACGTCGTCCTGCGCGACGAAGGACATCTCCACGTCGATCTGCGTGAACTCCGGCTGGCGATCGAGGCGGAGATCCTCGTCGCGGAAGCACTTGACGATCTGGAAGTAGCGATCGAAGCCGGCCACCATGAAGAGCTGCTTGTAGAGCTGCGGCGACTCGGCCAGCGCGTAGAACTTCCCCGGGTTGAGGCGCGAGGGCACCAGGAAGTTGCGCGCCCCGCCGGGGGTGTAGCGGCCCATGAAGGGCGTCTCGAGCTCGAGGAAGCCGTTTTCCACGAAGTACGCGCGCGTCGCCGCGTTCATCTTCGAGCGCGTCATGATCACCTTCTGCAGCGACGGGCGGCGCAGGTCGATGTAGCGGTAGGCCAGCCGGCGCTCCTCGGAGACGTCGACGTGATCGCTCACCTCGAAGGGCGGCGTCTCGGCCTTGTTGAAGACCTGGATCTCGGTGATCTCCACCTCGATCTCACCGGTGGCGAGGTTCGGGTTGGTGGCGGGGACTTCTTTGTTCTCCTTCCTGGAGAACTGCATGCCGCGGGAACGGACCTTCCCCTTGACGCCCAGCACCCACTCGGCGCGCAGCGCCTGGGCCGTGACGTGCGCGTCCTTCGACACGGCCGGGTCGAAGACGATCTGCGTCAGCCCCTCGCGGTCGCGCAGGTCGATGAACACCAGCCCGCCGTGATCGCGCCGGTTGTGCACCCAGCCGAACAGCACGACTTCCTGTCCGATGTGGGACGCGCGCAGGGCGCCGCAGGAATGGGTCCGCTTCGTCTTCGAGATGAAGTCACTGGCCATGGCGGCTGCGCGAGTTAGCACGGTTTTTCCGGCGGTGCCGTAGTAGCGTGCCGCCCCATGAAACGGTTGCTGCTGGCGCCCCTGGCGGCGCTTCTGGCCTGCGGGCCGACCCCTGTACCGCCGGTTCAGGTGATGGCGCTCGTGCCCAACGAGACCGGCGCGTACGCCACGGTGCAGGTCGAGCTGAAGACGGCGTCGAACCTGTCCAACCTGAAGGGCTCCGTCGCCGAGCTGATGGGAGGGAACCGGGTCGTCGTCGACGCGAACGATCCGCTGCAGAGCTCCCTGCCCAGCCTGACGGACGAGCAGCGCTACGAGGTGATCGTCAAGGACAAGGGCGCCGACGTCCGCGGCAACTACATCGAGCGCGCGGGCGTGTACTGGCCCGGCGACTTCCACACCTGGAACATGGTGTCGGCGTATTACAACTTCGAGCGCAGCTACGAGTACTTCGTCGGCATCTACGACGGCGTCGAGCCCACCGAGCTGCAGCGGATGAAGGTGATGTACTGGGCCAACGTGCGGCTCAACACCGCCGAGCCGATCACCGACAACGCGCTGTACCTCTCCTTCATCAAGTCCTTCGTCATCGTCCCCTTCCAGACGCAGAAGCTGGTGCCGCTGGCGATGAACATCGGCGTCATCGGCCACGAGGTGGCGCACCGCAGCTTCAACTTCCGGGTGCTGGCCGACGCGGGCATCAGCCCGGCGCTCACCACCTGGAACGGACAGGCCTTCAACCTGCTCAAGTCGATCGACGAGGGCTTCGCCGACTTCCACGGCTTCGGAGTGACGTGCGGAGAGGCCGCCGGTTGCAGGCCGAACTACCTGGCGGCGTCGCTCTCGGATCAGGCCATCGTCGACATGCGGAACGTGGCGCGCACGGACGCGTGCATGGACGAGAACACCCGCAACGCGTTCAACAACGACTCGCCGGATCAGTGGGTGCGCTCGAGCAACATGTACAAGGTCGGCAACCTGTGGGCCGCGGCGATGTACCAGGCGGGGAACAAGGTCGGGAACATCGGGCTCATGCAGAAGTCGCTCTTCCTCGCCTACAACGACGCCTCGAGCACCACGCCCGGCCTGAGCCAGCTGGTCAACAGCAACATCAACACGCAGCAGGCCTTCACCCCCGAGGCGGTCGCCAACACCATCGTCGCCCACGTGTCGGATCCGCAGTTGAAGAAGGAGCTGTGCAACGAGTTCTCCACCCGCCTGCAGCTCAAGTGCGGCGCCTTCCCCTGTCCCGAGATGCCGGCGTGCCCCGCGACGTCCGCGCGGCAGAACTTCTGCCCCACCCTGCCCCAGCCATGACCCGACTCTTCCTGGCCGCGCTCCTCACCGTCTCGCTGCCCGCCTTCGCCCAGAGCGACGACGACGCCCCCATTCCGTACGACGACGACGACGGCGACAACAAGGCCGCGCCAACGAAGATGAAGCGCTCGCGCGAGACGCTCCGCGAAGAGGAAGAAGAAGCCGTGGAGGCCGAAGAGACGCTGACGCACCTCGACGATCCCAACATCGGCGTCGGCGGGGAGTTCATTCCCGGGCTGATGCTGCTCGAGTCCTCGAAGGGCGCCGGCACCGAACCCCGCTTCATGTACGGCTTCCGCTTCACCTGGGAGTGGGGCCGGCTCATCCCCGACGAGTACCTGCGGGAGATGTTCTTCGCCGACGTGGCCTGGCAGTACACCGCGTACAGCGACGGCACGCCGCAGGTGCACACCGACACCAACTACCACTACTTCACGGTGGCGCCGGCGGTGGCCATTCCCTTCGGGAAGAGCTTCATGTCCGGCTACGCGCAGCTGGGGCTCGGCTTCAACTTCTCGACGATGAGCCAGTACATCGACGCCAACCGCGTCGATCTCTCGGGCACGAAGTTTCTCTTCCAGTACGGCATCGGCCTGCGCGGGCGACCGGCGATCCTCGCCGACGGCAGCGTCCGCATCTCCTTCCGCGTCGAGCTGACCCGCTTCATCCGCGGGTACATGCACGACACCTTCATCGGCGCGGGCGTGGGGATGATCTTCTAACCCCTCCCAGCCACGTGCGGGACGCAGCAGGATCCAGACGGCACGCCAGGCACCGGTGACGATCGTCTCCCGCGAAGGCATGCGGTACGACTCGCCGATCGTCTTCGGGCAGTACTTCGACTTCCAGGTGAAGCTACGCGGCAACGGCGACATCGAGTTCCACTACGGCCGCCAGGTGGGGCCCGATCCCCTCATCCGAGGCAGCAGCGCGACCGCGTGGATCGAGAACCCCCTGGGCACGGCGGCGCTGGCGCTCAGCGTCAACGCTCCGACAATCCGCGGGGGTACGGGCTTCGTATTCCGCTACGTCCCCTGAAACACCCGAAACTCCCGCGCGCCCGGGGGCCTACCGCGTCACACACGGGCGACAGGAAACTGGCGATTCGCCGTTGACCCACCCGGGGCACGCCGCTATTTCCACGCCCGCGTTGTACCGCACTGCTCGGGGAAGCCGGTCACTCCCCGCCACCACGGACTGAGGACACAACCCCCGTTCACACCGGATGTCGCCCGGAGCCGGGGGCCGCTTCAGCCCTTCACAGTCGAGGAAGCTCATGACGCTTCGCCAGGGAGCATGGACCCTCACCGCGCTCGCCGTCGTCTTCGCCGGGTGCACCACGCCCGAGAAGCCGCCGCCGCCCGAGCCGCCACCGGTGATCACCTCGTTCACCGTGGACAAGACGAGGATCACCCGCGGCGAGTCCGTCACCTTCACCGTGGCGACGCAGCGCGCGAAGTCGGCGACGATCATCGACCAGAATGGTCAGGAGATCGCCGTGACGTTCGACGAGGCGGCGGGCACCGGCACGGCCTCCACCACGCCGATGACGTCGTCGTTCTACATCCTCCACGCGGACGGTCCCACGGGGCGCGACACGGCCTTCGTTCAGGTCGCCGTCGATCAGGGCCTCGAGTCCATCTTCCTCGTGGTGGTGCCCCAGGTGGTGAAGGCGGGCGAGTCCGTCGACGTCGTCTGGAGCGCGGCGGGCGGGACGGACGTGACGGTGACGGCCGGGCAGCAGACGCTCTTCAGCACCGAGTCCGGCGCGGAGCCGCACACGCCCACCACCACCACCACCTACACGCTGTCGGCGAAGAAGCTGGACGGCTCGACGCTGACGACGTCGGTGACGGTGCAGGTGGTGCCGGTGATCGAGTCCTTCACCGCCGAGCCTCCCGTGGCCCCGCAGGGACAGGAGATCAAGCTGAGCTGGCAGACCGCGGGCGGGGAGCGCGTCGTCATCTCCGAGGCCACCTTCGGAGAGCTGGTCAACGACTCCACGAACGTCGCGAGCGGCACGTACACCTTCCGCGTGCCGTATTTCGTCGGCGACGCGGGGCTGGACCCCGACGCGGGCATCGATCCGGACGCAGGCGTGGATCCGGACGGGGGCGTCACCGACGGGGGCGCTCCTGACTCGGGCGTCCCGGGCGTCCCCGCGGTGCGCGACGGCTTCCCCTTGCGCTTCACGCTGACGCTCAGCACGGCCACGCCGGCCCAGTCGGTGAGCCGCGCGGTGGACGGACGGGTGGGCCAGGGCCCCGTCATCGACCGCTTCGACGTGCCGGCCAACGCCACGAATGACCGGCCTCAGACGATCTCCTGGCAGACGACCAACGCGACGCGCGTCGAGCTCTATGCCGACGGCCTCCTGGTGGCCGCGCCGCGCGCCGGGCAATCGCTCGACGCCAGCTTCACCGTGCCGCCCATCACCGCGACCACCGAGTTCACCCTCGTCGCGTACGACTTCACGGGCTTGTCGGTGCGCCAGACGAAGACGGTGACGCCGGTGCAGCCGCCCACCATCACCAGCTTCACGGTGACGGCGAACGTCAGCTCGGGGGGCTCCGCCGCCATGGCGCAGTGGCAGACGACCAACGCCGCCCGCGTGGTGATCCGCGTGAAGAACGGCGCCAACGTCTTCTTCAGCGACCTCCCGAGCGAGGTGGGCATGGGCTCGACGACACTGCGCCCCGCCGCCACCACTACCTTTGTCCTCGACGCCTACAACGCGGCGGGCGACAAGGTGAGCGCCGAGCGGACCACGACGGTCGCGACGCCGGTGGCCATCTCCTTCTCGCCGGACCCGGCCGCGGAAAACACGGCGGTCACCGCTCAGTGGGACGTGTCTTCGCTGGGCGCGCTGGACCTGCCCGGCCTGCCCAACAACGCGCCGCAGGTGACGTTGGCCTCCACCAGCTTCATCGATCTCGCCACCGTCCCGGCGGCGACGAAGCTGACCTTCTCCAGCACCGACAACGGGGCGGCCACCTTCACCGCGCCCCAGGGCTTCGTCTTCCCGTTCGTCACCAGCCGGGTGAGCACCTTCACCGCGTCGACCAACGGCGCGCTGGTGCTGGGCAGCGGCGCGGCGGGCAACACCAACGTCGACATCGGCGCGACCGGTTACGCGGGTGCGGCTCTGCTGGCGCCCTTCTGGGACGATCTCGATCTCGGGTCCGACGGCGAGGTGAAGTACTTCCTCGACGGCGCGCAGTTCCCCCGCAAGCTGATCGTCCAGTGGAACAGCCTGGAGAAGCCCGCGGCGGGCGGCAGCGAGCTCACCTTCCAGGTGCAGCTCTTCGAGACCGGCAAGTTCCTCTTCGTCTACAAGACGCTGACGGCGGTGGACACGGACTCCGCCACCGTCGGCGTGGTGGAGTCGCCCAGGACCTTCGCCCACCAGGTCGGCTTCAACACCGCGGGCCTGCTGACCGAAGGCCAGGAGACGCTCTGGTTCGCGAACGACCTCTCGCGCGTCATCGGCACGCAGGTGCTGACCCTGGCCAGCGCGAGGCCCTTCGGCTTCTTCGTCGAGAACTCGTCGAGCCAGCTCATCGCCGTGAACGGCATGCCGCGGGTGTTCGCGGCCAACTCCGTGCTGGTGAACGAGGTGATGCCGGTACCCAACGGCTCGGTGCCGATGGGCCAGTGGGTCGAGCTGCTCAACACCACCGGGGAGACCATCGACCTGACGGGCCTCGAGCTGGTGGCGCAGTCCAACACCAGCGCGCCCTTCTCGCTGCAGGGCCTGTCGCTCGACGCCGGCGCCTACCTGGTGGTGGGCCAGTCGACGGATCCCGTGCAGAACGGCGAGGCGAACGTGTCGGTGGCCTGGGGCGCGACGGAGCTGCCCATGCAGGCGGCCGATCGGGTCGAGCTGCGGGTGCCGGGCACGACGCCCTTCGTCATCTCCGGGTTGAGCTGGACGGGTGGCCCTGCCGACGGAGGCACCAACTCCGCGCCGGGCGAGTCAGTGCAGGCGCCGGAGCCGGCGATCACCGCCAGCGGCGCGCTGACCTGTACACGCATGAGCATGTTCGGCGTCGCCAACCAGATCGGCACGCCGGGCACCGAGAACGAGGCGTGCTTCGAGTACAAGCTGCAGCCGATCCCCGTGGCCTACGAGGACATCTCTGCGTCGGGCACGCCGCTCTACGCCTTCGGCGTCAGCATCGATGAGACTGCCCCGGCCAGCTTTACGCTCCCGACACCCTTCACCTACTTCGGCGCGCAGCAGTCGCAGGTGTGGGTCAGCCCGAACTCGTGGCTGGCCTTCACCAGCCAGACGTCGGCGACGTTGAGCAACCGCACCGTGCCGTCGTCGTCGACACAGCCGGTAGGCGCCGTCGCCCCCTTCTGGGACGACACGCAGAACACCGCCACGGCCACCCCCCCGAACGCCGACTCGAACATCTACTGGGAGCGCCGCGGGACACGGACGATCGTCCAATGGCACCGCTGGAGGCACTTCGCCACCAACCCTCCCGACGACCTGAACTTCCAGGTGAAGCTCTTCGACAACGGGGTGATCGAGTTCCACTACGCCACAATGAGCAGCGGAACCTCGTCGAACTACGGCAACGGCAACAGTTCGACCATCTGGATCGAGCGGCCGACCGGCACCCCCGCCGCCCTGGCGATCGGCCGGAACCAGGCCGTCATTGCTCCCAACACCGCCTACCGCTTCACGCCGAAGCCCTGAGCCATGGAGACCACGACCATGAAGACCCTGCGCCTCCTTCCGGCTCTCGCCCTCGGCCTCGCGCTGACCGGCTGTCCCACCGCACCCCAGCCCGATCCAATTCCTCCCACGCCGAAGATCACGAGCTTCAGCGCGACGCCGGCGACGGTGACTCCGGGAGGGGAAGTCACCCTCGCCTGGACCGTCACCGACGCGACGAAGGTGACGATCGCCGACGTCGACAAGGGCGCCGTCTCGGGTGTGAACGATCAGCTGACCGGGACGGTGAAGGTCGTCCCCACCGCCAGCACCCTGTACGTCCTGACCGCCCTCAACGACCGCGGCGCCAAGGCGACGGCCTTCGTGTCAGTGACGGTGGCCGGAGCGGACGCCGACAAGCTGCTCTTCGCGGCCTACCCGACCGTCATCCCCGTGGGCGAGACCGGCTCGCTGATCTGGTCCGCGCCGGGCGCGAAGTCGGTGTCCATCACGCCGATGGGCGGGGCCGCGCTGGATCTCATGGGACAGCTCGAAGCAGGGTCGATCACCATCGACCCCGCGGCGACCGAGACGACCTTCACGCTCGACGCCGACGGCCAGACCCGCACTGTCACCGTCACGCGTGGGGTGGCGATCGGCGAACTCACCGTCTCGTCCCCCATCGCCCAGCCCGACGACATGATCACCGTCACCTGGAAGACCACCCACGCCGCGCAGGTCTCCCTGTCTTCACCGGGCCTGGGTGAGCTCTTCCAGTCCACCACGCCGGCAGAGGTCGCGATGGGCAGCTTCTCGTATGTGGTGCCGACCCTCCCCCTGGGGGCGGTGGTGAACTTCCGGCTCGACGCGACCGGGCCTGGCGGCGCGACCCAACAGACGGTGTCGCTCATCGTGGGCAGCGATCCGGCGGTGACGGAGGTCACCGCGCCCGAATACGCAAAGACGGGGAGCACCTTCCCGCTCGCCTGGAAGGCCGCCAACGCCGACGTGGTGCAGGTGCGGATGGGCACGCGGGTCATCTATGAAACGACGGACTTCTCCCAGGTGGGCACGGGCTCGGTACAGCTGCCCTCGCCGACGACGGACACGGTGTACACGGTGGCCGCCGTCGCGCTGCCCTCGCGGGTCGAGGCGACCCGGGACGTGACGGTCAAGCCCGTCGGCGCGGTGACGGTGATGACGTTCACCGCCACTCCGGCCACCGTCCCCACCGGAGGCGACGCGGTCACCCTCACCTGGAACGTGCCCAACGCGCGTCGGCTGCGCATCGAGCAGGACGACCTGCTCACGGTGGTGTCGAAGAAGGGCGTCTCGGCCGAGTCCGGCACCGCCACGGTGTACGCCAACTCCGCGACCACCACCTTCAGGCTCATCGCCGACAACACCCTCGAGACGGCCCAGACGGCCACCGCGACCGTCACCGTCACCGCGCCTGCCGAGCTCGGCAGCGCCGACGGCGGGACGGTCTTCGCGGGGAGCGGTGTCTTCGATCTCGGCTACCCGGTGGGCACGGAGATCCACGGCCTGCCCCACTCGAACGTCGACTTCACCGCGACGTCGGCTGGCTTCGTCGACATCTCCACGACCGGGACGAAGTTGACGTTCACCAGCGCCGACAACGCCACCGTGCAGTTCTCTCCCTATGGCTTCGAGACGTTCCTGTACGGGCAGCGGTTGGTGAACAGCGGCCCGGTGAGCGTCTGCACCAACGGCTGGCTGGCGCTGCGGGCGACGACGAGCACCACCTCGACGCCCCCCACCACCTTCCCGGGCACAACCACGACATACGATCAATTCCTCGCGCCTTTCTGGGCCAACCTGGAGCTCGGGCCCAACGGCGCCGTCTACTGGGAGCTCAAGGGCGAGGCGCCCAACCAGACGCTCATCGTGCAGTGGGAAGGCGTCCGCCTCGTGGGCACCCCGACGTCCTCGCTGACGTTCCAGGTCCAGGTGACCCAGGCCGGGGTGATCACCTACGAGTACGAGGCGCTGGACAACCTCCCCACCACGTACACCTCCGCCACCGGCCTGCAGGCGTCGGGCGGCAGAGGACTCACCGCGACTCCTGCCGCCGGCGGCAGCGTCCGCTTCTTCGGCCCACGCACCGCGCCCGTCAGCTTCCCGGCGTCCCAGCTGCCGACGGCTGGCTTCGTGAAGATCGGCAACGGCTTCGTTCGCCTCAGCCTGACCCGCTTCGTCCCCGCCAACGCCTTCGGGCTGAGCGAGGTGATGTTCTACCCCGCGTCCACCGTCACGGCCGGGGAATGGTTCGAGGTCTTCAACACCAGCACCAGCACGATCGATCTCGCGGGCTGGGAGATCGACTTCGGAGGGGGCAATGTCCACACCATCGCGTCCTCCGTCGTCGTCCCGGCCGGGGGCACCATCGTGCTGGGTCAGTCGGCCGATCCCATGCAGAACGACGGCGTCACGGTGGCTTACGCCTACGGCACCGGCTTCACCATGGACGACACCGCGGGCACCGTCACCTTGCGCGCCGGCGCCCAGGCCTTCTCGGCCACCTGGACCGGAGGGGGAGGAGGACCCGGCGTCTCGGTGATGACCGACTCGACGCTCCTGTTGAGCTCCACCGGCAACTTCGACCTCCCCGTCGGGCAATGCACCACCCCAGCCAGCCGGACGTTTGGAACTCAAGTGCCGCAGCAGCGCGGGACCCCTGGCGTGCTGGCTTCCTGCTTCCCGCGCCTGTCGACGATCCCCGTCTCCTTCACGGACATCGCCACCACGGGCACGTCCGCGGGTTTCACCGACTTCGATCAACAGGTCCGCACCATCGACATCAGCTCCGCCCCCATCAATCTGCTGGGCAACACGGTGACGGCGCTCACCATCTCCAGCAACGGCTTCATCGTGCCTGGCACGTACACGGGCACCTTCGCGGACACCAACAAGACGCAGCCTTCCACCTCCGCACCCACGGGCACGCTGGCCGTCTTCTGGGACGACCTCGATGGCAACACCGGAGCCGGCATCTACTACCAGCGCTTCGCCGCCGGGGCAGACGCCAACAACCCGGCTCCTCACTGGGTGGTGGAGTGGAAGAACTTCACCCACTGGCTGGCCAACGACGTGTTGGACTTCCAGGCGAAGCTCTTCGACGACGGCCGGGTCGAGTACCACTACGCGACCATGACCAGCGGCAGTTCGTCGAACTACGCCAACGGCAACAGCGCCACCGTCTGGCTGGAAAACGCGGCAGGGACCGGCGCCCTCCCGTTCAGCCGCAACCAGCCCAACATCACCCCCAACATGGCCATTCGCTACGCGCCCTGACGCCCTCCAGGTGACCTGACATGAACGCACGAATCTCCTTCGCAGCAACGAGGTGGGTGGCGCTGGTGGCCCTGGCCGTGGCGACGGGCTGCTCTCCCAAACCCGCCGACCCGCTTCCCCCACCCGCTGCAGCGCGGATCACGAACTTCACCGCCAGCCCCACCACCGTCGCGACCCCTGGTGACATGGTGACGCTCACCTGGGACACGGAGAACGCCACCGCCGTGTCTGTCGAACAGGTCGGGGTGGGCAACATCCCCTCGGCGACCGCGCCCAGCGGCACCGCCACGGTGCCGGTGCAGACCGACGCCATCTTCGTCCTCACCGCGCAGGGACAGGGCGGCACCGATGCGCGCTCGGTGGGCGTGACGGTGGCTGGCGGAGCGGGCTCGGTGCTCTTCTCGGCTCTCCCAGCGAAGATCGAAGCCGGCCAGTCCGCCACCCTCACCTGGTTCGCCCCTGGCGCCCAGGCCGTGACGTTGGAAGAGGTGGGCGGGGCGGCCATCGACATCGGCAACCAGAAGGAGAACGGTGTCGTGTCGGTGTCACCCGCCCTCTCCACCAGCTACCGCCTCACCGTGGACGGCAAGGTGTCCACCGTCGAAGTGGCGGTGAAGCCGGTGATCGTCGCCTTCGCGCTCGACGGGGCTCCACCGGCGGCGGGAGGCATGGCGAAGCTGGCATGGACGACGCGCGGGGCCACCTCGCTCCGGCTGAGCCGCATCGGCGCCGCCACCACCCTCCTCGACGAGACGGATCCGGCGAGGGTGGCCACGGGCGACTTCACCGACACGCTGCCGGCCGATCTCCCGGCCGACGGGGTGGTGGAGTACACGCTGGAGGCCACCGCGGGCGCGGTGACGGTCAGCCGGGGCCTCACCGTACGCACGGCGGGCAGCCTCCGGATCCTCAGCGTCACCGCGCCGCCCTACGCCCACCCGAACTCGCCCGTCAGCGTGGGGTGGAAGACGCAGGGCGCCCAGGGCGTCTCGGTTGAGGTGGACGGCGCGCAGGTCTTCACCGCGTCGAGTGCCGCGCAGGTGGCCCAGGGCAGCACCCTCGTGGATCTCGGCACTGCCACCATCACCGTCACCGTGGTGGCGACCAACACGCGAGGCGGACGTGTGACGCAGTCGGTGACGATCGAACCGACGCAGACGGTGACGGTGGGGACGTTCACCGTCACGCCCGGCGCCATCACCGCGGGCGGCGAGCCGGTCACCCTGACGTGGAACACGCCCGGTGCGCGTCGCGTGCGCATCGTCGAGAACGACCTCCTCGCCGTGGCCGCGGTCGAAGGCTCCGCGGCGGAAGCCGGCACCGCCACCGCCTACCCGAACAAGTCGAGGACGACCTACCGTCTGGTGGCCGACAACACGGTCGACCCCGCGGTGTCCGCGGAAGCCGTCGTGCAGGTCTCGGCGCCGGTGCGCTTCACGAGCGCGGACGGCGGAGGGACGACCATCACCGGGCAGGGCAACGTCAGCCTCGCCTTCCTCGTCGACGGCGGCAGCGAGCTGTTGGGCTTCCCGCTGGGGATCGACGACACCCCCGACGCGGGCACGTTCGAGGACATCTCCACCACCGGCACCGAGCTCGTGATGTCGCAGACGGACGACGGGCGCGCGACCTTCACGCCCCAGGGCTTCTCCATGCACGTCACCGGGCGCCTGGTGTCCGGCCCCGTCACCGTCTCGACCAACGGAGCGCTCGCCTTTGGAACGACCGTCACCGCGGGTGACTCGCCCGCCACCTCCTGGCCCAGCACCACATACGAGTCGAACTACTTCGCGCCCTTCTGGGTCGATCTCGATCTCCAGACGACGGGCCACATCTACTGGCAGGTGAAGGGCACGCCGCCCCACCAGGTGCTGATCGTCCAGTGGGACAAGGTCCCCCGGTGGAACACGACTGACACCGAGGTCACCTTCCAGGCCCGCCTCCACCAGAGCGGCCTGGTGGAGTACGACTTCGCCACCGTCAACCTCGGCACCGGCACGCCCCCCACCTTCATCAGCGGCATGAATGGACCGCGGGGCATCGGCCTGCGCAGCACGGTGCTGCCATCGACCGGGCTGCGGCGGGTCCTGTTCGGGCCCAGGTCCGGAGTGGTCGCCGACTTCCCCGCTTCCCAGGCCGAGCTCTTGCGCAACCTGGGGTTCGTGCGAATGCCCCAGGGGCTGATGGCGATCGAATTCGAGGACTACGCGCGCACCGCCGAGCTCTCGATCAGCGAGGTGATGTTCGCCCCCGCCGCGGGCGCCGCCGACGCGGGCCAGTGGTTCGAGGTAGTCAACCGCTCGCCGCGTCCCGTCGAGCTCCAGGGCTGGGCCATCGACTTCGGCCCGGCCGACGCGGGCAACCTCCACACGATCGCCAGCAGCCTGGTGGTGCCGCCCTTCGGCGTGAAGGTGTTGGGTCAGACGACGGACACGGCCGCCAACGACGGTGTGCCCGTCGACTACGCGTGGGGCACCACCCAGGAACTCGCGAGGAGCAACGGCTCCGTGGCGCTTCGCTGGGGCAGCATCGCCCTCTCGGCGGCGTGGACGACCGCGGCGGACGCGGGGGTGGCGACCATCTTCGATCCCAACCCGGTCATCCCGTCTGGGACAGGGACGCTGGGCCCGAAGACCTGCACCGCGACGAGGCCCTATGGCGCGCAGGCGCCGCTCCAGCTCGGGAGCCCGGGCGTCGACACGACCTGCCTCGGCTACCGGGTGACTCGCGTCGATTCGACCTTCAAGGACATCTCGCGCACCGGCACGCGGCTCTCCTTCATGGCCGGTCTGGCTTCGCTGACCTTCGCCACTCCGGTGCCGCTGTGGGGCACGCCCACCTCGGCGCTCACCATTTCGGAGCGCGGCTGGATGATCCCCGGCTCCTACACCGGCTCGGAGACGTCGACGAACAAGACCCGACCTTCGACGACTGCCCCCTCCGGCGGCACCATCGCGCCCTTCTGGGACTCGCTGGTTGCCGTCTCGTCCGAACCGGGCTCCGGGGTGTACACGCAGCGCTTCAACGCCGGTGAGGACCCGGTGACGCCGGCCGCTCACTACGTCATCCAGTGGTACCAGTACGCCGCCCTGTCCTCACTCGATCGGCTGAACTTCGAGGCGAAGATCTTCGACGACGGGGCCATCGAGTTCCACTACGCCTCGATGGAGTCGGGCAGCTCCTCGAACTACGGAGCGGGCGTCAGCGCCACGGCCTGGCTGGAGAACCCCACCGCCACCGCGGCGATCGCCCTGGGCATCAACTCCACCTGGCTCCGCCCCGGAGTGGGCCTCTCGTACCGGTTCCGGCCCGCTCCTCCATAGCGGCACGGCGCTCAGGCGCTGGCCCGCAGGCCGGTCAGCTTGAGCGCCACCCGCTTCACTCCGCGGAACTCGTCGATCCCCAGCTTGAACGCGAGATCGACGGGACCTTCGGTGAGGTGCGCCTTTTCCGCGAGGCGGAAGCCGATGACGTCGAGGGCGGGCGCGGCCTCCAGCGACAGCTTGAGGTGCCCGGGCTCTCCCGGCGTCTTGTTGTCGAGCACCCGCGGGCTGGTGACGAGGTGCCTGAGCGCCAGCACCGGCTCGGGGTTGCCCATGCCGAAGGGCGCCAGCGCGGCCAGCGCCTCCACGGCCTTCTCGTCGAGCTCCTTCGGCGTCACCACCGCGTCGATGCGGAAGCGCGGCACGAGATCGCCGTCCGTCAGTCGCTGGCCGGCCACGGCCTCGAAGTCGGCGCGGAAGCGCGGGAGCCGCTCCGGATCGATGGACAGCCCCGCCGCCGCCTTGTGTCCGCCGAAGCGCGCCAGGTGCCCCGAGACGGACTTGATCGCGTCGTAGAGGTGGAAGCCCTCGATGCTCCGGGCGCTCCCCTTCCCCATGCCGTCGTGCACGCCGATGAGGATGGTGGGCCGGTGGAAGCGCTCCACCACCCGCGAGGCGACGATGCCCACCACCCCGGGGTGCCAGCCGGCAGACGACAGCACCAGGCCCTTCGCTCCGCGCTCCACCGCGTCGCCGGCCTGCTCCAGCGCCTCGTTCAGCATGGCCTTTTCGATCTGCTGCCGCTCGGCGTTGGCCGAGTCCAGCGCGCGCGCCAGCTTGAGCGCCGTGGCGTAGTCCTTCGCCAGGAGGCACTGCAGCCCCACCGACGCGTCGTCCAGCCGCCCGGCGGCGTTGATCCGCGGCCCCAGGCGGAAGCCCACCTGCCCCGCCGTCACCTCCGCGCCCGCGATGCCGGCCACCTCCTTCAGCGCCCGCACCCCCAGCCGCCGCCCCGCCGTGAGCTGCTCGAGGCCGTGGGTGACGAGGATCCGGTTCGCCCCGGTGAGCGGCACCACATCGGCCACCGTCGCCAGCGCCACGAGATCGAGGTGCTGCTTGAGGTTGGGCTCGGGCCGCGTCGCGAAGAAGCCCGCCTCGCGCAGCGTCTTCCGCAGGCCCATGCACAGGTTGAAGGTGACGCCGCCCGCGCACAGCCACTTCGTCGGGTAGTCGCAGCCCGGCTGCAGCGGGTTGAGCACCGCCAGCGCCGGCGGCATCGTCTCGGGCACCGCGTGGTGATCGACGACGATGACGTCGAGGCCGAGGGCCCTGGCCTTCGCGATCTCCGCGTGCGAGGTGATGCCGCAGTCCAGCGTGATGAGCAGCTTCGTCCCTTCCGCGGCCAGCTTCTCGATGGCCGGCAGGTTGAGCCCGTAGCCCTCCTCGAGCCGGTGGGGAATGTACGTGCGCACCTCGAGCCCCAGCTGCCCCAGCACCGTCGCGAGCAACGCCGTGGAGGTGACGCCGTCCACGTCGTAGTCCCCGTACAGCGTCACCGCGTCGTGGTGCTTCACCGCCCGCGCCAGCCGCTCCACTGCCTGCGGCAACCCCTTCATCAAGAACGGATCGGGCAGCTCCGTCAGCGCGTCGGACAGGAACTTCTGCGCCGCCTCGGGCGTGCCGTGCCCCCGCGCCGCCAGCACGCGCGCCGCCACCGGGTGCAGGCCCAACTCTCCCGCGACGATCCGCGCCGCTTCGTCCACGTCGCCAACTCCCGGCCGCTCCCCCGGGAGGATCCATCTGGGCTCCATCATCACCCTCTAGGCCATAGCACGCGGGTCTGACACGCCCAGAGAAACCAGCTGGAACTTCGCGAACTTATCCGTGTTGGCACACCCGACGCCTCCCGGTCCCGAAGCCCGATGGCCATGACACAATATTTTTCGCTTGTAACTGTAGTTGACCCGGGTCAATCATGGCGCCTCATCACTCGGGGGCAACCATGAAGAAGCTGCTCAAGGTGCTGGGCGCGCTGGTCGTGCTCGTCCTGTTGTCCGGCATGGGCTCGTTCCTGTGGGCGAAGTCGGCCGCCAGCGCGCGGCTCGAGCGCCACTTCGACACGCACAGAGTGGACTTTCCGATCCCCTTCCCGCTGACGGAGGCGGAAGTTGCCGAGCTGCGCGCCGAGAAGGCGAAGGCGCTGCCGCCAGACGCGGATCCCAACGCCGACGTCCTGGCGGGGGTGGACCTGGGCGCCGTGGCGCTGGAGCGGGCGAAGGCGCGCGGCAAGCACCTCATCGAAGCGCGCTACGCCTGCATCGAGTGTCACGCGAAGGACTTCGGCGGCGGCACGATGCTCGACTCGCCTCCCATCGGCCGCCTCTTCGGGATGAACCTCACCGCAGGGAAAGGCGGCGTGGTGGCGAAGTACACCGCGGCCGACTGGGACCGCATCGTGCGGCATGGGGTGCTGCCCGACGGCCGGCCCACGGCGATGCCGTCTCTGGACTATGTGAACATGAGCGACCAGGAGCTCTCGGACGTCATCGCCTACGTCCGCGCCGCGCCACCGGTGGACCGCGAGATGGCCCGGCCCACGCTGGGCCCGGTGGGCACCCTCTTGATGGCCTCGGGGAAGATCGTCCTCTCCGCCGAGCACGTCGATCACCAGAAGACGCACGCGCCGGCGCCCCCCACCGCCGCACCCACCGCCGAGTTCGGCAAGCACCTGGTCGCGGTATGCGCCGGCTGCCACAACCCGGAGCTGACGGGCGGCGTCATCCAGGGTGGCGCCCCCGACTGGGCGCCGGCGGCCAACCTCACCCCGCACGCCGACGGCCTGGCCGGGTGGACCTACGAGGACTTCGTGCGCGCACTGCGCGAAGGCAAGGCGAAGGACGGCCGTCAGCTGAAGCCCCCGATGGACGGCATGAAGCCGTACGCCGCCAACCTCACGGACACGGAGCTCCAGGGGATGTGGGCGTACCTCCAGACGTTGCCGCCCAAGCCCGACCCCAAGCCGTAGCCACGCCCGCGCCTTCACCCGCGAGCAACGCGCTGCCACGGGGTGATCCGAAGCGTCGTCTGGCGCCGCGCTGTCAGGTCAGCCCCGTCGGAAGCCGCCCCTGCGCAGCCACGGGCCGTCACATCAGACCGGGCGGAAGCCGCCCCTGCGAGGTCTTCGCGCCTCAGCGCTCCACCCGCCACGGGCGGCAGCCACGGGCCGTCACGTCAGACCGGTCGGAAGCCGCCCCTGTGAGGTCTTCGCGCCTCAGCGCTCCACCCGCCACGGGCGGCAGCCACGGGCCGTCACGTCAGACCGGTCGGAAGCCACCCCTGTGAGGTCCTCGCGCTTCAGCGTTCCACGCGCCACGGGCGGCGTCGCCCAACCGCGCGCTGTCACGTCAGAGTGGCCGAAAGCCATCCAGCGAGGGCTTCCCCTCCAGCTTCGCCGCGCGCCTGTGCCCGCCCAGGCCACTCAGGGACTCTTCTCTCTCCTCCGCGCGGTGGGCACCGAGGCGATGACGGCGAGGGCACCGCTCGACCTCGGCAGGCTGAAGGAGCACTCCTCACTTCGACGCGCTCGGAAGCCCTGCGCCGCGCCTCAGCTCTCTGCGCGCCACACCCGCGCCTGCAGAGCGAGGCAGAAGGCGTCGAAGGCGGCAGCGTCGGGGAAGGCCGCGCTGGGAATCTCCAGGAAGTCCTGCGGCCCCACGAAGACGACCGCGGACTGGGGCCCACGCCGGGTGAAGCCCACCTTCCGCCAGTCGATGCTGCGCGACTCGTCTTCTCCCACGCCCTTGCGCTCGAGCCACAAGCCGTCGTCGCGCAGCTCGAGGCGCACGCGTTCGACGCGCTGGTGCTTCGCCAGCTCGGCCTGGAGGTCGAGCCCCTCCAACGCCTTCGACGTCTGCACGGCGAGGCGGCGCGTGGTCAGAAGCACCCCGGCGAGCCAGCCCACCACCCACAGGAGAGGCAACGCGCCGAGGAAGACGCAGAGCGCCGCGCCCAGCGCTACGCCGCTGCGCTCGGTCGCGAAGGCGATACCCAGCGCCCCGGCGATGACGAAGACCGCCCGGACGATGCGGATGCGGCGGGTGAGGCCCGGCACGCCCCCAGGTCCGAGCAGCTTGAGCGCGCGCGGTCCGGGCGCCGCCGGAGGCACGAAGCGCCGGTGCTCGAACTCCACGGAGATCACCGGCGGGGTCGGCTCCACGTCCCTCTCGTAGCGGGGGAGCCGCCGATCTCGCAAGCCGCGCGCGGAGCTCGAAGGGCGACTCTCCCACTCCTCGCGCGAGCGCCACGACCCACAACGGACGAGGTGATGGATCAAGGCTGGCCCGGTCCCCGATCTCGGCTGATCCAGCAAGCCACCGCCCGAGGGCCGACGAAGGGGCTGGGGCGGCACCCTCCTTCTACAAAGTCTCAGCAGTTTGGACCAAACCCAACTTGTTTCGAGCACTTGAGAAAACGGGCGGGCGGGAGTCCGGGAGCGCCAATCCCCGGGAACTCCTGGGACCGCATTCAACCTGCTGAGACTTTGTACAAGAGCCCCCAGGGCCGACACCTCTCTGCTGCAGCCCCGTCGATCACCCGCACGCCAATCGTTGATCGACCGTGATCCACCCGCCCCGAGACGAGGGGCTGGTCGCGTCGTGCATGGCCGATCGCATTCCCACCCCATCGCGCCCTCTGTGCCGCACCCGCGCCGCGCGCCTGTTGATGCCTCCCCCCTTGCCGTCCCCGGTTCGACCGCCCCGGGCGGCGGCAGCGTCGTGCCGTAACTCGCGGAACGCCGATTGACTTGGCGCACCACCCGCGAGACGACTCGCCCGATGAGACTGCCCCCTGCCCTGACGGTCGTGTGCTGCCTCGCCTCGTCGTGGACCGCGCTCGCCGCGCCGCCGAAAGAGGGCATTCCCGCGGAGAAGACCCAGCCCGCGACGAAGTGTCCGTCGCCCGTGCCCGCGAAGGAGCTTGGCCAGCACGTGGGCCAGACGGTGTGCGTGCGCGCCCGGCTGGCGGTGGAGATCCACCAGCATCTGGTCAGCACGGTGGAGGGCAAGAAGGCCCAGTACGTCGACGTCGAGGCGGGGGGCCAGTACGTCGCCCACGCCGCCGAGAAGCTCGAGTGCGAGGGCACGCTCGAGCTCACCGCAAGAGTGGTGGAGGTGCGCGGCAGGAGCAAGCGGCCGGGCAAGCAGCAGGACGTGGTGGAACTCGCGCTCGACGTGCAGGCGTGGCGGTGTCTGCGTTCGCCCTGACGAGGCGACCTCAGTCGAGCAGCGCGAGCAGCTCCTCGGGCCGAGCGAGAAAGAGCCTGGCGCCCGCGGCCTCCAGCTCCTCCCGGCTGCGGAAGCCCCAGAGCGCGGAGAGCGGCACCATGCCCGCGTTCTTCGCGGTCGCGACGTCGATCGGCGTGTCCCCCACGAAGCCGATGCGCTCCGGCAGGACGTTGAGCGCGAGCGCCAGTTCCAGGGCGGCGGTGGGATCCGGCTTGCGCGGCACGCCTTCCTGCTCCCCGCGCACCGCCACGAAGGGCCACCGGGAGAAGCGGTGCTGCACGAGGTGCTTCGTGAAGTCGTCGCGCTTGTTGGACAGCACGGCCATCTTCTTCCCTCGCGCCACCACCCCGTCCAGCATCGCCTCCACGCCCGGGTACAGCCTCGAGGCCTGGTGTTCGAGCCTCGCGTACTCGGTGCGGTAGCCCTCCGTCAGCACGGCCAGCGGCGCGGGGAAACCGGCGGTGTCCTGGCGCTTCCAGTCACGCCCGGTGGCGGCGAGGAAGGCGCGGCGCACGAGGTGCTCGGCGCCCTCTCCGACGAACTGCCGGTAGGCGTCCAGTGCCTGCGGTGGCAGCCCGTACTTCGCCAAGAGCGCGTCCATCGCTCCGCCGATGTCGGCCAGCGAGTCGGCCAGCGTGCCGTCGAGATCGAAGATCAGCGCGTCGAGGCGAACACCCATGCCCGCGTCAGGCCAGCGCCTGCCCTTCGGGCACCGGCATGGCGGGGGCATCCGGCCGGGCGGGCGACTTGCTCAGGTTGAGCAGCACGGCCTCGCGGACCAGCGTGCGCAACACGGCCTCGCGCACCGAGTCCAGGGAAGACAGCGTCGCCGACCCTTCCTCGCCGTTGGTCTGAAGCACGGCGGACGACGGCAGCTCGGCGCCGTGGATGAACTTGACCAGCACGTCCCGTTCGTGGGGCTCGATCCGCGCGAACATGCCTCCGGCGAAGTACGCCGGCACGCCGCCTTCGAGGCGCTCCACGGCCTCGGGCGCCGCCTCCATCACCAGCTTCCGGAGCGTCTTCACGATGGGCGCCACGGGAGGCGGCAACCTGGCGAGCAGACCTTCCACCTCGGCCCGCGCCGCCGCCCGGTTGAAGGTGGCCGCGTTCTTCCCGGTGAGGCCCGGCCTCTTCCCACCGGCCTTCTTCGCCGGCTTCTTCGCCGCGCGCTTCACCGCCTTGGGGGCCGAGCCCTTCCGGGCGGACCTCTTCGTCGCCGCCTTCTTCAGGGACTTCTTCGCCACCTTCTTCGCCGCCGCCCTGCGCTTCGCCGGACGCGACTTCGCCTGGGTCTTCTTCTTCTTCTTCGAGCGGGCCATGGCGCGCGACGCTAGCCCGACCTCGGAGCCGCCCGAAGCCGTTTTTCGATCCAGTTGCGACAGGGGGAAGCCGGTGTATTCCTTGTCCGCCCATGCGCCCCGTTTCCATCACCGTCTGGTCCGACTACGTCTGACCGTGGTGCTACATCGGCCTCGGCGAGGTCGAAAGCCTCCGGAAAGACTACGAAATTCGGCTCGACTGGAGGCCCTACCTCCTGCGCCCCGACGCGCCGGAGACAGGGTGGCCGCTGCCGGAGCACCTGAAGGCGAAGGTGAGGTCGAAGGACAACCCACTGCAGGCCCGGGCGAAGGCGCTGGGGCTTGCGCTGGTGGAGCGCGATCACATCCCCAATTCGCGGCGGGCGCACGAGTGCGCCGAGTTCGCGCGCTCGCACGGCCAGCTGGAGTCCTTCCACCGCCAGGTGATCGAGCGGTACTGGAGCCGGGGAGAGGATCTCCACGAGTGGACCGTGCTGCGCGGGGCGGCCGTGGAAGCGGGCCTCGACGCCGACGCGATGCAACGCGAGGTGGAGGCGGGCCGGTGGACGGACGCCGTGCAGGCGAGCCTCGACGAAGCCGCCGAGCTGGGCATCCACGCGGTGCCGACCTTCCTCGTGGGCGAGCGCTTCGCGATCCAGGGCGCGCAGTCGGCCGACGTCTTCCGCCACGCCTTCTCGAGGCTGTGATCCCAGAAGACACGAACGCCGCGCGACCCAGGGGAGGCTGGGGGCGCGGCGCCGTGCGTCGGGTGAGGCCCCGGAACCCGCCCGGGAGGGGGCCTCGTCCGACCTTTCTTCCTCAGAACTGGTGCGCCTCGGTGGAGTCGTCGAGCGCCTTGGTGGACGACAGGCCGCCGGAGATCACCTCGGCCACCTGGTCGAAGTAGCCGGTGCCCACCTCACGCTGGTGCCGCGTCGCCGTGTAGCCGTGCTTCTCCGCGGCGAACTCGGCCTGCTGCATCGCGCTGTACGCGGCCATGCCCGACTCGCGGTAGCCCGAGGCCAGCTCGTACATCGAGTAGTTGAGGGCGTGGAAGCCGGCGAGGGTGACGAACTGGAACTTGTAGCCCATGGCGCCGATCTCGCGCTGGAACTTCGCGATGGTGGCGTCGTCGAGGTTCTTCCTCCAGTTGAAGGACGGTGAGCAGTTGTACGCCAGCATCTTGTTGGGGAACTTCTCGTGGATCGCCTCGGCGAAGCGGCGCGCCTGCTTGAGATCCGGCGTGGACGTCTCGCACCAGATCAAGTCCGCGTACGGCGCGTAGGCCAGGCCGCGGGCGATGGCGAAGTCGTCTCCGTTGCCCTTCAGCTTGAAGAAGCCTTCGGGCGTGCGCTCCTTGCCGGCGATGAAGGGCAGGTCGCGCTCGTCGATGTCGCTGGTGATCAGCTTCGCGGACTGCGCGTCGGTGCGCGCCACGAGAATGGTCGGCACGTCCAGCACGTCGGCCGCCAGCCGCGCCGCGACCAGGCTGCGGATGAACTGGCTGGTGGGCACCAGCACCTTGCCGCCCATGTGGCCGCACTTCTTCTCGCTGGCCAGCTGATCCTCGAAGTGCACGCCGGCCGCGCCTGCCTCGATCATCGCTTTCATCAGCTCGAAGGAGTTGAGCGGCCCGCCGAAGCCGGCTTCGGCGTCGGCGATCATCGGGGCGAACCAGTACCGCTCCTTCTTGCCCTCCGCATGATCGATCTGATCCGCGCGGCGCAGGGACGCGTTGATCCGCCGCACCAGGTTGGGCACCGAGTCCACCGGGTAGAGCGACTGATCCGGGTACATCTGACCGGCGGTGTTGGCGTCGGCGGCGACCTGCCAGCCGGAGATGTAGAGGGCCTCCAGCCCCGCGCGGACCATCTGCACCGCCTGGCCGCCGGTGAGCGCGCCCAGCGAGTTCACGTAGTCGCGGGTGTGGAGCAATTCCCACAGGCGCATCGCGCCCATGCGGGCCAGCGTGTACTCGATCTTCACGCTGCCCCGGAGCTTCTCGACGTCGGCCTTCGAGTACGGCCGGGTGATCCCATCGAAGCGGTGGGCGTGCAGGTCAGCGACGGTCAGGTTCTTGTTCGCGATCTCGGTCATGGCGGGCTCTCGAGACATCGGGTGAAGGGTGGAAGTGGAAGGTGGAGGTGGAGGTGGACAGGGCTTTCAGGGAGAGGGGACTTCGTCTTGGACCAGGCGTTGGTAGGCGGGGACAGTGAGGAAGGGCTCGAAGCGCTCGGAGACGGACAGCTCGCGGAACAGGGCCTTCGCCTCGGCGAACTTCCCGCCGGAGAGATCCTTCAGGTCCTCGTTCAGGATCGCGTCGAGCTGCGCGGGCGTCAGCACCCGGTGATGGAGCTGGTTCCACACCTGGGCCCGGGAGATCTCCGCGGTGGCGGCGTCCTCCATCAGGTTGAACAGGGGGACGCAGCCGTTCCCGCGCAGCCAGGCCTCCAAGTACATCACGCCGACGCGCACGTTGTGCTTCATGCCCGCCTCGGTGCGGGTGCCTTCGGGCACGCGCAGCAGATCTTCGCGGCTGACCACCACGTCCTCGCGCAGCACGTGGAGCTGGTTCTTCCCCTTCATGTGCTCGTCGAAGATGGCCTTCGCGACGGGGACGAGGCCCGGGTGGGCGACCCAGGTGCCGTCGTGGCCGTCCTTCACCTCGCGGAGCTTGTCGGCCCGCACCTTGGCCAGGGCGGCCTCGTTCGCGGCGGGATCGTCCTTGATCGGGATCTGCGCGGCCATGCCGCCCATCGCGTGCGCGCCGCGGCGGTGGCAGGTCTGGATCAGCTTCTGGACGTAGGCGCGCAGGAAGCCCTTGTCCATCGTGAGCTGGGCGCGATCGGGCAGCAGCGCGTCGGGCTGCGTCTTGATGAAGCTGAAGATGTAGTCCCACCGGCCGCAGTTGAGGCCCGCGGAGTGCTCCTTCAGCTCGTAGAGGATCTCATCCATCTCGAAGGCGGCGGGCAGCGTCTCGATGAGGCAGGTGGCCTTGATCGATCCGCGCGGCAGGCCGAGGGTGTCCTGCGCGAAGACGAAGACGTCGTTCCACAGCCGCGCCTCGAGGTGGCTCTCCATCTTCGGCAGGTAGAAGAAGGGGCCAGCGCCCCGCGCGAGCTGCTCTTTGGCGTTGTGGAAGAAGAAGACGCCGAAGTCGAAGAGGCTGGCGCTCATCGCCCGCCCGTCCACCTGGAGGTGGGGCTCTTCGAGGTGCCAGCCCCGGGGCCGCACGAAGAGGACCGCGGTGGTGTCATTGAGCTTGTAGGACTTCCCTTCCGGGCTGGTGAAGGCCAGCGTGCGGCGGACCGCGTCGAACAGCGCTTCCTGGCCCGTCAGCACGTTCCGCCACGACGGCGCCATCGAGTCTTCGAAGTCCGCCATGAAGACGTTGGCGCCGCTGTTGAGGGCGTTGATGATCATCTTCGGCTCGGCCGGGCCGGTGATCTCCACGCGCCGGTCTTCCAGCACCGCCGGCACCCGGGCGATCCGCCAGTC
The DNA here is from genome assembly GCA_040752975.1 of Myxococcota bacterium. Taxonomy (GTDB): domain Bacteria; phylum Myxococcota; class Myxococcia; order Myxococcales; family Myxococcaceae; genus JADLDB01. The sequence continues at coordinate 26,789 of JBFMHF010000063.1, forward strand.
GGCTGACCGCACCGAAGCCGTCTCCGGCAGGAAGTCGAAGCCTTTGCGGCTGCTGCGCCGGGCCAACAACTCCCGTCGGCGCTCTCCAAAACGCCGCTCGAGCGCGGCCAGGAACTGGAGGGCCTCCGTCCCCAACAAGGGAGACGTCTTTCCAACGATCTTCACATTAGCCAGTTGCGTCATGGGCGGGCTCGTAAATTAGAAAAGCAACAAACTCCCCTGCTATTCCCGATGGTTCGCCCAGACACTAACCAGCCCGTCTGCGCATGACAAGCCGCGTCATCAGTTAATCCGTGGTTTCCTGTAAATCGAGAAAATGTCCGCCGGAGCCGTGTCGATCCGCGGGTTTTGACAGATTTTCTGACTGCGTCTGGAAGGAGGCTTCTTTCAGAAAATCCGCGCTGAAGAAGCGATGACGACTTCGCGGGACGCCGGGCGTAAAGCGCGGCCGCATGGGGACTCGGGGAGTGATGTTGGCTGTGGTGGTGTGGGCCGTGCCTTCGTTGGCCCAGGGGCAGCTGCAGCGCGCGGAGTTCGAGCAACGCCCGGTGATGGGGCTGACGGTGTCGGGCGGCGTGTCGCTGGGGTCGTTCGAGGCGGGCTACCTCTACTACGTGTTCGAGACGCTGAAGCTGAACCGGAACCTGGCGGAGCCGCGCATCTTCACCGGGGCGTCCGCGGGCAGCGTCAACGCGCTGGTATCGCTCATGGCGTCGTGCTCGCCGCCCGAGAAGCAGCCCGAGAACAGCCTCTTCTTCCGCTCGTGGATCCCGGTGGGCCTCAACGATCTGTTCGATCCACAGCAGACGACGCCCACGGGCCTGTTCACCCGCAAGCCGCTGCTCGAGACGGTGGAGCGCATGAAGGTGGACTGGAACAAGGGGCTCCCCGAGTCGTGTGACGCGACGCTGGGCGCGGCCACCACCCGGCTCACGGCGGCGCGGATCGAGCTGGTGAAGGACCGCGTCACCCTGCCCCGCACCGAAGCCAAGTTCGTCTTCCGGATCCGCGGCCAGGGGCCGGGCAAGCCGCCGCTGCTGTCCAACTACGTCACGCGGGACAACCCGCTGCAGCGCCCGCTCTTGCCGACGCAGCCCAACGGCAACATCTCCTTCGACTTGCTGGCGGACGTGCTGATGGCGTCGGCGACCTTCCCGGTGGCCTTCCCGCCCATGCCGATCCTGACCTGCGTGGCGACGGGCCTGCCGGGAGTGGGACCGGAGGCGAACACCCCTCCTCCCTGCACGCCGGACAAGGCGCAGACGCTGCTCTTCATCGACGGCGGGGTGTTCGACAACCAGCCCCTGCGGCTCGCGGTGCAGCTGGCGCAGCGGGGGATCATTCAGGAAGGGGGAATGAACCGCTGGAGCCCGGTGCCCAACCTGGAGAACGACCGCCCGCCCCAGTCGTCGATGTTCATCTATTTCGATCCCGACGTGGAGGTGCTGCCCAACCTCGAGGCCACCGAGACGGCGCCTGACGACGCCACCATCCCGTACGTCTCGCACATCCTCGGGCAGCTGGTGTCGAGCGGCCGCACCAAGGAGCTGCAGGCGCTGCTCGAAGATCAGTCCAGCGTGCGCCGGCACATCGGCTCGACACGCTCGTACTTCATGCCCCTGTCGCAGCCCCTGCGGAACTTCTTCGGCTTCTTCGAGAAGGACGTGCGCATCCACGACTTCTACCTGGGCATGCACTCCGCCCACCGGTACTTCGAGGAGTCGGTGCGGCCCTGGGCCGGCGGCGGCGAGCTCACCTTCCCCGAGGACGTGTACGCGGCCCAGTCGCCGGAGCTGGCGAAGAGCTGGCAGGCGCTCAAGTGCATGCACTTCGCCTTCGACGGCCAGGGCGACGCGAAGGTGTGCGAGGGCCTGCCGCCGAACATCCGCGCCGGCATCCAGACGTCGCTCGACCGGATCTACGCGCGCTGCGACCGCATGGCGAAGGAGCTGTCGAGGGTGGGCAAGGCCATTCCACCCACGACGCACGAGCACTGTCGCGCGGCCTTCCAGCAGCACGCCCCGCCGGTCCTGGCGGGAATGGGGCCGGATCGCGCGTGGCAGTTCCAGGAGAACGAGTCGGTGATGGATCACCAGCTGCGCCGGCTGGCCGCCAACGGGTTCGTCTTCACTGATCTCGGGGTGCCGCCCAATCGCTCGTACGGAGCCAAGCGCCAGGTGGCGGTGAAGGTGCGGGAGATGGTGAGCGCGATCTCCGAGAAGCAGTCCGACGTGGGGGCGACCATCATCCCCCTCGCCGGCCGGCTGGGCGCCCAGGCGCTCGACTACAGCCCGCCGGTGACGACCATGCACTTCAGCTTCGGGCGCTTCGCCGAGTTCCAGTACTCGATCGCCTCGTCGAACCCCAACCTGGCCTGGCTCCGCGGGACGATGGGCGTGCTCCTGGACGGCCTCCTGAGCCTGGTCGGCCCGGCGTCGAGGCGCTACTTCTCGATCACCCCGATGCTTGGCGGAGAGGTGGAGCTGGGCCCGTTGAGCGGCTACTCGGTCCAGACGCGGCTGGGCCTGCGGGGCGGCTTCGTCTTCTCCACGGCGGACCAGTTCGCGAGTGTGGGCTGCGACATGACCAGGCCGTGCACGCGCGCCATCGGCGAGGTCTATGCGTCGGCGACCCTGTACCAGCTGGTGCGCCTGCAGTTGGGGCTCCAGGTGGGCCCGGCGATGCGCGAGCTGCCCTGGACCTTCGCCCTGTCTCCGCAGTTGGGCGTGGAGTTCGACCGCCCCTAGAGTCTGCCCGGTGTCCGACCCTGCCCCGCTCGCCGCGCTCCTCCCCGCGAAGGGCGCGCGCCTGTCCGCCGACGAGGTCCTCGATCGCTTCGTCACGTACGTCTCGTCGACGGGCCTCACCCTCTATCCCGCCCAGGAGGAAGCGATCCTCGAGCTGCTCGGCGGCAAGCACGTGGTGCTGGCGACGCCGACGGGGAGCGGGAAGTCGCTGGTCGCCCTGGCCCTCCACTTCATGGCCATGGCCGAGGGGAAGACGAGCTTCTACACCTGCCCGATCAAGGCGCTGGTGAACGAGAAGTTCTTCGCGCTCTGCGACGCCTTCGGGGCGGAGAACGTGGGGATGATGACGGGCGACGCGGCGATCAACCGCGACGCGCCGATCCTCTGCTGCACCGCGGAGATCCTGTCCAACCTGTCCATTCGCCAGCAGCGGCAGTTCGCCGACGTGGTGGTGATGGACGAGTTCCACTACTACGGCGACAAGGACCGCGGCGTGGCGTGGCAGGTGCCGTTGCTCTCGCTGCCCGAAACGCAGTTCCTGCTCATGTCCGCCACGCTGGGCGACACCAGCGCGATCGGGCAGAGCCTGAAAGACATCACCGGCCGCGAGGTGGTGGAGGTGCGAAGCGCCCAGCGGCCCGTGCCGCTGGACTTCCGCTACGCCGAGACGCCGCTGCACGAGACGGTGCAGGACCTGCTGCACGAGAACCGGGCGCCCATCTACCTGGTGAACTTCACGCAGCGCAGCGCGGCCGAGCAGGCGCAGAACCTGCTGTCGGTGGACGTCTGCACGAAGGAGGAGAAGCAGAAGCTGAAAGAGGCGCTCCAGGGCGTGCGCTTCGACACGCCGTTCGGGAAGGACCTGAAGCGGCTGCTCCTGCACGGGCTGGGGCTGCACCACGCGGGCTTGCTGCCGAAGTACCGCCGCACGGTGGAGCGGCTCTCCCAGCAGGGGATGCTCAAGGTCATCTCCGGCACCGACACGCTGGGAGTGGGCGTGAACATCCCCATCCGCACGGTGCTCTTCACGCAGTTGTGCAAGTTCGACGGGGAGAAGTCGATCATCCTGCCGGTGCGCGACTTCCAGCAGATCGCCGGGCGGGCGGGCCGCAAGGGCTTCGACGAGCAGGGCTACGTGGTGGCGCAGGCGCCGGCGCACGTGATCGAAAACGCCCGGCTTGCCCAGAAGAAGGCCGAGGGGAAGAAGAACGTCACGCTGCAGAAGCCTCCGCAGAAGGCCTACGTGCACTGGGACCAGGCGACCTTCGAGCGGCTGACGACGAGCCAGCCCGAGAAGCTGGAGTCTCGCTTCACCGTCACGCACGGGCTGATCATCAACCTCCTGCAGGCGTACCAGGACGCGTCGACGAGCGGTTACCGGAGGCTGGTGGAGCTGGTGGCGCTGTCGCACACCTCGCCGGTGATCAAGGGGCGGCTGCTCAAGCACGCGCGCTCGCTGTTTCGCTCGCTGGTGGGGGCGGGCGTGGTGCACGTGGAGAGGAAGACGCCCACGATGCCGGCGCACGTGAAGGTGGCGGAGGGGCTGCAGAAGGAGTTCTCGCTCAACCACACGCTGTCGCTCTACCTGCTCGAGGTGCTGCCGAAGCTGGATCCGACGGTGGAGACGTACGCCGTCGACGTGCTGACGCTGGTGGAGTCGATCCTCGAGAGCCCGGACGTGGTGCTGTGGGCGCAGCGCGATCGCGCGAAGGACGAGAAGATCCGGGAGCTGAAGGCGCAGGGCGTCGAGTACGACCAGCGGATGATCGAGCTGGAGAAGGTGGACTACCCGAAGCCGAACGCCGAGTTCATCTACGGCACGTTCGACGAGTTCGCCGCGAAGCACCCCTGGGTGGGGCACGAGAACATCCGCCCGAAGTCGGTGGCGCGCGAGTTGTTCGAAAAGTGCCAGACGTTCAACGAGTTCGTGAAGGAGTACGGGGTGCAGCGCAGCGAAGGCGTGCTGTTGCGCTACCTGTCGGACGTCTACAAGACGGTGGTGCAGAACGTGCCCGAGAGCGCGCGCAACGAGGCGCTGGAGGACATCGCCGCGTACCTGCTCACCACGCTCAAGCACACCGACAGCTCGCTCCTCGAGGAGTGGGAGGCGTTGCGTTACGGGCGTCAGGTGGGCCTGGTGGTGAGGCCCGGCGAGGAGGCCCCGCGGCCGCGGAAGGACCTCGCGAAGGATGAAAAGGCGCTCAGGGCGCGCGTGCGGGCGGAGATGCACCAGCTGGTCCGATTGCTGGCGAAGAAGAGCTACGAGGACGTGATGGAGCAGCTGCCGCCGGAGTCGGAGCTGCTGGACGCGAAGGCGCTGGAGGCGGTGATGGCGCCGTACTGGGCGGAGCACGCGTCGCTCGACGTGACGCCGCGCGCGCGCCAGCCGGTGCTGACGCAGCTCATCGAGGAGGCGCCGCGGCTGTGGACGGTGCGGCACGCGCTGATCGACTCCCGGGGCGAGCAGGACTGGTACGTGGAGGGCGTGGTCGATCTCCGCGGGCGCGAGGACGTCGACGGGGCGCTGGTGGCCCTGCGCTCCATCTCGAAGTGAGCCCCTGTGTCCCCTCTCCCCCATCGGGGGAGAGGGTCAGGGAGAGGGGAAGTCACCAGCGGCAGCCTTGACCCCGGGCCCAAGGACGGCGAGACAGCGCGCATGAGGCAGGTCGACACCGTCATCCTCGGCGCGGGCATCTCAGGCCTCGCCACCGCGGCGGCCCTGGGCAAGGGGAGCGATCTCGTCATCCTCGAGCGCGACGCGGAGATCGGCGGGTACTGCAAGACGGTGAAGCAGGCGGGCTTCACGTGGGACTACTCGGGGCACTTCTTCCACTTCAAGCGGCCGGAGATCGAGGCGTGGCTGCGGGCGCGGATGCCGGGGCAGGAGATCCGCACGGTGGTGAAGAAGTCCTTCATCTCCTACGCGGGCCGGCAGATCGACTTTCCGTTCCAGAAGAACATCCACCAACTGCCGCAGGACGAGTTCATCGACTGCCTGCACGATCTCTACCTCGCGCGCGCGCCGGGCATGCCGCAGCAGCCGGAAGGCAACTTCAAGGAGATGCTGTACGCGCGCTTCGGCCGCTCCATCGCCGAGAAGTTCCTGATTCCGTACAACGAGAAGCTGTACGCGACGGACCTGGCGAAGCTGGACCGGGACGCGATGGGGCGGTTCTTCCCGTACGCGGATCTCACCGACATCATCCGCAACATGAAGCAGGCGGACAACGCGTCGTACAACGCGACGTTCACCTACCCGGCGGGCGGCGCCATCGAGTACGTCAAGGCCCTGGCGAGCGAGGTGGAGCCGTCGGCGATTCGCCTCGGGGAAGCGGCGCAGGCGATCGACCTCGACGAGAAGGTCGTCCGCACGGCGAAGGGCGAGTACCGCTTCAACCGGCTCGTCACCTCGGCGCCCTTCCCTGCGCTCTTGAAGCTCTGCGGCAAGCCGGTCGACGACACGTGGACCTGGAACCAGGTGCTGGTGTTCAACTTGGGCTTCGACGCGAAGGGCCCGAAGGACGTGCACTGGGTCTACTACCCGGACCGCGCGCTGCCCTTCTACCGGATCGGCTTCTACGACAACATCTTCGATGCGCCGCGGATGAGCCTGTACGTGGAGCTGGGCTTCCCGCGGGACGCGGTCATCGACGTGGCGAAGGCGCGCGACGCGGTGATGGCGGGCTTGAGGCGCGAAGGGGTCATCACCACGCAGAAGCTCGTCGCGGAACACCAGGTGGTGATGAATCCGGCCTACGTGCACATCACGCAGAGGTCGAACGCCGAGGTGGCGCGGCTCAAGGCCGAGCTGGCCTCGCGCGGCGTCCACTCCATCGGGCGTTACGGCTCGTGGACGTACTGCAGCATCGAGGACAACATCATCGAGGCACGGCAGCTCGCGACGAAGCTGGGCGTCGCGCGAGCGTGGCCCCTGGAAGGGTGACATGGCGAAGCGCGTCCTGGTCGTCTGCGGCACCCGCCCCGAGGGCATCAAGCTGGCGCCGGTCGTGAAGGCCCTGCGCGCCAACCCGGCGTTCGACACGAAGCTGTGCGTCACCGGGCAGCACCGCGAGATGTTGGCCCCCATCCTCTCCTTCTTCGGGCTCACGCCCGACTTCGACCTCGCGCTGATGAAGCCGGGGCAGACGCTGTACGACGTCACCGCGGGCGCGCTGCTCAAGCTGAAGCCGGTGCTGGACCAGGTGAAGCCGGACGTCGTCGTCGTGCAGGGCGACACCACCACGGCCTTCGCGGGAGCGCTGGCGGCGTTCTACGAGAAGGTGAAGGTGGCCCACGTCGAGGCGGGCCTGCGCACCGGCGACCGCTATTCCCCGTTCCCCGAAGAGATGAACCGCGTGCTGGTGTCGCGGCTGGCCGACTTCCACTTCACCCCCACCGAGACGGGCCGGCGCCACCTCGAGGCCGAGGGCATACGCCAGGGCATCCACGTCACCGGGAACACCGTCATCGACGCACTGCTCGAGGCGCACGCACTGGTGAAGCGCAGCCACGCCGACGCATTCGCGCGCGAGTTCTCGATGCTCGACGCCTCGAAGCGGCTGGTGCTGGTGACCGGCCACCGCCGCGAGAGCTTCGGCGCGCCCTTCGAGAACATCTGCCGGGCGCTCAAGACGCTCGCGGAGGCGTACCCCGACGTCGAGTTGCTCTACCCCGTCCACCTCAACCCCAACGTTCGCGAGCCCGTCGATCGCATCCTGAAGGGCACGCCGCGGGTGCACCTGATCGAGCCGGTGGACTACCCCCGCCTCGTCTACCTGCTGTCGCGTGCGAAGCTGGTGCTGACGGACTCCGGCGGTATTCAGGAAGAGGCGCCGACGCTGGGCAAGCCGGTGTTGGTGATGCGCGAGGTGACTGAGCGCCCCGAGGGCATCGACGCTGGCTGCGCGAAGCTGGTCGGGACGGACGAGCGGCGGATCATCGACGCGGCGTCCATGCTGCTCGACGACGCGGCCGCCTACGGGCGCATGGCCCAGGCGAAGAATCCGTACGGCGACGGCACCGCCTCGCAGCAGATCGCGCGCATCCTCGCGGCAGCGAGCTGAGGGTCAGTCGTCGTCGCGTCCGAGCCACGACTCGAGTTGGCGCAGCGGGAACCGCCGGCGAACGCCGTGCAGCAGGTTGAACAGCTTGTCCACGCGCTCGCGTACACCGTCCACGGCGTCCAGGGTAGGCCCCAGCGCCACCAACAGCCCCACCGCCTGCGTGTCGCGGTTCCTCAGCCAGCGATTCACCAGCCGCGCCCGTGCCGCCGCCACCCGCGCCCGCTCCTGAGCGAAGGAGTTGCTCGCCGCGCCGCGCGGTGCCTCGCGGTGGTGGTAGCGCGCCAACACCTCGGGCACGACGTGCACGTCATGCTTCAGCAGGAAGCGCAGATTGAAGTCCCAGTCCTCGTAGACGGGCAGCTCTGCGTCGAACGGGCCAGCAGCCTCGAAGGCCGCGCGCTCCATCAGGAACGCCAGGTTCACGAAGCAGTTGTCGCGCGCCAGCTGTGGCAGCGACACCGCCTCGAGGTCGGGGAAGAAGGGCTCGCGGCGCACCTCGACGAGTCGATCGCCTTCCAGCCGCTCGATGACGCGCTCGCTACGGGACACCACGCCCTTCGCGCCCGACGAGCGCCACGCGCCCACTGCCTTCTCGAGGAAGTCGGGCGCCCACGTATCGTCGTCGTCGTGGAAGACGATCAGCGTCGATCGGCTCGCCGCGGCGCCCGCGTTCGCCGCGCCCCCTCGGCCCACGGCCCGCTCGTGGTGTACCACCTGCGCGCGGCCCTCGTAGCGACTGGCGGCGCGCTCGACGATGCGATCCACACCGCCGCGCTCGCCACCGTCGTTGACGATCACGTGCACCCAGTCGCGGACGCGCTGCGCCAGCACGCTCTCGACGGCGCGCTCGAGGAAGCGCGGCCGGTCCTTCGTTCGGGTGATGATCGCCACGAGCGGAGTGCTCACGCGCGCCTGCGTAGCACGTCCGCGCGTTGACTTCGCGCGCCGCGCTGCCTACGGGGGAAGGCGATGGACGTGCTGGTGATCACCCGGGCCTACCCCACTGCGGCCGACCCGGTGCGCGGGGCTGCGGTCGAGGCCAGCGTCACGGCGTGGCGGGCGCGCGGACACACGGTCCAGGTGTTCCCCTGGGACGGCGTGTCGGCCGAGCAGGCGAAGGCGCTGGCCGCCCTGCTCAGCGACCGCGCCTTCGACCGCCTGGCGATCTTCGGCTTCGACGAGCGCGTGGCGCACGTGCTCGATCGCGGCTGGCGCTGTCAGGCGACGCCGTTGACGGTCTTCTGCGGCCATGACTCGCTGTTCGCGGAGACCACCGAGTTCGCGCTGCCCTACTTCACGCGGCCGGTCCCGATGCCCCGCGACGACGCTCGGCGGCGCGCGTACGAGCGGCTGGCCGCTGATCCGCGCGTCGACTGGGTGTTTCGCTCCCGATGGCACCACGCCCGCACCGAGCGCCTCCTGGGCCTGCCCTTCCAGCGGTCGAGCGTGATCCCCGCGGCCGTCAGCGCCGACTTCCGCTTTGTGGAGAAGCCAACGGGCGCGCAGACCCGTCTCGTCTTCTTCGGTCGCTTCATCGACGAACGGCGCCACGCCGTCGACGTTTTCGTGCAGACGATCCTCGCGCTGTCGAAGCGCAGCGGCTTCGATCGCCTCGACGTGCTGGTGGTCGGCGACGGACTCAAACAGGAGGAGCTGCTCGCTCCGCTCTCGCACCTGCGCAACGTGCGGGCCGTGCGGAAGAACGCCGGCCCGGCCGAGCTCGCCGAACTGCTGCGCGATCGCGGCATCGCAGTGCTGCCCGGGCGGGCGCAGTTGCAGGGGCTGCGGGCTTGCCAGGCCGCGGCCGCCGGACTCGCGGTGGTGACCTCGGCGACCGGGGGCACCGCCGAGTTTCTGCCCAACCACTGGGGCTCGCTCGTCGACGGGGATGATCCCGTCGCCTGGGCCGACGCGGTCGAGGCCCTTGTCAAGGACCCCGAGCGCTGTGCGCAGGCCGCCCGGGGGCTCTCGAGCCACGCCGCGAAGAGCTGCGCGGCCGAGCTCATCACCGAGCGCGAGCTGAAGGTGCTGTCGGCGACGCCACCGCGCTTGCCCACGCGCGCGAGCGCGACTCCAGAGCTCACGGTGACGGTGCCCGCGTACAACGCCGGACACCAGCTATCGCGCTGCGTCGAGTCGCTGGTGCGGCTCGCGCCACCGGGGAGCCTCGAGGTGGTGATCGTCGACGACGGCTCGACGGACGCGACCCCCACCATTGCCGCAGAGCTCGCCGCGCGCTGGCCCGACGTCGTGCGCGTCATCGGCCAGGAGAACCGGGGCCACGGCGGCGCGGTGAACACCGGGCTCCGAGAGGCACGCGGGCGTTACTTCCGCGTGGTCGACGCCGACGACTGGGTGGACTCGTTCGCCTTCGCGGCCGAGCTCAAGGCGTTACCCGGGGAGACGACCGACCTGCTGCTCACCGACTACGCCGAGGTCACCGACGACGCCGCCACGCCGCGCACCGTGGACCTCTTCGGGCGCCTCACCGTCGGGGCGACGTGCTGGTTCGACACTCTCACCGACCCCCACTACGGCCTCACCAGTTGGGGGCCGATCCTGTCTACGTCCACGTTCCGTACCGACCTGCTGCGCAAGGCGGGGTTCAGCCTCAGCGAGCGCTCGGCGTACGTCGACATGGAGTACTGCACGCTGGGGCTGCAGCACGTCGAGACGCTGAAGTACCTGGGCCTCGACGTCTACCGGTACAGCCTGGGCGCGGCGGGCCAGAGCGTCAGCCAGGACAGCTACCGCAAGCGCTACAAGCAGCACGAGGCCGTCGTGCTGCGCCTGTGCGACTTCGTGCGCGACGTGCCGCTCGCGGACGCCAAGCGCCGCTACGTCATCGAGCGCGTGCTGCTGCCGCTCATCGGCGCGCACCTGAACGTGCTTCGCGACGTGCTCCGCGCTCCGGCCGAGGAGCGTGCCTTCCGCCGGACGCTGGCGCGGTACGCGTTTCTCGAGGGGCTGGAGCTGCCGGGCCAGCGCCGCGGCAACGTCGCGAGCCTGGCTCGCCGCGCGCTCAAGGCGCTGCTGCCGCCCGCCTTCGTCGGCCAGCTCGACGACGAGGCCCGCCGAAGCCCCCAGGCCTTCGCGGCGTACGTCGCTCGTTACTTCCTGCCAGCCGGCGTTGCCCGCTTTTTCGGGCGTGACCAGCCCGGCGACCGGTGAGCCACGCCTCAGCGGCCGCGCAGCAACTGCTCGACGCGGCGTCCCATCGTCGTCCGGGCTGCGCGGGCCGCCGCGCGCCGCGCGAACACCTCGGCCGGGCCAGGGCGCCACACCGCCAGCTCCCAGCGCTCGACCGCGTAGGCGTCGAGGAAGGCACGCGCGGCTGCCGCCCGCGCGGCACCCGCAAGGGCCTCCACGGCCGAGAGGCACGCCTCCACCTCGGCGAGGTGCGCCCGCAGC
>JBFMHF010000064.1:0-37990 GCA_040752975.1 Myxococcota bacterium
CCCCCCGGATTGGGGCTGCTGGGGCGGGGCGAATTGATGTAACTCGCGCGCGGGGTGGGGCGCGCGCGGCGATGGACCGGAGTCGGAGCCTCGGAATTCTGCTCCCGCCGCGGTTTCCCTGCGGATTTCGCCCGAGAAGGGCGCCTGATGCCGGGGCGGTTTTGTCGTTGCTGCCCCCGGGGCCCTCTGGTACGCGGCGGCCGCCTTGAGTGGGCCGGACGATGGGCTGTCTCCGCTGGCGCGGTCGTACCGCGCGGCGGCGCCGTGGTTGAACGCGGTGTGGCAGTTCACCGGATCGGCCCTCTTCGGGGTGGCGGTCGGGTACGGGTTGGACAGGTGGTGGGGCTCGCAGCCGTGGGCGTTGATCGTCGGCGGGTTGGTGGGCAGCGGCGTCGGCTTCTACGCCTTCATCCGAAGCGCCACGCGGTTGTTGGACGAGCAGTCGAAGCAGCGGAAGCAGGAGCAGCAGAAGCAGTCGGACCGGAACGACCTTCAGTGAAGACCCTGGGAACCAGCCTGCTGCTCAGCTTTACCCTCGGCCTCGCCGTGGCGGCGGGGGCGTTGGTGCTGGGCCTCGAGCCGTCCGTCCGCACGGCGGCGCTGGTGGGCGCGGGCGTGTCCACCGCCGTCGGCGCGCTGGCCCTCGTCATCAAGACGGCGGCGCCCATCTCAGGCGGGACGAAGGGCGTGCAGGCGCTCCTCTCGCGCCAGGTGCTCTCGCTCTTCTTGCGGCTGGGCGCGGTCGGCCTGGGTGCGGCTTCCCTGCACTTGAACGGCGCCAGCTCGTCTGCGTCGCTCGCCTTCGTCGTCACGTTCTTCATCGCGTACCTGGGCCAGCAGGTGGTCGAGGTGCGCAGCCTGCTCGCCGTGCGTCAGAGCGCGGCGAAGCCCGAGGTGACTCCATGAAGCGGTGGTTGGGCATCATCCTCGTGTCCGGAGTGCTGGCGGCCGGCTTCGCGTTCGCGTCGTCGGAAGGTGGGCACGGCGCCGAGGGCCACGGCGGCCACGGTGAGGGCGGCAAGGTCGACAAGAACGCCGAGACGGCCGAGTTCATCCTCCACCACGTCGCCGACGACACCGAGTTCGAGCTGGAGATTCCCTTCCCGCCGTACCACCTCTTCACCGTTCACATCTCCGACGCCTTCCAGGGCCTGGTGTGGGAGCGCGAGGCCGGCGCGTGCAACAAGCCGGTCGCGGCCGCCATGGCCAGCTTCCCCAGCCTCGGGAAGTTCCTCGACGGCTGCTACGACCTGCGGCCCACCAAGGCCGTCCTGATGATGTGGATCGCCTCGGGCCTGCTCATCCTCCTCGCGCTGGGCGCCAGAAAGCGCGACCAGAACGGCGTGCCCAAAGGTGTCCTCGCGCACGTCATCGAGTCGCTGGCGCTCTTCGTCCGCGATGAGATCGTCGTGCCCAACATCGGCAAGGACGAGGCGCCCCGCTACACCATCTACCTCACGTCGCTGTTCTTCTTCATCCTGGCCGTCAACTGGCTCGGCCTCATCCCCGGCTTCTTCACCGGCACCGGCGTCATCACCGTGACGGCAGCGCTGGCGGTGCTGACCTTCTTCCTCACGCAGATCGCCGGCATCCGCAGCGCGGGCCTGAAGGGCTACCTGGCGCACCTCACCGGCGGCGTGCCCATCGGCCTGTGGCCGATCATGATCCCCGTCGAGGTCATCGGCCTCTTCACCAAGCCCTTCGCCCTGCTGGTTCGTCTCTTCGCCAACATGCTGGGCGGGCACATGGTGGTGTTCTTCCTGCTCTCGCTCATCTTCGTGTGGCACGTGGCCGCCGCCGCGGTGTCGGTGCCGCTGACGGTCGCCATCTTCTGCCTGGAGATCTTCGTGGGCATCCTGCAGGCGTACCTGTTCGTGCTGCTGTCCTCGCTCTTCATCGGGCAGGGCGTGGCCATGGGCCACCACGGGCACGGGCACGACGAGGAGCACCCGCACTGACTTTGAAAAGGGACCCAGCCGGCCGAATGGTGGCCGCGATGGAGGTAGTCCAAACCGGGCAGCACCAACGACCCCCCCGTGAAGCGGGTCAGAACGACAAGGAAGCAACGACAATGACGTCTGCAATGTTGGCGTACCTGGGCGCTGGACTCGGCGCCGGCCTGGCGATCATCGGCGCGGGCCTGGGCATCGGCCGGTTGGCCGCTTCGGCGATGGAGGGCATTGCCCGCCAGCCGTCCGCGGGTGGTGACATCCGTGGCGCGATGATCGTGGCCGCCGGCCTCATCGAAGGCGCGACCTTCTTCGCGCTGGTGATCTGCATCCTCCTCGCGCTGAAGACCTGAGGCTCGAGGAGGCGCGAACCCCTCTCCCGGGCTTCGGGAGGGGGGAACGCACCGTCGAAGAGAAGTGAAGTGACGTCGCTGGACCCGATTCTCCTGTAGAGGAAGAAAGCTGCCATGAACGCGCTCGTGCTCGCCTCATCCTTCACCGACGTGAAGCCGGGGCTCATCATCTGGACGTGGATCACCTTCGCGGTGGTGGCGTTCATTCTGCGAAAGTTCGTGTGGCAGGAGCTGTTCAAGGCGGTGGAGAACCGCGACAAGAACATCGCCAACGCCATCGAGTCGGCCAAGCGCGAGCGCGCCGAGGCCGAGAAGCTGCTCGGCGAGCAGAAGACGGCCATCGCCCAGGCCCGCCAGGAGGCGGCCGAGGCCGTGCGGAAGACCCAGTCGGACATGGAGAGGTTCCGCGAGGAGATCATGGGCAAGGCGCGCAAGGAGGCCGAGGAGCTCAAGGCCGACGCGCGGAAGGTGATCGAGGAAGAGCGGATCAAGGCGCTCAACGAGATCAAGAACGAGGCGGTGAAGCTCTCCATCCAGGTGGCGGAGAAGCTGCTCCAGGAGCGCCTCGACGACGCGAAGCACCAGCAGCTCGCGCAGCAGTTCGTCACCGACTTGAGCAAGCAGGAGCGCGCGCAAGCGTGAGTCCCCCGCTCCTCCCGAGGAGAGGGCCAGGGAGAGGGGCACCGCATCTCCAGCCGCGAGCACGACGTCACGCCGCGCGTCTTCGACGGCCTGTTCCACGGCGAGTGGGCAGCGCTGCGTGAGGTCCTGAAGGCCGAGCTGTGCGCGGCAGGCTATGACGCCGCCACTCCACGCCCGGGCTGGCCGGTGGGAGTCTGGCGCGCGGTGCTGGACGTGGTGCGCCGGCACGCGCTGGCGGACCTCCCCGAGGCGGACGGCCTGCGGGAGCTGGGCCGCCGCTTCGCGAAGGGCTTCGGGCAGACGCCGGTGGGCTGGGTCTTCACCGCGGTGGCGCCGTTGATTGGTCCAGAGCGCGCGCTCTTCGCGGTGCCGCGCTACCTGCACACGGCGCGCAAGCACATGAAGGTGACGGTGGACGTACTGGGCGAAGGCCACGCGCGCCTCACCGCGCTGGACGACGAGTGGCCGCGCGCCGAGCCTCCGGACTTCCTCGCCGGGTGCATCGAAGCGGTGCTGCTGGCCGCCGGCGTCGCGCCGCGCGTGGCCGTCTCCACCTTCACCGGAGGCCGTCTGGAGCTGGACGTGCGGTGGTGAGGAGGTGACGCAAGAGGCGATGGCTGACGAGGCCCGCGCGCTCTGTCAGGCTCCCGCCGTGCGTTCCACTCTCGTCCTCCTCATCGCGCTCCTCGCGCCGCCCGCGCTGGCCTCGGCGCGCCCGGTGGTGACGGTGCTGTACTTCGAGAACCAGACCAACCAGCGCGACTACGACGTGCTGCAGAAGGGCCTCGCGGACATGATGGTGACGGACCTCGTCGCGTCCGACGCCGTCGACGTGGTGGAGCGCGAGAGGCTGGAAGCAGTGCTGGGCGAGCTCAAGCTGCAGCGCTCGAAGGCCTTCGACCCCGCCACCGTGCAGAAGCTGGGGAGGCTGGTGGGCGCCTCGCACGCCGTGGCCGGCGCCTTCCAGGAAGTGAAGGACACGCTGCGCCTCTCGGTGCGCGTCATCGAGCTCTCCAGCAACAAGGTGCTCGTCACCCAGGACGTCACCGGCCCGAAAGACGACCTCTTCGTCCTGCAGGAGCGGCTGGTGGGCCTCCTGCTCCAGGCGATGAACGTGAAGCTGGGCGCCGCCCCGCCGGTGAAGTCGGCGCGCGACGTGGTGACGCTGCTGTCCTACTCCCGCGCCGTCGACGCCGCCGACCAGGGGGACTTCATCGCCGCCAGCGCCCGCATCTCCGAGGTGCTCCAGCGTGCGCCCACCTTCGAGCTGGGGCAGGACTTCAAGCTGGCCCTCCAGAAGCGCATGGCGGCGGCCGGCGGCGTCCGCGCCCAGGGCCTCGAGCAGCAGCGGCAGGCGCTCGAAGCCCGCGCCGCGCAGGTGTTGAGCCTCGCGCCCGGGCCCATCGTCAGCATGCAGGACCTGCAGGCCGCCCGGCACCTCACCTACCGCGTCATCCACGCCCAGTGCGTCGCGCTGGCGCTCAAGTCCGTGTTGACGCCGCGCCCCGTGCACAATGTGCCGCTGGGCGCCTCGGGACGCGCGCTGGGCTTCGTCGACACCTACGTGAAGGACGTGCTGGCGCTGGAGGCGGAGCTGACCGCCTGGCGCGGGCCCTTCAAGTGGCTGCCGGATCCCCAGGACCGGCCGCTGTTGGACGCGCTGGGCCTCGGCCCGCCGTCCCCGCTGTGGCTGGCCAACGTGCCAGGCGTCCCCCGGCGTGAAGTCGCGCTCTCTCAGTTGACGGGCGCCTTTACGCTGGCCGGAGACTTCTCCATGCGCCCGACGCCGTGCGAGCTCGACGGGCGGAGGGTGGACGGCGCGGTGAAGGCGGTGGACGAGGCGGTGGCGCTCCTCTCGGGCGCGCCCGCGAAGGTGCAGCCGCAGGAGGAGGTGGTGGCCACACTGGACGCGAAGGCCCGCGGGCTGATGCTGGCGGGGCGCCGGGAAGCCGCCGCGCAGACCTGGCAGCGCGTGCTGGAGCGCTACCCGCAGTCGAAGCAGTACGCCGCGGTGGAGAGCCACCTGAAAGACGCGCTGGACGTCTCTCCCGCCGCGGTGGAGCGCGCCCAGGCCGAGCGCGCGCTGGCGAAGGCCGTGTCGGCGTGCGACGCAGAGAAGACGCCCGCCGCGCTGGCCCCCGTCCTCGACGCGCGCTTCGCCGAAGCCGGCCTGTGGGGCGTGACGCCGGTGGTGGACGAGGTGGAGAAGGCGTGCGGCAAGCGGCCGGCCTTCGCGTCAGGCCTCGCGAAGGTGCTGGCCATGGGCGCGGGCTACGCCGAGCGCCACGGAGACTGCGCCCTCTTCGACGACTACCTGCGCCGCGTCGCGGCCGTCGCGCCCGCCGAGGTGGCCACGGTGCGCTCGCGACACCCCGGCTGCGTGAAGTAGCCCTTCCGTCGGGGAGTGGGACAGGGCGAGGGGAATCAGGTACACGCCCCGCCCAGTCATGGGTCTCTCCATTGGAATCGTCGGGCTGCCCAACGTCGGCAAGTCCACCCTGTTCAACGCGCTGTCCAACGCCGGCGCCCTGGCCGCCAACTACCCCTTCGCCACCATCGAGCCCAACGTCGGTGTCGTGCCCGTGCCCGACGAGAGGCTGGACAGGATTTCCGCCCTCATCAAGCCGGAGAAGACGCTGTACACGACGCTGGAGTTCGTCGACATCGCGGGGCTGGTGCGCGGCGCGTCGAAGGGCGAGGGCCTCGGCAACCAGTTCCTCGCCAACATCCGCCAGGTGGACGCGGTGCTGTACGTGCTGCGCTGCTTCGAGGACGACAACATCACCCACGTCGAGGGCAGCGTCAGCCCGCAGCGCGACAAGGACACCGTCGACACCGAGCTCTGCCTCAAGGACCTGGAGACGGTGGAGAAGCGTCGCGAGAAGACGCAGCGCAGCGCCAAGGCCCCGGGCAAGGAAGGGGAGGTCGCGAAGGCCGAGCTGGCCGTCCTCGACAAGCTGAAGGCGAAGCTGGACGCCGCGGTGCCGGTGCGCGCGCAGGGCCTGTCTGCGCAGGAAATGGAGCTGGTGAAGGACCTCTTTCTCCTCACCGCCAAGCCCGTCCTCTACATCGCCAACGTCTCCGAGGCCCAGCTGGCCACCCAGGACTCGGACAAGCACGTCCAGGTGGTGAAGGACATCGCCGCGAAGGAGGGCGCCGAGGTGGTGGTGCTGGCCGCCGCGCTGGAAGCCGAGATTCAGCAGCTCCCCGCCGAGGAGCGGCCTGAGTTCCTCAAGTCCGCGGGCCTCGACGAGCCCGGCCTCAACAAGGTGGTGCGCGCCGGGTACAAGCTGCTGGGCCTCAAGACGTACTTCACCGTCGGCCCCAAGGAGTGCCGCGCCTGGACTTTCCACGAGGGCTGGAAGGCCCCGCAGTGCGCCGGCGTCATCCACACCGACTTCGAGAAGGGCTTCATCAAGGCCGAGGTGATGTCGTGGAAGGACCTCCTCCAGTACGGCAGCGAGGCGGCCGTGCGCGACAAGGGCCTCCTGCGCATCGAAGGCAAGGACTACGTCGTGCAGGACGGCGACTGCATGCACTTCCGGTTCAACGTCACCACCTGACGAACGTCACCTCCCCGGGCGCTGCCCGGCGGTCTAGGCTTCGGGCCATCGCGGGGGCTGAAGGACGGGTGCATGACTTCCCTCAAGCTCAAATACCTCGCCCGCTCCCGCCTCTGGGCCGACGTCGTGCTGCCGAAGGGCGAGCGCCTCTTCGTGCCCACCACCGAGCCCCTCGCCCCCGGCGCGGCCGTGTCGGTGGAAGTGGAGGCGCCCGAGCTGGCCGAGCCGCTGGTGCTTTCGGCCACGGTGCAGGAGGTGCGGCCCTTCGACGGGCACAATCCGGCCGGTGTGCTGGTGCGCGTCGCCGGCGCGTCGGTGGAGAAGTGCCGCGCGCTGGTGGGCGCGAGCCGCGACGAGTCCGCCCGTACCGCCGGCCGCAGCGAGCACCGCGTGGACTGCGAGCTGTCCGCACGCATCGTGTCCGCCGAGGTGAAGGCCGACGCGGTGGTGAAGAGCCTGTCGGTGCACGGCCTCACCGTGCGCAGCACCGCGCCCCTGGCGAAGGACTCCCAGGTGTCGCTGGTGGTGGTGTTGCCCGACGGCACGGACGCACTCCTGACGGCCCAGGTGATGTGGACGCGGGACGATCTCACCCTGTCGGGCCTTCACCTCACCCTGCTGGACGCCGACACCGAGCGCCGGTTGCGGGAGTCGGTCGACCTTTTGCGCTCTCGCAAGGCCGAGCTGACGCACACCGGCCCGGGCGGCACCGTGGTGGTGGCCGACGATGATCCCTCCATCCTCGACTTCACCGCGCGGGTGGTGACGAAGGCCGGCCACCGGGTGCTGCGCGCCGAGCGCGGCGACGTGGCGCTGGAGTTGATCCGCAGGGAAAAGCCGGGCCTCGTCTTCCTCGACGTGCTGATGCCCGGCCTCGACGGCCTCGAGGTGTGCCGCGCGCTGCGCGCCGACGCCGCCTTCCGCGAGCTGCCGGTGGTGCTCCTGTCCGCCATGGGGGAACAGCGCCTCGCCGAGGCGGCCCAGCAGGTGGGGGCGACGGCGTGGCTGACGAAGCCGATGCGCATCGAGGCGGTGCGCGCGCTGCTCGACGCCTACCTCGGGCACCCCAACGCCTTCATCCGTTGACGGTGAAGGCCGCCGCACCGGGCGTGCCTTCGTGCTGAGGAGGTCGTGACGTCGACGGTGCGGCGGAGGCGGGGAGGCGCCCGAGTCAGGAGCGCGGCGGCGCCACGTTCACCGTCACCGTCGCCTGCTGCTCCACCGGTGGACGGACCGGTGTCGCGCGCTGGGGCTCGGCGAGAAACTCCCGCGCCTTCCCCACCGCCTCGGCCAACTGCTGCTGGCCCAGCTTCAAGTCGGCCACCTCGGGCGGCAGCGCGGCCAGCCGCGTCACCACCTCATGCGCGGACTGCGTGCGCTCGTCCAGCGGGCGCGCGAGCAGGCCCATCACGATGTCCTCCAGCACCGGCGGCACGTCGGGCCGCAGCTCCGAAGGCCGGGGAATGGGGCCTTCCAGGCACGCCCGGTACACCGCCACGTCCGTCTCGCCGGTGAAGAGGCGTCGGGCGGTGAGCGTCTCGTGCAGCGTCACGCCCAGCGAGAAGAGGTCCGCCCTCGAGTCGTACGGCTGGTCCAGCAGCTGCTCCGGCGCGCTGTAGCCCACCTTCCCCCGCAGGATGCCCGCCGCCGTCAGCTGCTCGCTGGTGGAGGCGCGCGCGATGCCGAAGTCGCCCAGCTTCACCTCTCCGATGCGGCTGATGAGGATGTTGGGCGGGTTCAAGTCCCGGTGCACCAGCTTCAGC
The DNA here is from genome assembly GCA_040752975.1 of Myxococcota bacterium. GTDB lineage: Bacteria > Myxococcota > Myxococcia > Myxococcales > Myxococcaceae > JADLDB01. The sequence continues at coordinate 8,271 of JBFMHF010000064.1, forward strand.
ATGGTGCCCGTGGGCGACGTGCGGCTGTGGATGTAGTCGGTCGCCTCGCTCACCATCCAGGCGATGGTGACGACGGCCGGCAGGGGGAGCCGCGTCTCCGTCTGGCGGCACCACGACAACAGGCGCGCCAGCGACAGGCCCTCCACGTACTCCATCGCCAGGAAGTAGGTGCTGCCGTCGGTGCCGAAGTCCAGCACCTGCACGATGTTGGGGTGCGCCAGCATCGCGCCCAGCTCGGCCTCGCGACGGAAGAGCGCCACCGACTCCGAGTTCTCCGAGTACGACGGGAGGATGCGCTTCACCGCCACCTTGCGCTCGAAGCCGCCCTCCGGGCTGTAGGTGGCGAGGAAGACCTCGGCCATGCCGCCCACTCCGAGGCGATCGCCCAGCACGTATTTCCCCACCAGGTCCTTCGCGCGCGCCTCGTGCAGCAGGCTGCGAATGCGCCCCACCACCGTGGCGAGAATGGCCCCCACCCCCAGCGGCACCAGCGCCGACAGCACCAGCGGCACCCCGGGGAGGTCCGAGCGCAAAAGCGTCGACACGAGGCTCACGTCCGCCACCACCGCCGTCACCCAGATGATGCTGCGCGACAGGGACAGCGAGGACAGGACGATGAGGCCCACCATCATCGTCGCGTTGGTGGGGATGCCCATCCACATCGCGGGCAGGCTGCCCTGTTGCACGTGCTGGATGACGGACAGCAGCGGCACGTCCAGCAGGGGGACGCTCAACGCCGCCCACTTCCCCAGCTTCGGGAACTTCTTCGTCCCCACCAGGATGAGGGAGCTCAGCACCACGAAGGCCACCACGCCCCAGCGCGTCGGCCCCAGCTTCTCAATCGCGTCGTCCGCCAACGGCAACAGCCAGATCGCCAGCCCCATGAGCGTCGCCACCACCAGGCGCACCCAGGCCATGCGCAGCGCCGCGGAGTGTTGCTCCGCCGCCAGCACCTTCTCCAGGTTGGCCTTCACCGCTGCGTTGACGCCGCTCACGACGCCACCTCCCCCGGCGCCCGGCGCAAGGCCACCAGCAGGCCCCCGAAGAAGAGGATGTGCGCGACGTTCGCCGACAGAGCCAGGACAGCCTCCGGGTTGGGACTCGCCACCCCCACCAGGGACACCGCCACCGAGAGGAGCGCCGGGTTCACCGCCGCTGCCCAGCGGGGCAACACCGACTTTCCCCGCGCCACCACCACCGCGAAGAAGCCGCTCCCCACCACCCCCAGCACCGCGACGAAGGCCCACAGCGGCGGGATGATGGCGGGCGCCGCCCCGAACGTCTCCGAGGGCGCGAGGAAGGTGCCGGTCTCCCCGGGCCGCGCCGAGAGGATGGCCATCCCCGTCGTGCCGTGGACCGCCGCGCCGATGCCGCCTCCCAGCGCGCCCGCCAGCCACACCACCTTTCCCGGCCAGCCCGGCAGCAAGAGCTCCGCCGAGCGGTAGGCCACCGCGTAGAGGGCCAGGCCCAGCATGCCGACGTGGGCCCCGGCGATGACGACGCCCGGACTCACCTCGCGCGCGAGGAGAAAGGTGAGATCCGCCGCCGTGGTGACGGTGGCGCAGAGGACCCCGAAGCGCAGCAGGCCACGTAGCAAGGGGGCCCCATGTTGCCACGTCAGCCGGGCGGTGAGGCGGCCACAGCGTCTCCGGCTTCCCGAGTGACTCCGGCCGGTTGGGCCGGGGTGTGCGGCCGACCGGGTGAGGGCGATACGTTTCACGGCGGCGAGGCGTTCGATGCGCGTGGCGATGCTCGACATGCCCTTCACAGGCGCGGACGCCGCGGAGAGCCCCACCGAGGCCTCCGCCCGCGCGGGAGATCGCGAGGCGTGGAACGAGCTCATCGCGCGGCATGACCGCCGCGTGGTGCTGGTGCTGCTGGGCGCCGGGCTCAAGCCACAACAGGCGCGCGATGTGGCGCAGGAAGCGTGGCTCCGCCTCATCCGCCAGGCCGACAGCGGGAAGCTGGAACGACTCCAACTGCCCGGCCTCGTCGTGCGGCAGGCCCTCTTCCTCGCGCACAGCGAGGCGCGCAAGGCAGGCCACCAGGTGGCCGAAGGGGAAGGGCCCGGGCTGGCGGTGGAGTCACCCGAGGCGCGGTATCTGGCGCTCGAGCGGCTGCAGCGCGCGAAGGAGCGCCTCGCCGAGCTGTCCCCCAGCGCGCAGAAGATTTTCGGCCTCCTCTATGGAGAGCCCCACCTGTCGCACGCGGAGATCGCCGCCCGCATCGGGCTGTCGGTGCAGCGCGTGCGGCAGATCATCTGTGAGGTCCGCAAGGAGCTGCGCGCGGGCCTCGAAGGAGAGACGTGATGGCAACGCACCTGACCCGGGAGCTCGTCGAGGAGTACGTCATCGGGGCGCTGGAAGGCGACTCGGCGCGCTTCGTGGAGGCGCACGTGGAGGGCTGCGCGGAGTGCGCGGCGCTGCTGGCGAAGGAGGCCCGCCTGGAGGCCGCGATGTACGAGGTGGGCGAGCTGGCCAACGTGGTGCCGCTCGCGGGGCAGCGTCGTCGTCGGCGCCTCTCGGTCGCGGCAGCGGTGGTGGCGGTGGCGGCGGGCCTGGTGCTGTTGGTGGGCCTCACCGAGCGACCGCCGCCTCCCGAGAAGAGCCCGCGCATCCTGGAGTGCGGAGGCGTGGAGGACCCCGGCGCGTGCGTGGCGCGGGGGCAGTTCGACGGCGTGATCACCATTGGTCCCGGCAACCAGCTCCTCGTGCCGCGTTACGACGAGCTGCCGGAACCGAAGCGGGAGCGAGGTAGCCCATGAAGCGTCTCATCGTGTCGGCGGTGTTCTTCTTGTCCGTGTCCGTGCTGGCCCAGGACCGGAACGCCGCGAAGGCAGCGGCCGCCTCTCGCGCCCAGCCCATGCCCATCGCGGCGGGCGGCAGCTTCTTCGGCAAGACGCCCAAGCTGCGCAGCTGGGTGCTGGGGTGGGCCCTCACCGGCTCGAAGCCCGACGCCTACGAGATCCGCTGTGACGACGTCTTCACCGACTGCGCCATCCCCATCCTGCGCACGCGGGCGCTGGCGTCCGAGCCCTATGGCATGGGCAGCCTGACGCACTCCGAGGGCGCGCAGCCGTGGCGTGGGGCGCGCGTGGAGCTGAAGGCCGAGCTGCGCACGGGCCGGGTGGACGGCTGGGCCGGGCTGTGGATGCGCATCGACGGCCCCGACGGGAAGGTGCTGGCCTTCGACAACATGCAGAACCGGCCGCTGCGGGGCACGACCAGCTTCCAGTGGTACTCGGTGGTGCTGGACGTGCCCGCCGACGCCGAGCGCATCTCCTTCGGCGTGATGCTGCATGGTCCGGGCGCCGTCTTCATCCGCGAGCTGCACTTCGACGCGGCGGACACCGAAGTCACCTCGACGGACCTGGTCGGGCCGCTGCGCGCGCAGACGCCGTAAGCGCGAAGCGGTCTCATGCGCGCACGGTGACGCGCGCCCCGGAAGCGCCGCTGCGCGCCACGACGGCGAGAGCGGCATCGCGGAGTTCGCGACACTCCCGTTGCCTCGCGTCCATCGCGCCCTTCCCACCGGCTGGAGAGGGGGGCACAGCCCCGGGCATGGCCTTCGTTGCCGGTGCGCACCCGGACGATCCACGACCATTCCGATGAATTCCCCGCGCGCGTCCGGGCACACCGGAGCATGCGACACGCCCTGCTGGCCCTCCTCCTCGCAGCCCCGGCCCTCGCCGCCGACGTCTCCAGCCTGCGCGCCGCGCGGGAGCCCAGTCCGTGGGACCGCACCTTCGGCGTCGCCGCCTACGCGACCGGCTGGCATGGCTCGTACGGCGCCGGTGGCGTGGGGGGACGCGTCCGCATCGAGCCCTGGCGCTTTCTGGGTGTCGACCTCTTCGGTGAAGCGCTGCTGGTGACGACGCCCTTCGGCGTGCGGCACGATCACCCCATCGGCTTTCACCTGTACGTCCCCTTCCGCGTCTCGGAGCGGGTGCGCCTGCGGCCGCTGCTGGGCATGTGCGTGGTGGCCAGCTTCATCGAGCCGACCGAGCCCCACGCCCCGCGGGCCGACGACGTCCTGGTGGGCGCCCACGCGGGCGGAGGCGTGGACCTCTCGCTGCACTCGCGCCTCTCCTTCTTCGCCGAAGCAAAGGCGGTGGTGTGGGTGGGGCACGACCGGACGGTGGAAGGTTGGACGGGCGCGGTGGGAAACCAGGTGATGCCCTTCGTGGTGGGCCAGGCGCAGCTGGGCTTCACGGTGCACTTCGGAGAGCGATGAGGGCGCTCCTCTTTGCGGTGCTCCTCTGCGGGTGTGGCGGTGCGGCGTTGCCTTACGGGACCGATTCGGCGTCATGCGGGACGTGTCACGCCGAGCAGCACGTCCAGTGGGCCTCCACGGCGCACGCCCGGAGCGCTTCCTCTCCGGTGTTCCAGGCGTTGCTTCCGCGTGTCGAGGAGGCGTGGGGTGCGACGGCGAGGGCGCGGTGCGTTGCATGCCACCAACCACGCTTCGGCGGTGACGATGGCATCGGCTGTGTGAGCTGCCACGCCGCGGTGGGCAATCGAGGACACGGGAACGGGGCGTTGGTGGTGTCGCTGGACGCACCGCTGGCAGGGACGAGGCCGGTCTCCAACGCTGCGCACGACGTTGAGTCCCGGGGGCTCCTCACCTCGCCCGTGCTGTGCGGGACGTGCCACGAGGTGCATGGCCCCGGGTTGCTCGACGAGCCGACCCTCTCGGAGTTCTCAGCTGCCGGGTCGGCCACCGACTGCATCACCTGTCACAGCGCCGCCGGCGGACGCGAGGGCGGGGCGGGCGTCCTGGGCGCGTGCGACGGCGTGTCGTACGAAGGCGCGCTGTCTTCTGGGGCTCCGCGTCGCGGTCATCGCCTCATCGGAGTCGACCCGGCGTGGGGCGCTTCAGCGGCTGAGGCGGAGTGTGCCTCCGAGGACTCGCGCGCTCTCTGGGCGCGAGCGCTGAGTCTCGAGATCGCGATGCGTGACGGCGCGGCCGAGGTCTCCGTCACCAACACCGGCGCGGCCCACGCGGTGCCCACTGGCGCGACGCACCTGCGTGACGTCTGGGTGGACGTGGAGGCGACGGACGCGAGCGGCCGGCGGCTGCTCTTCCCGCGGGTGCTGGAGCTCGGCGCCAGGCTCACGCGCGACGGGGCTGAGGTGGCCCTCGCCACGCAAGCGAGCCAGGTGGATCCGCGGGGCCTGTCGCCCGGAGCGGGGCGGACGGTGCGCGTCCCGCTGCCCGTGGGGGGCGCGGCCTGGGAGGTGTCGGCGGTGCTCCGGGCCCGGGCGGTGCGCGCCGACGCCCTCGCGGCCTTGCAGCTCGACGCCTCCCAGGTCCCCACGCGGGACGTCGCCCGGGCTACGGCCGGACGGTGAGGGGGGTGCCCAGTCCCGCGATGGTGTGCCATCCAGCCGACATGGTGCGGCGCCTCTCCTCCCTGGCGATGCTGGTGTTCCTGTTTACCTGTGCGCGCTCGACACGTCCGACGTGCACGCTGGACGGCGACTGCGGCCACGGCGAGGTGTGCGCGGAGGTGCAGTCGGAAGAGGGGACGTACCGCGCGTGCGCCATCCCCTGCACCCTGCCGGAGGGGCAGTCGATGAGCAGCCTGGGGTGTCCGGCGGGCATGGCGTGCTGGGCGCTTGAGGGGGCGCCGGGGACGGCGACTCACCGCGCCGTGTGTGTACCGGCCCAGCACCGGCGCGGGCTGGGGAGGTGAGGCCGCACTGTCACGGCACGAGCTGTCACCGAGCGCCGCTGGTGGCCCTCAAATCCTCAGGGTGACGCCCTCGCGAGCGCCGAAGATCTCCAGGTCCTCGAAGCCCAGGCGGCGGGCGCGCAGCTCGGCCTCGCTGACCTTCACGTCGATCTCCCGATCCGAGTGCATCGGGTCATGGTGGGTGAGGGCCAGGCGCTTCACCCCGGCCTGCCCGGCGAGATCCACCACGGTGTGGGCGCGCGGATGCCCCCAACCGACCTTCGTCGAGTAGTCGTCGTCGGTGTACTGCGCGTCGGCGATGAGGAGGTCGGCGTTGCGGACCGGCTCGAGGAGCTCTTTGGGCAGCTTGCGAAGCTCGTCGGGCTTCTCGATGGCGCGCTGCTTGTCCGCGAGCAGTTGATCGAGCTCGTTGTCGGTGGAGAAGACGACGCTCTTCTTCCCGTACACCACGCGGAAGCCGAGGCTGCCGCCGGGGTGCTGCTGGTTGAAGAGGTGCACGGTGGCGTCGCCGGCGTCCACCGAGTCGCCCTTGAAGGAGCGGGCGAGGATGCGCGCGCCGAGGTCCGAGAAGCGCACCGGGAAGTACGCGTTGCTCATCTGTCCCGAGAGCAGCTGGTAGTGCTTGTCGTCGCCCTTCGGGCCGTAGACGTTGATGGTGGTGGACGACTGGTACGCAGGGCCGAAGAAGGGAAAGCCCTGAATGTGGTCCCAGTGCGGGTGCGAGAGGAAGAGATGGACGGTGATGGGCGCGTCGGTGTTGCGGGCGAGGTGCACACCCAGCTCGCGCAGGCCGGTGCCCGCGTCGAAGACCAGCAACGTCTTCCCCGCGCGGACCTCTACGCAGGACGTGTTGCCGCCGTAGCGGCGCGTGCGGGGGCCGGGCGTGGGAATCGAGCCGCGCACGCCCCAGAAGCGGACGAAGAAGTCCGAGGCGGACATCAGGTGCCCTCCAGGTACTTGAGCACCACGTCGCCCAGTTGCACCTCGTCGCCGTCGCGCAGCACGGCGGCGTGCACGCGAATGCCGTTGAGCACCACGCCATTGCGGCTCTCCGCGTCCTCGATGGTGTACTCGCCGTCGGCGCGGGTCAGCCGGGCATGCAGCCGGCTCACCTCTTCGCTGTCGAGCTGCAGCGACACGTTGGCGCCGCGACCCAGCTCGTACATCGCGGCCTCGAGGCGGAAGCGCGTGCCCTTGCCGGGGCCATCCACCACCTCGAGGAGATGAGGGCGCTCGGGCCTGGGCCGCAAGCCCCGGACGCGCATGGCGACGCGCGTGTGGACGTCCTCGAAGTCCTGTGTCGAGCCGGGGGACCGTCGGGGCATGGCGGGTGATGCTACACAGCCACAGCCGGGAGGCCACGGGTTTGCGGTGAGCGCGCCTTCAGGCCACGTTCTTCTGTGGCGCCTGTGCCCCCGCCCTGGCCCGCACGAAGGCGCCGATTCGCTCGATGGCCTCGTCCGCGTCGGGCTGGACGTCGAAGAAGGCGTGGAAGACGTGCACCATGTCGGCGGCCACGTCGAGCACCACGTCGACGCCGGCCTGCCTGGCGCGCTCGGCGAAGTCCACCACCTGGTCGCGCAGCACCTCGCGGCTCCCGACGTGGAGGAGCAGCGGCGGGAGGCCGGAGAGGTCGGCGTTGATGGGCGAGACGAGCGGGAGGGTGGGGTCGCCCTCGGGGCCGAGGTAGGCCGGGAGCAACGTGAGCGCGTGGTCGCGCAGCGGCGCGAGGAAGTCGAAGGGCGCGTTCTCGTCCCACGAGCCACGGAGGTCGGCGAGATCCACCGCGGGCGACAGCCCCAGCGCGCCGGCGGGCATGGGCAGCCCTTCCTGCTTGAGGCGCAGCAGGGTGGACACGGTGAGGCCACCGCCAGCGGAGTCCCCGCCGATGAAGAGCCGCCCGGGAGACTCCCCCGAGTCCAACAGCGCGCGGTACGCGGCCACGCAGTCGTCGAGGCCGGCGGGGAAGGGGTGGGCGGGCGCCAACCGGTAGTCGATGCCCACCACGCGCGCCTTCGCCGCCACCGCGAGGCGCGCCATCAACCGCCGGTGCGTGCCGAGGCTGCCGGTGACGAAGCCACCGCCGTGCAGGTAGAGGATGCACGGGCCGTCGGGCGCCGCGCGGGGGATGTGCCACTCGGCGGCGCAGCCGGCCAGCGTCGCCGGGCGCTGCTCCGTCTCGCGGGCCAGCCAGCCGCGCAGCCGCGGCATGGGCAACTGCCGGAAATGCCCGCCGATGAGGCGGCCCAGCAGGCCGGCGACAATCCACCGCAGCGCCTCGTTGGCGAGCGCGAAGAGGAAGGTCCACCGGGCGGGCACCGCGCCGCGGACTCTCCGCCACAGCACGCGGACGGCAAACAGCGGGAGGGCGAAGAAGAGCTTGAGCAACGTCCACACGGCGCGGCGACCCTAGCGCGGCCTGCGCTCCTTGAGACAGGCGGTCCTCATCGGCTGGCGGGCAGAGGGAGCCATCGCTTCGCCCCGAGGCCACACCGGTACCGGGACGCGAGCACGCGCCAGGCGACGCGAGTCACGCTAGAGGAGGTGGCGGCCCAACGCCTCGAGCGAAGAGAGCCGCGCCGTCTCATCGAGCCCCTGGGCCGCGGGCACCACCAGCACCCGTCGGCCGGGGGCGGCCACCTCGCGCGCCAGCCGGGCCTGGAGGGAGGCGACGCCCTGCGCGTAGGTGAGGGTGGGGACCGCGGCGGGCGGCCAGTCGGTGCGCGGCAGCCGGGACAGCTCCTCGGCCAGGGTCGGGGCCACGGCGCGGTTGATGATGACGGCGGAGGGAGCCAGGCGCAGCGCGGCGAGCGCGTCCACCAGTTGCTGCACCGTCTGCGAGGCGTCGTGCCGCACCGCCGTCACCACGAGGAGTGAGGTGTCCGGGCTGCGGAGGAGCCGCTGCGCCGCGTCGAGGCGGGTCGCCATGCGGGTGAAGACGCCTTCCACCAGCGTGACGAACTCCGCCATGTCGAGCAGCAGCCGGGTGCCGCCGATGCGGGAGATGGCCCCCAGCACCCGCCGCGCGCCGGCGCGGAGGAGGCCACCGAAGGCGCCGCCCTCCTTCGTCATCCACCGCAGCCAGGTGACGAGGCTGCCTTCGAGGAAGGCCGACACGTGCTCGGGCCGGCGGAGGAACTCGATGGCGTTGAAGCCGGGCGCGGTGTCGACGACGAGGTCGGTCAACTGGGGGTCGCGCTCGAGCCACTCGGCCACGCGCACCGCCGCGAGGAAGTCGGTGGCGCCGGCGAAGCGATCGGCCAGGGCGCGGAAGAAGCTGTTGTTCAAGAGGCGGTCGCGGGTCGTGTCGTCGGGACAGGCCTCTCCGGCCCAGCGGCGCAGGCAGTCCTCGGCGCGCAGGAGGGCCGCGGAGAGGCCCGCGACTGTGGGAACCGGCACCTCGAGGTCGGGCAACGTGAGGCCCAGCGCGCCCTGGAGGCGGCGCGCCGGGTCGATGCCCAGCAGTCCGACGCGGCGGCCGGAGCCGGCCAGCGCCAGCGCGTAGCCCGCGGCCAGCGTCGTCTTCCCCACGCCGCCCGCGCCGAGCAGGACGTGCAGGCGGACGCGGCGGTCTCTTTGTGGCGCAGAGGCGGCGGGAGGTGGGGGCGCGGACTCGAGGCGCGGCTGCCCACGCGGGGCGACGGCCTGAGAAGGCTGTCCGGAGAGGGGGCCTGGAGCTGCGCCAGGGCTGAGAGCGGTTGGCGTGACGCCGAGGGCCGGGGAGGGCAGGGAGGGGGGAGGAGGGTTGGCTGCCTCGACGTACGCGCCGACGACGGGCACCAGCGCGCGCACCACCTCCAGTGGGGACACCGGGCCGAGCGTGGCGAGCTGCTCCGGCAGGGACAGCACGCCGTCTCGGGTGGAAGTCGAGAGGCCGGCGCGGAGGAGCTCCTCGTGCCGCACGCGCGCGACGAGCTCGCCGTGCATCACCGCCAGACTGTCGCGCGAGGCGGGCGTGAGCGGCAGCGCAGCTTCCCACGCGGGATGGAGGGCCGGCGTCAAAAGGCCGCGGACGCTGCGGTTGAGGAAGAGGGCGAGGGGAGGCCGGCCGAGGTCCTTCGTCACCCGCGGGACGAGCTCGCCGGTCTCTTCCGCGACGAGCGCCTCGGGGAGGGCGACGGCCACGGCGCCGGTCCACTTCGGGTCCTTCATCATCTGCGCGATGCGGCCCACCTCCAGCGCGAGGAGGCCGGAGGCGCCGAAGGTCTGCATCGCGGCGGGGAGGTCGAGGAGCGACACCGCGTGGCCGGTGGCGGGCGCGTCGACGATGAGGCGGTCGAAGCGCAGGCCGGCCTCATTCTCGGCCAGGGTGGTGAGCCACCAGAGCTGGCCGATGAAGAGGAGTTCGGCGAGGCCGGGCGCGGACTCGATGAGGCGCTGCACGGCCGCGCCCTCGATGATGCGCCGGTAGAAGATGTCGAGGCCGAGGTGCTCGACGAAGTACGAGCGCAGCACCGCGTGCAGCTCGTAGTTCATCACCGACAGGCCGGGCGCCACCTCCACGGGCGTGAAGCCGGGGGCGACGGCGGGCTTGCCGAACCAGGGGGCGATGGTTTCGGTGACGGTCCACTCCACGAGGAGGACGCGCTCGCCCTTCGAGGCGAAGTGCAGGCCGAGGGCGGTGGCGACGGTGCTGCGGCCGACGCCGCCCTTGCCCACCACGAAGAGGATCCTGGGCATGTCCCGCGCGCCGCCCTCGGACGTCATGGCGTGCGTCATCCCTCAGCGGGCAGCGGGAGGCCAGCGTCAAGGCATGGACGGTGCGGCCTCGAGGTGAAGGTGGGTGCGCCTCAGCGCCGGCGGACTCAGCGTGCGCGGCGCAGCAGCGGCGCGGGGTCGACGGCCTTCGAGCGCCACAGCCCGATTCGGTACACCCCGAAGTGGAGGTGCGGCGGCGTGGTGCGCGCATTCCCGCTGTTGCCGACGGTGCCGAGGGGCGTGCCCTTCGCCACCTCCTCTCCCGCGTGCAGGCCGGGCGTCCAGTCGTCGAGGTGCGCGTAGTAGTAGAGCGCCGGGCCGTCTCCGAGCACCGTCACGACGCGGCCACCCAGCGAGTCGTTGCCGACGCGCCACACCACGCCCCGGGTCGCCGACACCACGGGCGTGCCTCGCGCGGCGAAGAGGTCGATGCCCTCGTGCCGCCGGCCACCGGAGCGCCGCGCGTGCCAGGTGCTTCGCACGTCCGTGGGGCGCAGGCCGCGGACGGGCATGGTGAGTCGTTGTGGGCGCAGGTAATGGCGCGCGGCCAACAGGAGCGAGACGCGCGGGCCGACGACCGCGACGGCGAAGAGACACACCACCAGGCCGAGGGCGACGAGCCGCGGGCTGCGCATGGTGCGAAGGCGACTGCACGCGCCGTTCCGCCAAAGGCGCGAGCGGAGCAGCCGAAGTTGACAGTCCAGGCGGCGGGGACCCCCCACCCCACTCCCGGGTTGTCATCAAGAAGGTGCTCCGAGCTGGTGGACACCTGGCACGCGCCGAGGGGCCAGGTCGGGCTGGGCACGTGGCCTGGCCAGTCCCCGCAGCACCGCTTCCTTCCGCCGAGTACTCTCCGCGCACCATGCCGGTGCCCGACTTCCCCCAGGACTGGGACTTCTACGAAGGCGCCGCCGAGTCGGGTCGCGCCTTCGTGACGCTGAACCTCGGCCTGAAGGGCCACGTCCCTCTCTCCACGCATCCTGTCCGCGTGCAGCTCCGCGTGAAGATGCACAAGCCCCGCGACGACGGCCTGCGCAGCGCCGAGGAGGCGCCGGCGCTCTTCGCCTTCGAGGACCGCCTGGTGAAAGCGCTCACCACCCACTGTGACGCCATCTTCGCCGCGCGCGTGGTGGCCTTCGGGTACTCCGAGTTCTTCTTCTACGTGCCTGCCGCGCAGCGCGACTGTGGCGGCCGGGCCGAGGCGCTGATGGGCGGGGCCGCGCCCTACCACCTCGAGTGGTTCGACGAGGACGACCCTCAGTGGGCCGAGTACGCCGCGCTCTACCCCAACCGCTACGCGATGCAGACCATCGCCAACCGGCGCCTCCAGCAGCAGATGGAGGAGAACGGCGATCAACTCCACGTGCCCCGCGACATCGACCACGGCGCCGTCTTCCCGTCGAAGGAGCGCGCGCTCACGGCCGCGCAGAAGCTGTCGGCCTCGGGCTTCCGGGTGGCCGAGCCCCGCGCTCCCACGAAGGACGGCGGCGGGTGGTTCCTCGAGTTCCACCGCGTCGAGCGCTGCGACGAGGGCCACCCCGACCGCTTCGTCTTCGAGGTGCTCGACCTCATCACGCCGCTGGACGGCGACTACGACGGCTGGGGCTCGACGCTGCAGCGCGCGAAGGCCTGAGGCCTGGTCAGGAGAGCAGGCTCCCCGCGTCCCGTCCGTCGCCTCCCTCGAGGCGACCATGTCCCGCTCCTTTCGCCGCAACCGCTTCGGCCGCCGGTACCGCCCCCGCGCGTGGCTCCACTTCGAGGCGAAGGGCGAGCGCCGCGCGTCGAACGTCGGCCTGGTCGAGGAGCTCCGCAAGGCGCACGAGCCCGACTCCTGGCTGGAGGTCCTCGCCGACTTCCACGAGGAGAATGGCCGCTTCGCGCTGGCCGAGGCGCTGCGTCGCGGCCGTGACTCGTCGGTGTGAGGCCCTGTGTAACCCCGGGCGCGGTGGGGCATGATGACGAGTCATGCCCACCGTGAACGGAAAGAAGTTCCTCGACGCGCAGCTGGCCGAAATCCGCCGCCGCACCCAGGCCGGCGAGAAGGTGGCCGTCACCTTCGACGTGGACAACACCCTCGTCGACACGCGCGGTCGGGTGCTGGCGCTGGGCAAGGACTTCGACAAGGCCCACGGCACCAGCTACTTCAAGGGGAAGAAAGCGAAGGAGATGGGCAACGACGCGAAGGAGACCGCAGCCCTCGTGCGTATGAGCCCCGAGCACGCGAAGAAGTTCTCGAGCCACTTCTTCCGCAACTTCTTCAAGGGCGAGAACTACGAGCACGACCTGCAGATCCGCCAGACGGTCAACCTCGCGCGGAAGGCGGCCGCGGCAGGCGCCGACGTCTACTACGTCACCGCGCGCACCCAGTCCGAAGAGACCTTCACCATCAAGCAGCTCCAGGCCATTGGCCTGCCCACGGTGGACGACGCCTTCGTCGTCTCCAAGCCGAAGATGAAGGACAAGACGGCCGACTACAAAGCCGCCGAGCTGGTGCGCATCGCCGCGCAGTACGACTACGTGCCCTGGTTCATCACCGAGAGCCGCGCCGACATCGCGGGCGTCCAGGACAAGAACGTGCCGGTGAAGAGCGTGCTGCTCGACACGAAGTTCTCCGGCGACCGGAAGGTGGACGACGACACGCCCATCTGGACGGTGGACGTGAAGTAGTCACGCCTGGTCGAAGTGGTAGCCGCGCTCGCCGTGCACGTGCAGGTCGAGCCCATCGCGCTCCTCCTGCTCGCTGGTGCGCAGGCCCCACACGGCTTTCAGGGCGCGCGCGATGAGCCAGGTGCCCCCGCCGGCGAAGACGATGGCCACCACCACGCCGAGGAGCTGCTTGCCCAGTTGTGAGAACTCTCCGGAGAGGACACCCTTGACGGGGGTGAAGCAGAAGACGCCGGTGAGGAGCGCCCCGAGAATGCCGCCCACGCCGTGCACCCCGAAGGCGTCGAGGCTGTCGTCGTACTTGAACTTCGTCTTCTGCTGCACCGCCCAGTAGCAGACGACGGACGCCAGCGCGCCGAGGAGCAGCGCGGCCCACGGGCGAATGTGCCCCGCCGCCGGCGTCACCGCCACCAGGCCGGCCACGATGCCCGACGCCAGCCCCAACGACGTCACCTTCCCGTGGTGCCAGCGCTCGACCAGCATCCAGGTGAGGCCGGCCGCCGCCGCCGCGGACTGCGTGGTGGTGAAGGCGAGGCCCGCCGTCGCGCCCGCCACGGGGAACTCCACCGCCACCGCGCTGCCTGCGTTGAAGCCGAACCAACCGAACCACAGCAGGCCCGCCCCGGTGAGCGTCAGCACCAGGTTGTTGGGCAGCACCGGCTGGCCCCTCGCCACGTCGCGCCGGGGCCCCAGCATCAACGCCAGCACCAGCGCCGACACGCCCGCCGCGATGTGCACCACCGTGCCGCCGGCGAAGTCCAGCACGCCCAGCTTGAAGAGCCACCCGTCGGCCGCCCACACCCAGTGCGCCAGCGGCGCGTACACCACGGTGCTCCACAGCACGCAGAAGGCGAGGTACGCGCGGAAGCTCATCCGCTCGGCCACCGCGCCCGAAATCAACGCAGGGGTGATGATGGCGAACTTCCCCTGGAACATGACGAAGACGAGCTCGGGGATGTGCTTGTCCGCGTACAGCTTCGTCGGCTCCAGCCCGCTCAGGCCGACCAACGCCCAGTCCCACCCGATGACGCCGCCGCGCGAAGCCCCAAACGCCAGCGCGTAGCCGATGACGACCCACTGCACGCCGATGAGCGCCATCGCCACGAAGCTCATCATCATGGTGGTGAGGACATTCTTCCGGCGCACCATCCCGCCGTAGAAGAGGGCCAGCCCCGGCACCATCAACAGCACCAGCGCCGAACTCGCCAGCATCCACGCCGTCGACCCGGAGTCGATGGAGGCCATCGCGCTATTTTCCATGCGGACAGGCTTCATGTCAGGCCGCGAAGGCTTACGTCAACGAGAAGAAGCCTCATTTCGGGCCCTTGAGAGGTAATCTCGAAGCCCTTGCCCACATGTCAGGCCGCGTCTGCCGGTGTGCGCTTTCAAGTCTCTGGAATCGCTGGCTTTGAACCGTGGAGAGCGCGTGCGGTGACTGTGGGCTTCCGAACCCGCAGGAGGCCTCGAACATGAAAGCAACCGCCGCGCTGTGTTTCGCCCTCGTCGCGCTGGCCAGCGTCCCCGCGCTCGCGCAGAACGTCGACAACCCGGAGTGCCTCGGCAGCCAGTGCGGCAAGCCGAAGGAGGAGGGCGGCGGCTGCGGGTGCGGCTGTGGCTGCGGCTGCTCCGTCTGGGTGGCGTACACCGACGACGGCAAGACGCTGGCGTACACCGACGACGCGGACGGCGACGGCAAGTCGGACGACTACGACAACTGCCCCTTCTCGTCGAACCGCGACCAACTGGACTCCGACGGCGACGGCGTGGGCAACACCTGCGACAACTGCGCGACGACGTCCAACTTCTCGCAGCTGGACGTCAACGGCGACGGCGAGGGCGACGCCTGTGATGTGGACATCGACGGAGACGGCTTCGAGAACGGGCTGGACAACTGCCAGTACATCCCCAACCTCGACCAGGGCGACGTCAACGGTGACGGCGCGGGCAACCTCTGCGACGACGACGACGACGGCGACGGCGTGCTGGACGTGGTGGACAACTGCCCGGCCATCGCGAACCCCACGCAGAACCAACTCAACGACCCGCGCTGCAACGCGGACGTGGACGGCGACGGCATCAACGACGCGCGGGACAACTGCCTGAGCCTGGTGAACTCCTCGCAGCAGGACACGGACCTCGACGGGCTGGGCGACGTCTGCGACCTCGACCTCGACGCCGACGGCATCCTCAACACGGCCGACAACTGCCAGGCGGTGGGCAACCGCAGCCAGTGGGATGACGACGGCGACGGCCTGGGCGACTCGTGCGACGCGCGGTACTGCGTCGTCATCGACCGCTCCAACCCGGCTGACTGCCTGGACCCCAACAGCCCCTTCCGGGTGCACGGCGGCGGCAGCGTGCTGCTGGGCGCGGGTGAGAAGTTCCGCCTGCCGCTGTTCGCCAACCGCAACGGCGCGGCCATCGAGTACAAGTGGACCGTCTCGCAGCGGCCCGCGGGCTCGAAAGCGGCCGTGGAGAACCCACAGGGCGTCGTCACCATGTCCCGCCACTGGGCCTACGCGTACCAGGACGGCAACGTGCCCACCTTCACCGCCGACGTCGACGGCGAGTACACGCTGCAGCTCCAGGCGCACCTCGCCTTCGCGGACCGCGCGTACCCCGACCAGCGTGACTCGGTGTCCGACTTGAAGATGACCGCCACGCCCGACGCGAAGGGCGGCCAGGCGTGCGCGGCGGCGCCCTTCGACGCCTCGGTCGCGGGCCTGGGGCTCGCGCTGCTGGCGCTCCTCAAGCGCCGGCGCTGAGCCTGCCGCCGAAGTGGCCGCGGCATGCATGCCTTTCCCGGCGGAGAAGCGGTGCGTGGCAGCTGAGCGATGTCGTGTCGCGCCTGTCGTGGGGCGGGCGCGCCGCGGTGGCGTCGGGCGTCGTGCGTTGAGTTTGCGCGGTCAAAGTGAGGCCGTCGGGAGGTGAGATTCAGGTCGGCGCCGTGGCGTTGGGCGTGGGGCGAGGGCCTTCGGGGCGGTGAGGGCGTCGGGAAGTCGCTCGGCGCCGTGGTGGGCGAGGGCCATCGGGCGGTGAGGCGTCGGGAGGGCCGTCCATCGGCGGTTGTCGCTCGGCGCCGTGGCGTCGGGGAGGCCGTCCACCGGCGGTTGTCGCTCGGCGCCGTGGCGTCGGTGAGGCGAGCGCCTCGGTGAGGGCGTCGGGGAGGCGGTCCACCCGCCGCTCGTGAGGTTGTCGCTCGGCGCCGTGGCGTCGGACGTTGAGGTGAGCGCCTTCGGGGCGGGGAGGGCCTCGGGAAGGCGGTCCACCGGCCGCCGTGAGGTTGTCGCACGGCGCCGTGGCGGCGTGCCTCCGCCGGCGTGCTTGCGCTCGAGCTATCCGCGCCTCAGAGTCTCGCCGTCTCATGGCGCTCGTCACCCGCCGGCACCTCATCCTCCTCGCTGGCGGCGCGGCTCTCTTCTCCGGCTTCCGCTACGGCCACGCGCGCCTGGCCCGCCCGCCGAAGCCCGACGGGCCGCTGTCACCCGCCGCGAAGGAGCTCATCCGCCAGGCGTGGCAGGGCCTCGACCCCGCGCGGGTGCTGGACTCACACGTGCACGTCGTCGGGCTGGGTGCGGGCGGCACGGGCTGCACGGTGGGAGAGCGCATGCAGTCGCCGCTCAACCCGTCCGACTACTTCAAGTTCACCATCTACCTCGAGGCCGCCGGCATCACCGACACCTCCCGCGCCGACGCGCAGTACGTCGAGCGCCTCGAGGCCCTGGTGCGCGCGCAGACGCCGCACGGGCGCCTCCTCCTCTTCGCCTTCGACAAGGCGCACGACGAGGCCGGCAAACCGCTGGACGAGGCCACCGAGTTCTACACGCCCAACGAGTACGTGACGTCGCTCGCCCGGCGCGCCCCGGACTGCTTCGTCGCCTGCGCCTCGGTGCACCCGTACCGCGCCGACGCGGTGGAGGCCCTCGAGAAGGCCGTGGAGGCGGGCGCGGTGGCGGTGAAGTGGCTCCCCAACGCCATGAATCTCGACCCGTCCAGCCCGCGCTGCGACGCCTTCTATGACGCGCTGGTGCGGCTCAAAGTCCCCCTCATCACCCATGCCGGCGAAGAGAAGGCCGTGCACGCCGAGGAGGCCCAGCGCCTCGGCAACCCGCTGCACCTGCGCCGGCCGCTGTCGAGGGGCGTCACGGTGGTGGTGGCCCACTGCGCCTCCCTGGGGAAGAACCCGGACCTCGACGCGCCCGAGCCGCGCCCGTGGGTGGACAACTTCGAGCTCTTCCACCGGCTGATGAAGGAGCCCCAGTGGCAGGGGAAGCTGTTTGGCGAGGTGTCCGCGCTGCCGCAGGTCAATCGCCTCGGCGCTCCCCTCGACACGGTGCTGTCCGATGAGGCGCTGCAGGCACGCTGCATCAACGGCAGCGACTACCCCCTGCCCGCCATCAACGCGCTGATGCAGACGCGCGCGGTGGTGGACGCGGGCTACCTCACCGAGGCCGAGCGCGACGCCTTGAACGAAATCGACCGGCACGACCCGCTCCTCTTCGACTTCGTGATGAAGCGCACGCTGAAGAAGGGCGGCAGGCGGCTGGCCGACTCCGTCTTCATGGTGCGGCCGGAAGTCTTCCCGCGGCTGGCGTGACGCGAAGCCTCTGAATTCCCACGCGTGAACCGTGGCGGGCGCCTGCCGACACATGGCGCGCATCACGGAGGAAGTCATGCACGCACGCACGCTCTGGTCCCTGGTCGGTCTGTTGGTGTCGCTGTCGGCAATGCCTGTCCTGGCGCAGGACAACCCGGAGTGTCTGGGCAGCCAGTGCGGCCGTCCGAAGGAGGAGGGTGGGGGCGGCGGCGGCGCGTGCGTGGCGGGCGTGTGCGTGGGCGGCGGCTGCAGCGTCTGGGTGGCGTACACCGACGACGGCAAGACGCTGGCGTACACCGACGACGCGGACGGCGACGGCAAGGCGGACAACTACGACAACTGCCCCTTCTCGTCGAACCGCGACCAGCTGGACTCCGACGGCGATGGCGTGGGCAACACCTGCGACAACTGCGCCAGCACGTCCAACTTCTCGCAGCTCGACGTCAACGGTGACGGTGAGGGCGACGCCTGTGACGCGGACATCGACGGCGACGGCTTCGAGAACACGTTGGACAACTGCCAGTTCATTCCCAACCTGGACCAGGGGGACTTCAACGGCGACGGCGTGGGCAACCTCTGCGACGACGACGACGACGGCGACGGCGTGCTGGACGTGGCGGACAACTGCCCGGCGCTCCCGAACCCCACCCAGAACCTCCTCAACGATCCCCGCTGCAACGCGGACGCGGACGGCGATGGCATCAACGACGCGCGGGACAACTGCGTGAGCGCGGTCAACTCCTCGCAGGTGGACGCGGACCTGGACGGGCTGGGCGACGTCTGTGACCTCGACCTCGACGCGGACGGCATCCTCAATGACGCGGACAACTGCCCGGGCGCGCGCAACCGTGGGCAGTGGGACGAGGACGGCGACGGCCTGGGCGACCTGTGCGACGCGCGGTACTGCGTCGTCATCGACCCCTCGCACAAGGAAGACTGCCTCGACCCCAACGGCCCCTTCCGTGTGCACGGCGGAGGCAGCGTGGTGCTGGCCGCGGGTGAGAAGTTCCGCCTGCCGCTGTTCGCCAACCGCAACGGCGCCGCCATCGAGTACGTGTGGACGGTGACGAAGCGGCCGGCCGGCAGCACCGCGTCGGTGGTGGACCCGAAGGGCGTGGTGACGCAGTCCCGCCGCTGGTCCTACGCCTACCAGCAGGGCAGCGTGCCCACCTTCACCGCGGACGTCGACGGGGAGTACGGCATCCAACTGCAGGCCCACCTCGTCTTCGCTGACCGCCAGTACCCCGAGCAGCGCGACTCCGTGTCCGAGCTCAAGATGACGGCCACGCCGGACCCGAAGGGCGGCATGAGCTGCAGCGCGGCGCCGCTCGACGCCACCCTCTCGGCGTTGTCGCTGGCGCTGCTGGCGCTGCTCCGTCGCCGCGGCGGCCGGTAGACGACGCACCAAGCGCGAGTTGAGTCGAGACGCCTCGGGCCGCAACCCGGGGCGTTCGTCTTTTTGGACGGGACGGTGGACGACCCCGGCGGGCTTCGCGAGAGTCCGCGCCCATGTTCTTCCTCTTCAGCCCATGGAACGTGACATCGGTGCTGGTGGCGGGTGTCCTCTACTTCGTGGTGTCCCAGCGGCTCCTGGTGGCGGCCCCGAAGGCGGGAACGGCGACGAAGGTGGCGGCGGGCCTGCTGGTGCTGGGGCCTGTCGCCGACTTCGCGACGCCGTTCCTCAACCTCTATGAGTACAGCCAGGTGCTGCACGCGCTCCTGCGCGCCGGCTTCTGGGGCTGCCTGGCGTGGGCGGTGTGGGCGCTGCTCCAGGAAGCCCCGTCGACGGAGGTGCGGTGATGGGCCTCCAGCTGCTCGACTGGCTGCCCGTGCTGGTGGCGGCGGGCGTGGTGGCCCTGGCGCAGCTCAAGGTGCGCGAGCGGGCCCAGACGGCGGCGCTGTTCCTCTCTGCGGGCGCAGGGCTGGAGGTGGTGTGGTCGCTGGCGCAGCGCTTCGTCCTCCGACGCGGGGCGGTGGCGTCTGGCGACGAGCTCGACCTGCCGCTGTCCTGGACGCTGGGCCCGCTGATGCACGCGGCGGCGGTGGGCTGCGTGGTGTGGGGGCTGGTGCAATTGGCCGACGCGCTCTTCCCCCGAGGGCAGCGGGGCCTCCCCGCGCTCCTGCGCAGCGTACCCGAGGAGTCGCCCAACAAGTTCCTCCTGGGCTTCGTCGGCTTCTTCGCGCTGGCGGGCATCTTCTCGTCGATGGGGCGGGCGATGCCGGTGGCGCTGGCGGGAGGCGCGCTGGCCGTCGTCGCGGTGCTGGTGGGCTCCTTCTTCCTGCAGAAGCACGGCGGCAGCGTCGCGATGTGGGTGCTGGAGCGTAGGCCGGACCTCGTCGTCTGGGTCTACGTGCACCAACTGAAGGTCATCAACCGGCAGACCGGCATGACGTCGGTGCACTGGAGCACGAAGCTGGGGCTGTCCAACGGCGTGCTGGTGACGATGCCGGGCTTCGGGGCCGACCAGTCGCAGACGTTCGCCGCGGGCGTAGCCGAGCATTGCCCGGGCATCACGGTGGGCTTCTCTCCGGAGAACGCGGCGCGCTTCAACTCGCAGCCGGCGTCGATGCGCGGGGGAGCGCGGGCGCCCTGACGGCGGACTTCGGCGCACGTCGCGGCGGGTCGCGGGCGTGCGGCGACTCCCGGGATGGAGACGTGGCGGTGCGCGCGCCCCGGGGCGTGCGGTGCGGCTGAGGCGCTGCATCCCGAAGTAGCGCTCGTTCCTACGGAGCCGTTCAGCGGAGTCGCTCCCACAAAGTCGCTCCCACGGAGTCGGCCCACGGAGTCGGCCCTCGGAGTCGCCCTCGGAGTCGGCCCCCACAGCCGGTCCCACGAAGGCGGCGCCCCGGAGTCGGCCCATGCAGCCGGTCCCACGGAGTCGGCGCCACGGAGTCTGCGCCACGGAGTCGGCGCTCCGGAGTCGGCCCCGCCCCATGGAGTCGGCCCCACGGACTCTGCGTCACGGAGTCGGCCCCACGGTGTTCGCTCGGCGCGGTGCTCGCAAGCGACACAGCTTTGGCGCGTCCTGACCTCCCGCGACGCCTTCTCCCGCGACGGCGGCGGCGGGACGCACTACGGTGCGCGGTCGATGTCACGCGGCCTCGTCCTCTGCGCTTCCCTCCTCGCGGCGGCTGCATCCGCCCAGACGCAGCCCATCCCGGGCTTCGAACTCGAGCGCTTCACGCCCAACCCCGGCGCGCGCGAGACGCTGACGTTGTCCACCGGCGACGTGCTGCCGGCCCGCGCGCTGCGCGTGTCGCTCTTCGGCCACTACGAGCACTCGCCGCTGCGCTTCACCACCGACGGGCAGACGACGGGCGCGGCGGTGGGTTACCGGGTGACGGCGCACCTGCTGGCGGCGTACGCCCTCACCGACTGGGCGGAGGTGGGCCTGTCGCTCCCCGTCGTCGTCGCACAGGGCGGCGACGACTTGTCCGCCTACGGCCTGAGCGCGGTGCCGTCCTTTGCGCTGGGCACGCCCTGGCTCTCTGGCCGCTTCGGGGTGCTGCGGCAGCGCGCGGGCAGTCCCCTCGACCTCGCCGCGCAGGTGGCCCTGGGGCTTCCGCTCGGCTCCTCGGAGGCGCTCACGAAGGACCCCGGGCCGGGCCTCGCCGGCCGCGTGCAGGTCGGCGCGGGGCGGACGTTCGGCAGCCTGGTGCGCGTGGGCGCCGAGGTGGGGGTGCTGCTGCGCGGATGGGAAGACCTGACGCCGCAAAGCGCGGCGGTGAATGACGAGGTGGGCAGCGGGCTGTTGGCGGGCCTCGCCGTGTCCACCGTGGGCCACGCGCTGCGCGGAGAGGTGTCCTTCCGCGGGCTGATTCCCTTCACCACGTCTCCCGCGTCGGCCGAGCTTCTCGTCGCCCTGCGCTACACGTTTCTCGACGCCTTCGAGGTGTCGGCGATGGGCGGGCCGGGTCTCGGCCGCGCCCCGGGCACGCCGTCCTTCCGTGCTCTCCTGGGCTTCACCTGGGCGCCCTCTTTTGCTGACGCGCCGAAGCCGACGCCTCCCGCCGACGAGCCGCCGCGCGCGCAGTGACGCGCGCCCCGGCCGGAGCGAGGGCGACTCCACCCCCGTCGCCGCGGCATCCTGGACCCGCGGCGGCCCGCCCCGCCAGCTTCGCACCGCCACGCTGAGCTCCGCGGCGCCATCCCCGCCGGCGGTGTGTCGGTGGAGGCCGAACGGGGCCTGGAGGGAACCACCGGAAGACGCCCCATGCCCGAAGCAGTCCCGCGGCGCCGTGCGGACGTTGGCGCGACAGGCCTGAAACTTGCGGTCGCATCCTGTCGTGCCACCGTCGCGGGCATGACGATCCGCAAGGCCGCGCGCCTCCCCGTTCGCCTCCCCATCTCCATCGGTGGCCGCCAGGCCGCGCTGTCGGCCGACGTGTCCGACGGCGGGTTCCGCCTCGAGACGATGTCGCTCCTCTCTCCCGGGGCCCGCCTCGAAGGCTACGTGCTGCACGGCGACAAGGAGCTGACCTGGAAGGGCGAGGTGGCCTGGGCTCGCCCCGGAAACCCCATGGCCAGCACCTGGCACGAGCTGGGCGTGCGCTTCACCTTCGTCTCGCCGGGCCTGCGAGCGCTCATCTCCCTCAAGCAGAAGGGCTGAAGCGCGCTACCGCTGTCCCAGTTTCCGCAGCACCGCCTGCAGCTCGTCCTGCGAGAGGTCCAGCACCTCCACCACGCGCCCGTAGAGCTCGACGGTGGGTACGCTTCGTCCTCCGCGCTCGCGCGTCATCTCTCCCAGCACGGACAACACCACGCGCTCGGTGCGGGTGAGGCCGTCGCGCACGTCGGGCAACTCCAGACGTCGCTTCCTCGCAGCATGGCGGCGCGCTGCCATCTGGACCGTCAGTGCGCGCGGCGCAGCATGACGCGGTTGCGCCAGTGCGCGGCCATCATCAACGTGGCGCCCACCAGGCTGACGCCGGTGTCCAGCGCGAGGTTGTCGTGGAAGACGAGCGCCCCCAGCGAGAGGAAGGAGATGCCTCCCAGCGCGAGGCCGATGACGTGCTTCGCGCGGTGGCAGCGGTAGCCGGGGATGAAGGCCCACACCGCCACGCCGATGACGACGACCAGCAGCACCGGGTGCGCGCCTCCCAGCACCGACGCCGCCGCGGGGATGAGACCCAGCAGGAAGGGCGTGGCCACGCAGTGCACCGCGCACACCGCCGACAACACCTGCCCCAGCGTGTCGGGTGGATCCGACTCGTGGTGGTGCGGGTGCTGGTGCGCGTCGACGGAAGACATCAGGGCAGGGCGGTGCGTGAGAGCGATAGTCCGCGTCCGGCGATTCCGCAAGCTGGCCGAAGGTACAACCCAGTTGAAAGAAGAGACGCCGGCCCCAGCCCCGGCGCTGAGGTGATGGAGCGAGGCGGGACCGCGCCCAGGGGCGTGCTGCGTGGCGCGAAGAGGGGCGTCCGGTGCGACCGCGGCCCCAGGCAGTCGGGTCAGCGCTTCTCGACGAGAAGATCGCGCTGCTGCACGAGGTCCAGCTCGCCCGCGAAGCGCGCGAAGTCGTCGTACCTCTTCGGGGCGACCCGCGCCTGCTGGAGCCGGTAGTCCTCTTCAATCTGCAGCACGTCCCCCGTCTGTTTCTCCCGGCGCACGAAGCGGCCGGCGGGGCCCTCGAGCTTCACCTCGCCCAGCGGGCCGGACAGCGCCCAACCCTTCGGCAGCGTGACGGTCGCCACCGTGTGGGTGGACTCACTGCCCTCGATGAAGAGAGGGGTGACGCGGCTCGAGGTGTTGAGGAAGCGCCGCCCCAGCATGTGCGGGTACGTCAGCGAGTTGATGACCATGCGCCCGTCGCCCTCGAGGCGCCCGAAGCGGCGGGCGACGAAGTGGTACTTCACCTTCACCACCCCGCCCACCTCGCGCTTCGCGTCCACCTGCAGCCCGGAGAGATCCGCGCCGCCGAAGTAGCGGGCGAGGGCCGACTGCAGCGCCTGGTCGCGCTGGTCGACGGAGATGGACTCGAGCGCCTCGGCCAGCTGCGCGGCGTCGTACCCCGAGTACGTCTCTTCCCCGTCGCCCGTCAGCACGCCGTCCTCGGCCAGCGTCATGGTGAGGCGCACTTCTTTCTGCGCGCGGGGCCTGGGTTGGGGCGTCGTCACCTTCTCGAGGGGCCGGCCGGGCTCGGGGAAGACGTACGCCTCTCGGCCGCCCAGGGCGAACTCGGGCAGCTCGTCGAAGGGCGCGTAGCGGACGAGGGGGTCGAGCCACACCGCCCGGCCGTCGGGCAGCAGCACCCGCACGCACACGTAGGGGAGCAGCGACTCCTGCGGGAAGAGGTAGGGGGCTGGATCGGCGGTGAAGGTGCGCACCGCCACCAGCCGCGCGTCGAAGCCCAGGGACTTGAGCGCGGAGACGAGGAGCCAGCTGCGGCTGCCGCGATCCTGCGCCACCGAGGCGGAAGCGGACTGCGTCAGGCCCGCGTCGCGGCCCGACAGCTTGTCCATCACCGCGACGTACACTGCCCGCACCGCGTCCACGCCCTTCGCCTCGCCCGCCGCTGCCTTCGCGAAGGCGCGCACCTCGTGGCCCGCCTGGCCGCGGTCGAGGAAGTCGTCGGCGTAGGCCGCCACCACGCCCTCATTGCCCGTCTGGCCCGCGC
Organism: Myxococcota bacterium; assembly: GCA_040752975.1. Lineage (GTDB taxonomy): Bacteria > Myxococcota > Myxococcia > Myxococcales > Myxococcaceae > JADLDB01. The sequence goes on from JBFMHF010000064.1 coordinate 32,542, forward strand.
CCACCGAGACGAAGGGCAGCCACTCGTTGCCCGAAGGTGGCCCCAGCGGCTCGGGGATGTAGGGGGGCACGCGGCGCTCCTCGTGACGGAAAACCTCCAGCTCGCCCTCCACCGTCGGCTGCGGCGCCTCGACGTTGTGGGCGTCCACCTTCATGCCCATGCCCTTCGGCGCCACCACCACGTAGGTGCTGCGCGAGTTCGGCTGCCGGGCAATCTGGAAATAGAAGGCGCCGGCGGTGAAGCCCGGCTGGCCGGGGCCGCGCGGGGGGTGGGCCAGGAGGTACTCGTACTCGACGAGGTCGCCCACCTGCACGCCTGGCAGCGACACCGCGTCCTTCCCTTCGATGCTCTCGGGCTCGAGGCGGCGGCCGTCGGGCTTCAGGGTGCGCAGCGTGAGGACCTCCGCGCCAGAGGGGAGCTGCACCTCGGCGATGTCCTGTACGCCCTGCTGGTCGAGCGCCTTCTGGATGATGTGGATGCGGTCGACCATCGAACCGTCGGGGTAGACGCGGATGGCGGCGGCGTCGAGGACGAAGGTGCTGGTGGCGTCCTCTGCGCCTGGCGCCGCCTCATACGACTTGAGGGCCTCCTCGGTGCTGATGGCGTACTCGTCCAGCAGCTCCCGGCCTGTCTTTGTGCGCTCCACCAGCCGGCGCAGCGAGAGGTCGGCGCCGTCGAGGAGGAGCGCGGCCTCGCGCCACGCCAGCGCTTCCCTGGGCTTCCCGGCCTCGTCGCAGGTGTCGGCCAGCGCCTTCAGCACCGTGGCGTTGCGCGGCCACAGCGCGCGCTGGGCCTGCAACACCTTCAGCGCCTCGTCGTACTGGTGCTGACTGCGCAAGAGGCTGGAGAGCGCCAGCGCCGAGGACACCTGGCCCTTGTCGAGGAGGAGCTGCGCCTCGAAGGCGGCCTTCGCCTTCGCCACGTCACCCCTCGCGCGGGCGTGCTCGGCGGCGCGGTAGGGCGCCCCGGGGCAGCGGCTCGCCTGGGCCAACAGCGCGTCGGACTCGGCGACTGCGTCCCGGCGGCGGGCCACGTCATAGGCGAGGGTGAGGGCGGCGCAGTGGCCGGGCAGCGCCTTCGCAGCGTCCCGGGCGGTGGCCGCGGCCTGCGCGTCGAGGCCCAGGGCCAGCTCCACGCGGGCCTGCAGGGCCAGCACCGCGGCCACGGGCGACGTCGAGGCGGCGCGCGCCCGCTTGAGCTGGGAGAGCGCGTCGAGCTGCCGGCCGTCGTCCAGCGCCAGCTGCGCGCTCAACAGCAACGCGTGCACGTGGCCGGCGTCCTTCGCCAGGGCCGCCTCGAGGTCGCGCGCCGCCCGGCCCCTCGCGACGCGCGAAGGGAGCGTGCGCTCGTCGAAGGAGAGGTCGGCCCGCAGCACCGCGAGCGCGGGCCCGTCCACCGACTTCGGCAGCCCCGTCACCAACTCCCAGGCGCCGTCGCGGTCTCGGCCCAGGGCGTCGCGGGCGGCCACCACCCGCGCCAGCGCGTCTCCGGCGTCGTCGGCCAGCGCCGCTCGCAGCGACTCCGCGGAGGGGAAGAGGTGGGGCGCGTCGTCGACGACCTCCACGCCGCCCCAACCGCCGGGCGGCGGGCCGCTGGCGGCGGAGAAGGTGATGTCGGACGGCTGGCCGTCGAGGCGCTGCAGCGCGAGGGAGAAGTGGCCCGCCTGGGACTCCTTCGCCAGCCGCACCAGGACGCGGTGGCTGCCTGCGGAGAGGCGCACCGCGCGCGTCGCCAGGGTGGGCGCGGGCGTGGCGAAGGTGAGGCGCGAGATGAGGGGCGTGCCGTCGATGGTGGCGACGTGGTCCAGCGCGGTGACGGTGCGCAGCACGTACACGCCCGGGGTGGGCACCTGCGCGTCGACGGCGAGGAGGTAGACGTCGCCGGAGTCGGGCTCGCCCACCAGGGACAGGCGCCCGTCGGGGAAGTCCATGGTGCGGGGCGTCAGCGGGCCGAAGGGCCCGTTGCCCAGTTGGTCGAGGCGGCCCGTCTTCTCGGGCGCGGTGGCCTCGGCCATCGACAGCCGGCGCCACGGGGAGAAGGGCCCCACCACGGTGGCGACGGTGGGCGCGCCCACGTCGTGGGTGGACTGCTTGAGGGCGGCCATGTCCTCGCGGGCCAGCGCGAGGGTGACGAGGACGGAGCGCAACAGGTGCGCGGTGTCGCCCGGCGTCCCCGCGGCGAGGAGGCCCGGCACGCGCCGCGCCAGCTCGTCGTCGGTGGCGTTGGCGTCGCCGGCGAAGTCCAGCAGGAGCCGCGCAGCGACGGCGGCCAGGGGGTGCTTCGGCGCGCGCTCGATGAGGTCGAGGGCGATGGTGACGGCTCGGTCCATCTGCTCGCCGCGCAGCGCGAAGTGCAGCTGGCCGTACAGGGCCCAGGGCTCGGCGGCGTCGGCGGCCACGGCGGCGTCGAAGCGCGCGCGGGCCTTGTCGGCGTCGGACTCCAGGAGCAGCGCGTGGAAGCCGGCGAAGGCCAGCGTCTCGGCGGAGGAGCTGCCGCTGGCCGCCTTCGTCGCGGCCTCTTCGAGGACCTCGGTGGGGGAGCTGACGCGGCGGGGACAGCCAGCGAGGACGCACAGCGCGATGGCAGAGACGACGACGACCCGGAGGAGGCGCATGGGGCGGACAGGACATAGCCCGGCTGCTCGCGAGGGTGGCGCAATTGTGTTGGGGAGCGGGTAGCTTCCACGGCGCCATGACGCCCAACCCGTCGAGTCCTCCGGTCGCCGCCGAGCCTTCCGCGATGCCCATCGTGGCGTTGGTGCTCGCCATCCTGGGGTTGTGTCTGCCTCCGCTCTTGCTGGTGGCCCTCATCCTCGCCATCGTCAGCCTCGCGAAGTCGGGAGAGCCCGCCTACGCCGCGCGCAAGGGCCTCGCCATCGCCGCGCTCGTCGTCCCCGTGGCGCTCTTGCCGGTGGTGGGCGTGCTGGCGGCCATCGCCATTCCCAACTTCATCAAGTTCCAGGCGCGCGCGAAGCAGTCCGAGTGCAAGGTGAACCTGAAGGCCGCCTTCGTCGGGCAGAAGTCGCTCTATGGCGAGCGCAACACCTACTCGCCGCTCATCAAGGACGTCGGCTTCCTCCCCGAGCGCGGCAACCGCTACGCGTACTACTTCGAGGTGCGCGGCGCGTTTCTGGAGCCGGGCAGCACGCCGACGGGCAAGGAAGTGGGCATCCTCCCGGACCGGCAGCGCTACCCCGGCCTGGACGTGGACAGGTACGCCGCGGCGGTGCCGCCCGACGCCCTGCCCGGGGTGGAAGGTCAGTGCCCCGACTGCAACTTCACCGTGGTGTGCGTCGGCAACGTCGACAGCGACGCCACGCTGGACGTGTGGAGTGTCAGCAACGTCGACCGCACCAGCCCGCTGGGGGAGGCGGTGCCCGCCGGCATGCCGCTCAACCACGTCAACGACGTGACGGACTGACGCGACTCGGCGCAAACCGACCGGGCCGAAGGGGCTGGCCCCGGGGGTGGGAATCCGCGGCGCAGCGCGTTACAAGGCCGGCGCCATGAGAGAGCCCATTCGCCTCAACCCCATCGCCGCCACCGCCGAGAGGGCGCGCGCGTACTTCCGGAGCGGCGCCACGCTGCCCTACGACTTCCGGCTGCAGAAGCTCAAAGCGCTCGAGGAGGCGATCCGCCGCAACGAGAAGGCGGTGCTGGACGCGCTGATGACGGACCTGCGCAAGTGCGAGGGCGAGGCGTACGTGGCGGAGATTGCGCTGGTGTACGCGGAGCTTCGCGACGCGCGCCGGCACCTCAAGCGGTGGATGAAGCCGCGGTCGGGCAGCCTGCCGGTGGGGGTGTGGCCGGCGCGCGGGTGGCAGTACCCCGAGCCGCGCGGGGCGACGCTCATCATCGCGCCCTGGAACTACCCCTTCATGCTGGGCCTCTCTCCGCTGGTGGGCGCCATCGCGGCGGGCTGCACGGCGGTCATCAAGCCCAGCGAGCTGGCCCCGGCGACGGCGAAGGTGGTGGAGGCGGTGGTGAAGGACGCCTTCGGTGACGAGGGCTACGTGACGGTGGTGCAGGGCGCCGTGGAGGAGTCCACCGCGCTGCTGGCCGAGAAGTGGGACTTCATCTTCTTCACCGGCTCCACCAACGTGGGCAAGGTGGTGGCGGCTGCTGCGGCGAAGCACCTGACGCCGGTGGTGCTGGAGCTGGGCGGCAAGTCGCCCACCATCGTCGACGAGGACGTGGACCTCGAGGTGACGGCGCGGCGCATCGCGTGGGGCAAGGCCTACAACGCCGGGCAGACGTGCATCGCGCCCGACTACGTGTTGGTCCACCAGGCGGTGAAGGGGGCCTTCCTCGAGAAGCTGGGAGCGGCGTGGAAGGAGTTGCTCGGCGCCGACGTGGAGAAGAGCCCCGACTACGGGCGCATCATCAGCGAGCGGCACTTCAAGCGGCTGGTCTCGTTGATGGGGGGCGGGAAGGTGGTGGTGGGCGGGAAGACGGACGCGGCCACGCGCTTCATCGAGCCGACCGCGCTGGTGGACGTGAAGCTGGACCACGCGGTGATGCAGGAGGAAATCTTCGGTCCGCTGCTGCCCGTCATCGAGGTGAAGGATCTCGACGAGGCGACGCGCTTCATCAACGAGCGGCCGAAGCCGCTGGCGCTCTACGTCTTCACCCGCGACGGTGCGCGCGCCGAGAAGGTGCTGAAGACGACGTCGTCGGGAGGCGCGGTGGTGAACGACTGTCTGGTGCACATCACCTCGCCGGATCTGCCGTTCGGCGGTGTAGGGGACAGCGGCGTGGGCAACTACCACGGGCGCTTCAGCTTCGATGCCTTCAGCCACCTGAAGACGGTGGTGAAGCGGCCGCACGGGCTGGACATCAAGGTGCGCTACCCGCCGTACTCGGCTGGCAAGGTGAGCTTGTTCCGCAAGATGTTGTGAGGGGTGTCCTCAGCGGCGGACGGCCTCGTGGGTTTGTTTTGTCCTCCGGCGGACGGCCTCGTTGGGGGTTGTTGTCCTTCGGCGGACGGCCTGCGTCCCCTTCATCTGCCGTGCTCGTCTGCCTGCATTGCCTTTCTTTTCTCCCTCTCATCCCCCGCCTTCTCTCCCGCTGGGAGAGAAGGGGCCGCCTCGCCGGCAGCAGTCACCGCCCTGCCTCCGTCCGCAGCCCGCGGCGGCCTGAAGCCTCCTCCTCCCACCTTCCCTCCACGGCGCAGTCGCGCCGCACTCACGGGCGGGGACGCTGCGCACTGGACAGACTTCCCACCGGGTGAGTGCCCGCAGCCCACCCCACAGCCACCGTTGGGTGTGACTCCACGCGCGGTGGTGGCCTGAAGGTGGATGGGCCAACGGTGTGCCGGAAGCGCGAGTTGCTCTACGAGGCGCGTCGGTGTGCCGCGGCTGGTGGAGGAGAGGCCACGCTGAGGAGGTGACTTCTCGGCAGAGCGGTCGAAGTCGGGCCGCGCGGCCCAGAGCGCGCCCCTTCGCCCCCGG
>JBFMHF010000065.1:0-37725 GCA_040752975.1 Myxococcota bacterium
GGGACGGGCGGTGGCACCGGCGGCGGGACGGGCGGTGGCACCGGCGGCGGGACGGGCGGTGGCGTCGGCGGCGGAACGGGCGGTGGCGTCGGCGGCGGAACGGGCGGTGGCGTCGGCGGCGGAACCGGCGGTGGCGTCGGCGGCGGAACGGGCGGTGGCGTCGGCGGCGGGACCGGCGGTGGCGTCGGCGGCGGAACGGGCGGTGGCGGGGCAGTCGCGTTCTGTGGCGCGCGCGCGTTGGTCGACCACCTCGTCCTCTCCGAGGTGCGGGTCACTCCCACGGCGGCCGAGGCGGTGGAGATCTACAACCCGACGACGGCGACCATCACCCTGACGGACTACCGGCTCTACAACGCGACGTTCCAGGCGACGGATGGCGGGCTGTCCTGTCGCTACTACGATCACACCACCAACCCGGCGTGCGGTGCGGGCTTCGGGGACTTCGACCTCCGCTTCCCGGCGGGCGCAACCATCGGCCCGGGCCAGACTCGCGTCATCGCCATCACCGGCGCGGCCAACTACACCTCGGGCTGTGACGCGGGCCCGTGCGCGCCCGGCCTCCCCGACTTCGAGATTCCTCCGACGACCGGAGGAGACCCGTCGGTGCCCGACATGGTGGGAACGTGGGACACCAACCCGCAGAACTTCACCAGCTTCGGCTTCCTCACGAACGCGAGCGAGGACCTCATTCTCTACGTGTGGAATGGCTCGTCGGCCACGGTGACGGATGTGGACTACTTCATCTGGGGCAACAACGCGACGGTGCGTACCGACAAGACGGGCGTGTCCGGCTACCTCGCAGACACGCCGACGGCCTCTCAGCTGCCGATGACGATGTCGGCGTCGGCCACCACGTCCTACCAGCGCGCCTGCTACAACGAGTTCAACGAGAGCCAACCGGGCGGCAACGGGATTTCCGGGCACAACGAGACGAGCGAGGACCTGGGCTCCAACTGGGTCGTCCTCCCACCGTCGCTCGGGCAGAAGACGCCGGGGAGCGTGCCCTGAGATTCGATGGCGGCTTCCTGCTCAAGCTGACCGTCGAGGACCGGCGGTACCTCAAGGCCTGCGCGTGCAGTAGGGACTTCACTCCCGCAGCATCTCGATGTGCGGAATCCCGTCCTCGTCGTACTCGTCGCCCACCGGCCGGAAACCCAGCGACGAATAGAAGCGCTCGAGGTACCGCTGTGCGCCGATGCGCACCGGCTGCCCGGGCCACAGGCGCCGCACCTGCGCCAGCGCCTCCAGCATCAGCGCACGACCCACGCCGCTCCTGCGCACCTCGGGCGCCGTCACCACCCTCCCGATGGCGGGCTCGACGAACTTGAGGCCCGGCGGGACCAGCCGCGCCGTCGCCACCAGCACCCCGCCCTGCGTGCCCAGCCCGTGCCAGCACTTCGGGTCCGCTCCGTCGGCGTCGAGGTAGGCGCACTTCTGTTCGACGATGAAGACGCGCTCGCGCAACTGCAACACGTCATGCACCTGCCGCGGCGTCAATGCGTCGAAAGGCAACCACTCCCAGGAGACCATGGGCGCCGTGTAACACGCGCGAGCAACGCCCCCGCAGCCTGCCGTGAGCTTCTCCGGCGCCGTTGCGCCGTCCGCTTCCGGGGAGAAGCCCGACCGGGCGCCCGCCGAGCCGCGTTGCGCCGCGCGGGCCCGGCGGCTACGAGGGCCCCATGTTGCCCGCTCTCCTCCTGTCCACCGCGCTGCTTTCCACGGCGCCGTCCGGCCCCCGCTTCATCGAGGACGACTACGCGAAGGCGCTCAAGGCCGCGAAGGCCTCCAACAAGCTGCTCTTCGTCGACGCCTGGGCGCCGTGGTGCCACACCTGCGTCTTCATGCGCGAGCACGTGCTGACGCGCCCGGCCTTCGCCGCCTTCGAGAAAGACGTCGTCTTCGCCGCCGTCGACACCGAGAAGGCGAAGAACGCGGCCTTCCTCGAGAAGTTCCCCGTCGACGTGTGGCCTACCCTCTACTTCATCGACCCCGCCACCGAGACGCTGGCCTTCAAGTGGATCGGCAGCGCTGACGAGGGCCAGATGACGGCGCTCCTCTCCGCCGCGCGCGGGAAGGGCACGCCGGTGGCCGAGGCCGACGCGCTGCTGGCCAGAGGCGACGCGAAGGCGGCTGCCGAGAAGTACCAGGCCGCGCTGAAGACCGGCGGAGGCGACTCCCCCGCGCGCGCCACCCTCTCGCTGTTGTCCGCGCTGTACCTGGCGAAGCAGCACGAGGCCTGCGCGAAGACGGCCGATGAGCAGCTCAAGGTCCTCACCGCGCCCGGTGACCGCGTCAACGGCATCGTCTGGGGCCTGGGCTGCGCCATGGACCTCCCGGCGTCCCCCGAGCGCGCGAAGCTGCTCGCGCGCTTCGTGAAGGAAGGCCGCGAGGCGCTCAAGCTGGAAGACGTCCTGGCCGACGACAAGTCCGGCCTCTACGACGCGCTGGTGAGCGAGCGCTTCGACGCGAAGGACGGAGTGGCCGCGGAGGCGCTGGCGCTGGAGTGGCTCACCTTCCTCGAAGCCGAAGCCGCGAAGGCCCCCACGCCCGCCGCCCGCGCCGTCTTCGACCCGCACCGCGTCAACGCCGCCGTGGCCGCCAAGCACCCCGAACGCGCGCTCGACGCCCTCGCCCGCTCCGAGGCGGAACTCCCGAAGGACTACAACCCTCCCGCGCGGCTGGCGATTCTCTACCGCGAGCTGGGCCAGTACGACGCCGCCCTCGCCGCGGTCGACCGCGCGCTCAAGAAGTGCTCCGAGGGCCCGCGCAAGCTGCGCCTCTTCGAGACGAAGGCGGGCGTGCTGGCGAAGAAGGGGGACAAGGCCGGCCAGAGGCAGACACTCCTCGAGGCGGTGGCCTACGCGAAGAAGCTGCCGAAGGCCCAGCGCAGCGAGCAGCGCATCGCTTCCCTCGAGAAGCAGGCGCAGGACGCGGCGAGCCCCTGAAAACCTCGCCGCGGCGGCGCACTTCGGGCAAGAATCGCGCTTCCCATGCCACGCGGGACCATCAAGCGTTTCGACAGCGCGAAGGGCAGCGGCGTCGTCGAATTGGAGACGGGCGACTCCGTGCACTTCGACGTGTCCGTCGCCACCACCTCGTCCGTCACCGTCGGGCAGCCGGTGGAAGTCGTCACCGGCATCGGCCGCGGCGGGCAGCTGGTCGCCCGCATCGTCCTGGTGGACGGGGCGACGGACGACCGCCAGCCCTTCGTGCCGGGCTTCGCGGCACTGCAGCAGGTGGGCCTCTTCACGGGGTGGCAGGTGGCCGACGCGCGGGCGGTGTTGGGCCAGGTCGACGAGCTGACGCGCGAAGCCGCGGGCGAGCTGCTGCTGGCGTACTACGGCGCGAAGGGCCTGTCGGAGCGCGCCAAGGCCGACCGGGTGGCGTACCTCGACGAGCACTTCGGCGACTCACCCGTCATCCCGGTGGACGACCTCGTGTCCTTCGCCCCGCCCGAGGTGCAGCAGGCGCTCAAGCTGGCCGCGTCCGAGGTGCACCCGAAGTCTCTGGGCGCCGTGCTGGCGGCCCTCAACGCCGTGCTGCAACGGCGCGGCCTGGCGCTCCACTACTACCTCTTCGACGTCGCCTCGGACCGCTTCGTGGCCGTGGCGCTGAGAGAAGACGAGCTGGCGCGTGCCGCCCACGCCACGGTGCTGCGCGTGGTGTCGTGAGCAGCGAGACGCCCGCCACCACCTTCCTGTCCAGCCGGGGCGTAGCCTTCACCCTGCACCCCTACGAGTACGAGGAGCACGGCGGCACGAAGGTGTCCTCCGCGAAGCTGGGCGTCGACGAGCACCAGGTGGTGAAGACGCTCGTCTTTGAGGACGAGGCGAAGCGCCCGCTGCTGGTGCTGATGCACGGCGACAGGCAGGTCTCGGCGAAGGCCCTGGCGCGGCAGTTGGGCGTGAAGAGCGTGCAGCCGTGCAAGCCGGACGTCGCGCAGCGCCACACGGGCTACCAGGTGGGCGGCACCTCTCCCTTCGGGACGAAGAAGCCGCTGCCGGTGTACTGCGAGCGCACCATCACCTCGCTGCCCAGGCTCTACATCAACGCCGGCCGACGCGGGCTGCTGTGCTCGATGTCCCCCGAGGAACTCGCGCGGGTGCTGGCGCCGACGCTGGTGGACTGCGCGACGGAGTGAGCCAGCGGCACGCAGCCCGCTCGTCTACGGAAGCACCCTCGCCTCGAGGTCCGCCTCGCAAGGCACGGGGCGACGGCGTGTCTGTCACCCAGGCATGGCGATTCCCCTGGCCGCCTCTGCATCGGCTCCTTCCACGCGGGCCGCGGCCTCATCCAGCGTCGGGCGCCGACTCCGGCCTCGGGGTCCGGCTGGCGGTGCTGGAGATGACGCTGACAGCCCTCCACTTCCTCGACTTCCCTCTTCCCCGCCGCCCGGCGACGAAATCGAGTGCTGCACCAGCCACGTGGGAGGTGGTTCCTGCAGCACTCGATTGGGGCAGCGCCCACGAAGCGAGCCCGGCCTCCCTCCGCGGCTCCGTGCGCCCGGCCGCTTCCTCTTCTTCGCCGCCCTGCCTCGGGCCTCGGGGAAGCCCGGCGCCGTAGGCGCGCGTCCATCCGGCGCGCATCGGCCCCGGCATTGGGGCGGACACCTCCAGCGCTCCTGTGCGGAGTACGCCTCACCAGAGGTCGTCGCGTGCCCTCCAGCGAGGGTCAGCTCTGCCCGGGTTGGCCTTCGATGTCGGTGCGGGAGGGCGCGCCGTGCACGCGCACCTCACTGGAGCCGAAGGCGTGACCCTCGACGTGTTCCCGCGCCGAGACGTGAATGGTGCTCAGGTGCTCGGCCAGCACGGTGGCGACGCGCGCGTCGACGGCCAACGCGACCACATCGGACTCATCGCTCGCGCTGGCATCCACCACCCGGGCCCGGCCCTGGGCCTCCACGCGCGAGCCGCCACGCGCCTCCAGCACCAGCGCGTCGCAGTCGACGTCCCACGCATGGAGCCGGGCCGAGGAAGACGCCCTGAGGGCCACGCGCCCGCCCTTCAGCTTCTGCACCGTCACGCTGGCGCCGGCGAAAGAGCTCACGTCACCCAGGGCCGTGGTGCGCAGCGTGAGGCGCAGCGGCACCACCGGGCTCAAGCCCTGCGCGTCGATGCGCAGCGCGCCGCCGGCGAGGTCCCACGAGACGTGTGACACCAGGTTCTCGTCGCCCTCGAGGTGCATGCCGGGGACAGCCTTCGGGTCCACCTCCACCTCCACGGCGATGGGTCCAGACACCTCCAGCGTCGAGAAGGCATCCAGCCGGCGCTCCACCACCGTGGCCACGCCGTCGCCCTGCAGGCGCGGCGCGCACCCGGCGACCAGGAAGAGGATGGAGGCGCAGAGAAGGAAGCGTCGAGTCATGGCGGTGCGTCCGTCGGGCGCCGCCGGCTCGCGGCCCCTTCTGACTGCCTGTGTTGCCTGCACCGACGGGGGCGATCACTCGACGATTCAGGTGGGGCTGAAATGGCAGACGGAACGGTCGCTTCCACGTGGCCCCAGGCCGTCGTCTCGGTGCGCGGAGGCACCCTTCCGGGGTACGGGCCGGAGACCGGCCAGCAGAGGAGCAGCCGCTGAGACACACATCCCCCGCGCTCAGGCGCGGCCTGGAAACGGTCGCACACCACGACACCGCCCCGCGGTTGCTGTGGAGTTCGACGCCGCGCAGGCGCCGGCGCCCGATGAGGATGCGTGGACATCGAGCCAGGCCCCACCGTCGCGTGCCCCCGAGGCCGAGCCGTCAGCCCGTGCAGGTGGGCGACGTCTGAGGCAGCCGTCATGGGCACTCACCCGCTCCAGTCGCGCTTTGCGCAGGCCGCGCTGCCGCTCGAGGTGGCGCAGGCTCCTTTCGTCCCTGCCTCCGGGGCCGAGCGCGTCGTCCAGCTGGACATCGCGCGCGACCGCCGCGGCGAGCGCTTCCGCATGTGGCCGGGAGCGAGCACCAACCGCGTGGTGGTGCAGGGCGTCGACCGTCGGCTTCACCAGCTCGTGCTGCTGGTGGACGAGCCGAAGCACCGCTTCCTCGCGGAGATTCCCCGCTGGACCGTGCCGGATCGCCCCGTCGTGCGGAAGGAAGGCCACCGCCGCTGGGTGTCGATGGAGACGCCCGGCCAGAAGCGCCACTTCCTGCTGGGCCTCGACGAGGCGCACCTCTTCATCGCCCAGCTGCCGCGCGGCCTCTCCTCGGTGGACCGCGCCCGTGAGGCGCTGAAGGGACGCGAGGTGGCGCGCGCCGAGCGCGACGCGCCCTTCCGCACCATTCGCCAGGGCGAGTGGTTCCTCATCGCCCTCGACGCGCCGCGGGTGGCCGCGCTGGACGATGTCGCTCGCCTCGCGCCTCACCTCGTCGCGCACCGCCGGGGCATCGCCCAGGCCGCCCTCTGGAATCGCGCCGGCCGCCCGCACGTCGCCGACGAGGTGCTGGTGCTGCGCGCCGAGCAGTTGCTGGCTCGCTCCGTGGGGGAGGCCGTCGCCCGGTCCGTCGCGCTCGCCCGCCCCGGCGTCTACGTCCGCGGCAAGGTGAAGCACCCCGACCACGCCACGGTGGAGCTCAAGAGCTGGCGGCTGGCACTGCCCAACGCCGAGTCCTTCCACCAGCCGGCGGGCGTCTTCTGGGTCGACTGACCATCACGCCAGCGGACAGGCCAACTCGAAGGCGAGCCGATACCCGGGCCCCACCCTCAGCGCGACGAAGTCCGAGTCGGTGGTCAGCACCCGGAAAACGCCCAGGCGCTCTGCGAGCGCAGCGACGGAGGCGTCGACGAGGCCCAGGTCGAGCTTCTTGAACCTCGCGTCGAGCTCCCTCGCCCGCGCGAGGTCGCTCGCGGTGGGAGGCTCATACCGGTACGCCCCTGACTCCAGGTCCTGGAGAAGGCGGTGCATCGCTCGCCGCTGGTGTCGAAGGTGGTAGTCGACCTCGGCCAGGACCAGCCCCGGGACAATCAACTCTCCCGCCTCTTCGACGGCGTCAGCCCAGGGCCGATCGCCGGCCAGCGCCTTCAGCCAGCCGCCGGTGTCGAGCAGCAGCGGAGACCTCAACGGTCGTAGTCTCCTGGCTCATCTCGGGCGAGCTCCTCGCGCTCGCGCCGCGACAGCTTGAGCCAGCCCACCAACGGGCGCGCCTTCCGCCGGTAGGGCGCCGTCACCGCCCGGATCCCCTTCCGGATGAGCTGAGACTGGGACAGCCCTTCGGCGCGACTCGCCCGCTGAAGGGCGATGGCGTCTTCGGGCGTCAGGACCACGGTGGTACGGCGTGCCATACCCGCCATATACCACGGCGCACCTACGAGAACGGCCCCCCGGGTTGCTCCCGGAGGGCCGCTCCACTTCCCGACGGAACGCGCCTTACGGGTACTCGACGTACCGCTCGAGGTTGGCCGTCGCCAGCGGGATGCTGAGGTTGGCGATGTTCGCCACCCGGATGCCGGCGTCGCTGATGGCGTAGACGAATTCGTCGGCCATCACGCTGCGGCGCACGTTGGGCGTCCAGTAGTACGTCCAGTTGTAGTACCGGTGCACCTGGTAGAGGTCGCGCATGCCGATGGCGCCCTTCGGGGTGAAGCCGGTGACGGGGTCGACCTCGAAGACGCGCAGGTCGCTGGTAAAGTACGACCAGTAATCGTCACCCGCGTACGAGCTGTTCCAGTCCGCGAAGGGAATGGCCAGGAGCTTCTTCGCCGGGAAGTAGTTGAAGGCCTTGTGCTCGTGCTGCGCCTCGCTCCAGCCGTAGGCCGTGCCCACGAGCTGCACGTGCGTCTGCCGCGGGTTGGCCAGGTCCGACACGTCGAAGATGGCCAACTGCAGCGCGCGCGCCTGCCAGTCCACCGGCTGGCCGTTGACCGGCTCGGGCATGTACGTGCCGATGGTGAGCAGGTGGTTGGCGCCCAGCGGGTGCATGTAGGTCGAGAAGCCCGGGATCTTCAGCTCGCCGCGCTTCACCACCTGGTTGGGGTTCGACAGGTCGAAGGTGAAGAGCGGGTCCACCTGGCGGTACGTCACCACGAAGCCCTTGTCGCCGATGATGCGGCTGGACATCACGCGCTCGCCCTTGGCGAGGTCCTCGGACTGGCTGGTCACCGTGAGCTGCCCGTTGTTCTCGCCCAGCACGGTGAGGCGGTTCCACGTCTCCATGGTGCCCCACCAGTTGTTGGGGTTGGTGAGGTCCGGCACGCGCTGGTTGATGGTCGTCACCACGCGGAAGTGGCCCGACGCCGCCTCGTCCATCGAGAACTGGTCGACGATGTGCCCGTCCACCGTGCCCGACGCCGCATACACCGCGCGATCCGCCTGGCTGATGTCGAACTTGTGGAGGTACGTCGTGTCCTTCTGGCCCGGCGCCGGCCACCACCACCAGTGACGGGTGGCGACGTACAGGTTGTTCTGCGACGCGTAGATCTCACCCGGCTCCGCGAGAATGCTGGTGCGCGCGATGCCGTTGTTGGCGAGGTTGAGCGTCACCACCGACACCGTGCCCAGCCGCGTCGGCGCGTTCACCCGCGAGAAGTCGTTGCAGGCGTGGGGCACCACCAGCGTCTGGCCGTTCTGCTTCACCTTCGCCGCAGGCACCCACTCGGCCAGCGTCTGGGCGCGGATCAGCTTCTCGTTCTCCTCGATGATCTTGTCGTAGGCGGCGCGCAGGCGGGCCTTGTCTTCCCACAGGCCCGGGACCCAGTCGGGGCTCCACTTGAAGCCGGCGGGGAAGTTGAAGTCGTCGGACAACACCAGGCGCACCGAGCTGCCGATCTTCCGCGCCGAGTTGTAGTGGCCGGGCAGGTAGGTCTCCTGCAGCACGCGCAGCTGCGCCATGTTCGACACGTCCACCACCGTCACCTTCACGGTGTTGGCGTAGTAGTAGCCGCAGAAGAGCGCGTCGCACGCCACGCCCTGGGTGTTGGACAGCGGGTACCACTGGTAGATGCTGGAGAAGACGACCGCCTTGTCGGTGCCGTCGAGGAACATCTCCCGCGGCCAGCCCTCGATCTTCAAGGTGCCCAGCACCTGCGTCTGGTCCGCCGGCCAGCTCTTCACCGCGTGCAGCTTCTCGCCCGACAGGACGAAGATGCGCGTGCCATCGTTCTTCACGAAGTCCGCTTCGTCGACGCCCGCGACCTGGTTGTTGGTGGTGGTGTAGTCAGTGGGGGCCGCCCTCGGAGGCGCCGCGCCACCAGCCGAGGCCTGCGGGCCACCGTTGGCGTCGAACTCGAGGCCCCAGCCCCACCCGCCCCACCAGCCCCAGCTCGGCACGCCGTCCCGCTGCGCTTCGAGCTGCGTGCGCATCTGCAGCACGGCCGTGTCCTCGAGGTACTGCTCGAGCTCCGTGCATGCGTTCTGCCCGGTGAAGGCCTGCAGCCCGGCGCGGGCCGAGACGCCCGGAGGCTCCGGAATCTCGCTGCCCTTGCTGCAGCCCAAAGCAAACGCGCCCATCCCTGCCGCCGCCACCGCCCAACGCCATCGATTCATCCAGGACTTCATGAGTGTTCCCCCGTTCCCGTGTGTGGAGGTTCCGGCCTGAGCTTCCAACTCGCGCCCTGTGTGGTTGCGAGGGGCAGGCCATGCGGACCTCCTTGAATTCCGGGTGGTTGGCGCGATTGGGAGCCTCAGAAAACTGGTGGCGACGCACCGCGGGCGCGAGGCCCCTCGGATCTCCGAGGCCTTGTCCCAGGTCACGCTGGCAGAGGCTTCAACGGCGGGCGCGACGAGACGATCTCTTCACCTTCGAGGAGACACCGCGACGGCGCAACGTCGTCGTGCACGACGCGAGTCGCTGGGAGCCGATGAGCGCGCGAGTCGCGGGAGGGGCGGTGGGGAGTCTCCAGGCGGAGGCCCTCACGGTCCCAGCTGAGTCACGGTGGAAAGTCCGAGGCGACGGGCCTGGTCCTCAATCCACCCGACGCGCTCGGCGACGGCGGGCGTGGGCGCGGTGATGCGGCGCGTGCGCGGGCTGGGCAGCACCGCGGCCATCAACGCGGCCTGGTGTGCATCGACGGCGGACGGAGGGACGCCGAAGGCCATTCGGCTGGCCGCGTCGACGCCGTAGACGCCGTTGCCGAACTCCGCGACGTTGAGGTGCACCTCGAGGATGCGCCACTTCGGCCAGCACAGCTCGAGCAGGACGGTGAAGTACGCCTCGAGGCCCTTGCGCACGAAGGAGCGCCCCGGCCACAAGAACAGATTCTTCGCCACCTGCTGCGTGAGGGTGGAGGCGCCGCGCCGCGACTTCCCTTCCAGCCGGTCCTCGATGGCGTCTTCGATGGCCTCGACGTCGAAGCCGAAGTGCTCGGGGAACTTCTGGTCCTCCGCGGCGATGACAGCCAGGCGGAGCTGGGGGCTCACCCTCTCCAGCGGCGTCCACTTCTGGCGCAGCGTGAAGTGGCGCTCCTGGTTCCACAACGCCTCGAGTCGGCGCTGGAGCATGAAGGCAGTGGTGGGCGGATCGACGAAGCGGAAGACCAGCACTGGCAGCACCGTCACCAGAAGCCAGGCCACCGCCAGTCGTAGCCCCCAGCGCTTGAGCCGTGGGCCCCACGACGCTGGGAGAGGCGGCGTCACTTCTCCACGCGGAGCCCGGCGGCGTTCCACGCCAGCATGCCACCCGCCAGGTTCATCACCCGGGAGAAGCCCGCGCGGGTGAGCGCCTGCGCCACCTGGCCTGAACGGCCCCCGGAGCGGCAGACGAGCAAGAGCTCTTCGTCGCGGTTCCAGCTCATCGCCTGGGCCAGCACCGCCTGCATCGGCACGAGCGTCGAACCGGGAATGTGGCCCAGCTCGCCGGTGTACTCGTGCGGCTCTCGCACGTCGACGACGCGGAAGCCCTGCGCGGGCAGCTTCACGTCGGCAGGCGCTACGTCCCTGTAGCCGGCGGGGTTGGGGCGGGCGGAGTCGAAGAGGCTCATGGGTCCCTGACTGCCGCGCGCCGCGCTGAAAGACAAGTCGACACCGACGCACCGCACGGTATGTTTGTGAACGCATGTCCGACTCGAAGATGGTCACCATGGCGCCCCACCTGTGGGAGGCGCTCGAGCAAATGTCCTCCGAGATGGGGGTAGCCACCGACGCACTGGTGTCCCAGGCCGTCTTCACCCTCGCGCGGCTCAACGGCTTCGTCGTACCCGGCAAGGCAGGCGGCGCTCCGTCAGTCGCGGCCCGCCCCGCGCCTCAAGCCGCTCCCCCCAGCCTCAAGCCCGCAGCCGGAAAGCCCGCCCCGCGCCGCCCCGAACCTGAGCCGGAGCCGGAGCCGCCGCCCGAGGAAGAGGGCAACCCGTTCGACGAGCCCGAGGCCCCGCCCGAGGAGGAGCCGGCCGAGGCGCCTGCGGACGACTTCCCCCCGGAGCCGGAGCCGGAGCCCGAGCCAGCCCCGCCTCCTCCGCGCGCCAGCGGCAAGGCCTCGCTCACCCTCATCGTCGCCGGCCGAGACCCGTACAAGATGAGCAGCGACGTCTTCACCATCGGCCGGGGGAAGAGCTGCGACTTCGTCATCGAGTCCAACCGCGTGTCGCGTGAGCACGTGCGCGTCACCCGCGAGGGCGCCGACTTCTTCCTCGAGGACCTCAACTCGTCGAACGGCACCTTCTTCGGCCCCGGCAAGGAGAAGGTGACGCGCCGGAAGATCAAGGATGGCGACGAGTTCACGCTCGGCACCGAGAAGATCAAGTTTCAGATCCGCAAGTAATCCGCGCAGGTAGCCCGCAACGCTTCTTCACGCCGGGAGGGATGGCCATGTCCCGGGGCGTGGTTAAGCATGGACCATGGCGAGCGGTTCTCTGCGTATCGCCCGCGTCGCGGGCATCGACTTGAAGCTGCACTGGAGCTTCGCGCTCGTGCCGGTGATGGGCGCGCTGCAGTGGCAACAGCTCGGCGCGCGTGCCGCCGTCTTTGGCGCCGTGCTGATGCTGTTGGTCTTCGGCTTCGTGGCGCTGCACGAGCTCGGGCACTCGCTGGTGGCGCGCGCCTTCGGGATTCCCGTGAAGGACATCACCTTGATGCCGCTGGGCGGCGTCGCCCTGCTGGGGAAGAAGCCGCAGACGCCTGGGCAGGAGTTCCTCATCGCGCTCGCCGGGCCGGCGGTGAATGTGGTGCTGGCGCTCGGCCTGGGCTGGGTGGGCCTCGAGCTGTATGGAGTGGAGGCGCTGAGGCGGGCGCTCGAGTCGGCGCGCGTCGAGCAACCCACCGACGTGACGCTCTGGGCGATGATGATCTCGTCCAACGTGGCGCTGGCGCTCTTCAACATGATCCCCGCGCTGCCGATGGACGGCGGCCGGGTGCTGCGCGCCTTCCTCTCGTGGTTCCTGGGCTACGAGCGGGCGACGAAGCTGTCCGCCTCGCTGGGGCGGGTCCTCGCGCTGGGCCTGGGGCTGCTCGGACTCCTCACCGGCAACCCGGTGCTGCCTTTCATCGCGGTCTTCATCTTCTTCGCGGCGGGAGCCGAGGCGCGCGACGCCGGCATGACGCGAGTGCTCGAAGGAATCCGCGCGGCCGACGCGGTCAACCCGTACGCGCCGCGCTTCCAGCCCAACACCCTGCTCGGCGAGGCGCTGCAGGCGCTCATCATCACCCCCTACACGGCCTTCGCCGTCGAACACTTCGGGCGGCTGGTGGGCGTGGTGACGCGCGAGCGGCTGATGGCGGCGGTGAACGAGTTGGGTGCGCACGGCTACGTCGCCGGGGTGATGGAGCGCCAGGTGCCTGCGGTGGACGGCCGCGCGACCCTCGAGACGGCGCGGCAGAAGATGAACGAGGCGCTCACCCCGTACGTCGCGGTGGTGGAAGACGGGCTCTTCCTCGGGCTCATCACCGAGGTGGAGCTGGCGCAGCAGGCGCAGTGGCTGGACATGGCGAAGCGCCGCCAGCCCGGTCGCAGGGTGCCGCGGCCCGTCGAGCGCTGACGCGCGCTTCGCACGAAGTTCGACGTTCGTGGGAGTGCTCGCTGCGGGCGCGCAGCCGTCCAGGTCGAGCCCTGACCCGCACCTGGCGTGAGGGAGTGCCCTGCGGGGCCGTCCACGTCGAGCGCTGACACCCACCTCGCGCGAAGTTCGACGTTCGTGGGAGTGGTCGCTGCGGGCGCGCAGCTGACCCCCACCCGCCGTGAGGGAGCTCTCCGCGGAGCCGGCCTCGGAGAGCGCTGACTGGCGTGAGGGAGTGCCCTGCGCGGCCGTCCACGTCGAGCACTGACACCCACCTCGCGCGAAGTTCGACGTTCGTGGGAGTGGTCGCTGCGGGCGCGCAGCTGACCCCCACCCGCCGTGAGGGAGCTCTCCGCGGAGCCGGCCTCGGAGAGCGCTGACACCCACCTCGCGCGAAGTTCGACGTGTGAGGGTGCTCCTGGGAGGCCGCGCACCGGAGGGTGTCGTCTGGTGCTCGGCCAGATGACGCCGACGCCGGCCTTGTCGGGGTGCCGATGTCCGCGACGCAGACGGAGGACGGGCGCGGGTGGCGACGCCCGGTCAGTGAAGCAACGTGCCCCTCGGCGCATCCGGAGAGGCGGTACGCAGCGGGGCGCGACGCGCGAAGGCCTCCATCGCCTCGGCGACGTCCCGGAGGAGGAGGCCTTGCGGGCGCGTACCGTCGATGAGGACCTGCACGCCGTCGACGTCCAGCCGCATCGGGCCCAGCTCGCGGGCCAGCGCGTCGCACAGCAACGCCAGCGCGGCCACCGAGCTTCCATGCAGCACCAGCGTCGACTGCGTCACCCGATCCGGCAGCGCTGCGGTGAAGGACGCCCAGCCACCTTTCTTGAGCGCGACGCCGGCGCCGTCGGGCCGAGGCTCGATGACGCCGGCCTCAGCGAGCTCCAGGGCTGAGAGGAGCGCCTGGACCGTGGTGGGCGGCTTGTAGGCGTGGCGCTCGGTGGGGGGCTCGACGGTGCCGCGCAGCAGGACGGTCGGGCGGGCCCGGGCGCGCCGCTTCCTGAGAATGCGGACCACGGGGCGCACGAAAGGCACGAGGAGGAGCGGAAGCACGAGCCACAGCGGAACGCCCCAGGCAGCGCACAAGAGGACGAGCAACACCCACGCGATGCGCCGCTTGACGCCTGCCTGCCGGAGAAGCGCGAGCTCGAACATGAGGAGGGCCAGGGAGAGATAACCCAGCGGCCGCCAAACGGGTGCAGAAGAGATTTCACACGGAGCGCTGCGTTGGGGTCAGTGCCTTCCAACCCATCGAAGGAACCCCCATGCCCCACCACGAATCCGGCCTCGTCGGCCTGAGGACCTCGAACCCGGCTGTCATCGACCAGGCTACACGCGGCGACGGGAACGGGCCGGCGCGCCCAGTGACAGGGCCAGCGCCTCGAGGCTGCCCTCCACGGAGCCGCCGTCGTCCTCGGAACCCCGCTTCAGTTCGGCGCGGACCTGGTCGATGGCCTTCACCTCCTTCGGCTCGAGGGTGAGGGCCATGGGTTTGAACTTCAGCCCGGTGATCTCGAGCCTGGCTTCCTGGGCCCGGATGAACGCCGAGAGGTCGCCGCCACCCACGGCAGTCATCGGGCTTGGTGGACCCTTCCCGACTGGTCAGGACGGCTTCAGCACTCGCCTCGCCACCTCGGCGAAGGCCCGCGCGGCGCGCGACGGGGCAGGGCCGACGACGAGGCCCACCATGCGCCGCTGGTGCAACCCCACCAGCGGGACTGCCACGAGGTCCGGCGAGTCTCCCACCGCGACGTCCGGCACCACGGCGGCGCCAAAGCCCAGCGACGCGAGGCGCTTGAGCACCTCCACGCTGCTCATCTCCATCACCACCTTCGGCTGCGCGCCCGAGGCGGTGAAGTGCGCGTCGAGCCACGCGCGCGACGCCGTCGTCCGGTCGAGCAGCAGCAACGGGTGCTCCGCCAGCTCCGAGGGCCGCACGCGGGCGCGCTTGGCCAGCGGGTGGCCGCGGGGCACCACCACCACGTCGCGCTGGGGACGCAGCGGCACCTGGCGCAGCCCCCGCACCCCGGCGCTCACCGACGTCGGGAGCGGCAAGGACACCACGCCCAGGTCGAGCGCGTGGCTCGCCACCGCCTCGGCGATGGCCGGCGACGGGCGGTTGTCCAGGCGCAGCTCGATGCCGGGGAACTCACGACGGAACTCGGAGAACACGGGCGGGAGCAGCCACGCCGCCAGCGTGTCCGTCGTGCCGACGCTCAAGGCGCCTTCCATGAGGTCGCGGTGCAGCGCGAGGGCCGCGCGCGCCTCCTCCACCGCGCGCAGCACCGGCCCCACGTGTCGATGGAGTGTCTTCCCCGCGTCCGTCAGCCGCGCCTGCCGGCCGGTCCGCTCGAAGAGGTCTTCCCCCACGTCCGACTCGAGCGCCGCGATGGCCTGGCTCACCGAGGACTGCGTCACGTGCAACACGTCCGCCGCACGGGAGAAGCCCCCTTCCCGCACCACCGCGTCAAACACCCTCAGCCGGTCGCTCCGCAGCTCCATGGGCACCAATCGTCATTGACGATAACTCATATCGCCTTCCATCGTCTTTCCTCATGCGTGGTCCAACGGCAGGATGCGCCGCATGTTGATCCTTCCCGGAGCCCCCGCCTTCACCCCTGCCCGCCTGGCGCGACGCCTGGCTCGCCTGCAGAGCGCCAACCCCGCCGTCACGTCGCTCTCTGCCCACTTCGTCCACGTGGCCGAGACGGAGCGGGACCTCACCTCAGAGGAGCGCCACACGCTCGAGGCGTTGCTCACCTACGGGCCGCGCCAGGACTCGCCGCGCGTCGACGGCCGCGTCTTCGTCGTCGTCCCCCGCCCGGGCACCACCTCGCCCTGGTCCTCCAAGGCCACCGACATCGCCCACAACTGCGGGCTGTCGGCGGTGCGCCGTGTCGAGCGCGGCATCGAGTGGCGCGTGGCCGGCGCCATCGCCGACGAGCGCGCGCTGCTGCTCGCACTCCACGACCGGATGACCGAGGCCGTGCTGCCCTCCGTGGACGCGTGCGAGCGCCTCTTCGCCCACCACCCGCCTCGGCCCTTCAGCACCGTCCCCGTCCTCACCGGGGGCCGGGCTGCGCTGGAGAAGGCCAACGGCGAGCTGGGCCTCGCGCTCGCGCCCGACGAGGTGGATTACCTGGTGGACGCCTTCACCCGCCTCGGCCGCGACCCGTCCGACGTGGAGTTGATGATGTTCGCGCAGGCGAACTCCGAGCACTGCCGGCACAAAATCTTCAACGCCGACTTCACCCTCGACGGCACGCCGCAGCCCGACTCCCTCTTCCAGCTCATCAAGAAGTCCACCGCCGCGACGCCCGCCGGCGTGCTGTCCGCGTACAAGGACAACGCCGCGGTGATGGAGGGCCTCACCGCCGGCCGCTTCTTCGCCGACCCCGACGACGGCGTGTACCGCGCGCACGTCGAGCCCACGCACATCCTGATGAAGGTGGAGACGCACAACCACCCCACCGCCGTCTCCCCTTTCCCGGGCGCGTCCACGGGTTCCGGCGGAGAAATCCGCGACGAGGGCGCCACCGGCCGCGGCAGCAAGCCCAAGGCAGGCCTCGTCGGCTTCTCCGTGTCCAACCTGCAACTGCCGGACGCGCCGCGCCCGTGGGAGGTGCCGCACGGCAAGCCCGGCCGCATCGCCTCGGCGCTGGACATCATGGTGGACGGCCCGCTGGGCGGCGCGGCCTTCAACAACGAGTTCGGCCGGCCCGCCCTCACCGGCTACTTCCGCACCTTCGAGCAGGCAGTGCCCGGGCCAGACGGCCGCACGGAGCTGCGCGGCTACCACAAGCCCATCATGCTGGCGGGCGGGCTGGGCAACATCCGCGCGGAGCACGTGAAGAAGGGCGACATTCCCGCTGGCGCGGCGCTGGTGGTGCTGGGCGGCCCGGCGATGCTCATCGGCCTGGGCGGCGGCGCCGCGTCGTCGGTGGCGTCGGGCGCCTCGGCGGAGGACCTCGACTTCGCGTCCGTGCAACGGGACAACGCCGAGATGCAGCGGCGCTGCCAGGAAGTCATCGACCGCTGCTGGGCCCTGGGCGGGAAGAACCCCATCATCTCCATCCACGACGTCGGGGCGGGCGGGCTGTCCAACGCGTTGCCGGAGTTGGTGCACGAGAGCCGGAAGGGCGCGCGCTTCGAGCTGCGCAAGGTGCCCACCGACGAGCCCGGCCTCTCTCCGTTGGAGCTGTGGTGCAACGAGGCGCAGGAGCGCTACGTGCTGGCCATCGACGCCGCGCAGTTGCCGCGCTTCGAGGCCTTCTGCCGGCGCGAGCGGTGCCCCTACGCGGTGCTGGGCCACGCCACCGACGACGGCCGCCTCACCGTGGAGGACGCGCACTTCCGGAACAAGCCCATCGACGTCCCGCTGGAGGTCATCCTCGGCAAGCCCCCGCGCATGAAGCGCGACGCGACGCGCCTGGCCGTCACTCCGCGTGCCTTCAGCCTCGAGCGCCTGCGCCTCGACGAGGCCGTGCAGCGGGTGCTGCTGCTGCCGGCGGTGGCCGACAAGTCCTTCCTCATCACCATCGGGGACCGCAGCGTGACCGGCCTCGTCGCGCGCGACCAGTTCGTCGGCCGCTTCCAGGTGCCGGTGGCCGATTGTGCCGTCACCACCACCAGCTACGACGTCTTCACCGGTGAGGCGATGGCGGTGGGAGAGCGGACTCCGGTGGCCTGCCTCGACGCCGCCGCCTCGGCGCGGCTGGCGGTGGGCGAGGCCGTCACCAACCTGGCCGGCACACGCATCGGCAAGCTGTCCGACGTGCGGCTGTCCGCCAACTGGATGGCGGCGGCGGGCTGGCCCGGAGAGGACGCGCGCCTCTACGACGCGGTGAAGGCCGTCGGCGCGGAGCTGTGCCCGAAGCTGGGCCTCGCCATTCCGGTGGGCAAGGACTCGATGTCCATGCGCACGGTGTGGAAGGACGGTGACGAGACGAAGTCGGTGGTGGCGCCCCTGTCCCTCATCATCAGCGCCTTCGCGCCGGTGCAGGACGTGCGCAAGACGCTGACGCCCGAGCTGAACCTCGAAGCCGGCCCTTCGACGTTGGTGCTGGTGGACCTGGGCGCGGGGAAGCACCGCCTCGGCGGCAGCGCGCTGGCGCAGGTGTACGGCGAATTGGGCGAGACGCCGCCGGACGTGGACGACGCGGAGGCCCTCAAGGCCTTCTTCGAGGTGGTGCAGCGCCTCAACGAGGACGGGAAGCTGCTCGCCTACCACGACCGCTCCGACGGAGGCCTCTTCGTCACCCTCGCGGAGATGGCCTTCGCTTCCGGCTGCGGGCTGGACATCGAGCTGTCGGGCCTGCACGGCCCTGACGCGGCCGTCCTCTTCTCCGAAGAGCTGGGGGCGGTGCTGCAGGTGCGCAGCGCCGACGCCCGCGACGTGGTGCAGGCCTTCGCCAGCCGTGGGGTGCACGCCCTGCCCATCGGCGCGCCCACGTCCGGCGAAGGCCTCTCCTTCCGTCGCGCGGGCCACACCGTCTACGAGGCCTCGCGCCACCAACTCCGGGCGCTGTGGAGCGACACCACCTGGCGCATGCAGCGGCTGCGCGACGACGCGGCCTGCGCGGACCAGGAGCACCAGCTGCGCACCGACAGCAGCTTCACCGGCCTCAGGGCCGCGCCCACGTTCGAGCTCACCGAGGACGTGGCGGCGCCGTTCATCGCCAGGGGCGTGAGGCCGAAGGTGGCCATCTTGAGGGAGCAGGGCGTCAACGGCGAGGTGGAGATGGCGGCGGCCTTCACCCGCGCCGGCTTCACCGCGGTGGACGTGCACATGAGCGACGTCCTCGAGGGACGCGTGAGCCTCACCGACTTCAAGGGCCTCGCGGCGTGCGGCGGCTTCTCCTACGGCGACGTGCTGGGCGCGGGCGGAGGCTGGGCCAGGTCCATCCTCTTCCACCCGAAGGCGCGCGACGCCTTCGCGGCCTTCTTCACGCGCGCTGACACCTTCACCCTGGGCGTGTGCAACGGCTGCCAGATGGTGTCGCACCTTTCGCCCCTCGTGCCGGGGGCCGCGCCCTGGCCCCGCTTCGTGCGGAACGTCAGCGAGCAGTTCGAGGCGCGCGTCTGCATGCTGCGCGTGGAGGAAAGTCCCTCCCTCTTCTTCCGCGGCATGGCGGGCAGCGTGCTGCCGGTGGCGGTGTCCCACGGAGAGGGGCGCGTGGAGTTTCTGGACGACGCGCAGGCGAAGGCGCTCGAGGCGCAAGGCCTGGTGGCGGCGCGCTACGTCGACCACCACGGCCAACCCACCGAGCGCTACCCCCTCAACCCCAATGGCTCGCGAGGCGGCATCACCGCCGTCACCACGCCGGACGGTCGCGCCACCATCTTGATGCCGCACCCCGAGCGCGTCTTCCGCAGCGTGCAACTGTCCTGGCGTCCGAGGGGCTGGGGGGAAGACAGCGCGTGGATGCGCTTCTTTCGCAACGCGCGCGTCTGGGTGGGCTGAAGCTGCTGCTCCCGGGGCCCGCGGCCGCGGGCGGATTCGGCACCCTTCCGGGCGGCGCGGTGTGAGGTGAGGGCACTTCGGTTGCGCTCGAGCTGACCGGCCTTCTCCTCGCGGTTTCAGCCATTCTGGGCGTACTTATGGGTCGTTTTCCGACGATAAGGACGCCCAGAATGCACACCAGCCGCGTGTGTGCCCTCGCGACGGGCCTCGGTGCTGGTCGTGACGAGCACCGCGTTGAGACACTCGGCCTGATTCCCACCTCGCAGAGCCGGTGGCGATTACGCGCTGCGCCGATGCATGCGCCGCGGCCCGGCGTTAGCGGTTTCCATCGAGGCAGACGCCGGCCGCCGACGCCGGCCGCCTCGAGGAGGCTGCCATGGAACGAGTCGAACGCCTGCGTGCGTGGCTGGAAGCCCACCGCGAGTACACCTTCGAGCTGATCCGCATCTACCTGGGGCTGGGTCTGCTGGCGAAGGGCCTCTGGTTCATCTCGAACGCCGGCGCGGCGATGGAGCTTCTGCGTGGGAGCGCCTGGGAGGTGCCGGGCGCGCTCGCGGTGAGCCACCTCGTCGGCTTCGCGCACGTGGCCGGAGGGGCGCTCCTGGCGTTGGGCCTGGTGACGCGTCTCGCCGCGGCGGTGCAGGTGCCCGTGCTGCTGGGCGCCGTCTTCATCGTGCACCTGCGGGCAGGCTTCTTCGGCCCCAACCCCAGCCTGGAGTTCTCGCTGCTCGTCCTCTTCCTCCTCTGCCTGTGCGTGGTGCACGGCGGCGGGAAGTGGTCGCTCGACGCGTGGTTCGCCCGCAACTGGGCGGCGCAGCACCCCACCGAAGCTCACTGACGACCGCGTCCGTCGAGGTGGGGGCGGACCGTGCATCCCCATGCATCCCGCCTGCGCCGCGCAGGAGCGCCCCCACGCTCAAGTCGATGCCGGTGACGTTCCCCTCGCGACGCGCTGTGGCGTCTCGCGCTGAAAGCCGACGCGGTGGCTCTTCCGCCGAGGAAGTCTCGGGCCTCTTCCGACGTCACCGCTTCGTCGTCGCCACCGGCTCGTGCGTGATGGGCGGCAACGGTGGATCGAAGCAGCTGATTCGACCTTCCACGATGCGGCACTGTCCCTTCGGCGTCTGCGCGCACTGAGCGTCCTGGTACGAGCGCTTGCAGTCCCAGCCGCAGGCGAACTTCACGTCTGTCTGCACGCACCTCGCGCCGGTGAGCTCCTCCGGCTTCGAGTGATGGATGACGGCTGGCGAGGGATCCCAGCACTCCACGCGGTCGAAGCGCGTCGCGCACACGCCCCACGGAGTCTGCGCGCACGCCAGGTGGTTGGGCGACGTCACGCAGGCGTAGCCACACGCGAGGTCGCGGAACTTGGCGCGACAGGCAGGCCGGCCCAGGCGCGGCGCGTGGAGGCGCACTTCCTCGGGTGGATCCCAGCAGACGAGCTGGCGCTCCAGCCGTTGACAGAAGCCCTGGGGCGTCTGCGCGCACTTCACTTCGTCCAGCTCGGCGCGGCAGTCGAAGCCACACGCCACGTTCATCCCCGAGGTGCGGCACTCGGGCTTCGGTTCCACGGGGACCTGCGCCAGCACCACCAGCATCCAGAGAGCGTTCATGCGCGCGCACAACGGACGCGGCTTCACAGGCATTCAACCGGCCGCGACGATTGCCGTCGTGTCACCCGCGTGGGCTCTGCCAGTGACATTCTGACAGCGCGGCGTCGGTTGCTGCTGGCGCCGCGCCAGCGCCGGGCGACGAGCTCGTCCTGGTGCGCGGGCGCGGGGGGCTCGGGTAGAACGCGTGCGATGACGCGCTTTCACCGCTACGTCGCCATCGGCGACAGCACCACCGAGGGCCTGGAGGACCCGGACGGGCGCGGCGGCTACCGCGGCTGGGCCGACCGCTTCGCCGAGCATTTGGCGCGCGCCTTTGGCTCCATCCACTACGCCAACCTCGGCGTGCGCGGCCTGCGGGCCCGCGACGTCCACGCCACGCAGCTCGCGCCGGCGCTCCAGATGAAACCGGACCTCGCCACCGTGGTGGCCGGGGTGAACGACCTCTTGCGCCCCAGCTTCGACGCCGACGAGGTGGCCGGCCACGTGCGCAGCATGGTGACGGCGCTGCGCGCGCAGGGCGCCACCGTCCTGTCCTTCACCATGCCCGACATGGCGCGCGTGAATCCGCTCGCGCGACTGTTGCGCGGGAGGCTCGAGGCGATGAACGCGCGGCTGCGCGACATCTGCGAGGACACCGGCGCGCGGCTGCTCGACCTCGCGGCGCACGAGCTCGGCGGAGACCCACGTCTGTGGGACGACGACCGGCTGCACGCGAACGCACTGGGCCACGAGCGCATCGGCCTGGGGCTCGCGCACACCGCTGGGCTGCCGGGCTTTCAGGACTGGTCGTCTCCTCTTCCCCCTGCCCCGCAGCGACGACTGCGCGACTTCGTGCGCGCGGAGTTGCGCTGGAGCCGCGCCCACTTCGTCCCGTGGCTGGTGCGGCACGCGCGGGGGCAGTCGTCTGGAGACGGCCGGCAGGCGAAGCGACCCAACCTCGCACCCTTTACCGCGCCGGGCTGAAGGGGCCCTCGCGAGACGAGCGCCTGGAGAGCCGGTTGCGGTCCGGCAGGCTCGCTCCGCAAGCAGAAGTGGGCTCCGAAGAAGGGACGCTCGCGCAGGGGCCACTACTTCTTCTCGCTGGCCATCTCCTTCGCGAGGCTCGTGCCGTCCGAGAGGTACGCGACGTTCTGCCAGGGCACGAAGTCGTGCGGCGCAGCGTCGCCCCCGGCCTGCCCCGTCACCACGCCGTGCTGGTTGAGTCGCAGAATGGCCGCGTCGGCCCCCGACGGGTAGCCGTAGTTGGACAGCGGGGCCAGCGTCGCCAGGCGCACGTGGGTGGGCGCCGCGCCCAGCTTGAGCCACTCCGTCACGTCCTTCGCCGCCGACTCATTCACCTTCAGCAAGTACTCCTGCATGGTGTTGCCTCCCTCGGTTGGGGTTGTGGGCGCGGGGACTTTCCCCGCTCTTCAGAAGACGGGCCAGTCTTTCCAGCTCTCGGGCCAGACGACTTTGTCAGCGGTGAAGCGCAAGCCGTCGCCTTCGGGCCACGGCGCGTCGAAGCGCTCTTCCACCAGCTCGTAGACGCCGTTGTCGAAGGGCACGCCTTCCGCCTTTTCCTTGAGGCGCACGCGCTCGCGCAGGCCCCGCTGCTGCAGCGTCAGCGCGCGGTGGTGGCAGTGCGGGTTGTTGCCGGGCTTGTCGAAGAAGACGTGCGCCGTCCAGGTGCAGCCAGCGCGGCAGAGGTCGGCGAACTCGCACGTCTTGCAGAAGCCCCACAGGGGCTTCGTCCCCTCGGACGTGCCGCCCACCTCGAGGTTGAAGGTGAGCTCCTTCGTCTTGAGGATGTCCTGCAGGGACATGTCGCGGATGTTTCCGCCCACGTAGCTGTCGGTGGGGAGCGACGGGCAGCCCTTCACCTTCCCGTCGGCTTCGATGCCCAGCGCGCCCAGGCCGGCCTGGCAGCCCTGCCAGAAGGCGCCCAAGCGGAACTGCTCCTCGCGCAGGATGTCTTCGTACGGCCCGAAGAAGCCGATGTCGTTGCCGGGGATGACGCGCACTCCTTCGCGGTTGGCCCGCCACGTCACCCGCGCCAGCACGGGAAACAGCTCGAGCAGCTCCACCGGCTGCATCAACAGCTCCGGACGATCCGCCGCGTTGCCCATGGGCACGGTGAGGGAGAACTGCCAGCCGTTGGAGCCCGCGTCGCGCATCACCTCATACAGCCGGGGCAGCTCGGGCGCGGAGAGGCGGTTGACCTGGGTGTTGAAGCCGAAGTCGACGCCCACCTCGCGGAAGTGCTTCGCCGTCTGCAGCGCCTGGAAGTACGAGCCGGGCTTGCCGCGCAGCCCGTCGTGCGTCTTCTCCAGCCCGTCGAGGGAAATGGACACCTGCGCGATGCCCGCCTCCAGCATCTTCTGGGCGGTGGCGCGCGACACGCCGTAGCCGCCCGTCACCATGGTGGGAATCATCCCCGCGTCGGCGATGGCCCGGGCGATGGTGAGCCAGTCGGGCCGGAGGAAGGCCTCGCCGCCGATGAGGGACACCTCGGTGATGCCGGCGTCGGCCAGCTGCGCCACCAGGTCGAGCGCCTCCTCGGTGGACAGCTCGTCTTCGCGCGCGTCACCGGCGCGCGAGCCGCAGTGCGTGCACGCGAGGTTGCACTTCAGCGTGATTTCCCAGACGGCGTAGGCGGTGCGCCGGTAGTCCTCGAGCCGCTTGCTGTAGGCGAACTTCCGCTTGGCCGGCTTCTTCGCGCCGGCCTTCGAGGGCTTCTCGGGCTTCGTCATGGAATGGCGCTGCTGTTACGACGCCGCGCCGCCCACGCCGCGGCGGGGCTGGGTGGAGACGCCCGGGCGAATGACGCCGTACCGCGCCACCACCGGCGGGCGAGGCGGCTTCGGGTCGCCGTCGTCGATGGGAGGGCGGATGACGCCGTAGCGCGCCACCACCGGCGGCTTCGGAGGATTCACCGGCGGGCGGATGACACCGTACCGCGCCACCACCGGCGGCTTCGGAGGATTGACCGGCGGGCGGATGACACCGTACCGCGCCACCACCGGCGGCTTCGGAGGATTCACCGGGGGACGGATGACGCCGTAGCGCGCCACCACCGGCGGCCTGGACGGCTGCGACTGGATGACGTCGGGCTTCGCCCAGCGGCCGCGCGGGTGCTCGTTGAGGCCGAGGCGGTCCTTCGCGCGGGTGATGCTGTCATTCAGCTTCACCGGGTCCTTCCAGTTGGCGCGGGGGAACTCAATCTTGTCCTTCGCCTTCGCCTTGCTGGTGGCCTTCGTGGCGGTGGTGGCCTTCGGCTTCGCCGCTTTGGCGGGAGTGGCCTTGGACGTCTGCTTCGGTGCAGGGGCCTTGCGGCCGGTGACGCGGCTCATGTGCTTGCTCCCTCGGGAGGACTGAAGAGGCGGTTAACCTACATCAAGCCGAAGACACGGGAACAGGGCCTCCAGCGCAACGCCACGCGGCGGTGACAGGCAAGGTGGCGTTACCCTTGGGGCATGCGGGTTCGGCTGGCGACGTGGAACCTGGAGAACTTCGACGAGCGGCCGGGAGGCGTCGAAGTCGCCCAGCGGATCGCCGCGCTGCGTCCGAAGTTGTCGGCCTTGCGCGCCGACGTCCTCTGCCTGCAGGAGGTGGGGGCGGAGCGGGTGGACCGCCAGGGGCCGCGCACGCTCTCGCTGCTGTCGGAGTTGCTCGAGGGGACGGCGTACGCCGGCTTCACGAGGGTGGCAGCGGGGCTCCCCACCGGTGGCCTGTCCAACATCCACAACCTGGTGGTGCTGAGCCGCTTCCCGGTGGTGAGACAGCAGGACATCGCCCACCGCTACGTCGAGCCTCCGGTGGTGCGCTTGAGCGTCGACGGGAGAAAGGCGCGGGAGGTGCGGTGGGACCGACCGCTGGTGCACGTCACGTTGGCAGTCCCCGGCCCGCGGCCGCTGCACGTCATCGCCCTGCACCTCCGGGCGCCGCTGGCGACGGCGCTGGAAGGGCAGAAGGTGACGCCTTCGTCGTGGAAGTCGGTGCCCGGCTGGGCGGAGGGCTTCTGGTTGTCGTCGATGAAGCGGACGGGCCAGGCGCTGGAGGCGCGGCTGCTGGTGGAGGCGCTCTTGTCAGAGGACGCGGACGCGCTGGTGCTGGTGGCGGGCGACTTCAACGCCGAGCTCTCCGAGATGCCGCTGCGGCTGCTGCGCGCGGAGGTGGACGACACCGGCAACCCGGCGCTGTCGAGCCACTCGCTCACGGCGCTGGAGGCGACGGTGCCGGACGAGCGCCGCTTCACGGTGGTGCATGAGGGGCGGCGGCAGGTGCTCGACCACCTGCTGGCCTCGGGGGCGCTGGCGCGCGCGCACGTGCGCACGGACATCTTGAACGACGGCCTCGGAGACGAGTGGACGGCGTCGAAGGCGGGGCTCAAGCCGCTCGGGAGCTTCCACGCGCCGGTGGTGAGCGAAGTGGAGCTGTGAGGCCCCTTCGTGCGACGCGGCGACTTTGGTACTCGATGTGGTAGAAGCGCGCTCCGTACACCGCCGGGCCTCGCGCCCTCTGGGGGAGACATGCACCGTCCGTCGAACAACCTCTGGCTCTTGTGTGTGGTGTCGTTTGCGCTGGCCTGCGGCAATACCGGCGGGCCGTCTGGGCCCCAGCGGGACTTCGACCTCAACGGTGACGGGAGCGCCGACGGCACCCAGTACGACCTCGACAACGACGGCCTGTGGGACGCCGTGGACCTCGACGGCGACGGCGCCTGGGAGGGCGGCGACTTCGACGAGGACGGCGTCGTCACCGACTTCTCCACCCTCGGCACCGGCTATGAGCCACCGACGGAAAACCAGCTCGCCGGCTGGGCCCCCGCCGTCGACCCGGACTTCTCCAACGAGCTGGACCCCGGGGCCGGCAACATGCCCGATGACGTCGTCACCCGCGGAACCGTCGACCTCTCGGCGAGCCTCCCACCCGTCCTCAACCAGGGGCAGATGGGCAGCTGCGCGGCGTTCGCCAACACCGTCGTCGCTTCCCTCGCGCGCTCGCGGGCCGAGGGCAGCAAGGTGCTGACGAGCGCCGCCTTCCTCTACGAGCGGATGCTCGCGGCGAGCAACTCCACCTGCAAGGACGGCACCTACCTCCACACCGGCCTCGAGACGCTGATGCGGGAAGGCGCGCCCCTCGAGGAGGAAGTCCCGTACAGCGACCAGATGTGCACCCAGGGCAGCACGGTCGGCGCCCGCGGCCACCTCTCGAGGATTGGCGGCTTCAACAAGCTCGAGCCCTTCAACCGCGCGCGCGTCAAGGAAGTCCTCTCGGGGGGGACGCCCGTCGTCTTCGGCTGCACGCTTCCCCCCAACTTCATGAAGTGGTCCGGTCCGCAGGCCCAGGGAGTCTTCCGCAGCGACGAGGGCCAGGCCGGCGGGCCCCACGGTGGCGGCCACGCGATGGTCATCGTGGGCTACGACGACGCGCGCGGGGCCTTCCGGGTGCAGAATTCCTGGGGCACAGACTGGGGCGACCGGGGCTACGTGTGGTGGGCGTACGACGACCTGGAGGCCCGCCCCGCCCTGCACGCCCTCATTCCCCAGCTCCTCAACGGCAACGTCACCGTCGACCCCAACGCCACGGCCTCGTCGGTGACGATTGAGGCGGTGGGGGCCGTCCAGTTCGAAGACTTCGACGGACCCAAGCTGGCCCTGCGCCTCCAGGCGAACTCGGAGGTGCAGCTCTCCACGGTGTCCATCGCCGCCCTCTCCGTCTCGGCGACGTTCGACCAGCTGCTCATCTACGCCGACGTCATTCTCCCGCTGCAGTCGACGGCCCCCGCCGGCACCTACGACGTGGTGGTGGGCGGCTCGTTGGACGGGGCCACCTTCTCGAGGCAGGTCACCATCACGCTGGGCGAGCCCCTCG
Organism: Myxococcota bacterium; assembly: GCA_040752975.1. Classification (GTDB taxonomy): domain Bacteria; phylum Myxococcota; class Myxococcia; order Myxococcales; family Myxococcaceae; genus JADLDB01. The sequence goes on from JBFMHF010000065.1 coordinate 26,832, forward strand.
TCGACCCGGGGTGAGGCGGGTGACGACCGCTCCCCGGCGCGGCTGATCCACTGGCCAGCGTGCGCCCCTGTGCTACAGCGCCCACCGGGGAACACCATGACTCCGCACGGCCGGCTCTCGGGGATTCTGCTGCCCATCTTCTCGCTGCGCAGCGCGCACGACGTGGGCGTGGGCGACTTTGCCGGCTTCGACGGCTTCTTCTCGTGGCTGCAGCTCGCGCAGCAGAAGATGCTCATGGTGCTGCCGCTGCTCCCCACCGCCCCGGGAGACCCCAGCCCCTACTCCACCCGCAGCGCCTTCGGGCTCAACCCCCTCTTCATCCACCTCGGCTGGCTGCCCGAAGGCGTCACCTTCACCGACGCGGAGAAGCAGCACCTCGAGATGGCCCGCGCCGCGAAGCACGTCCGCTACGACCTCGTCTTCCCGGTGAAGACCGCCGCCCTCGAGCGCGCCTTCGCCACCTTCGAGGCCCAGGGCCCCTCGGCCCGCGCGCGCGAGTTCGACCAATGGGCGCTGGACAACCGCAGCTGGCTCGAAGGCTACGCCCTGTTCGCCACCCTCTCCGAGGCCTTCAACCGCAAGCCGTGGTGGGAATGGCCCACCGGCCTCGCCACGCGAGAGCCGAAGGCGCTGGAAGTCGCCCGCACGGAGCACCGCCGCCGCGTCCGCTACCACCAGTGGCTGCAGTGGGTGGCCGAGGCCCAGTGGAACAAGGTGCGCGCCCAGGCCCGCTCGAAAGGCATCCTCCTCTGCGGCGACGAGCCCTTCATCATCGGCCAGGACTCCGCGGACTGCTGGTGCTGGCCCCAGTACCTCCGCCGCGACAAGCGCCTCGGCGTTCCGCCCGACGACTTCTCGGCCGACGGCCAGGACTGGGGCCTGCCCTTCTTCGACTTCGAGGCGCTGGAGAAGGACGGCGACGCCTGGCTCAAGCTGCGCGCGAAGAAGGCCGCCGCCACCTATGACGTGCGCCGCATCGACCACGCCGTCGGCTACTTCCGCCAGTACCTGCGCGACGAGCTCCACCCGCGCGGCCGCTTCCTCCCTTCGGACGAGCCCGCCCAGCAGGCGCGCGGCGAGAAGAACTTCCGCCTCCTCTCCGAGGGCGCGGGCATCGTCGCCGAAGACCTGGGCGTCATCCCCCGCTTCGTCCGTGACACGCTGGCGCGGCTGGGCCTGCCCGGCTACCAGGTGATGCGCTGGAGCCGCGAAGACGGCATCTACCGCGACCCGCGGCACTACCCGGAAGTCTCCCTCGTCACCACCGGCACCCACGACACCGAGACGATGGTGGCGTGGTGGAACAACGCCCAGCCCTGGGAGCGCGACTCCGTCTGCCGCGTGTGGCCCGAGCTGCACCGCTTCAACCCGCCGCCCACCACCTGCAGCCCCGAGGTGCACGAGGCGCTGCTGCAGGCCGCCCTCAACGCCCAGTCCCTCTGGTGCATCCTCCCCTGGCAGGACGTCTTCGGAGAGACGGAGCGCATCAACACCCCCGGCACCGTCGACGGCGGCAACTGGACGTACCGCATGCGGCCTGAAGTGGAGTCCCTCACCACCGACGCCGAGACGAAGCGCGTGGCCGAGTGGCTGGCCCGCCTGACGCGCGAGGGCCGCCGCGCGTGAAGGCTGCCGCTCCCCGCCGCCGGGGAGCCGACGCGTCGCGACGAGGCCTGGTCGCGGCGGTGGTGACGCTGGCGCTCGCCGGCTGCAGCCACACGCCCCCCACCCCCGACGCCCGCGAGGTGGACGACTTCACCATCGAAGGCACCCGGGCGCTCGAGGAGAGCGCCATCAAGGAGAAGCTGCTCACCGACGAGTCGTCGTGGCTGCCGTGGTGGTTCCCCATCTGGGGCCACACCGCGTGGTTCGACGAGAGCGCGTGGCAGGCGGACCTGCGGCGCATCACCCGCGTCTACGAGGCCCACGGCTACTACCAGGCGCGCATCCTCGACGAGCAGGTCAACCCCAACGGCCCCGGCCACGTGAAGCTGCTGGTGAAGGTCTTCGAGGGCGAGCCCGCGCGCATCGTCTCGGTGGACTTCAGCGGACTGGAGCGCCTCCCCGCGGAGCACCAACAGGCCGCGACGGCGAAGCTGCCCGTGCGAGAAGGCCTCATCTTCCTCGAGGAGGATTGGGGCGACGCCAAGGCGCTGCTCGCCTCGCGGCTGCGCGAGCTGGGCTACGCGGAGGCGGTGGTGACCGGCGAGGCGCTGGTGGACGCGCGTGCCGCGAAGGTGAACCTCTCGCTGGACGTCTCGAGCGGGCCCCGGTACCGCTTCGGACAGATTTTCGTGGCCACGGACCCGGGCGCGCAGGTGCCGCCGAAGCTCATCTCCGAGGTGGCCGGCCCCGAGGTGAAGCCGGGCGACTGGTACAGCGAGTCGGCGCTGGCCGACGCCCAGGCCCGCGTCTTCCAGATGGGCGTCTTCGCCGGCGTGAAGGTGACGCGCGGCGCCCCCAACCGCGAAGCCGAGACGGTGCCCACCGTCATCGACGTGAAGGAAGCGCCGTTCCGCAGCATCCGCCTCGGAGGCGGCGCCAGCATCGACATGATTCGCAACGAGGTGCGCTTCATTGGCGAGTACACGGACCGGAACCTCGGCCTCGCGAAGCTCTTCAACAAGAACTACCTCCTCGACAAGCTGAGCCTCAAAGGGAAGCTGGGCTACGCCTTCCTGCCCAACGTCATCCAGGTGGCGGCGGGGGACCCGGCGGCCAAGCACGGCGTCGTGGGCCGGCTCCTCACCGAGTACACGGTGCCGCGCGCCTTCGGGGTGCGCACGCTGGACTTCTTCAGCTCGCTCGACGTGCAGCGCAACCTCGACGTCACCTACGACTACGCGGGCGGCGACGTGAAGCTGGGCTTCGTGTGGCGGCCCATCTTGAACCTGACGCTCCTCACCACCGCCAACCTGAGCCTCTACTTCCTCACCACCAAGGTGTCGGTGCGCGACAACGTGAAGCCCGAGGTGCTGGGGTGTCCTTTGTACCCCCAGGCGTGCGTCACCACCTTCCTCGACGTGCTGCTGGAATGGGACCGCCGCGACGACAAGCTGGAGCCCCACGACGGCTACTACGCGGCCCTCACCACCAGCGGCGGGCTGGCGCGCACCGACGTGGTGCGGCCTTTCCTGCGCATCGTGCCCGAGGTGCGCGGCTACGTGAGCTTCGGCGAGGCCAGGCGGCTCACCCTGGCGGGCAAGGTGCGCTTCGGCTTCTTCGTCGGAGAGGACCCCAACACGCCCGCGCTGCTGCGCTTCTTCTCAGGCGGCTCCTACATGCGCGGCTTCAACCAGCGGCGGCTGTCGCCCATGGTGGCGGTGCCGGTGGCGGACCCGGACCACCCGGGCCAGGACCTCTACGACGTCACCACCGCGCAGGGCGGCCGGCAGGTGGGCCCCGAGACGCTGCCGGTGGGCGGCAACTCCCTCATCGAGGCGTCTTTCGAGGTGCGGTGGAACGTGTGGGGCAACCTGGTGCTGTCCGTCTTCAACGACTGGGGCCTCGTCACCTCGAAGCCGCTGCTGCGCGGCGTGGACTTCGGGCAGTACCTCTACACGGCGGTGGGGCTGGGCGTGCGCTACCGGACTCCCATCGGGCCCATTCGCCTCGACGTGGGCTACCGGCTGCCGCTGGGCGGCCCGCAGGAAGTGGACACCTCCAGCGGCGTGAAGACGTTCCGCAACGACCCGGGCTGTCTCTTCTGGCCCAACTCCGAGTACCACCCGACGCCCATGGACTACGCCGGCGCGCCCGACGGCCGCTGCGCCTTCCACCTGTCCATCGGCGAGGCCTTCTGACGCAGGCTTTGCGGCGCGAGAGGCGCCACCAGGCGCTGGGCGCTGTCCACCAACCGCGCGCAGGAAGTGGCGAAGTACCTCGTCGACCGCGGAGTGGACCCGAAGAGAGTGGCCGTCGCCGGCTTCGGTGAGGCGCGGCCGGTGGCGCCCAACGACTCCATCGCCAACCGGGGGCTCAACCGCCGGGCCGAAATCGCCCACACCGCGTCGGACTCGAGCCTCAAGACCATCGAGGTGAAGCCCGCGACGCTGGACAGGTCGCGCGCCTCACTTCCAGTCGAGATCGCCGGCGGCGTCGTCCACCACGCGCCCCACCATCGCGTGAATGAGCTTCTCCTGCTTGCCGCCGGCGGCCTTCACCGTCCAGTTCCCCTTGAGCGCCTGCTCCGGGTAGCTCATCACCAGGAGCTCCACCTTGAGGCCCTTGCCGCCCTCGCCTTCCGCCAACTGCATGCGCAGTTGGTAGCCCTTCAGGTGCTTCGCCTTGATGACGGACAGCGCGGCCTTCTTGTCCTCGCCCGCGGGCGCGAAGGTGGCGCCCAGGGCCGTCAGCTTGTCCTTCAGCTCGCTGTCCGCCTGCTTCCCGGCCTCGGGGTTGGGCGCGGTGCCGGGCTCGACGTTCATGTACAGGCCTCCTGTCGACGCAGGCGCGGCAGGGGCAGGTGCCGGAAGAGCCGCCTTCACCACCTCGGCCAGCACCGGGTCGACGGAAGCCACCACGTAGCCCGTCTCCTGCGACTTCGCGTACGCCGCCTTCGCCGCGTCGAAGCGCTTCTGCTTCGCCTCACACACCGCCAGCGAGTAGAGCGCGCGGCCCTTCGTGCGCCACGCCTTCGGCCCCGTCGCCCGGTCCGCCGCCGACTGGAAGAGAGGCCCCGCCGACTTCACGTCATTCGCTGCGAGGTAGGCGAGGCCGAGATGCAAGAGCGGCTCCGCCGGCGGGTTGGGCGAGTCCACCAGCGGCTTCAGCGTGCCTTGCGCGTCCTTCAGCTTGCCGGCGTCCAGCTGCCGCGCCGCCAACACCAGCCGCGCTTCCCGGCTGTCGGGCGCGAGGGCGAGGCCCTTCTTCGCCGCGGCAAGCGCATCGGCGTGTTTGTCCTGCCGCGCCAGCGAGCGCGACATCCTCCCCTGCGCGAAGGCCGACGACGGGCTGAGGGCGAGGTACTCGTTCCACGCCGCCACCGCCCGCGCGTGCTCATTCATCGCCGCCAGGGTGTTGGCCTTGAAGCTGCGCAGGAGCAGTGCGCCGGAGTGCTTCTTCAGCACCGTGTCGAGGAAGGCCACCGCCGCCTCGTTCGACTGGTGGCGCGTCGCCAGCCAGAAGCGCGACAGCACCCACGGCACCAGCGCCGCGTCGGTGTCCGCGACGGGCCCCAGCAACTTCTCCGCCTCCGCGTCCTCGCGGCCGATGGCCAGCAGCAGGGCCAGCGTGGCCTGAGCGAAGCGGAGAGAGGCGTCGGCCTTGAGCGCCTCGCGGCACGCGCCCACCGCGGCGCTCAACTCCGTCTCCGACAGGCCCACCGGCGCGTCGATGCCCATCGGCTGCTTCAGCGCCGTCTCCCAGCACGCGCCCAGCGCCTTCAGCGCCGCGTCGGACTTGGACTCCGGCTGCGCGGAGATGCCCGCCGGCAGCGCGCCTCCTTCCGCCTCCAGCGCCGCGCGGGCGATGGCCTCGCTGCCGCCCTTCAGCGCCGCGGCCCACGCCACCGACACCTTCACGCTGAAGGGCCTGGGCTCCTTCCCGCCGCGCACCGTCCCCTGCACGGTGAAGCCGTCGGCGCCGGCGGTGAGGGACGCCGCCACCACCCTGTCGGCGCCCAGCAGCGCGCGCGCCTTGTCGGCGTTGGCGTCCTCGGACAACTGCGAGGCGTCCAGCCCCTCCTGGCCGGCCATCGCCAGCACCTGCTTCATGTTGAGGGTGCTGTGCTGGCCCGCGGAGACGAGCAGCGCCTCCGCGCGCGCCTCGATGAGGAGGCCCAGCTTCGACAGCTCCGGCGAGGACTTCACCGGCAGCACGGCGATGACGGGCGCGCGCACACCTTCGGCGGCGAAGACGGCGGACGGCAACAGGGCCAGGACGAGCAGTCGGCGCATGGCGGGGAGCCTCGCACATCAGCCCGCCCGCACCACGCCTCACCTCAGCGGGGCGTCGGCGCCCTGCGAGCCGGGGGCCTGGCCCCGGGGCCGGTTGTTGGCACTTTCGCCGCGCGCGCGGAGTGAGGCGGGCGACGTGGTGGTGCGGCGGGCAGTGCCGGCCATCGACCCGGGGCACGTGGTGAACCCGACTCGTGCCTCGCGCAGGCCTCACCGCAGCGCCGAGGAAGACGCCTCCCCGACGTGAGGTTAACGTGGACACGTGAAGGACGTCCGCCAGGTGCTGCGTCGCCGCCGCCGCAAGGTGCTGCTGGTGCTGCTGTCGGCGCCGGCCGTCCTCCTCCTCGTCCTCGGCGTGGCGTGGGCCTGGCTGCACTCGGACGCCGGCCAGGCCTTCGTGCGCGAGCAGGTGGGACTGGCCCTGAAGGACGCGCTGGCGGGGCGCGTCGAGTACCAGCGCCTGGAGTTGACGGGCAGCACCGTCACCCTCAGGCAGCTCAAGCTGTACACCCCCGAAGGCGACCTGGTGGCCGAAGTCGAGGCGCTGACGGCGGAGGTGGCGCTGGCGGCGCTGGCCCGGAAGGAGGTGCACCTCGTCTCCGTCGAGGTCGACACGCCGCGGCTGTACCTCGAGCAGGACGAGCGCGGCCTCAACCTCGCGCGCGCCGTGGCGGCGAAGGGGGCGGCCGCCGCGAAGCCTCCCGTGGAGGAGTCGGCGCCGGTGACGTGGCGCGTTCGCGTGGACAGCCTGGTACTTTCCCACGGCTTCGTCGACGCAGAGGGCCTCGGCCCGAGGATGACGCTGGACGACCTCTCCGCCGACGCCCACCTCGCCCTGCGCCTCGAGACGCTGCGCGCAGACGGCGCCCTCCACCTCTCCGCGCGCGCCACCTCGCCCCTCAGCGCACCATTGAAGGTGGACGTCACCGCGTCTTCGGCGAAGGGCCCCACGGCCCTCGACGTGGCCCTCACGCTGGGTGACAGCGGCCTGAAAGGGCTGGCGGAATGGCCTTCGGCGGAGTTCTCGCTGCGCGAACTGACGCTGACGCCCGACACGGCGCGCGCCTTCGTCCCCTCGTATCCACTGAAGGTGGCGGTGTACCTGACCGCCACCGGCTCTCCGCGCCGCGCCCTGGTGCAGGCCCGCGCTGGAGCCGCCACCTTCGACGCCGCCGCCGCGTGGAAGATGGAGCCGCTGGCCGTCGAGTCGCTGGCTGTCACCCTCGCCCGGGCGGACCTCGCGGAACTGTTGGGCGTGGAGAAGCACTCCGTCGTCAACGCCACGGTGAAGGCCGCCGTGCCCGACGCACGCGCCGAGTCCCTCACCGGCAGCGCCGACGTCTCCGCCACGTGGGACGCGCCCGGGGTGGGCCGGCTCGCGAAGGTGACGCTGGCCGCGAAGGCCTCGAAGGGCGCGCTGACGGTGGACACGTTGCTGCTGGAGGCGCCCGGCGTCACCGCGACGGCGAAGGGGCGCGCGTCGCCGAAGGCCCTCGACTTGTCGGGCGAGCTGACGGCGAAGGACTTGTCGGAGTTCGGCCGCGCCATCTCTTCCTTCACCGGCAGTGACGTCCCGTCCCTCTCGGGCGCAGGCACCCTCTCCTTGTCCGTCACCGGGCCGGCCCGACACCCGGCGGTGCGCGCGGTGGGGCGCCTGGCCACGCTGCGCGTCGCGTCGGTGTCGGCGGAGGCCCTGTCCGTCGACGCCGACCTGCCCGACGTCACCCACCCTCTGGACACCGACGTGCTGCTGGAAGCGCGGCGCGTGCAGGTGGGCGGGCGGGGCTTGAGCGAGGTGAAGCTGGACTTCCTCACCCGCGGGCGCGAACTGGACGTGGCCTTCACCACCCGCGGGCTGGGCGACGTGAAGCTGCACGCGACGGGCGAGTTGGACAAGGACAGGCAGGGCGTGCAGTTGGCTACCTTCGAGGTGAAGGCCTCGGACGCGGCGTGGACGCTGGAGGCGCCCGCGCACGTCGGCTGGGGCGACGTCGTCACTCTCGAGCCGCTGGCCCTGCGCGACGGGGTGCAGCGCGTGGCCCTGTCCGCGACGCTGAAGCGCCAGCGTCTCGAGGCGCAGGTGGAGGCGTCCAGCGTCGACCTCTCCCGCCTCCCGCGCATCCTCTCTCCGGAGGAGTGGGGGCTGTCGGGCACGCTGGGCCTCACCGCGCGCGCGTCGGGAAGACTGCCGCAGCCCGACGTGGAGGCGAAGGTGGCGCTGCGCCGCGCCGGCGCCTTCGGCGTGGGCGACATCAACCTCGACGTGGACGGCGCCTGGCGGGGCAAGCGCGCCACCGCGAAGGCCGTGGTGGGCACGTCCGTGGGGTCGCTGGACGCGGACGTGGACGTGTCCCTGCCCGCCCTCTTCGAAGAGAAGGACGAGCCGGTGACGGCCTCCGCCACGGTGCGCGACGTGGACACCGAGAAGGTGTCGGCGCTTCTCAAGCAGCCCCTGCCGGTGAAGGGTGTCCTCGGCCTGCAGTTGTCGCTGTCTGGCACGGGCGCGGCGCCTGTCGCGTCGGTGACGGTGGAAGCGCCCAGCCTGCTGGTGGCTGCGCAGCCCTCTGCACAGGCCCCTCCGCCCCGCGAGGGCGTCGGGCGCCGGCGCGGGGAGCCCGTCGCCCAGCCGGTGGCCTTCACCCTCGACCGGCCGAAGGTGACGGTGGAGACCCGCGAGGGCGGGAAGCTGGGCGCGAAGGTGTCCACCTCGGCCTTCGGCGGCGTCGCGGTGGTGGACGTGGCGACGCCCTTCACCCTCTCGGGCCTGCGCGCGAAGCCGCCCACCGTCGCCGCGCTGCAAGACACGCCCGTCACCGTCACCGTCGACGTGCAGGGCGTCAGGCTGCGCGCACTCGACGAGGCACACCTGGTGGAGGACGACGAACTGGCGGGGGTGGCGGGCTTGAGCGGGAGACTCGAGGGCACGGCGCGCGCGCCCCGCGGGGCCTTGAAGCTGGAGCTCTCGGAGGTGGCCTTCCCTCCGCTGGCGGGCGTGGGGGCCACGGTGTCCCTTTCGGCGGAGGAGCAGCGCACGTCGCTGGCCGCCCAGCTGCGGCTCCACGACAAGCCCGCGGGCGCTCTCGACTGGAAGGTGGAGACGCCGGTGGAGCGCCTGGCCGACCTGGAGCGTGTGGGCGAGGTGCCGCTGGCCCTGCGCGCCAGCCTCTTCCCGGTGGACCTCGAGCAGGTGATGCCGAAGGCCGAGGGCGATGTGGGCGCCCGCGGCGTGGCCAGCGCCTCGGTGGAGGTGTCGGGCACCCTGGAGAGCCCGGTGGCGCGCCTCTCCGGCTCGCTGCAGCGCCTCGCCTTCTCGAAGCTGGCGCTGGGCAGCGCGCGCTTCCAGGTGGACAGCACGGGCACGGAGCAACGCGTGAGCCTGGCGCTGGGCGGCGAGGGCCGCGACGACTTGAAGGTGAAGGGCACCACCGGTCTGGACGTGCGCCTCAAGACGCTGCGGAAGGGCCTCGACTGGCGGAAGGCAGCGGTGGCGCTGACGCTGGACGCGCGGGAGCTGGACCTGGGCTTCCTGTCGGGGGTGCACCCGGTGGTGCGCGTGGCCGGCGGCAGCCTTTCCCTCGCCGGCACGGTGAAGGGCACGCTGGGCAGCCCGGCCTTCGTGGGCGACGCGACGTGGAAGCGGGGGCGGCTCGGCCTCTTCGGCCTGGGGGACTATCGCGACATCGACCTCGCGCTGCACGCCACCAACGACGTGGTGGACCTCTCGAAGCTGCGGCTGCGCGCGGGCGCGGGGGCGGCGTCGCTGCAGGCGAAGGCCTCGCGGCTGCCCAGCGGCGCCTTCTCCCTCGCGGCAGACGGCAGCTTCGACCGCTTCCCCGTCATCACGGACGACCAGTTGCTGGCGGTGGCCTCGCTGAAGGTGGGCATCTCCGGAGAAGTCACGGACGAGCTCATCCACCTGCGCAGCGTCGACCTGCCGCGCGTCGACGTCGAACTGCCCGACGTGAAGCGGAAGAACCTGCAGGACCTCGCGCGCCCGAAGGACATCATCGTCCTGCGCAACGGGCAGCGGCTGACCCGGCGCGCGCGCGAGGCGGCGAAGGAGGCGGCCGCGGAAGAGACGCAGCCCAGTCAGGGTGGACGCACGCTGCGGGCCTTCCTCAACGCGCCCAGGAACATCTGGGTGCGCAGCTCGGACTTGAACGTCGAGCTGGGCCTGTCCGAGGCCTTCCGGGTGGAAGTGGCAGACCAGGCGCAGCTCTTCGGGGAGGCCACCATCCTCCGCGGGGACTTGTCAGTCATCGGCCGCGCCTTCCAGGTGCAGAAGGGCAGCCAGGTGCGCTTCGCCGGCCCCGCGAAGGAGCCGTACGTCAACGTCATCGCGTTGCACAACAACGAGCGCGAGAAGGTGAAGGTGACGATGACGGTGGTGGGCAAGGGCACCAACGTGCAGCTCAAGACGCAGAGCGAGCCGGCGATGACTGACTCGGAGATTTACACGCTGCTGGCGACGGGCCGGCGCGAGCTGCGGCGGGGCTCAGGGGCGTCCATCACCGCGGAGGACGCGGTGTCGGTGGTGGGGCAACTGGCGGCATCGCAGCTGCGCAACGTGCTGGCGAAGAAGCTGCCCATCGATGTGCTGAACTTCGAGACGGGTGAGAATTTCTCGAAGGTGAAGGTGGATTTGGGGAAGTACCTCACCGACAGCCTGTACCTGGGCTTCTCCGCGGCGACGACGGCGAACAAGAGCAAGGGGGAGAACCAGTTCGCCGGGCGGCTGGAATGGCAGGTGACGCGCGGGTGGAGCCTGGAGGTGACGGGCGGCGACGCGCCGGCGGGGAGCGCCGACGTCGTGTGGAGTCGGGATTTTTAGCCCTCCGCGGGCGGCGCGATGGGTTGGGTTTGTCTTGTCCTTCGGCGGACGGCCTGCGTCCCCTTCATCTGCCGTGCTCGTCTCCCTTCATTGCCTTTCTTTTCTCCCTCTCATCCCCCGCCTTCTCTCCCGCTGGGAGAGAAGGGGCCGCCTCGCCGGCAGCAGT
>JBFMHF010000066.1:0-37546 GCA_040752975.1 Myxococcota bacterium
GGTGGACGTGGTGGGCGCCGTGCTGCTCTCGCTCGGGGACGTGCCGCTGCTGGTGGCGCTGTCGCTGGGGCGGCCGACGGTGCGGCCCGGCGAGGTGGGCTTCGAGTGGCTGTCGCTTCCGGAGCTGGGGCTGTTCGCGGTGGCCCTGGTGGGGCTGACGGCCTTCGTCTGGTGGGAACGGCGCGCGGAGGAGCCGCTCATCGACTTCTCGCTCTTCAGGATGCCGATGGTGTCGTGGGGCAGCGCCACCGTCTTCGTGATGGGCGGCGCCTTCTTGACGCCGATGGTCTTCCTGCCCCTCTTCATGGTGAACGTGGTGGGCGTCAGCGCCACGGCGTCGGGCCTCACCATCAGCCCGCTGGTGCTGGGCGTGGTGGCGGGCAACGTGCTGTCCGGGCAGCTCGTGTCGCGGCTGGGCCGCTACAAGGTGGTGATGCTGACGGCGTTGGCGCTGCTCTCGGGCGCCTTCACGCTGATGGCGCTCACGCTGACCTCGTCCTCCACGCAGGGGGAGGTGACGGCGAAGATGGTGCTGCTGGGCCTGGGCCTCGGGCCCACCATTCCGCTGTACACCATCGCCATTCAAAACGCGGTGCCGCTGCCGCGCCTGGGCGTGGCGACGTCGATGATCACCTTCTTCCGGCAGATGGGCTCGACGGTGGGGCTGGCGGTGGTGGGCAGCGTCTTCGGCAGCACGCTGGCGCACGAGCTGGAAGCGCGGCTGGCGGAGGCGACGAAGGGCCTGCCGCCGGCGATGGTGCAGCGCTTCACCTCGGGCCCCGCGGGCGTCGACGCGGAAGGAGGCCTCTCGCAGGGGCACTTCGACGCCGCGAAGGTGAAGGTGAAGCTGGAGGAGCAGCTCGAGGGCGCGAGGGCCGTGGCCCGCAGGGCGCTGGAAGGCGACACGCTCGCCGCGGTGATGGTGGAGCAGTCGGCGGTCTCGAGCCCCGAGCTCAAGGCCCTGGTGAAGGACGGCGGCGTCAAGCCGCGCGTGGCGAGCCGGTTCACGGCGCTGCGTCAGCGCATCGAGGCGGCGGCGGAGTCCCCGGAGGCGTGGGCGGCGCTCCAGGCCGCGGAGGACGTGCCGGCGACGGTGAGGGGGCGTCTCGCGCAGGTGCCCGCTTCCTCGCTCTCGAGTCCGGAGGCGAGGAAACGAGCGCTGGCGGGCCTCGAGGCGGACCTGGCGGTGGCGCAGGCGGTGGAACAAGAGGCCCTCGTGGCGCAGGCGATGGCGCAGGTCGATCACGCCGTCGACGAGGCGAGGCCCGGGCTCCATGCCGCGGTGGACGCCGTGGCGCTGGCGGTCAAGGAGGCCTTCACCCACGCCATGCGCGTGGTGTTCGGCCTGGCGCTCGTGCTGGCGGTGGTGTCCTTCCTGTTGACGCTCAGGCTGCCGCAGCTCGCCTTGCGGACGGCGTCGAACCCACCCGCACCGGCAACGGAGTAGCGCGGCGCAGCAGCGGTGCACGAAGAGGGAAGTGACAGGGTGTCGCTGCCGGCCGGCCGGGGACGTGGCGCAGCGGTGGCCGCGTCCCATGCGGCTCACGGGCCAGGCGCCGGCGCGCAGAGCCGCTCGCGAGCGCGCGGACGACGTCCCTGAAGGGCGCCGCCTTCTCTGTTCGGCCTACTGCACGCGGCGCAGCTCTTCGAAGCCCGGCAGGCTGGAGAGGTCCGGCATCACCACGATCTCGATCCGCCGGTTGGCGGCGCGGTTCTCCGGCGTGCTGTTGTCACGGGTCGGCCGGCTGTCGCCGAAGCTGGCGGCGCTGATGCGCTCGGGCGCGAGGCCGGCGTCGACCATGGTGTGCAGCACGGTGAGCGCGCGGGCCGCAGCCAGCTCCCAGTTCGACTTGAACGCCCCCTTCATCGGCACGTTGTCGGTGTGGCCCTCCACCTGGAACTTGCGCACCGGGATGGTCTTGAGCAGCTCGGCCACCTCGATGATGGCGGCCTTACCGTCCTTGGACAGGCTGGCAGAGCCCGACGCGAAGAGGATGTCGGTGGCGAGCTCGACCACCATGCGCCCGTCGCGGATGGTGACCTTCAGCTTGCCGGCGTCGATGAGGGACTTGAACTTCTCCAGGAGCGCCTTGAACTCGGCGACGCGGGCCTCCGTCTCTTCCTTGCGCTTCTTCAGCTCGGCCAGCGCGCCCTCCAACGCGGACTTGTCGGACTGCGTCTGCCCGTAGGCGGCTTCGAGCTCGGCAATCTTCGACGACAGCTGCTTCACCGTCGCCTCCTCGGCCTTGAGCGCGGCCTTCAGGTCGGCGATCTCCTTGTCGCGCTCCTTGAGCGTCGCCACCTGCTTGTCGCGATCGGCCTGGAGCAGGTCGTACGTGCCCTGCGTGACACAGCCCGAAGAAACCACCACCACTGCCAACAGGAGTGAGAGGCGCATGGGTGGGGTGGTTAGCCCCGCTCGCGGGCAGGGACAACCGGGATTTTCACCAGCCGCCGGGGCGCACACCGCAACCCCTGTCAGGCGGAAGACGCAATTCCTGCGGCGAGCCTGTCCGCAGGTGGTCGGAACTTTGGGTGGCGCGAGAGGTCCCGGTCCTGCAACCTGTGCAAGGACGCGCGGTTCCGCCGGGGGACGACCGGGAGGCTCACATGGGACAGATCATTCCGCGGTGGGAATGGCGCTGGTTCGGCGACCGCTTCGGTCCGGCGGAGGCGAAGCTGGCGGCGCTCGAGGCGGGGAAGGTGCAGGAGAGCGACGAGCTGTACCTCCTGTCGGGCGCCGGCGACAACGTGAAGGTCCGCGACGCGCTGATGGACATCAAGGTGCTGCGCGAGGTGAACGCCGACGGCCTGGAGCAGTGGACGCCGGTGATGAAGGCAGGCTTCCCGCTGCCCGCCGCCGAGGTGAAGAAGGTCTTCTCTTCGCTGAAGCTGACCGTTCCTGCGCTCGAGCGTGACGCCTACACGCTGGAGCAGTTCCTCGAGGAGCTGGCGGCACCCAGCGGGGCCATTCGCGCGGTGAAGGTGCACAAGCGGCGCGTGCGCTACACCCTCGAGGGCTGCATGGCCGAGCTGTCCGAGGTGGTGGTCAACGGCAAGCCGACCCGCACCCTGGCGGTGGAAGGTGAAGACGCCGCCGCCGTCGTGCGCGCCGTGTGCGGGCTGGGCCTCGCCGGCTACGTCAACACGAGCTACCCGAGGGGCCTCGCGGCGGTGCTGGACCGTGCGCCGCTGAAGGTGGGCGTCATCGACACGGGCACCAACTCCATCAAGTTCCACCTGGCCGAGAAGGACGCGCAGGGCAAGTGGAGGACCCTGGTGGACCGCGCCGAGCTGACCCGCCTCGGGGAAGGACTCGACCAGAGCGGGGACATCTCCCCCGCCGCGCTCGAGCGGGCGATCGAAGCGCTGCGCGGCATGGCGGTGGAAGCGAAGCAGCACGGCGTGTCGGCGCTGGTGGCGGTGGGCACGGCGGGCCTGCGCATCGCGAAGAACCGCGAGCAGGTGCTCAAGGCCATTCAGGAGCGCTCGGGCGTGGCCATCGAGGTCATCTCCGGAGAGGAAGAGGCGCGGCTGGCGTACCTCGCGGCGCGCGCCGGGCTGGGGCTTCGCGGCGGCCGGGTGGTCGTCTTCGACACCGGCGGCGGCAGCACCCAGCTCACCTTCGGGCGCGACGACGAGGTGGAAGAGCGCTTCAGCGTCGACGTCGGCGCGGCGCGCTTCACCGAGGCCTTCAAGCTCGACCGCGTGGTGTCCCCTGGGCAGCTCGAGGAGGCGCTCGAGGCGATCGCGAAGGACTTGAGGCGCCTCGACGGGCGGCCGGCTCCGGACGCACTCGTGGGCATGGGCGGCGCGGTGACGAACCTCACCGCGGTCAAGCACGGCCTCGCGAAGTACGACCCCAACGTGGTGCAGGGCACGGTGCTCTCGCGCGCGGAGATCGATCGCCAGATCGAGCTCTACCGCACGAAGGACGCCGACGCGCGGCGCGCCATCGTCGGGCTGCAGCCGAAGCGGGCCGAAGTCATCCTCGCCGGGGCGTGCATCGTGAAGACGGTGATGGAGAAGCTGGGGAAGGACTCGCTGACGGTCAGCGACCGGGCGCTGCGGCACGGCGTCCTGGCGGAGCGGTTTGGCAACTGAGAGTGGAAAGGACTCGCACATGGCAAAGGCAGCGAATGGAAACGGCGCCAGGTTGGCGGCAGAGCAGCTCGACGAAGTCCTGAGGCTCTCGAAGCGCGCGGACAGCGTGGAGCTCAAGTTGATCGTCCCGATGGCGGCCCAGCGTGACGCCCTGCGCGTCTTGCGGAAGCTGGGCCTGGACCCGGTCGAGGCCCAGCCGCGGCAGGTCTTCTTCTTCGACACGCCAGGCCTCGAGCTGAGCAAGGCGGGGGTGGTGGTGCGCGCGAGGAGGATCCAGGGCGGAACGGCGGACACGGTGGTGAAGCTGCGCCCAGTCGAGCCCGATGACCTCGACAAGGACCTTCGGCGCTCGGGCGCGTTCAAGGTGGAGGTCGACGTGGTGCCCGGCGGCTTCGTCTGCTCGGGCTCGCTGCGCGGGCAGTGCTCCGGCAAGGAGGTGCTGGAGGCGTTGGCGGAAGGCGGCTCGCTGCGCTCCATCTTCTCGAAGGAACAACGCGCCTTCTACAAAGCGCACGCGCCGAAGGACATCAAGCTCGACTCGCTCACCGTGTTCGGGCCCACCTTCGTGCTCAAGTCCAAGGTGCGGCCGAAGGACTTCGACGAGCGGGCGCTCACCGTGGAGCTGTGGCTCTACCCCGACGGCACCCGCAACCTGGAGATCTCCACCAAGTGCACGCCAGACGTGGCGATCCAGGAAGGGAACGAGCTGCGCGCGTACCTGTCGAACAACGGCATCCAGATCGCCGGCGGCCAGACGACGAAGACGAAGGCCGCGATGGACTACTTCGTCGGCGAGATGAAGGCCGGCAGGAAGCGCGTCGAACACCGGAACTGACGCGGCTGGGCTTCGGCGAACGGCCCGTCTTCGCGAGGTCCTTCGCGGTGACGTCCCTCGGCCGGCTTCCCCGTCGTGTGTCCGGCGGCGGCGCTCCTCGGGCTCGTTCGGGCCACGCGTCGGCCAGCACAGGCCGTCGGCGGCGCCGCGGCACCGCGCATCTTGTGGACCCGCTGGCTGGGGGCCCGCAAGATGCGCCCGCGTGTCCCTGGACTCCCGCTCGCGTGTCTTCCTCGTCGACGGCGACGGCCTGGAACGCCACCTCATCCGCGAGTGGATTGGGAAGGAGCTGGGCGGCGCGGCGCACGAAATCGTCCGCATCCCGCCGACGCGCGCGTGGGACGCGGGTCGGCTCGACGCGACGCTGGTGGAGCGGCTGGCCAGGGCCGACGCTGAGGTGCTGACGCCGGTGCGCGTCGCCTGGCTGCCGCGCGAATTGAAGGGTGAGCGCGCGGTGCGCCTCTTCGACCTCCTCACGCTCGGCAATCCCCGCGCCCCCGGGTACCTCACGAAGCGCTGGGTGCTGGCCCGCCACCCCGACCGGGTGCGCGTCGTCGCTGGAGAGCCCGCCACCGCCGCCGAGCTCCGCCGGCGCTTCAAGCTGGGCTTCGGCGCGGGCCCGGACGAGCCCGAGGCCTTTGCCCTCTACGTGCTGCGCCAGGCGGCGCTGACGCTGGAGCGCGCCGAGCGGTCCATTCGCGGCGCTCGCTACAAGGTGCCCCGCTTCGTACGCGAGGAGGTGCTCTCGCACCGCGACTTCCGCGCCGGCGTGGCCTCGCTGACGAAGTCCACCGGCCTCGACGAGAAGCGCGTGCGCCGGCGCGCCGAGTACTACCTGCGCGAGATCGCCGCCCGCGTCAGCCCCTACGTCATCGACCTCGTGCACCGCCTCATCCGGCTCGTCTACCGGCAGGGCTACGCCGAGGACATCGCCTACGACCGCGAGAAGCTGAAGGCGCTGCTGGCGCCGAAGCCGGGGCAGACGGTCGTCTTCCTGCCGACGCACAAGTCCAACCTCGACCACGCCATCCTGCAGTACGTCCTCTACGACAACGGCGCGCCGCCCAACCACACCGCCGGCGGCATCAACATGAACTTCTTCCCGGTGGGGCCGGTGTTCCGCCGCACCGGCGTCTTCTTCATTCGCCGCACCTTCAAGGACAACCCCATCTACAAGTTCGTCCTCCGCCAGTACGTCGACTTCCTGGTGGAGAAGCGCTTCTCGCTGGAGTGGTACATCGAGGGCGGCCGCAGCCGCTCGGGCAAGCTGCTCCCTCCGCGCTTCGGGATGCTGGCCTACGTGGTGGACGCCTGGCGCCGCGGCCGCGCCGACGACGTGCTGCTGGTGCCGGTGTCCATCGCGTACGATCAGATCTCCGACGTCGGCGACTACGCCCACGAGGCGCGCGGCGGGGCCAAGGAGAAGGAGGGCCTCGGCTGGTTCGTCAAGATGCTCAAGGGGCTCAAGCGCAGCTACGGGCAGATCCACCTCAACTTCGGCGAGCCGGTTTCCTTGAAGGCGTCGCTGGGCAAGCCCGACGCGTCCGCCGCCACAGGCGACCCGGAAGAGAAGAACCTCACCGTGCAGAAGCTGGCCTTCGAGGTGTGTCACCGCATCAACCAGGCGACGCCCATCACGCCGAACGCCGCCCTCTCCCTCGCGCTCCTCGGCGCGGGCGAGCGCGCCGTCACGGTGGACGAGCTGCTCCAGGCCCTCTCCAACACCGTCCGCTACGCGCGGCTGCGGAAGCTGCCGGCCACCACGCCGCTGGACGACCTCGAGACGAAGGAGGGCCTCACCCGGCACCTCCAGGGGCTCGCCGCCAACGGGGTGGTGCGCTGCTTCGACGAGGGCCCCGAGCCGGTGTGGGCGCTGGTGCCCAACCAGTTCCTCACCGCTGCCTACTACCGGAACACCGTCCTCCACTTCTTCGTGAACGGCTCCATCGCCGAGCTGGCGCTCCTGCACGCGGCCACCGCGGCCGGCGACAAGCGCCAGGCCTTCGACGAGGAGGCGATGCGCCTGCGCGACCTGCTGAAGTTCGAGTTCTTCTTCGCCGAGAAGGACGCCTTCCGGAAGGCGCTGGCCGACGAGGTGGCCTTCCACGTCCCCGACTGGGAGAGCGCCTTCCCGCGCGGCGAGGACGCCGTGGAGGACGTGGTGCGCCGCTTCAGGCCCTTCTCGTCGCACCGGGTGCTGCGGCCCTTCGTCGACGCCTACCGCATCGTGGCCGACGCGCTGCTGCGCGAGGACGGCGCGGTGGAGGAAGGGCCCTTCGTCGGCAAGTGCCTCGCGCTGGGGAGGCAGTACGTGCTGCAGAAGCGGGTGCACTCCGAGGAGAGCGTGTCGAAGGTGCTGTTCGCGACGGCCCTGAAGCTGGCGGGCAGCCGCGGCTGTCTCACGGGAGACGGCCTCGTCGGGAAGCGTCGGGCCTTCGCCGAGCAGCTCAAGGACGTGGTGCGGCGGCTCGACGCGGTGGAGTCGCTGGCCGCCAGCCGCCGCGCCGGCCTCATCGAGTAGTCATCGCCGGGCGGAGCACGCCGGCGAGTCGAGGCGCCGCGCACCTGGATCGGTCGCGCAGCGTCACGCGCCGCGAGTCGTCACTTCGGGCGCACGTCCTTCGCGCCCTTCTTCTTCAGCACCTCGATGACGGCGCGGGTCGCCGCCTTCTCCTTGTCGTTGGCGAAGGAGGGCTCGCCCTTGCGCTCCTCCACCCGGAGCAGCGCGGCGCCCAGCACGGAGTAGCCGTCGTTGTCCACCGCGTTCATGTCGGCCCCGCGCGCCAGGAGCAGCTCGCTCAGCTGCTTCGCGCCGTTGTGCGCCGAGATGTGCAGCGGCGTCTTGCCCCGCTTGTCCTTCGCGTTGACGTTGGCCTTCTTGTCCAGGAGCAGCGTGGCGGCCGCCTTCACCTGGTCGATGAGCCGCTGCTCCTTGTCCTGCTCTCCCATCGTCGCCAGCCAGTGGAGCGCGGTGCGGTTGTCCTGGTCCGCGGCGTCCGGGTTGGCGCCCTTCGCGGCCAGGAGAATCCCCATCGGCGCGACGCGGGCGAACATGCCGTACTTGATGAGCAGCGGGTTGCCGTCCTTGTCCTTGCCGTTGGGATCCGCGCCGCGCGCGAGCGCCAGCTCGGCCAGCTTCTTCCCCCGCGCGCCCAGGTCACCTTCCACCGACGATTGATCGAGCCCCATCACCAGCACCTCCTGGCTCCTGGCCAGCGCGGGCTTCGCGTCGAGCAGCTTCACCACCGCGGCCTCCTTCGCCGCGTCGGCGCTCCCCAGCAGGTACGCATCGAGGACCTTCTGCTCCTCTGGAGAGGCGGCGAAGGCGGAGGTGCACAGCGACAGCGTGGACACGAGGACGAGGCGGCGCATGGGCTTCCTTTCGGTTAGCAGGAGCACGCGGCTCCCGTGCGGACACAGCTATTCCAGGTGCAGCTGCTCGTGTTGCACGAGCGGGTGCTGGGGCAATAGCAGTTTCCGCCGCAGGCTGCGGGACAACCTGACTGCCCGGGCGACAGGGTGACGGTACAGGAGCTCGAGCCTCCCGAGCATTGCACGCTGCGGGTGCAGGTCTGCGTCACGGGCGACTGCGGGCTGGAGCAGCTGCCGTTGTTGCAGTCGTACGGCGTGCGCGTCTGCGTGCCGGTGGCGGAGCAACCGCTGAACTGGCACGCGCTCCACGAGCCGGTCGCGCACTGCTGGCCGTCGGTGTTGCGCGAGCACGACTGGCTGTCGGTGTAGCTCTCGCTGGCGCAGGCGCCGGCGCGGCAGACCGAGCGCGTGCAGGAGCGCGACTGCGAGCCCGACTCCCCGCAGATGCCGCTGAAGCCGCCGCACGGGCCGAAGCCGCCGCAGGTGGTCGAGCCACAGGCGTCGCCCTCGGTGGACCGGGTGCAGGCCTGTGTCTCGGTGACGGTCGACGCCACGCACGCGCCCGCCACGCACACCTGGGCGGTGCAGCTGCGCGTCTGCGTCCCGTCCTGGCTGCAGGTGGTGGCGAAGCCCCCGCACGTCCCCCACGCGTCGCAGGTGCGCCCGCCGCACGTCGTGCCGTCGGTGGCTGGGCTCCAGGCGGAGGTGGAGGTGGCGGGCACGCACGCCTCGCAGGGGTTGGCGGGATTCGCCGTGCCGGCTGCGACGAAGGCGCCGGCGATGGTGCACCCTGCCGCGCATGTTCCGGCCGTCCCGCAGGTGAGGCCGCCCGCGCAATCCGAAGGCGCTGTGCACGGGAGGCCGGCCGGGCACCCCGGACAACTGCCGCCGCAGTCCGTGGCGCTCTCGTCTCCATTCTTCTGGCCGTCGGTGCAGGACACCGGCGCCTGGCAGACGCCGTTGCACAGGCCCGACAGGCAGTCGGAGGGCAGCCGGCACGCCTGGCCGACGCGGCACTTCGGGCAGCTCCCGCCGCAGTCTTCGTCCGTCTCGTCGCCGTTCGTGACTTGGTCGGTGCAGGCCGGGGCAGGCACGCACACGCCCGCGTCGCAGGCGTTGGACGCGCAGTTGTTGGCCAGTCCGTCGCAGACGGCGCCATTCGGGCACTTCGGGCAGCTGCCGCCGCAGTCCACGTCGCTCTCGTCGCCGTTCTTCTGGCCGTCGTCGCAGCGCGCGGCCACGCACACTCCCGCGGCGCACGTCTGGCCCTGCGCGCACACCACGCCCACGCAGGACGTCTCGATGCACGCGCCGCCGACGCACACCCGCCCCGACGCGCACGCCTCTGCGCCGCAGGAGGTGGACAGGCACACGCCGTCGGCGCAGGCCGTACCGAGCGGGCAATTGACGCCGACGCACCCCACGTCCACGCAGCTTCCGCCCTGGCAGACCTGATCCGCCGCGCAGGCCTGGCTGCCGCACGACTGGGGCAGGCACTCCTCGCCCGCGCAGCGTGTGCCCGCAGGACAGCCCGCCGCGCAGGCGCTCATCGAGTGACAGCTCCCTTCTGCGCAGCGCTGGCCGGCCGGGCAGTCGGCGTTGAACTGGCAGACTGGCAACGCGACGTCGCAGGCGCACGCCAGGACGAGGAGGGACGCGACGAGGAAACGTGCCGAGTGCATACGGACTCCTTGGAGAGGGCGCTCCCGTGCGCCTCTCTGGTGGGTTGCCGGGCGCGAAGCCGTTCTGGCGGGCGATCTGGAAAGGCTCTTGACGGAGCGCCCACACACGAAGGCCCCGAGGAAGCCTGGGCCACCTCGAGGCCGGGTGCGCCTGCTGTCTCGTTTTCAGAGGATGGACGAGTACTTCACCTCGACGCCTTCCAGCCGGCCGCCCTTCTGCTGGGCCTTCTCGATGGCGGCAATGAGCTTCGCGGCGGAGTCGCGATCTCGCTCGTCGATCAGGACGATGACGGACTCGCGGGTGGACGCCGGGTCGATGCCGCGGAACGCGGGGTTCAACCCCACCAGCTCGCCGACGATCTCTGCCGGGTGCTGCATGGGGCCGTCGCCCTGCTGGACGAAGAGGTACTTGATCAGGTTGACGATCATCTTGAGGGGGTTCTCCACGTCGGGAGCGGTGTCCCGCGCGCGGGGCGCTGTCGTGGGGGGCCTGGCGGGCTGGGCCTTCGCGGCGGCCTTCGGCTTCTTCGGCGCGGCCACCTTCTTCTGCGTGGGCGCGGACACCAGGGGGGTGGTCCGGGTGTTTCGCGGGCTTCCACTTCGAATGGTCGTCATCGTGCGCTCCGGGTGGGGCGGGGTGTCCGCCGGGGTCTTCCGGTAGGTGTGCGGTGGGCCCGGCCTTTCTTGAACCCGGCTGGCAGGAGCTGCGCAATGAACGTCGACCTCAGCCCGGCGGTGCGTCGGGACTCGAGGCCAGCGGCCTGTGGGGCCTGGGCGGCTGGGCGGGCGTCGGGGACGCGGTGGGCGCGGACAGCCGTTAACGTTAGCTCCAGGTGCACGAGAAGCGGCACGTCTCGGGCTGCCAGCCGGCGACTTCGACCTGGACCGAGCGGCCGCCAGCGGCCTCGAGCGCGGCCTTGAAGGCCGTGGAGTAGGAGCGCGCCAGCACCTCCGGCAACAGCAAGCGGGGGTACTCGAGGCGGAACACGGCGGTGCCCGACTTCTCTTGAGGCAGCGACTCGGTGGCCATCTTGATGCCGCGGTGGAAGGTGTTCCACCGTGACTCGGCGTTCCGCGCGAGGTACAGCGGCGAGGCGACGAACATCAACATGCGGTACAGCGGGCCGGTGAGGAGCTCCTTGTTGGCCACGTACGCGCGCGCGACGAAGGCCTCCGCGTCGGAGAAGTGCGCGTCGAGGATGGCGAGGAGGAGGGCGCAGGCGTGGACCTCGGGAACCCACGCAGAGGCGGGCAACCGCTTCCCGAGCAGCTCCTCCACCGGCGCGGGCACCTTCCCGGACAGCCCGGCGCTGGGCAGGAAACGCAGGAACTCCCTCGAGATGGACACCTTCTGTACGCAGTCAGGGTACGAGTCCACGCCGCGGGGGAGCGAAGCCAGGTAGGCTTCCAGGTGTCGAGAGGACATCGTCGGGGGCCCTCCTCTTTCCGTGACGCCGGCTTCCTAGCCCAGAGCGGCCCGTCGAGACGAGCGCGCCAGCCTCAGTTGAGTGTGTGCAGCAGGCACGGCAGCGGCCGCCCGCTTATGACGAGGTTGACCCCCCCGACTGCGAGCCGCACGTGCCTTCGGTGCGAGCGCGGCGACGGCCATCTGGGCCAGGTCTCCGGCTTCCCTGGGGAGGCGGGGGCCGGGGCCTTCTCGGGGCGGGCCGCACCGCGAGGACGACGCCTTTCTGAGCGCCCCCGGCGCCACCGTGCTTGAGCTGCACCACGCCCCCCGCGCACTCCACGAGGTTGCCCCCTTCGAGCACCTGCTCGGGCCCGCAGTCTCCCACGGCCCTGGCGAGGTCAGCGGGGCTGGCCGCGGTGGGCAGCGAGGTCGGCGTTGCGGTCAGGGTCGGGCCGGCGTCCCACCGCAAGCGAGCTGTGCGGCGGCGCGGCCTTCCTGGCTCGGCCGGCAGATCCGCCAGGCGTTTCGTACTGACTGGGGTGAGGTCGAAGTAGAGTCGCCGCATGTCCTCCGAGGTGGGGGAAACCGACCGCCCCCGTCCGAAAACGCTCGCAGGGCGCTACCGCATTGAGGCGCGGCTGGCCGCCGGCGGCATGGGCGCGGTGTTTCGCGCGACGGACCTCACCTCCGGGGAACGGGTCGCCATCAAGACGCTGCACAGCACCTCCTGGTCAACGAGGCCTTCGGGAAGCGCTTCGAGCGCGAGGCGCGCGTCATGGCGGCGCTCAGCCACCCCAACCTCCTTCGCCTCCTGGCGCTGGAGCACGACATCCTCCAGCCCTTCCTGGTGATGCCCTTCATCGAAGGGAAATCACTCAAGGACGCGCTGGCCGAGAAGCAGCGCTTCACCGCGCGGGAGGCGCTGCCGATTCTCGAGCAACTCTGCGCTGGCCTCGCGTACCTGCACAGCCGCGGCGTCGTGCACCGGGACATCAAGCCCGCGAAACTCGTCCTGTCCCCCGACGGCCACGTCACGCTGCTCGACTTCGGGCTGAGCCGGAAGGGCGGGCCCACCGACCTCACGTCGCCGGGCTCGGTGCTGGGCACCGTCACCTACCTCGCGCCCGAGGTGGCCCTGGGAGAGGAGCTCACCTTCCGGGCCGACCTCTATTCGCTGGGCCTGGTGGCGTACCACCTGCTGACCGGCGTCACTCCGTTCGGGATGCAAGACGGGCACGCGACCATCCTGCGGCACCTGTACGAGACGCCCGAGCTCGCCAGCCAGAAGAGCCCCGCCGTCAGCGAGGCCGTGGCGGAGGTGCTGGCGAAGGCGCTGGCCAAGGACCCGCTGCAGCGGCACGCCTCGGCCCGTGAGTTCTTCGAGGCGTTTTCGAAGGCCTTCGAGGTGGACGCGACGGCGGGGAGCTCGACCGACGCCTCGACCCTGGACGGCAGGGCCCGCGGCCAGCAGGAGACGCGCGAGGCGCGGGGCGGGGATGACACGAAGCCGGCGCGAGCCCCGGACCCCGACCCCCTCACCCAAAGGACCGCCCGGGAGCGCCCGTCACGTCCGAGCCGGTGACGCTCAAGCCGAGCCCCTTGCCCGAGGCCGCGTCTCCTCTGGGCCCGTCGGAGCCGACGCAGGCCGCGCGGCCCCGGGCGCTCCAGGCCCCGCTGCCGACTCCGAAGCCCGATGACGTGCCGACGCTTCCTCCGGGCGATGAGGCCCCGACGCAGCCTCCGCCGGACCCGCCCCCACGGAAGATGCCGGCCCAGCAGGAGAAGGCCCCTCCTGCGAAGACAGAAGGGCCGCGGCCCCAGCTGCAGCAGCCTCCCGCGCGGACCACCATCGCCGCCCCTGTGGAGGGGCGCCGGGTGCTCCTCCTCGTGGGAGGGGCCGCCGTGGCGCTCGTCGCCGTGTTGCTCTGGATCTGGCTGCGATGAGCTGTTGACCCGAGACGAACTGCTCGGCCTGGCGCGGGGGCGCTTCGACCCGGTCAGCGCGGCGCGGCTGAGAGACCACGTCGGCGGCTGCGACTCCTGCACCGCCAGGCTGGAGCGCATCGACGCGGGGGAACCGGCGCGCTCGGTCGGCCGCTACGTCCTCCTCGCCGAGGTGGGGCGCGGGGGCATGGGCCGCGTCTACCGGGCGTTCGACCCGCAGCTCGAGCGGACGGTGGCAGTGAAGCTGCTGCCCACCACGGATCGCAGCGCGGAGAGCAACCAGGGCCTGCTGGCCGAGGCGCGCCTGATGGCGAAGCTGACGCACCCCAACCTGGTCACCGTCTACGACAGCGGTGAAGACGAAGGCGTCGTCTTCATCGCCATGGAGTACGTTACCGGGCAGAACCTGGGGGAGTGGCTGCGCAAGCCGCAGTCGCTCCAGGATGTGGTGCGCGCCTTCCGGGAAGCGGGCCACGGTCTGCTCGCCGCGCACCGCGCTGGCCTGGTGCACCGCGACTTCAAGCCGGCCAACGTGATGATGCAGCGTGGGGTGGCGAAGGTGGGTGACTTCGGGCTCGCCACGTTGGTGACGAGGGCGCAGGGAGAAATCGCGGGCACCGACTACTACATGGCTCCAGAGCAGCTCCGGGGCGAGGCAGACGCGCGCAGCGATCAATACGCCTTCGGCCGCTCCCTGGCGGAGGCGCTCGAGGTTCAGCGGAAGGTCCACCGCAGGAAGGTGGAGGCGGGCTGGCTCGAGAAGATCATCGAGCGGACGACGGCGAAGGATCCCCAGGCTCGCTTCCCATCGATGGTTCAGGTGCTCCAGGCGCTCGAGCACGACCCCGCGGCCCGGCGGCGACGGCTCCTCTCCCGCAGCGCGGTCGTGCTGTCGCTGGGGCTGGCCGTGGTCGCGGTGTTGGCCGCGCGGTGGCAGACACGGGCCTCGTGTAGCGGAGGTGACGAGCGGATGGCCGCGACGTGGACGACCGCGGCTCGGCAGGCGACCGAGGCACAGTTGGCGACGGCGCTGCAGCCCGACGCGGTGCGCGCCCAGTTGGAGGCGATGGACGCGTGGGCGGCGTCGTGGCGACAGCTGAAAGAACGGGTGTGCCTGGCGACGCGCGTCCGCGGCGAGCAGAGCGACGAGCTCTTCAGCCTGAAGACGTTGTGCCTCGATCGGCAATTCGCGCACTTCGCCACCGTCGTGGGCAGGCCCGGGGACGTCGAGGCGTCGACCCTGCTCGCGGCCATCGCGGAGCTGCCCCGGGTGGCGGACTGCGACGACGGTGAGGCACTCATCGCAGCCCAGGGGGGCGAGTCGCCGGAGGAGCGCGCGGCGGCGGCGCCGATTCGAGAGCAGCTGGAGCACTCGGTCGCGCTCTATTCCCTGGGGCAGGACGTCGCGGCCGACGCGGTGGTGACCGAAGCCCTGCGCATGGCCCGCGCGACCTCGGTGAAGGCCGTCCTGCCCGAGGTTCTCTACCTCAGCGGTCAGTCGTTGCTCGCGAAGGGCGAGACGAAAGAAGCGCGCGCGCAGCTCGAAGAGGCCTTCAACCTGGCCGCCGCCGCGAGGCAGGACTCCGTCGCCGCGTCGATCGCCACCGAGTTGTTGCCGCTGTAAGGGCAGTTCACCCGCGACCGCTACTTCCTCGACCCGGTGGACCTGTCGCTTTGACGGTGAGCGCGGCGTCGCCCCAGAGGCTACAGGGCGCCGCCGCTCACGAAGGACAGGGCCATCACCGCGCCCAGGGCCACCGCCGACAGCGCCACGAAGCCCACCGACACCAGGGTCCAGTCGAGTGGGTGAAGGTTCTTCTTCGCGGGGGAAGGCGCCAGCGCCGCGAAGGCTCCGAGCTTCATTTCGTTCAGCGCGTCCATGGTCAGCTCCTCGGGTTGCGGCGTCGCCTCGACGCTTCGGTGAGGATGATGCTGACCAGCCCCACCTCGCGGTACGGGAGGGTTGGGCACGTGCCTCATGCCGCGGTGGAATGGCCCTCCACGCGCGCGCGCGGCATAAAGGCCGCCATGGGACGGCTCGAGCTGATGCGCGCCTTTGTCAGGGTGGTGGAGACGGGGAGCCTGTCGCGCGCCGCGTTGATGCTGCGCACCACCCAGCCCACCATGTCCAAGTGGATCCGCCGCCTCGAGGAGGAGACGGGCCTCAAGCTGCTCCAGCGGAACACCCGCGGCGTGCGGCTCACCGAGGCGGGCGCCGCCTACTTCGACGGCGCGCGGCGCATCGTGCGCGACGTGGACGCGGTGGAGGCGGCGGCGAAGGGTGCGCGCGAGGGCGTCAGCGGCCGGCTCGCCTTCAGCTTCCCGGTGGGCCTGGGCGCGCTGTACCTCTCGCAGCTTGCGGTGGAGCTGCAGGTGAAGCACCCCGGCCTCAAGCTGGACATCGGGCTGACCGATCGCGTGGTGGACCTGGTGCGTGACGGCGTCGACCTCGCCATCCGCATCGGCGGGCCAGGCGAGCCCAGCGTGGTGGCGAAGCCCCTGGGGGCCTTCTCCTTCGTGCTGGTGGCGGCGCCGTCGTGGCTCGCCAGGCACGGCCGTCCCAGGTCGGTGCACGAGCTGTCCCACCACAACTACCTCGCCTACGGGTTGTCCGAGGTGGAAGAGCTCCAGACGCCGCGCGGCCCCGAGCGGGTGCGCGTGTCGACGGACCTCGAGGTGGACAACCACCTCACCCTGCGCGCGGCGGCGCTGGCCGGCCGGGGCGTGTGCCGGGCCCTCAAATGGTTGGTGGAGCGCGAGGTGGAGGCGGGGGAGCTGGAAGTGGTGCTGCCTGGCTGCGCCCCGGAGCCCTTCCCGGTGCTGGCGGTGTACCTCCCGGCGCGGCCGCAGCCAGAGAAGCTGAAGGTGGCGTTGGCTCACTTCACCGAAGGGGTGAAGCGCATCCCCGGCTGGGTGCCTCCCGCGCGCGAGGCTTGAGGCGCGTTTCGTTTCCCCGACGGCAGAGTCTGCTTCAGCGACGCGGGCCCTCGCGCTACATCAGCCACGCGATGGCCCCCGACGCGAAGGCTGACAGCCCGGTGACGAAGGAAGGCGCCCAGGAGCGCTCTCCGTTGTGGATGGTGAGCCAGGCGCCCGCGCTCAACGAGCTGGTGGTGGCGCTCGAGCGCGCCCGCGGTGAACTGGAGGCCGGCACCCAGGGCAGGCGCCTCGTCTTCTCCCGCGCTGCGCTGGCCAACGCCCGCCGCGAGTTCCAGGCGATGATCCGCCGCGGCGAGAAGGACCTCCACGCGCTCGCCGGGCTGCTGGCGGGCGAATTGCTCGGCGCCTACGCCCTGCGCAGCTCGGCCATCGGCGAGGTCGAGCGGACCCGTGAGCGCTTCACCATCACCGTGGACGTGTCGGAGGAAGAGGTGGCGTCTTCCACCGATCTCGATCTCGGCACCCGCATCCTGGCGCGGCTGGCCATCGCGGCCGAGCGCGGGTGGATGCGCGCGGCGCTGGTCTCCAACGTCGTGGAGTACGAGCCCACCGGCCCCAACGCCCACAACGTCTACCGGGTCCTCACCCGCATCAAGGCGGAGGAGGAGATCTGGAACAAGGTGGTGGACGAGCTCTTCGACCTCGACTCCATCGTCCTCAAGGACAAGCAGCTGCAGCACCTGTCGCGCTTCGTGAAGGACGTCTTCGGGGTGAAGGTGGTGGTGGGCAGCGAAGACGACGCCCGGGCGCTCCAGGCCCGCCTGACCGAGCTCCGCTTTCCGGCCGCTGCGCTCACCGCGCGCCAGTTGCCGATGGACGAGGGGCACGGGAGGCTCGAATTCGTCGAGACCAAGGACTACCTGGCGCGGCCCTCGCGCAAGCAGTCCGGCTGGTCGGCGCTCAAGTCGGTGGTGAGGTGGGCCGGCCGCACCTTCGAGATTCAGGTCCAGCCCCTGTCCAACTTCCTCCACGAGCGTGAGCGCCTCACCCGCGAGAGCCACGCCAGCTTCAAGGCCACCCGCGAGCGCGTGCGCGACGAGGTGGCGCAGCGGCTGCCCCTCTTCGGCTTCTACCGGGGCCTGTTGCGCTGGCTGTTCCTCGACCCCACGTCCGAGCCCCCACAGCACGAAGGCGTCGACGTGGTGCTGGTGGACTGAGGGTGCTCCACAGGCCGAACGGCCGGGGCGCGCGCGCCGGGGCGAAGTTACGGGTCCGCGAGCTCCCACCTCCGGGAGCCACCCGAGGAGGACCGTCATGGCGCTCGACATCAGGCAGCAGTCCCGGCGGTTGTTCGACGAGCTCTGGAGCAAGGGGAAGCTGGAGCTCATCGAGGAGTGCATCGACGCGCACTACCAGGGGCGCGACCCCCTGCTGGGCACGCTCACCCGCGACGGGCTGAAGCAGGCGGTGGTGAGCTACCGCACCGCCTTCCCCGACTTGAAGTTCACCGTGCAGCAGCTCAACACCGACGGCGACGTCGTCATCGTGCAGTGGAGGGCGGAAGGCACGCACCGCGCGGCGCTGGGGCAGCTGGCGGCCACCGGCAAGCACGCGTCCGTCACCGGCATCACCCTCTCCGAGTACAAGAAGGGCCGCATCGTGCGCGACCACACCGAGTGGGACGCGCTGGGGCTCTTCCGGCAGCTGGGCGCGCAGCCCTCGATGCCGGCCCCCGTCGCGCAGCCGGGCCTGGAGGAACGCGAGGGCACGGGGCGCGAGCGCGGTTTGACGTGACACACCGCGCGCCGCTTCCCACAATGGACGCATGAGCGGCCTGAAGGTGGTGGTGAAGGAGCTGGGTGAGTCTCCGCTGGACGCGCTCGAGCACCACCTGGCCCTGGAGCCGATGGAGAGGCCGGAGCGGCTCGGTCCTCACGAGGTGCTGGTGGCAGTGAAGAGCGCGGCGGTGGGGTGGGTCGACCTCCTCATGCTGAGCGGCCAGTACCAGCACGTGCCGAAGCCCCCGTACACGCCGGGCCTCGAGTACGCGGGCGAGGTGGCCGGGGTGGGCGCCGAAGTGAAAGGCGTGACGCCGGGAGAGGCCGTGCTGGTGGACGGCTTCGTCGCCGGGCCGCGCTCGCTGGGCGAGTACCAGTCGGCGGGCGGCTTCGCCTCGTGGGCCGTGGTGCCCCAGGAGGCGGTGAGGCGCATCCCGGGCACGCTGTCCTTCGACCAGGCGGCGAGCCTGTTGGGCAGCTACGAGACGGCCATCCACTGCCTGGTGACGCGCGGGAAGCTGCAGGCGGGTGAGACGGTCCTCATCCACGGCGCGTCGGGCGCGACGGGGCTGGCGGCGGTGCACGTGGCGAAGCTCCTCGGCGCGCGCGTCATCGCCACGGGCCGGAGCGACGAGAAGCTGGCGGTGGTGAAAGCCCAGGGCGCGGACGTGGTGCTCAACACCCGCGCGCCCGAGGGCGAGTCCGGCGTGCGGCGCTTCCGCGACGAGGTGAAGGCGCTCACCGGGGGCGAAGGCGTCGACGTGGTGTACGACGGCGTGGGCGGCGACATCTCGGTGGAGAGCCTCAAGTGCCTCAAGTTCGGCGCGCGCTTCCTCATCGTGGGCTGGGCGGCCACGCCCTTCGTCGCGAAGGGGAAAGGTGGCCGCGGCGCTCCCAACGCCAACCAACTGCCCACCAACCTCATCATGATGAAGGGCGTCGACGTGCTGGGCTGCCCCACCATCATCTCCACGGTGGTGAACCCGGGCCTGCGTCCGCCGCGACAGAAGCTGCTGTGGGACTGGGTGGAGTCGGGGCGGCTCGAGCCGTACGTGTCGCACGTCTTCCCGCTGGCCGAGGTGAAGGAGGCCCTGCGCGCGAAGTGGCGGGGTGACGTCATCGGCGGGGCGGTGCTGCACCCGTGAAGGCCCGCCTCGGCAGGTGAAGTCGCCGGTCGTCTCGAGCGCTGCGTGGCGCGAGCGCAAGCGGCCGCAGGAGTCGTCGCCTGAGTCGCCTCGGTCTCGGCCCGGGTGAGGTGACAGCCCCTCGAGCCTCGATGGTCCACTCCCGCAGCGCGAACCCGGCGCCACGTTCTCTGGACGGAAGGTCCGGGATGATGAGTGTCCGCGCGCTCGCCGCGACCCACGCCGGAGTGAACTCCAGGGCAGGGCAGGAGCACGCGGGCAGCGAGGCGAAGACCTCGCCCTTCACCAGCCGCAGCGACCTGGGTTGCGGAGTCGTTCGGGGCATGAAGGACCCTGTGCGTGTCACGCTTCAGACGTGTCACCCGGCGCCATGAGCGTCACCTCGGGCGGGCGCGGCGCCAGACGTTGGCGGTGGAGTCCACGCCGAAGAGCCAGTCGCCGTGCACGGCGAGGCCGAGAATCCGCAGGTTCGAGTCGAAGCCCTCGTTGAAGGCCTGCCAACTCGTGCCCTGGTCCTTCGACAGCCACACCCCGTTGCGCCCCGAGGCGAAGGCGGTGGCGAACAACGAGGCCCCGTCGGTGAAGAGCACGTCGGCCGGATCCGCCGGGAGCCCCGGCCCCGTCGCGTCCCAGGCGCTGCCGTCGCTGGTCCGGTACACCGTGTTGGTCGACGACGAGACGAAGAGGGTACTGCCCCTGGCCACGGCCGACAGCGCGTTCCCGCTGGGCAACGAGGTGAGCTGCCACGACAGCCCATCGTCAGAGCTTTTCGCGACACCGGTGGAGCAGCCGAAGAGGAGCGTGCCCAGCTTCGCGAAGGAGGAGACCCCGGCAGCGCTCGGCAGTCCGGTAGAGGACGGCTGCCAGGAGGCGCCGCCGTTGGTGCTGCGGAAGACGCCTCCCTGCATCCCCGGCTCCGGCGCGCCGGCGTTCATCCCGATGAGGAGGGCGCTGCCCGTGTCGAACAGGACGTAGGGGCTCACGCTGGTGGGCAGGCCGGTGTCCGACCTCGACCAGGTCTCGCCGTGGTCCGCGCTCACGAAGACTCCTTCGGTCAGTCCGGCGAACACCTTCCCCTGGCTCACCACCAACGTCTGGAAGGGGAGGTCCATGGGGAGGCCGGCCGACTTCACCGCCCAGGTGGCGCCGTCGTCGTCGGAGACGGCCACCGCGTCCTTGATGCCGACGATGACGCGGTCGCCGTCCACCACCACCGCCCCGCCCACCACGAGCGAAGTCGGCTGGTACACCTTCGTCCAGCCTGCGCCGGAGGAGGGCCCGCCTCCCCCACAGCCCACGCCCAGCAGCGAAGCGAACACCACCGCCATCCGGGGCCAGTCGTGGCTCATGGCGGGAGAGTCTCATCACCGGCCGAGCGGTGCGCAATGGCCGCGCGGCAGTCGGCGTCCGCCGCTGCGAGGGAGACGCCCTGAGGCGGTGAAGTCGCCGTCCTTCTTCGGGTTTCGCGCGGCGCACCTCGAAGCGGGCTGGCTGGCTCTCATGCGTCGCGGGCGCTCGTGTGTCCGCATCTCCGCCTCCCTGGAGAGTCCGTGCTGCGCCAGCTGACTCGCGTCTTCGATCGCCTCCAGGCTGCCTTCGACAGCCCGCGGCACAAACGCCTCCTCTCGCTGGGCCTGGTGGTGGCCTTCGTCGCGGCGCTCGCCGTCATCGAGCTGGCGCGCGTGGGCCTGTTGGGGGAACGCCTGGCCGCTGCGCTGCCCCGCAACCACTTCCACGCCATCGAGTTGGCCTTCTACCTGCTGCTCGCCTACGAGGTGACGAGCCTCACCTTCGCCATCGCGCGCTCCGTCTCCACCGCCGCGGGCAAGCAGTTCGAGATCTTCTCCCTCATTCTGCTGCGGCGCAGCTTCGAGGCCTTCGCCGAGCTGGACGAGCCGATCCGCTGGCCGCAGGCGCAGGACGCGGTGCTGCACATGGTGTCCGACGCGGCGGGGGGGCTCCTGCTCTTCGTCGGCCTGGGCTTCTTCTATGGCCTGCAGAAGCACCGGCCGCTGTCCGCCGACGTGGAGGAACGCGAGCGCTTCATCGCCGCGAAGAAGGTCATCGCCCTCCTCCTCATCGGCGCGCTGGTGGTGCTGGCGCTCCGCTCGGCGTGGGGCGTCGTCACCTCGCTGCACCCCACCGCCTTCTTCGAGCCCTTCTATACGGTGCTCATCTTCGCGGACGTGATGGTGGTGCTCATCTCCATCCGGTACAGCACCAGCTACCACGCGGTGTTCCGCAACTCCGGGCTCGCGGTCGCCACGGTGATGTTGCGCCTCGCCCTGTCCTCGCCGCCGCCGTACACCTCGCTGCTGGGCGTCGCGGGCATCGTCTTCGCGCTGGGCCTCACCGCCGCGTACGAGCGCTTCGCGCCGGTGCTGAAGCGGGTGGAAGGGGAAGAGGCGCTCGGCTCCCGGTAGGATGGGGCCGTGCTGCGCGTCATCCTCTACAGCGACTTCACCTGACCGTATTGCTACCTCGTCGAGAGGAGCAGCCTGGTC
Source organism: Myxococcota bacterium (assembly GCA_040752975.1). Taxonomy (GTDB): domain Bacteria; phylum Myxococcota; class Myxococcia; order Myxococcales; family Myxococcaceae; genus JADLDB01. The sequence goes on from JBFMHF010000066.1 coordinate 21,653, forward strand.
AGGCTGGCCACAGACTTCGGCGGGCTCGAGGTGGACTGGCAGCCCTTCGAGGTGGACCCGGACACGCCCGAGGAAGGCCTGCCGCCGGTGCGCAGTTGGTACGAGGGCTTCGCAGCGATGGCGCGCGGCTTTGGCCTCGACGCCTACCAGGTGCCCTCCTGGGTGCCGAATGCGCGGCGGGTGACGGCGCTGGCCGAGTACGCGCGCGACCATGGGAAGCTGGACGCGCTTCGCGAGCGAGCGATGGCGGCGTACTGGGAAGCGCAGCGCAACCTCGACGGACCGGACGAGCTGGGCGCGCTGGCAGCAGAGGTGGGCCTGGACGTGAAGAAGGCGCTCAAGGCCTGCACCTCGAAGAAGTACCTCGCGCGGGTGGAGGAGAAGCGCGCCGAGGCGCAGGCGCGAGGCGTGCGCGGCGTGCCGGCGGTGGACTTTGGCGGGGACGTCTGGGTGGTGGGCGCGCAGCCGTACGAGAACTTCTGGCGCGCGGCGAGCTGGGCGCTGGAGCAGGCGGCGAAGTCGAAGCCCTCGACGCGTGCAGCCTCGGGCCGAAAGGCCTCGAAGAAGGCCGCGCGTGCGCGCCCCCGAGAGTGAGGCGCCAGGGGGCGGCTGGAGTGGCAGGTGACGCGCGGGTGGAGCCTGGAGGTGACGGGCGGCGACGCGGCATGCGGCAACCCGGCGGCCAGGCGGCCGGAGGCGGTCGCTCGCGTCGAGGCTCGTCCGCGCGCCCCGGGCTGCTAGCCTGCGCGCCCTGGCGATGGCGTCACTGGAAGTCACCGAGTTGGTCCAGCGCGCGGACGCGCTCCTGGAGGCGTCGCCGGGCCTGGTGTTGCGGCGGTGGCGCGCGCATCGCCGCGCCCTGCGCTTCGAGGTGGAGCTGCCCGAGGGGCTGGAAGCGCCGTTGCGCCCCCTCTTCCTCTCTCGCGCGTGGGCGGACGCCATCGTGGCGGCATGCGCGCCGGGCCAGCGCCTGCCGGACGTGGCGATGCCCTCGGCGGTGGGGGTGCCCGGCGACTTCGTCCTTACCGAGCCTCCCCACGGCAGGGAGTGGCTCCTCTACGCGGCGTACGTCGACGCCATGCGTGCGCCGTGGCTCGACCTGCTCGGCCTCAGAGCTCCGAAGGGCGCCGTCGAAGAGGTGGTGGCTTTCGTCGCCGCGAAGAAGCGCGCGGGCCCGCTCGCGGTGGTGCTGTCCGAGGCGGACGCGCACGCGGTGAGGACCTCTCACGCGCGGGTGTTGCAGAGCCTGTGGCGCCTCGAGGCGAGGTTGGCGTCGCGCAGTCTCGCGCCGCGCGTGGTGCAGGCCTCGGAGCTTCGTCGCGATGAGCGGGGCGCGGTGCGCTTCGCCTCCGACGGGGAGGCGGCGGGTGCCGTGGCGTGGTGGTCCACTCCGTCTCTCGACTTCGGGGACCTGCGGGCGCCAGTCTGGCCAGCCCCTTTCTCTTCGATGCTCGCCCGCCGTGCGCTGCCGGCGCTGGCCGAGGTGCAGACGCCTTCGGCGCGAGGCCGCGCGGCCCCTGGTGGCGGAAAGAGCCGCGCTGGCAGCGTTGGCCGGAAGGGCTCGAGGGAGGCGCCCACGCACCTGGGGGAGCGCGGGGGGGAGCGACTGTCACGGTCGTCGACGCGACGGGGGAGTCGCGCACGGGTGGGACACGCCGCGCGCTACGTGGCCACCTGGCTCCCCTCGGAAAGCCCGCCGGTGAGCGCGGGCGGTGCTGGCGGCGGCGAGATGGTCTTCAAGCCCTTCGACGATGCGTACGCCGAGCGCGACTCCGCGGAAGCCGAGGAGGGCGCCGGCGTGCTGCAAGCCCGGGTCGAGCTTCCGAGGACGCGCCTCCCCTTCGAGGTGGAGGGCCGCGTCACGTGGCGCGGGTGTGGCGTCGAGGTGGGCGTGCTGGCGTTGGGAGGCCGCGCAGTCACCGCCTTCGCGCGTTGTGTGGTGGAAGACCCGGCGGGCGAGTTCGACGTCATCTGTCCGGCGGTGCTGGTGCCATGACGACGCGCCTCGCGCCGCTGCGCCCGTGGGAAGCGCCGGCTCGGCTGTCCGAACGTACGCGTCAGAAACTGCTGGTGCCGATTCCGCTTGCACACGACACGCAGGCCGGGCCGCGGGTGTTGCTGGTGAACTTCGCAGAGTTGGAGCGGCTGGGCGTCGAGGTGCCGCGCTTCCATCGGCTCACGAAGCGGCTCGAGCGAGCGTTGCTGGAACGCTTCGCGCTGCGGCCGGCCGTGGAAGGCGAGTCGCCGGTGGCGACAGGCTTCGCCACCCGCTACCAGGGCTACCCGGGCGCCGTGCAGGGAGACGGGCGCGCCGTGCTGGTGGCTGTCGGGCAGCGCCGTGACGCCCAGGGGCGGCGGCGGGAGCGGGTGGACGTGCAGCTCAAGGGCGTGGCGACGGGGCTGCTACCGCGCAGGAAGGACTGGGCGTCGCGTCACGGGAAGATGTTCCTCTCGCGCGCGCTGCAGGAGGCCTTCTACGCCGACTACCTCGCAGCCAGCGGCGTGCCGTCCAACCGGTGGCTGGCCATCATCGACTCCGGCGCCACCATCACCCGGCCGTCGGACAACGTCGAGGTGCGGGTGGGGCTGCACGTCCGCTCCGGGCAGTTCTGGCGCATGGGCCACCTGTGGCTCTTCTCGGACGACCGGCGCGCGCTCAAGGACGTGCTGGACGAGGTGGCCCAGTTGCTCGCCTCGGAGCGCGGCCGGAAGACGGGGGTGACGCCCGCGCGCGCGTACCTGCTCTTGTTGCGGAGGAAGGTGGTGGAGCTGGCCGACGCGTGGTGGCTCCGCTACGCGCACGGCTCCTTTACGCCGGACAACATCGGCCTCTTCGAGTGCCTGGACCAGGGCACGGCCTGTACCGTCGACCGCACCCACGTCAGCTTCAGCGCGCACCGCATGGGCTACGGGCACGTGCCCGAGTTGCTGATGGAGGAGGACTACAAGCGACACCTCCGCGAGCTGCAGCTCCGCGCGGCCACGCGAGACGAGCGCCGGGCCCTGGGGAAGCTGAAGCCCGCGCCGCTGGTACGTGGGTGGTTGTTGTCGCGCATGACGTACCAGGCGTTGCGCCGCCTGGGCCTCGACGAAGCGCAGGTGCGGGTGGTGCTGCGCGGACATCGCGAGGCGGCCGTGAGGCTGTACCGCCTCGTCCGCTCGCTGGCCGACGAGGTCGATCGCGGTCGCGAGGTGGCCGTCGGAGTGAAGCTCACCTTCCGCGCGCGGCACGCGGCTCGGTACGACGTCTTCGCCGCGCTGACGCGCGTGGTGCAGTTGGCGGCGCGGCGGGAGTTGTCGCAGCGGCAGCGAGCGCTGCGGCTGTTGCCGGTCCTCAAGCCCGAGGCGGATCGCACGGGGCTCGATCTCGAGCGGGCGCTCTCGTTGGTGGAGGCAGTCGACGGACTGGTCGATCTCGCGCTCGGGAAGATGGATGAGGCTCGGCGCGGCGCGCACCTCGCGCTGTGGGCCGAGCGGGCGAAGGCGCTCAACCGGAGGGTGCGCGCGCTGGAAGGCGGTGACTCGCTGGACGTGGCGGAGCAATTCGTCGAGGCGCGGACGCAGGGCGCCTCGCTTGGCCGCATCCGGGCGCGGCTCACGGCGTTCCTGCGCAGCAACGTGGTGGACGGACCGGGCACGGCGCTCGAGGCGGCGCGTCGGCTTCGCCGGGGGAAGGCGGCGCGGTTGCCGGATGGGCGCGTCATCGTCTCCGAGTGCGTCGAAGGCGGGGTGGCGATTCAGCAGGTGTCCGACGGCGTGCGCGATGGCTTGCGCTTCGTGGTGGCCACCGAAGGGCTGCGCCTCGACGAGCCCGCGGCGCTCACCCTGGAGCTGCGCTGGGGCCGGGCCCGCTTGCAGCGCGCGCCGGTGGAGGTGACGCAGGAGGAGGTCGTCTTCGAGGTGCCGGTCAAGCCGCACGCGCCCAGGAAGTTCCGCGCTGGCTTCGTCGGGACGTCCGGGGGGAAGCGTCGCCGCGTCAACAACGGGGGCGTGGGCTTCGGCCGCTGGGTGCCGCTGCTCTTCGAGAAGTTGGAGGTGCAGGTGGCGCTGGCGGCGGAGGCGCGCCGTCGAGGAAAGGCACGGCGGCTCCCCGACGTCGTCGCGCCGCTGGGGGGCACGCGAGCCGTCGGCGAGGCCATTTCCGCCCGAGGGCGGCGCAAGTCCGCGAAGGCCAGGCGAGGCGCCACTCGCCGGAGGCCCGTGGGGAAGACGCGGCGCTGAAGTCAGGCTTCGTCGCGCTTCGAGGCGGAGGTTGGCCGGGCGCGCTGCGCACACTCTTCTGCCGCCGTCGGCTTTCATGAGTGTTCCCTGCGAGTTCTCACAAGAGCGAGAGCCGGCCTCGGCGACGCCGTGGAGGTGACGCTGGGCCTCGAGGCGCGCAGGCATCACCGGAGCGGGAGCGAGGTGCATCGGCGCGGGCGCAGTCCCTGGCGGGGTGCGTCCATTTGCGGCGGTGGCGATCTGGCAGGCAGGCGCTGAGTCCGTCATGCGGTCGTGTCGGTCGCTGGGGAGGAAGGGCTGGCCGAAGTCATCTCGACGACGGGCTCGACGTGGAGGTGTGCAGGGCTCGTCCTCGCGGGCGACGAGGGGGCATCAGCCCTGGGGCGATCAGCGCGACTCACCGTGAGGGAGCGCGACCGTTCGCCGCGTCGGCGATCTGGCAGGCAGGCGCTGAGTCCGTCATGCGGTCGTGTCGGTCGCTGGGAAGGAAGGGCTGGCCGAAGCCATCTCGACGACGGGCTCGACGTGGAGGTGTGCAGGGGCTTGTCCGCGCGGGCGACGAGGGGGCATCAGCGTTGGAGCGATCAGCCTCGCGACTCACCATGAGGAAGCGCGACGACGTCCGATCTGAGCCGATCCGCCGGGTCGAGTTCTCGACCGCCGGAGCAGGGGGGACTCACGCGCCCCCTTCTACAAAGTCTCAGCAGATTGGACCTGAGGTGATTGAATTCGCACGGTTGCACGGACATCGCGCCGACGAGCTCGCCCCGCGAAGTCCTCGATTTCGCTTCGGTGGCGTCGAAACTGCTGAGACTTTGTAGAAGGGGGCTCGCCTTCCGGCTCCTGACTGGGTGGCTGAGTGGATCATCGAGGGAGCGCCGATGGGCTGACGGAGATCCAGCCCGATCTGGAGTCGGGCGCAGTTGACGGGCGCGGGCCGGAACGTGGGGGCCAGCCGCAAGGGGGTTGTCCCGCAAGCGGGACCATGGGGCATCGTCGGTGTGAGACCGTGAGGCTCGTGTGCTTTCGGCACAGCCATCGCGTACTCGCCCTTCACCGCTCACCCCGGGGCCACGTCCGCAGCGATTCCCCCAACGCGCTTCGACCGCATCACCTCGCCGCGATGGTGTCGTGCGACCCGTCGCTCCCGCCGCGCGCTCACCGCTCGAAACGCCGCACCGCCACCTCGTCGACTTCCACGCCCAGCCGCGTGAGGACCGCGTGCTGTGCAACCCATCGCTCCGCGGCGCCCTCACCGCTCGAAGCGCCGCACCGCCACGTCGTCGCCCACGCCCAGCCGCGTGAGGACCGCGTGCTGTGCGCCCCGTCGCTCCCGCGGCGCCCTCACCGCTCGAAGTGCCGCACCGCTACCTCGTCGACTTCCACGCCCAGCCGCGTGAGGACCGCGTACTGTGCAACCCATCGCTCCGCCGCGCCCTCACCGCTCGAAGCGCCGCACCGCCGCCTCATCGACCTCCACGCCCAGCCCCGGCCCGGTGGGCACCGCGAGCGTGGACTGGGGCCCGAGGACGAAGGGCGTGGCGAGGTCCTGCGCGAAGTACCGATTCGACGCCGACAGGTCCGAGGGCAACGTCACCGTGGAGAGGCTGGCGAGCGCGACATTCCCCGCGCGGCCGATGGCCGTCTCGAGCATTCCTCCGACGAACGTCTCAACCCCCGCGGCGTGGGCGCGCTCGAGGCAGGCCTTCGCGGCAAGAAGGCCTCCGACGCGGCCCGGCTTCACGTTGAGGACGTCCAGGGCCTCGAGCGCGAGGGCGGACTCGAGGGCGGCGAGGGAGCCGATGCTCTCGTCGAGACACACCGGAGGTCCACCGGCCTTTCTCAGCGCGGCGTGCTGCACGAGGTCGTCCCAGGCGAGCGGTTGCTCGACGAACTGCAGCCCCTTCAGCTTGCGGAGGAGCGGCGTGTCCTCCGGCTGGAACGTCCCGTTGGCGTCCACCGCCAGTTGAGGCGATGGGCCCAGCGCCACGAGCGCGGCGATGAGGGGCTTGTCGAGCCAACGCGGCGTCACCTTCAGCTTGAAGCGCGCGTAGCCCTCGCGTTGAAAGCGCTCGAGCATCGCCTTGAGCTCCGTCCACTCCGCGACGCCGACGCTGACGCCCACCTCCACGCGGGCGCGCGTACCGCCGAGCAGCTCGGAGACGCTCTTCCCCGTGGCGCGCCCCCACCAGTCCCACAGCGCGAGCTCGAGGCCCGCCTTCGCCATGGGGTGGCCGCGCACCCAGGCCCACTGGGCCACCGCGTCCTCGACCTTGGCGAAGTCCTTCCCCACCACTGCCGGGATGAGGAAGTCAGTGAGCACGTGGCGCGCGGTGACGAGGGTCTCGGGTGCGTAGGACGGGCGGGTGTCGGCCACGACTTCACCCCAGCCGGTGACGCCGCCCCCGTCCACGCGGACCAGCAGGCTGTCGCAGTGACTGAGCGCGCTGACGCCGGTGCGGAACGGAGCGGCCAACGGCACCGCTACCTGCACCAACTCCACGCGCTCTAAGCGCATCAGCACGTCGAGAGCCCCTGCACCAGCGCGTCGTCCTGCTCGTCGAAGCGCTCGCCCAGCGCGCGGCATCGCTCCAGCAGCGCGGACATCCCGGGCGCGTCCTTCGTCTGCTTGTACATGTTCCAGAACTGCTGCACGTGCGTGTTGCGAATGCCGCAGTAGTGCATCGCCGAGACGAGGCCCTGCGCGTAGTCGGCGACGTTTCCGAAGCGGAAGCCCGTCTGCAGGTTGCCGCCCAGCGTCTGGAGGATGAGCGCCTTTTTGTGCTTCAAGAGTCCGCCCTGGTAGGTGCTGCCGGTGGCGTCGGAGGAGAAGGAGAAGCCGGGGATGACGAAGGCGCGATCGAGATAGCCCTTGAGCATCGCGGGCATCGACCAGTTCCACGCCGGCGCGATGAAGGCGAGGGCGTCGGCCCAGGTGACGTGGCGCTGCTCTTCCTCGCAGTCGGGGGGCACCTTGCCGGTGAAGCCGTCGAACCAGTCCTGCTTCGAGACGACCGGGTTGAAGCCCAGCGCGTAGAGGTCGCGCACGCGGACCTCGAGGCCCGCCGACGTCGCGCCCCGGGTGAAGGCCTCGAGGATGGCGCCGGACAGGCTCTCTTCGCGCGCGGGGTGGGCGTAGACGACCAGCAGCTTCGAGATGCCGAGCTTCTGCTTCATGGGGGCGGGCACTCCTCGGGGCGCATCAGGGTGAAGACCTGGACGGGGGACTCCCAGCCCAGCGGCGCGTCGGTCCACCCTCCGTGGAAGCGCACGACGCGCAAGGGCGACTTCTCCGCGAGGAGCCGCAGCTGGGCAGGCCAGTACACGCGCTCGGTGGAGTCGATGACGCGGCTCCTCTCCACACCGTCTTCGCGGACCGTGATGCGGATCTGCGTCTGGTTGAGGCCGGTGACCCAGTCGTAGCGCGGGTGGTTGACGGCCCACTCGGCGCGCACCTGGCGGCGCGGGTCTTCCGTCTGCGAGCGCGGGTACACCACGCCGTAGTCGATGTAGCCCGCTTCCTTCGGGTGGTTGGCCTCGACGAAGACGACGCCTCTCGGGGCGAGGCAGCGTTCAGCCGCGGCGAAGAAGGCCAGCACGTCGGCGTCGGTGGTGAAGTACGCGAAGGAGTCGAGGGGGAAGAGCAGCGTGTCGACGGGGGGGAAGGAGAGTTCCCGTGGATCCTGCAGGAGCAGCTCCAACGCCTCTCCGCGCTCGAGGCCCCTGGCGAAGTCGAGCATCGGCTGGGACGTGTCGACGGCGAGGGCCTGCCCACCTCTGGCCGCGAAGGCGCGCGCGTACAGGGCCGGGCCGCACTGCACCTCGGCGAGCCGTCGCACGGGGTTGCCGGACAGGCGCTGCGTCTCCTTCAGCGCGAAACCGAGGTCGCCCTCCACGTCGCGCAGGAAGGCGAGGTGGAGGTCTTCGGGGCGCTCGAAGACGCGCGAATAGGCGAAGGGAGCCAGCGGCTGCGGCACCGCGCCGTTCTACTGCGTCCCGCGCGTGCGGGCGTGAGGAAAGCCCGTGTCCTCTTCCCTGTTTCCTCTGCGTTTCCCCCGGCATATGGGCAGCGACATGAGAATGAAGTCGGCAATTCTCCTGATGGCGATGGGCGCGCTGAGCGCTTGCGGGGGCGCTTCTTCGATGAGCGATGGCGGCGCCGACGCGGGTGTCTCCTTCGATGGCGGCCCGGGTACGTTGTGGGTGCACCTGTGGAGCGACGTCGTCGTGGGCATCGACACGCGCGACGGCCACGAGGTGAAGCGCTTCACCGGCGTCGGGGCGTCTCAGGGCGGAGACGGGATTCTCGCGCTGGGGGCCGGGAAGCTGTGGTTCCAGGGCGACAACGGCATTCGCAGCCTCGACCTCGCGACCGGTGCGGGGAGCGACCTGCCGGGCGCGTCGGGCGGCAAGTACCCCGCGTACGGCGCTGGCGCGGTGTGGTGGGCTGAGGAGGGCACGCTGGCGGACCCGGGCCCCATCTACCGCTACGACACGGCGAGTCAGACGACGACGCACACCAACACTGGCGGCCTTCCCAACGGCACGGGCGGCCTCATCGCGGCCGGCCCCGACGGCTGCTGGTCGCTCTACTCGCGCATGCTGGGCCAGGAGAAGGGCGTCGCCCACGTGCGCGCGGACGGGACCTCGAGCGCCAACGTGGTCTTGATGGGAGAGACCGGGCTGGGCGCGTCGGTCGCGACAGGAGGAGGGCGTGGCTACGCGCTCACCCACTTCGTCGCGACGGGTGCGAAGCGCCTCTTTGCGATTGATGCGTCGACCGACTCGGTCGTCACGCAGCGCGACATCACCACGCCGGAGTTCGGGGCGAACGACCTCCTCGCCAACGAAGACCACCTGCTCTTCGCGGAGGGGACCGTGTGGTTCGTCGACGTGTACGGGGAGAAGTTCTACGAGCTCGATCCGGCGACGCTCGCTACGCGCCGCAGCGTCCCCACCGGGGGCCAGTCCACCAAGCAGAGCGCCATCGGCGCAGGGGGCGCGTGGAGCGGCTACACGCGTGAGCTCCGACGCACGGACCTGGCGACGGGTGCCGTGGTGACGCTGCCCATGCCGGAGAACGTCCGCGCGATGGTGTTCCAGGCGCCGTGATGTCAGGCCAGCGCGGCGACGAGCTCCACCAGCGCGGGCACGACGTCGGCGCTTCCGCTGCCCGGTGAGAGTCGCAGGCGAAACCCCTCGGTGGGGTGCGCCAGCAGGCACACGTGAGGCAGGGCGAGCCCGAAGGTGGTGGCCACCATCAGCGGGACTCCGCGCTGCGTCGCCAGGCGGGCCAGCTCGCGGTCGAGGCCTGTCAACCGCGCGGGCGGCAGGCGCGCTGGATTGAAGTCGAGGTAGACGAAGCGCCCGCCCGTGCCGAGGGCGCGTGCCAAGGCGTGCTGCGGGTGGGAAGGCAGCCAGGGAGACGAGACGGAGCCCAGCCGTCGTGCCTGCAGCGCGGCGTCCAGCGAGAGCGCAAGGGTGCGGGTGTTCTCGTCGAGGCGCGCCAGCCGGCTGCGGAGCGTCGCGTGAGTCTCGAGGTCGGCGAGCTCGGCCTCCTCCATCGAGGGCACCCGCCCCGAGCGCCCGCGGAGGAGGATGAGCTCGCGGTACGGGTCGTGCGCGAAGGGGAAGGCGTCGGCGTCGAAGCGCAGCTCGAGGAGACCCGACTTGCTCACGTCCCAACCGGCCTGGAAGAACTTCACGCCGCTGGTGACGAGGGCGACGGTGAGGCCCCTTGGCGGTGCGGAGCCCAGCAAGGTGTCGACGTCGAGCTCGGGTGTCAGTGCGAGGTCCAGCACCAGCAGCTTCTCGCCCACCACCGGGGCGCGGAGCAGCGTAGGGAGGTCGACGACGGGCGCGCGCGGGTGGTTGACGAGCGGCTCCAGCACCAGCGCGGAGACGGTGGAGTCGCCCAGCGCCGCGACGAGCGCAGAGGTGTCGGCTTCGTCGATGGGGGCGAAGCGGCCGGGGTAGGTGTGGTGGGCGTACTCCTGCAGCTCGATCCACGCGTGGGCCCCGAGGAGGAGCCTGCGCCCTTCGCTCGCAGCGCGCGCGGCCGCGTAGTCCATCACCGTGTTGATGGCGCCCATGCCCGAGGTGAAGAGGAGCGAGCGCCAGCCCTCACCCCGGCCGAGCGTGGACGAGATGGAGCGCGCGAGCCGCGCGAGCCGCGGGTGATCATCGAAGCGCACGCCTTCGGGGAAGCGCTCGTCGGCGAAGAGGAAGTAGCCGCCGCGCCCGTAGTCGACGAGGTGCGCTCCTCCGGGCTGTTGCGTCGGGTCGAGCGCGGGTGGGATTCCCTCCAGGGCCGGCGTGTGGCGGAGCAGCGCGGTGCGAGCGTTGACGGCGCGCTTGAAGGCGAAGGCCGCGCGCGCTGGGAGTTCGAGCGGCGCCGGCGTCACCTCGGCCCAGTGGAGCAGCTCGTCGAGGCCGCGGAGCGCGATGAGGACGTCGGCCCTGGCCGCTTCGTGCAGGGGCGCGGCCGTCAACTTCGCTGCGTAGTCGTTCAACCTCGCGCGTTCGCGCTCGACGAGTGCGAGCAGCTCGGCGCGCTCGGGGGCAGAGACGGGCACGGCGCGGCACGGTACCAGATGGACGGTGCACGGCGGATTGTCGCCGGAGGATTCTCCTTTCGGCCCGCCGGCGCGCGCAGGTGACACCGAAGGCGGGGCTGCGGTGGAACTCTCCCTGGCTGGACGTGGCGCAGCTGTCGCGTGCGTCAAAAACACCAGCGGAGCGGCGGCTGGACAGCCGGCCGGAGCGCATCGAGAAGGAGGCGCCGCTCAGGTCGATGGACTTCGACCGCCTGCCGGTCCTCGAATGAAGAGCGCCTCGCGCGTGGCCGCGGCACGGGAGGAGGACTCAGTCCCTGCGGACCTCCAGCCAGCACGAGTCCGCGACGCGCCGCCACCCGGCCGCCTCCTGCGCGGGGAGCCACGCCCCGTTGTCCAGCGACACGTGCTTGAAGACCGGCAGTCCGCGCGCGCGGAGCGCCTCCACCATCCCCCGCTGGAGCGAGCGCATCACGCCCTTCCTCCTCCACGCCGGCAGCACGAAGGCCGCGCCCATGGCGCCGTCGTCATGCACCAGTTCCCAGCCCACCAGTTCGCCTTCCACCCGCACCCCGAGCGCGGGATCGCGCTGCACGCACTCCCGGATGTACGCGAGCGACACGTCGTCCCGGTGTTCCCAGTGCTCGTCGATGCGCGGCGCGTCCGCCCCGGTGAGCGCACAGACGGCGAAGGGCCCAGGAGGCAACGTCACCTCCGGCGGCAGGGTGAAGGTGCGCGCGTCCCGGCGCCACACCACGCGGCTCGCGGTCGAAGCCGGCTTCGCCTGGGCACGTGCTGCGAGGTTCGGCTCGGGAGGGCGTCCTGGCTCCTGGCCCACGGTCGCGTGGCGCGCGTCGTCGGCCAGCACCCCTGTCTCCCGCGCTGCTGCGGCGCCGTCTCTCGGCTCTCTCGTCGCAGGGGCCGGGGGCCGTCGCGTGGCGATGTCTGTGGCGTCGGCGTGCGTTGTGAGCGCATCGGCCAGCTCCAGGCTCACCGCCGCGAAATGCGTGTCGTCGCGCCGCAGCATCGCCAGCACGCGCGCCACGTCGCCGCCTGCGTACGTCCACCGGCGATCCGACGTGCCGCGCAGGACCCACGCGTCCTGTCCTCCCTCGACGGACACGTCCCGTGCGCGCGCGAAGAAGCCGGCGGCGGCGAGGTGCCCGGCGAGGAAGTCCGGCGGCGTCACGGCGTCGGGTGCAGCGGCGCCTTCACCTTCGCCAGGTAGTCGCGCACCTTCTTGAAGCCCGCGAGGAGATGCTCCGCCACCTCCTGCTCGGTGTTGGCCGACGTCAGCGTGATGCGCAGCTCTTCCTGGCCCTTGGGGATCATCGGGTACGGCCCCAGCGTCAGCAGCACGCCCGCGTCCCAGAGGATCTTCGACGCCTCGATGAGGCGCTCATTGTCGCCCACCCACACCGAGAGGATGGGGAAGTCGTTGTCGTTGTCGACGTGGAAGCCGAGCTCCCGCAGCCCCTTGATGGCCATGCGCGTCAAGTCGAGCAGCTTCTTCCGCGCCGTCTCGCCCTTCTTCTCGTTCAGCGCCATCGCCGACAGGAGGCTCGCCAGCGACGCGGTGGGGCAGGGGCCAGACAGGTCGTACGGCGTGGCGTAGGCCTTGAGGAACGACTTGGTCTCCCTGCTGCACGCCAGGCCCGCGGCCAGCGACGAGTAGGCCTTGGAGAAGCCCGTCACGTACATGACGTGATCGCGCTCGTAGTCCAGCCCGAAGTGGGCGGCGATGCCGTTGCCGCGGCGCCCGTACGGCATGGCCGCGTCCGGCTTCTCGCCCACCACGCCCCAGCCGTGGGCGTCGTCGACGTAGATGATGGCGCCGTGCTGCTTCGCCAGCTTCACCATCGCCGGCAGGTCCGGGTACTTGCCCGTCATGCTGAAGACGCCGTCGAGGAGGATGAGCTTCTTCTTCCTGTCCCGGTGCTGCTCCAGCAACTGCTCGAGGCGCTTCAAGTCCCCCGACGGGTAGCTGGCCAGCGCGCTGCCCGAGTCCCGGGCCATCTTGCACGCCTGGTACATCGTCATGTGGGCGAACTTGTCGAGGAACATCGCCCCGTCTTTGCCCATCAGCGCGGGGATGACGCCGATGTGCACCAGCGTCACCGTCGGGAGGATGAGGAAGTCCGGCGCGTGCATCAGCGCGGCGAGGCGCTCCTCGCACTCGGCGTAGATGTGGGGACTGGACACCAGCCGGCACCAGCTCGGGTGCACGCCCCAGCGCTTCAGCTCGGGCTCGATGCTGGCCATCATCTCTTCGTCGAGGTCGAAGCCGAGGTAGTTGCACGAGGCGAAGTCGGCCAGCCAGTGGTCGTCCACCTTCAGCATGCGGCCTTTGAGCTCGACGACGTCGGCGTCGAACATGCGGCTGCGGCTCAACACCTCTTGAATGGAGGCCCGCTGGCTCTTCAGGTTCTCTTCGATGACGGCGTGAAAAATCGACTCCACGTGCGCTCCTTGGAGAGGAGAAATGTCAAAGCTGCCGCGCGGCCTTCAGCTCGGCGATGAGCCGCTGGCGGTCGACCTTGCCCGTCGAAGTGGAAGGCAGCTCGCCGCGCACCTCGATGGCCACCGGCACCATGTACTCCGGCAGCGTCCTGGTGAGGTGCGCTTTCAGCGCCTCCACCGACACCGTCTTTCCTTCGCGCGGCACCACCAGCGCCACCAGCACGCTGCCGTGACGCTCGTGCGGCAGCGGCACCACCGCGCCGATGCTCACCTCGGGCAGTTGCGCGATGGCGGACTCCACGTCGCCCAGCTCCACGCGGTAGCCCCGCGTCTTCACCATGTTGTCGAGGCGCCCGTGGTACACCAGCACGCCGTCCTCGCGCCGGAAGCCGTAGTCGCCGGTGCGCCAGTACCACGCCGGGAAGGGGTGGAAGGGGCTCTTCACCAGCCGCTGCGCCGTCAGCTCGTCCTTCCCGAAGTACCCCACGCAGACCGTGCCGCCGCGCACCCACAACTCGCCCACCTCGCCCACGCCGCAGCGCCGGCCCGCGTCGTCGACGACGATGATGTCCGTGTCGTCCACCTCCACGCCGATGGGGATGGGCTGCGTGCCTTCGGGCGGGCCGGGCAGCCAGTAGCAGGTGACGATGTTCGTCTCGGTGGGCCCGTAGATGTTCGCCACCTTCGTCTTCGGCAGCGCCAGCATGAGCTGCTTGAGGAGCGGCGGGCGAAACGGCTCCCCCGCGTACAGCATGAGCCGCAGGGCGCACGTCGCGTCGAGCCCGCCCTTGTCCAGCAACGTCATGAAGGTGGACGGCGTGGTGTAGAGGATGGTGGCGCGGTGCTTCCGCAGCGTGTCCACGTACGCGCGGTGCCTCGCCGGTCCGTCTTCGTGCTTCGCCTGCCGCCCGTCGTGGACGATGAGGGTCGCGCCCGCCTTGAGCGCGTTGAAGACGTCGAAGACGGAGAGGTCGAAGTTGAGCGGCGAGCGGCTCATCAGCCGGTCCTCGCTCGTCACCTGGAACTCCTTCTCCATCCAGTCCACGAAGGTGCGCGCGTTGCGGTGCGTCAGCATCACGCCCTTGGGCTCTCCGGTGGAGCCCGACGTGTAGAGGACGTACGCGAGGTCGTCGATGAGCACCTTCACCGGCGCGGCCAACGGCGGGCGATCGAGCGCTTCTCGCCAGGCGAGCGCGCGGGGGCCTGCCGGCGCCGAGGGCTCCAGCGAGATGACGTCCTTCACGCTCTCCACCGCGGCGAGGGCGGGCGCCTCGGGGAAGGCGAGGGCGTCGAGGAGCAGCACCTCGAGCTTCGCGTCGCGGACGATGCGGGCGAGGCGATCCGGCGGCGAACGGATGTCCAGCGGCACGTACGCCAGCCCCGCCTTCAGCACGCCGAGGATGCCGATGACGGACTCGATGGTGACGGCGGAGGTGACGCCCACCAGCGGCGTGGGTAGCGCGCCCGCCTTCGCGTGAAGCAGCGCCGCCAGGCGGCTCGACGCCTCGTCCAGCGCGCGGAAGGTGACGCTCCTCTCCCCCTGCACCACGGCCACCGCGTCGCCGCGTCGCGACAAGAGCTCCGGGCTCAAGACGTCGTGCAGCAGGAGGCTCACGTCTTCGCCTCGAAGAGCGCCGCCCGGGCGACGGGCCCCAGCGCTTCCGCGTGCGCCAGGCGGAAGCCCTCGCGGGAGAAGAGGCGCTCCAGCACCGCCGGCTCCAGCGCCCAGGAGTGCAGCCCTTCGGCCGAGGTGAAGAGGACCCCCAGCTCGTCGCGCGTGTCGGTGAGGCGGGTGAAGCCGTTCTTGAGGTAGTACTCCCGGCGCACGCCGGTGGCCTCGTCGGTGGGGACGAAGCCGCTCACCAGCACCCGCGCCCCGGCGTGCTTGAGCGAGTGCACCACCCGCGCGGGCTCGGCCACGTTGCCGAAGCAGTTGAAGGGGAAGAGCACCACCACGTCGCGCGCGCGCTCCTTGAGGCCTTCCGCGTCGAACAGCGCCGCCACCTCGCGGCACGAGCCCACGTGCAGCTTCTGCCTCGTTCGCGCCGAGCCGGTGAGGCGCTTGCGGCCCGCCTCCACCAGGTGTGAGACGAGGTCGACGCCGTCGTAGTCGACGCGGTGGCGCTCGGCCCAGTCGAGGTAGCTGCCGGTGCCGCAGCCCACCTCGAAGAGGTGCCGCGGAGACAGCTGCCGGAACACCTCTTTCACGTACCGCTCTTCGCGCTCGAGGTAGTCGAGGATGGCCGGCGTCGCGTGGGCGCGCGAGAACATGCGATCGCCCCCGCCCGACGCGTAGAAGTCGCGCACGTGGGTGTCGGTCAACGTGCTGGAACGGCTCATGTCGAAGTCCACATCAGGGCCACACCCACGCGCGGGGCCGTGCGCAAGCGAGCCACCGCGGGAAGGCGCCATAGCACAGCACCCGCGCCGCGAGGGGAAGGCCCGTGGCTTGGACTTTCCGTTGCACACGGGTAAGACTCGACGTGTTACCCCGTCGTTCAGCCACCAAAGGATTTGCGCCCATGACCAGCCCCATCGGACGTCGCCCCTCCAACACGAACACCGGCCGCGTCCGCAACAACGCGCCCGGAAAGACGGAGACGCCGTCGGCGCCCGGCAAGACGGAGACGCCCAGCAAGCCGCAGGGCTGGGGGCCGAC
>JBFMHF010000067.1:0-37425 GCA_040752975.1 Myxococcota bacterium
GAGGATCCTCTACCACTTCTGAACACCGCTCTGGCCGAGCCCCCGCGGCTCACTGGTTTGGCCGCCGGCCCTCTTCGTCGCCTCCCCAGGGGGCGTACTGAGGCTCCTTCTGCGCGGGCGACAGCTCGGCGCCCGGAGTCGCCCGCTGCCAGGCGAGTCAGCGCCGGTGACGCGCCAGCTGGGACAGGGTCGGCAGCCCCGCCACCGCGCCCAGGCGCGTCACTGCGTGCGCCCCCACCAGGCAGGCGAAGCGGGCGAGGCCTTCCACCACCTCGACGGAGAGCGCTTCGAGCTGCGCCCGCGTCCCCGCCTGCCGGGTGAGGCCATAGAGGAGGCCCGAGGTGAAGCCGTCACCGGCGCCGGTGGTGTCCACCACGCTGACGCGCGGCGCTGGGACGTGGCGCGTCTCGCCCCGGAAGCGGAAGGAGGCGCCCTTCGCCCCGCGCGTCACCACCGGGAGGATCACGCCCTTCCGTTCCAGCCACGCCAGCGCGTCCTCGACCCGGCGCTGGCCGGTGACGAAGTGGCTCTCGTCGTCCGACACCTTCAGCACCGCGCAGAGAGGGATGAGCGCGCGCAAGAGCCTCTCCAGCTCCGCTGGCCTCGGCCACAGGTGCAGCCGGAGGTTGGGATCGCACGACGTCAGCCGCCCGCGGGCGTACGCCGCGCGGATCGCCGCCGTCACCGCCCGCCGCGCCGGAGGAAGCAGCAGCGAGTTGGTCCCCACGTGGATCACCCTCGCGCGGGTGAGGAGCGGGGCGGCGCTCCTGATGTCCCTCGCGTCGAGGCGCTTCTCGGCGGTGTGGTCCCGGTAGAAGACGAAGCTGCGCTCGCCGGTGCGAGTGAGGGACACGAAGCCGAGGCCCGTCTTCGCCCCGTCGAGCCGCCGCAGCCGCGACACGTCCACGCCCTCTCGGGCGAGGCCCTGGTGGAGGAAGGCGCCGAACTCGTCTCCGCCCGTGACGCCCACCAGCGCCGAGCGTCCACCCAGCCGCGCCACGCCCACCGCGACGTTGGCCGGCGCGCCGCCGAGGCAGGGCGTCCACCGCTTCACGTCCCGCACCTTTCGCCCGCGCGCGTCGGGCAGGAAGTCCACCAGCGCCTCGCCGAGGCACACCACGTCCAGGTGCTTCGCCATCAGTCGGTGCCCACCTGTTCCATGAAGTCCACCGACTTGAGCCTGCGGCCCAGGTGGTGCGCGATGAAGGTGTTGAGCAGTTGCCTCGCGCGAGCCCGCAGCTCTGGCTCCAGCGGCGTGCGCTCTCCCGCCTGCAGCCGGGCCAGCGCGTCGACCAGCTCGGGCGTGACCGCGACGCCCCGGGGGACGCGCGGCGCGCAGTCGTCACACACCACGCCGCCGTGCTCAGGATCGAAGCGGGGCCGCGCTCCCGTCTGCCCGCCGCACAGCGCACAGGGCGCGAAGCGCGGCATGAAGCCCGCGTGCTGCAGCGCATCGAGTTCGAACTTGAGCAGCGAGGTGGGGCCCGCCTGGCGATCGTCGAGGAGCGCCAGGTACTCCCGCAGGGCGTCGAACAAGGCCTCATGCGGCTCGTGATCGCGGAGCAGCTCGCGGCAGAGCTCCAGGCTGTAGAGGGCGCGGGCGATGCGCGGCAGCTCCTCGCGCAGGCGGTGGTACGAGCGCAGCACGTCCACGCCGTCGAGCCGCAGGGTGTCTCCACGGCGCTCGACGAGCCGGGCGTTGAGCCAGGTGCCGGCCTCCAGCGCACCGGCGAAGCGCCGCTTCGACTTGCGCGCCCCCGCGGCGAAGGCGGTGAGGCGCCCGTGGGCCTTCGTGAAGAGCGTCACCAGGCGATCGGCCTCGCCGTAGTCGACGCAGGACAGCACCAGGGCCTCGTCGGTGAAGCGCTCCATGGCCGCGGTCACACGTCTACCAGCCCGGCGCGGTCAGCGGTTGGCGTACTTGAGCGCGAGCTCGTACATGGCGCGCAGGGCCAGCCCGAAGGCGCCCCAACCCACCAGCGCCACCCCCATGAAGAGCGACGCGAAGGCCCGCTCCCGCCGGGCCGCCTCCAACGCCGGAGGATCGAAGGTCTCTTCACGCGGGGCCTCGGGGATCGCCTCGAAGCGGCTCACCGCGTCCATCGGCTCGAGGCCCACCACCGCGGCGTAGCTCTTGATGTAGTTCAGCACGAAGACGCGCTCGGGCAGCCGCTCGCTCTGCCCTTCCTCCAGCGCCCCCACCAGGGCCGGGCTGATCTTCGTGCTCCTCGCCACCTCGTCGATCGACAGCCCGCGACGCACCCGCTGCGCCTTCAGGAACCGGCCGAAGTCGACGTAGTCGGGCGCCGACGGGCCCGCGCTCATGGCGCCAGCTGCCCCTTGAGCTGCTTGCAGAGGTCCTTCTGATCGTCGGTGGTGGCCTTCTCGAGGCAGGTGTCGAAGCTCTTCCGGGCCTCGTCCAGCTCGCCCTTCTTCGCGTGGCACAGGCCGTCGTGCTGCCAGGCGTCGGCGCGCTCGGGGCAGTACTCCTTGTACCGCCCGAAGTACTTGCAGGACTCCTCAGTGTTCTGCTGCTCCTCGTACAGCTGCCCCAGCTTGAGGTGCCCCAGGCAGTACTTCGGGTTGATGGTGATCGCGGCCTTCAGGTGATCGAGCGCCTGCGGGAGATCGCCCTTCTTGTAGTAGGCCCAGCCCATGTTCCCGTGGGCGATGAAGGGCGCGCCGTAGAGGACGTCGTTGAGCGCCTTGTCGTACTGGGCGATCGCGTCGTCGTACCGCTTCATGTCGATGTAGAGGTTGCCCAGGTTGGTGCGCGCCTCGCTGAAGTCGGGCTTGAGCTCGAGCGCCTTCATGTACGCCGCGAGCGCTTCGTCCAGCCGGCCGAAGGCGTGGTGGAGCAACAGGCCGCGCACGTGCCAGGCCTCATGCATCTCCGGGTTCAACTTGAGGGACTCCTCGACCTCGGAGAAGGCCGTCTGCGGCTGCTTCACCAGGTTCTGCACGGCGAGGTCGTAGTGGATCTGCGCCTGCTCGCGGTCCTTCTCGGTGACGATGTGAGCGCAGCCAGCGAGGCAGAGCGCCAGACAGAAGGCCGAGAAGAGCTTGCCCAGCTGCACCACGCCGGCCGACTTGCCGGTCGAAGGTTTGGCGGTCCCCGCTCCACCCGAGCCGGTCGCCGTCCCCGCCGCCGGCGGCTCACGCTGGAAGATGGGGAGGGAGCGGATCATCCCTTCCTGCTCGTCGATGGGGCGCCCGCGGAAGTTGAGGTTGTCCATGATGAAGCCCATCGACTCCACGAAGCCCAGGGCCTCGGCCTCTTCGGACTGGTACTGCTCGGCGGCCACGGTGCCGTTGGAGGGGACGTAGACGGCGCACTCCCCGCTGTCGGGCATGTAGAGGTAGACGAAGACGGCGAAGCCGCTGGGGCCGCGCAGGCCCAGCACGTAGCCCGAGGCCGGCCCCGCCTTGCGCCCCGGCACCGCGAGGTGCGGCTGGTTGAGCGATTGGTACAGCTGCACCACCTGCTCCTTCACCGCGGGCAGCCCCTTGAGTCGCTCGTCGATGGTGAACATCGGCTCCCTTGTCGCCTTTTCAGGTTGGAGGCGCGGCTAGCGCGTCGTGAAGGAGAACTGCTGCACCACGTCGTCGGTGTCCGCCGCCGTCACCGTGAAGGCCACCACCGACTTCTCGATGACCACCTTCTCCCCTTCCACCTTGCCCTCGCCGACGATGACCCGGAAGAGGTGCGCCTTGCTGTAGCTCTTGCGATCGGCCCCGGGCGCCGAGAGCTTCTTGGCCTGCATCGTCACCTGGTTCTTCCCCGGCAGGAGCTTCTTGGTGATGTCGGTGACGATCTGCCCTTCGTTGTTGGCGAGGGTGCGCAGGTGCTGGCCGTTCAAGAAGACGTCGATGTCGTACTCGGTGACGCCCTGCTGGGACTGCTCGGTCACCAGGAAGTACTTCATGGTGATTTTTCCCTCGGCGGGCGGCGCCTTCTCGGGGCCCACGTTGACGCGCTTGACCGAGTACCCGGGGGCCTCGATGTGCACGTCGCCCTTCTCGTCGATGCGCACGTTCACCTTCTCGAAGCTGTGGTTGGTGAGGCCTTCGATGTTGGTGCCGTTGACGTAGACGTCGCCGGCCAGGGCGACCGACGCCAGCAGGGTGAGGAAGAGGGTGACGAACCGCACGTGACCTCCCGGGGAGACGGCCTTAGCGCATTTTCGCAAACGGTTGGACCGTAAGGAAAATTCTCGTTGCGCGGGCCCTCATCAGTTGACGCTCCCTGACGAATGATTTTGGTCATATGGTGCGCTTTCGGAGGGAAACATGTCCCACACCACGTTGCGCTTCCTCGTTGCCACGGGTGCGGCAGCGCTGCTCGGCGTCCTCGTCCAGACCTGCAGCGCGCCCGTCGTGCAAACGTGCGAAGGCGGGTGCCCAGCAGGTACCGTCTGCGACGCGGAGAACGACCTTTGCGTCGCAGCACCGGACGCGGGCGGCGGGGGCACAGGCGGCGGCGGAGGCACGGGCGGAGGCGGCACGGGCGGAGGCGGAGGTGCCGTCGGAGGCGGCGGTGGCGGCACGGGCGGCGGCGACGACGGAGGAACGGGTTGCACCCAGGGCATGACGCGCCCGTGCGCGGGCGGCTGCGACAACGTCGAGCGCTGCACCGCGCAGGGCACGTGGGGCTCGTGCGAGCCCAACTGCCCCACCGGGACGGAGTGTGTCTCCAACGCCTGCCGCTGCACCACGGCGAGCTGCACCGGCTGCTGCGCCGGCGACACCTGCCAGCCGGGCAACCAGCCGGCGTCTTGCGGCGCCAACGGCCAGGCCTGCGCCGACTGTGGCGCCTCTCCCTGTCAAGCCGGCGTGTGCCAGGGGTGCGCCCAGACGTGCACCTCCGGCTGCTGCATCGGAAACAACTGCCAGACTCCCTCCGTCTCCGCGTGTGGCTCCGGCGGCGGAGCCTGCACCACCTGCGACGCGCGATCCGATCGCTGCACCGGCGGCCAGTGCGCCTGCGGTGACGGCGGCGTCTGTGCCCAGGGGCAGCGCTGCACCGGGGGCGGCTGCGCGTGCGACGCGACCAGCTGCCCCTCCGGCTGCTGTCAGAACAACCAGTGCCAGGCGTGGAGCCTCACCTCCTGCGGAGCGGCGGGCGCAGCCTGCACCGCGTGTGACACGACGAAAGCCGACTCCTGCGCCAACGGCCAGTGCCGGTGCGGCTCGAACGCGGCGTGCGGCGCGGGCCAGCGCTGCGTCTCGGGCGCATGCGTCTGCGACTCCACCAGTTGTGCGGGAGGCTGCTGCGACGGCGCCACCTGCCGCACCGGAGAGCTCGCCGCCTGCGGCACCGGCGGTGGCGCCTGCACCGCCTGCGACCCGACGAAGGCCGACACCTGCGCCAACGGGCAGTGCCGCTGTGGCACGAGCGCGGCGTGCGCGCTGGGCCAGCGCTGCTCCGGCGGCACGTGCGTGTGTGATGGCACGAGCTGCCCGAATGGCTGCTGCCAGGCAAACCAGTGCCAGGTCGCCCAATTGGCGGCCTGCGGGACGGGTGGCGGCGCCTGCACCGCCTGCGACACGACCAGGGCCGACACCTGCGCCGGTGGGAATTGCCGCTGCGGCGCCAACCCGGCGTGCGCCCAGGGCCAGCGCTGCGTCGGCGGCGCCTGCGTGTGCGACGCGACGAGTTGCCCGACCGGCTGCTGCTCGAGCGGCACCTGCGTGGTGAACAACCTGAACCTCTGCGGCACCAACGGCGGCGCCTGCGCCGCCTGCGACACCTCGAAGGCCGACAATTGCGCCAACGGCACGTGCCGCTGCGGCGGCAGCGCGGCGTGCGGAACCGGGCAGCGCTGCTCCGGAGGCGCCTGCATCTGTGACGCGACGAGCTGCCCGTCGGGCTGCTGCCAGGGCAACGTGTGCAACGCCACCAGCTTCCCCAACCTCTGCGGCACCGGCGGCCAGGCGTGCTGGACGTGCAGCAACTTCACCGCCAGCCAGTGCGGCGTCGCGCAGGGCACCTGCGCTTGCGGCGCCGGGGGCGCGTGCGGCGCAGGCCAGCAGTGCGTCGGCGCGGCCACGACGGCCACCTGCCAGTGCACCTCCGCTTCGTGCTCTGGCGGTTGCTGTTCCGGCGGCACCACCTGTAACTCCCCTACCCTCGCCACCTGCGGCACCAACGGCTCCAACTGCGTCGCCTGCAACACCGTGCGTGCAGACAACTGCGGCACGGGCAGTTGCCGTTGCGGGGTCAACCCTCCGTGTGCCAGCGGACAAGCGTGTGTCAGCGGCTCCTGCGTCTGCAATGGCACCAGCTGCGGGGGGTGTTGCTCCGGCAACACCTGTCAGCCGGGCACCTCGGTCACCAGTTGCGGCAGCGGCGGCGCGGCCTGCAGAAACTGCCCGGGCTGCACCCCACCCGACACCCGCGTCTGCCTTCCGGGGGACCCAGCCGGCGGCGACTGCGATTGCATCTGAAGCGGCTCCGCGTGAGCGCCGCTGTAGCAGGCCGCCGGCAGCGCCTCGCGCCGTCCTCAGCCCAGGCGCTTCTTCATCTCGAGGTGCGGCATGCCCGCCTCCTCGAAGACGGCACCGTGCGGTTCGTACCCGTGCTTCCTGTAGAACTCCATCGCCGAGAGCTGCGCGTGCAGCAGGATGCCCGTCATCTTGCGCCGCACAGCCTCGGCCTCGAGCGCGTCGAGCAGCTTCTTCCCCACCCCGCCCTTGCGCTCGTTCTGCAGCACCGCCATCCGGCCAATCCGCCCCCACGCGCCGGTCTCACCCTCGGGCGCCTGCGGCAGCGCCACCAGCCGGCCGGTGCCGATCGCGTGGCCCTTCGAGAGCGCCAGCACGTGGTACGCCGTGGCGTCGTCCGCGTCGCGCTCGAGGCTCTCGGGCACTGACTGCTCCTCGATGAAGACGATCTCGCGGATCGCCAGCGCCTGGAACAGCTCGCCCTCGTTCTCCACGGGCTTGATGACGATCTCTTTCGTGTCGCCCGACATCGCGCGGCTCTATACGGGAAATCGCGGTGACTGCCCAGCGGACACTCGGGCCCGGCCCTCTGGCCGGCTTCTACGCCCTCTACTTCATGACGGTGGGCATCTCCCTGCCCTTCCTGCCCGGGTACTTCGAGGCGTCCGGCTTCTCTCCGTCACAGATCGGCGTGCTGCTGGCGATCGGCCCGGCCTGCGCCCTCTTCGCCCCGCCGGTGTGGGGCCAGCTCGCCGATCGCACGGGCAGACCCGGCCTGGTGCTGGCGATCGTCTCGGCGGGCGCGGCCTCGGGCTTCGCGCTCCTCGCCCTGGCGCCCTCCTTCCCCGCGGCCTTCGGGGCGTTGGTGGTGCAGTCGCTCTTCTCTTCCGCCATCTCCACCCTCATCGACACGCTGGCGCTGCACCAGGTGGGCCTCAAAGGAGGCAGCTACGCGCGGCTGCGGGTCTTCGGCAGCCTGGGCTTCGTCGTCTCCTCGATGGGCTTCGGGCTCGTCGTCACCGGGTACGGCCTCGCCACCGTGCTCCTCCCGCTCGGCTTGCTGACGACCGCGGCGCTGTGGGCCTCCACCTTCCTCGCGGGCGCCCCGCGCGTGCGCCAGGACGGCCCTCGACCCACCGTGCGGGCCGCCTTCGAACTGCTCCGACGCCGGGAGATCGCCCTCTTCCTCCTGGCCACCTCCCTGCACTGGATCGCCTGCACGCCCTACCACGGCAGCCTCGCGCTCTACGTGAAGGCCCTGGGCTTCGCGCCCGTCGTGGTCAGCCTGTCGGCGGGCGTCGCGGTGCTGGCCGAGGTGGCGGTGATGTGGACCTGGCCTCGCTGGTCCTCCGCCGTCTCGCCGCGCGGGCTGCTCGTGTGGTGCTTCGCCGCGTCCAGCCTCCGCTGGGCGATCATGGCCTGGACGACGCACGCGGAGGTGCTGGTCGCCGCCGCCCTCCTTCACGGCCTCACCTTCGGAGCCTTCTACCTCGCGTCCGTCGCGTGGATGGCCGAACGAACGCCCGCCTCCCTGCGCGCCACCGGCCAGGCGCTCTTCGTCGCGTGCACCTTCGGCGTCGGCGGCCTCTTCGGCTACACGAGCGCCGGCCGGGCCTTCGAAGTCCTCGGTGGGAGCCGCCTCTTCTCCGTCGCCGCCGCGCTGGAGTGGCTGCCTGTCCTCGCGTTGTTGGCGCTGAGCGCCTCGAGCCGGTTGCCCGCCCCCCAACCCGGCCGCGAATAACGCCCCGCGTCCCCACGTAGCGAGGCAGTGCTAAGTTCCTCCCCGATGCGACGCTTTCTCGCCCTGCTGGTGCTCTGCGCTGCCTTCCCCGCGCTGGCCATGGACCAGAGCCAGAAGGAGGAGATCTTCGGCACTGGCAAGCCTCCGACGTTCCGCGAAGAGAAGATGGATCGGAAGTTCGCCAAGTCGCGCCTGGCGAAGCTCCTGGAGAAGGGCACCGACGAGCCGGCCTGCGTCCAGCTGCTCGGAGGCCTCTTCGTGGCGCTGGCGGAGATCGTCCCGTCCCTCCACAAGCGCGACGAGAACTTCACGCTCGATCCCGTGCTGGTCGAGGCCGTCAACACCCAGCTGTCCACCCCTCAGTTCCCCGCGATGGCCTACCTGGTGTCGATGGTGCGCAAGGTGATGATCACCGGGCACCTGCCGGACACCTGGCTGGAGACGGCGACGCAGCTCAACAAGACGGTGAAGATCATCGACCTGGCGAAGCTCAAGTCCATCAACGAGAGCATCAGCCTCGCGGACAGCGCGTACTTCACCATCCCGCTGATCAAGCAGCAGTACTACACGGACGTGCTGGGGGCGAACAGCGCGGTCACCACCGACGTGGTGGCCACCTTCCGCGACACCTGGCTGGACCGTGACGTGGCCTGGGGTGGTGCGCTGCTGTTGGACGTGGGGATCAACCAGCCCAAGGGCAAGAAGAAGAAGAAGTACCGCCTCGCCGAGGCCGAGGAGCTGGTGGCGGTGCTGCAGTGGACGCCGCCGGATCCCCGCAAGAAGGAGCTCGATCTGCTCAGCCAGCACCCGACGAAGGTCGAGCCGATCACCATCTACGCGCGACTGCAGCCCAGGCAGTACACCGACGTCGAGAAGCTCTTCCGCGGCCAACGGGTGATGCTGAAGGGCCGCTTCTGGGAAATGAACAAGCAGGTCACCGAGCTCGAGGTGCGCGACGCGGTCATCTTCAAGGACACCGATTGGTCGCAAGGGGTGATCCTGGCCAACCCCGCCGAGATCGCCGCGTGCTCCGCGGCCATCAACGAGCTGACCGGCATCGCGCCCGAACAGCCGGGCGGCTTCAAGCACTGAAAATCCGCCGCCAGGGTCCCCGGGTTCGGACACGCCCGCACTGACAGTCCCCGAACGCCCCGGCAACCGCGCTTGTCATTTCAGGTGGTTGTCTGTGGCATGTGCCGTGCTTTGTGGCAGTTCGTCCTGACACGAAGCGAGGGCGGGCAGCCATGAAAGTCGACCCCACGGATCCACGCGCACCGATCTCCGGACCCAGGGAGCAGCCCTTCAAGCAGCTGCTTGCCGAAGCCAAGAAGGAAGGCAAGCCCAACCAGACAGGCAAGCCCGGAGCGAAGCCGGCACTTCAGCAGCCAACGAAGTCCGTACCCTCAACGTGCGCGCCGAAGAAGCCCCAGGTGGCCGGCGTGAGCGCTAGCGCCGTCGCAAGCGTCGCGGCCACCCGCCTCGCCCAGCAGACCCGCCAGATCGCGCGTCAGCAGGTCAACGCCGAAGCCGAACGCCTCTCGCTCGTACGCGCGCAGCACCACCAGGTCGCCCGTCAGCAGGAAGCGAAGGGACTGGAGAGCACCGCGTCGGCGCTGCAGAAGGTGGACGCGCGGGTCCTGTCGTTGATCGTCAAGGAGCTCGAGGCGTCCTTCGAGAAGGAGCCCCCGCAGGCGTCGCGCGCCGCCAACACCGACGGCCGCCAGCAGCCCTTCAACACCGAGCCGACCAGGAGCCCTGCTCCTGGCCCCGCTGACGCGCCGGCCCGCGCCGAGCAGGCCGTGGCCCTCATCGAGCGCATCGAGACCTTCGTTCGATCCGCGCGTCCGGCCCTCGCGCTGACGCTCAACAACAGCCTGGGCGCGCGGGTGGAGATCGAGCGCCTCGGCCCCGGGAAGGTCGCCCTCAAGCTGGTCGGCCAGCGCGGCCCCCCAAGCGCCGACGCAGTCGCCCGCATCCGCGACGAGCTTCAGGCCCGCGGGCTCAAGGTGGGCGCGCTGAGCGTCGCCTGACGCCTCACCGGAACTTCGGCGCGCGCTTCTCGAGGAAGGCGGTGACGCCCTCCTTCACTTCTGCCGACGGGAGGATCTCGCTCATCGCGTACTGCTCGAGCTGCATCGAGTCCTCGAGGCTCATCCCGTAGCCGCGGTCGATGATCTTCTTCGCCCAGGCGATGGCCAGGGGCCCGTTGGCGAGGATCTCCTTCGCGAGATCCTTCGCGCGCGACACCGCGTCGCCCGGCACCACCAGCTCGTTGATGAGGCCCAGCTCCAGCGCGCGCACCGAGGGGTAGGTGCGGCAGGTGAAGATCCACTCCTTGGCGATGGCCGGGCCCACCAGCCGAGCGAGCCGCGTCGTCCCGCCCAGATCCGGCAAGACGCCCAGCTTCGCCTCGGGGAAGCCGAAGGACGCCGCGCTGGACGCCACGCGCAGATCGCACGCCAGCGCCAGCTCGAGCCCGCCGCCCACGCAGTGCCCCTCGATGGCGGCGATGGTGGGCTTCTCCAGTTGCTCCAGCACCGAGAAGAGCGACTGCAGCTCGTGCTGCACCTTGCGCAGCTGGGCCCCGGACGGATTGGACGAGATGTGCTCGAAGAGGAGCGCGAGATCCATCCCCGCCGAGAAGGCCTCGCGCCCGGCGCCGGTGACGATCACCGCGCGCACCGACGCATCCGTGGAGGCCTTCTCCAGCTCGGCCTCGAGCTTCTCCAGCATCTCGAAGGAGAAGGCGTTGTGCTTCTGCGGGCGGTTCAGCGTGAGCACCAACAGCCCGTTGTCGTGGGCGACCGTCAGCTCCTGGTGAGACATGCCCTGGCTCCTTCGTCACTGCGGGTGGAGAGACTCCCTGTCGACACACGACGGCCCCCGGCCCCTTCGACGAGAGGGCGCGCGGGGGCCGAGAGGACCGACGGGCGGGATTACTTGCCGGGGTTCATGTCCAGCATCGACCGCTTGTCCGGCTTGTCCTTGTACTGCTCGGCCTCGGGCAGCGCCGCCTTCTTCTCGCTGATGTTCGGCCACGTCTTGGAGAGCTCGGCGTTGAGCGCCTTGAACTCGGCCCACTTCTCGGGGAGGTCGCTCTCGGGGAAGATCGCCTTGGTGGGGCACACCGGCTCGCAGGCGCCGCAGTCGATGCACTCGTCGGGGTGGATCACGAGGAAGTTCGCGCCCTCGTAGAAGCAGTTGACGGGGCACACCTCGACGCAGTCGGTGTACTTGCACTTGATGCAGGGCTCGGCAACGACGTAGGCCATTCGACTCCTCCGGTGGGGACTGCTTTCGGGCCCGCCTTCTATCGCCAGCGCCTGCGGGGATCAGCAAGAAAACCGTGCGCCTCGGGCGCCACTGCTTCTGCCGCGCGCAACACCTGCGCTAGTGTGCGCCGCTCATCACCGCCGGGGACGGCCGCCCCGCGCTCACGAGGTGCCTATGCTGTCGACTCTCGTCTCGCTCCTTGCCGCAGCCAGCGTGACCCAGCCGGTGCCCACGCACCAGGTGCTCACCGACGACGGCGCGTTCCCGAAGGTCGAAGTGGGCCTGTTGTCCGCGCCGCTGGTGGGCAACCCGGTGGACGCCGCGCGCGTCTGGGCGCTCTCGCAACGGGAACGGTACGGCCTCCCGGCCGGCTCGACGCTGACCTCGAAGGAGTCCTTCTCCACGCGCTTCGGAGCCAGCTTTCACCTCGCCCAGACGGTGAAGGGGGTGGAGGTGTACGGCGCGAAGCTGGTGGTGACGTTGGACGAGCAGGCGCGCGTGGTGACGGTCACCAGCAGCCTCGAGCACGTGTCGCGGGTGCTGGACGGCGAGGCGCTCAGCGTCGAGCAGGCGTTGGCGCTCGCCAGCCAGGGCCTGCCGATGACGGCGCTGCGGCCTGACGGCGTGCCCTACGGCGGCGCGGGGCGCTTCTACTTCCGCGTCGGTGACGAGCTGCACCTGGGCTTCCTCGCCCACGTCCAGACGCTGGATCAGACGAAGAACTGGTACGTGGCCGTCGACGCCGTCACCGGGCGCCAGCTCTTCGTGCAGAACCGGGTGCACCACGCGGCCCGCGACGCGCAGGTCTACCCGGTCAGCCCCGGCGGTCTCGACGCCGGCGTGGGGCTCACGCCCACGGTCCTGCGCTCGCTCACCCACGCGGACGGCGGCTCGATGATCGCCGCGGACTGCGCGCAGCTGCAGCTCGACGGCGGCATGGCCACCTTCGCCAACGACGCAGGCGAACTCTGTGGGACGCAGCTGACCATGTACAACTGCTGCCCGTCCGAGGGGTGCGCGCCGGACGCCGGGCCCCGCCGCGCCGCCGGCACGGCCTCTTTCATGGGCTTCGCCGTCCAGTACGACGTGGCGATCTGCGATCGCACGCGCCGCGCGTCCAACGTGCGCAACCCGTCGGGTGACTTCGTGTACACGCCCGGCGATCCGCCGGTGAACAGGACGGTGGTGGAGGCCGGCGATCGCGCCAACTCCGACGAGTTCGCCGAGGTGCACAGCTTCTACCACGTGAACACCGTCTACGACTGGGTGCGGCGTCTGTCGGTCAAGGCCGAGAACCTCGACGCGGGTGCGGGGCCCATCGCGCCCTTCCGGATGCGCGATGAGCGGCGCTCTCCTCCCCAGAAGGTGGCCGTCTGGACGAACGTGATGTTCCCCAACTTCACCGAGCTGACGTCCGGCGGGCTGCAGTGCCTCCTCACGCCGCCCTGCCGCGCGAACACGCTGATGCGCGTCGACAACGCCGCCTTCTTCCCCCGGGAGAACTTCGCGCAGCTCCCGCTTCCCGGCTTCGACACCGGCGTGGACACGCTGCTCATCTTCCAGGGCAACTCCGCCGACGCGGCCTACGACGCCACGGTCATCCAGCACGAGTTTGGCCACGGGGTGGTGTACTCGACGGCGGCGCTCGGCTTCGACACCGTCGCGATGGACACCCGCTCGGCCAACAACGAGGCCGGCGCGCTGCACGAAGGCTTCGCCGACTACATCGCCGCGGCCTTCAACAACCTCGCGGACGTGGGCCCATACTTCGGCCCGCGCGCGACGGCGGGAGCAGGAGTGCCAGGCGTCAGCCAGGACGCCTACCTGCGCTCGATGAACAACACCTTCACCTGCCCGGGCGTGTTGTGGGGCGAGGTGCACCAGGACAGCCAGCACGTGGCGGGCGCGCTGTGGGACGCGCGGAAGATGCACTTCCAGGGGACGGACCAGGGGGACACCTTCGACGCTGCCTTCTACGCGATGCTGGTGAGCCTCACGCCCAACGCCGACTTCGCGATGACGGCGACGGTGATGACGGCCTGCGTGAAGCGCGCCTTCCCGACGATCGCCGACGCGGAAACGAAGATGAGCACCCTCTTCATGCAGCGCGGGGTGGTGGGCTGCTCGAAGGTGCTGGACTTCCCGGCGGGGAGTGCGCCCCGGCCGTACTACGGCGTGCCTGACGCCTCGTCCAGCTTCGCAGGCTCGATCATCCCCGGCCCGTTCCAGTTCAAGATCCCCGCACCCCAGGGGGCGAGCCGGGTGACGCTGGCCGCGCAGGTGGGCGGCGGCGGAAATCCCTTCGGTGGGCAGCCCCCGACGCCGGTCCTCCTCGTCGGTGCTGGGGCGCCGATCACCTTCACGCGCTCAGGCGGGACGTTGATCAACACGGCCCAGGCTTCAGGCATGGCGCCCAACGGCGCGGGCTCGGTGGACGTCAACGTGCCGTGCGGCAGCGACGTCTACGTCACCATTGCGGCCCGCAACGGCGGCGTGAGCCTGCAGAACGTCAACCTCACCGTGACGCCGCTGACCTCGTGCACGCCGATGGACGGCGGGGCGGGCGGGGGTGGAGGTGCCGACGGTGGCGCAGGAGGAGGCGCCGGCGGCGGGTCCGGGGGAGGCGGCGGCGACACCGTCGTCCTTCCTTCCGTCGGCGAAGGCAATGCGGCGAGTGGAGGCGCGGCGAAGACGGGCTGCGGGTGCTCCACGCCGGTGGACGCGGGCGGGCTCGTCCTCCTGGTGCTGTGGGCGCTGCGTCGCCGCCCCCGTCGGTGACACCTCGTCCGGAGGATCGTTCCAGCCCGGAGGATTCGACCGTCTGGCACTTGCGGCCGACCATCGGTCGGCGAACGGCTTCTCCGGTGCGCTCCTCGACGTGCCACGCAGCATGCTCCGGTGCCGAGAGCGTCCGGCGCTCGTCCTCGCTCGGCACCTGTCGGCCGCGCTACGACTGAAGAACCCAGTCAGGCCACGCGCGGTCCCCGGCTCGCCGAGGCGACTGGCGCAAGGAGGGCGCGGAGACGCCGCAGTACGAGGCGACGCGCCGGAAGGACCAGGCCTCGGTGCAGCGGCCCAGTGACGGAGACCGACGGCGACAGGGGCGCCCCTCTCCTACCGTTTTCCCCACCGAGAGCCGTCGCAGGAAAAATCCGAGAGCAGCGGGGCCGGAGCGCGACGAGAGGGCGTTCTGGCGCCCTCCACCACCGAGCCAGCCGCCGCAGTCAATCGCGAAGCCGCGGCCCTGCGACCTCCGCCGAGCGTCACCAGGCCTCGATGGGTGCGGCGACGTTCTCCTTTCCCTTCGCCCTGGGCTTGTCGGGCGGGGGCTTCTTCGCCTCCGACGCGGCGCGCTTCTCGGCGGCCTCTCGCAGGGCCTTCCAGGCCTTGAGCTGCTCCTGGTCGGCGGGCTCGCGCAGGTCGACCTTCACCGCGAGCGACTGGTGCTCGGACACCAGGTTCCACACCCCGCCCTCGTCTGCGAAGAGCCACAGCGCGCGGAATGGCGGGTACGTCTGCGCCTTCTTCCCGCCGCCGATCCGCATCACCAGCACCCCTGCGGCCCAGCCCGACTGGTGATCGGGCGCGAGGCGGACGCGCAAGGGGCCTTCCAGCTTCCACGTATAGCCGCCCTTCTTGATGGCGGAGAGCTGCGGGCGCACCAGGTCCTTGAAGGCCTTTCCTCCCTCGAACAGCTCGACAGGGGACGTACCCACCAGCACGAAGCCGGGGCGCTCGCTGGCGCGGTCCACCTTGACGCCCATGTCCTCGACCAGGCGACGGGTGAGGCCGACGAGTTGATCGGCGTCGGGGCCGCGCTCATCGGTGACAGGGGTAGGCGCCAATAAGAGCCGACTGGCGTCGGGCTTCGCCAGCAGCGCGTCGGAAACGGCGAGCGACAGGTGCAGCGCGTCGAGGCGCCAGCGGTCGCCGTCCTTCACCGCGTGGCCCGTGATGCGGGGGAGCCAGGTCGAGTCTTCGCCTTTGTGCGTCGCCGTCACCTTCGGCAGATCGTACAGCCAGGCCGACGTCTCCCCCTTGCCCAGCCCGACGGTGACTCGCGAGTCGGAGATCTCCAGCTTGTCTCCGCCCAGGCCCAGGGGCAGCAGCTCCTGCCGAGCGCGGTCGATCAACGTGTCGCGGAAGTTGAACGTGTCGGACGGCCCCAGGCCGAAGACCATCGCGTCGGCGGTGAAGTGCTCTTCCAGCTTGTCCGCCTCGCCGGCCTGTACGGCGGCGTAGACGTCGGCCATCAGCTTCTTCACTGCCTCCTGGGGATCAACGGCCTTCGGCGCCTCCACCTTCTTCGGCGGCGGCTTCGCGCACCCACACAGCCCTAGGAGAAGGACGACACCCAGCCGACGCACGCCGCGACCTTCGCGCATTCCGCCTCGCGGGCGAAGCACGAAGGCCGGCGACGCACCTACACGCTCCCACTGTCACGCGGAGGCGACTGTGTGGGGCGAGGGCCAACGCGCTTTACGTCGGACTGTCTTGTCCGCGGGCGAAGTGCGCGCCGAGGGTGAAGCCGACGACGACGGACAGCCTGGAGGCGCCATGCAACCTCGCGCCTCGCCTGCGCCGCGCGTTGGAACGGCGCGTGCGTTCTTCCTCAGGAGGTGGAGTGAAACCCGCGCGTGTCGCGCATCTCGGAGGGAGCTTCCATGTTCGGGACGAAGAGGTGGGCAGTGGCCGCGCTGACCCTGGCCTGGGTGGCGGGCTGTGGCACCGGGGCCGACTCGGTGTTGATCGTCGGGGGGGAGGACTCGCGCGCGGAGGCCTTCGTGGACGCGAGCGAGGAGACGCTCCTGCGCACCTCGCCCACGCACGACGCGCGCTTCGACGCGGCGGGCGCCGAGTTCAACGTGCCGCCCGCGCTGCTCAAGGCGTTGTCGTACGCGCTGACCCGCTACGAGATGGTGGACAGCGAAGGCGACTTCGAGGGCGCGGCGCCCAGCTTCGGCTTGATGGCCCTCTCGGGACAGGCGCTCATCGACGGCGCGCGGCTGGCCAACGTGTCGGAGGAGGACGCGAAGCGCGACCCGGTGGCCAACGTGCGGGCCGCCGCCGCGTGGCTGGACGCCCAGGCGAAGGCGCAGGGCATCGAGCGCACCCAGCTGACGGCGTGGACCGGGGTGATCGGCGCCTACGCCAACATCGAGGACACCGAAGCGAGGCTCAGCTTCGTGAAGGGCGAGGTCTACGCGGCGCTGCGCCTGGGCGTCGGCAAGCCGACGGAGGAGCTGGAGGTGACGGGGCAGCAGCAGGCGCTGGAGGCGGAGATCGGCGAGTACGCCGAGAAGACGCAGGCCTTGAGCCGCGCGCCCGACTACGGCGGAGCGGTGTGGCGCCCATCGCCCAACTTCAGCACCCGGGCCAACGGCTTGCGCCCGCAGATGGTGATCATCCATACCTGCGAAGGCGCGTACTCGGGCTGCTGGGGCTGGCTGTCCAATACCCGCGCCCAGGCCAGCGCGCACTACGTGGTGAACAGCACCGGCACGGAGATCAGCCAACTGGTGCGCGAGACGGACAAGGCGTGGCACGTGGCGGCCAACTACAGCTGCAGCCTGAACAGCAGCGTGAAGTGCAACCTGAACGGCATCAACGTGAACAACTTCTCGGTGGGCATCGAGCACGCCGGCTACGCGTCGCAGGCCTCGTGGAACGGAGGACTGATCGACGCGTCGGCGCGCCTCACCTGCGACATCACGAAGAGCTGGGGCATCCCGCGCGATCGCCAGCACATCGTCGGCCACGGACAGCTGCAGCCGTACAACCGGACCGATCCCGGCCGGAACTGGCCGTGGAGCTCGTACATCCAGAAGGTGAATGCGTTCTGCGCCTCGACGCCGACGCCCACTCCCACCCCGACGCCCACGCCCACGCCTGGGACGCTGATCATCGACAGCAACAACGCCAACAACAACCAGGCGCGCGGCTACATCCAGGTGTCGGCGAACTGGACCAGCTCGACGAACGTGGCGGGGTACTACGGCACGGGGTACTGGTGGGCGCGCACCGCGGAGATCTCCGACGGCGCAGCCTTCTTCTTCAAGCTGGACGCCGACGGAGCGCGTACCATCGACGCGTGGTGGACCGCCGCGTCGGATCGCTCGACAGCCTCGACCTTCGTCGCCTTCAACTCGCGCGGCGAGCGGGTGGGCGATGGCACCGTCAACCAGCAGGTCAACGGCGGCAAGTGGAACCAGGTGGGGCGGTTCAACTTCACCGCCGGGTGGAACAAGGTGGTGCTGTCGCGCTGGCAGGCCCCGGGCAAGGTGGTCATCGCCGACGCGATCCGCGTGCGGTGAGGTGGCTGTGCCTGGCGCTGGTGGCGCTGGGCGCGTGCAAGCGGCCGGCAGCCCTCGAGCCACGTGACGCCGGCCTTGTCCCCGGACAGGCCCGCGCGGTGAAACCGGCGCCTCCGGCACCTTCTCTCCAACACGCGGCCCTCGCGGAGCTGCACGACGCCGGATGGCGCCTCGCGTGGATCTCCGAGCGCAGCGGCGCGCCGCAGGTGGTGGTGGACGGCGTCGAGGTGACGAGCGGACCAGCCGCGCACTACCTGGGAGCGGTGGTGGCCGGCGGTGCCGGCTTCATCGTGACGGCGGTAGAGGGCGGCCAGGAGGAGCTGCGGTGGGTCCTCCCCGACGCGGGCGTGCGCGTGCTGGCGCCCTCTTCTCTGCGTGCGCGACACCCTTCCCTGCCAGCCGATGGGCGCTTCGTGGTTTTCGAGTCCGGCGTGGGCGGGCTGTCGCGGCTGGAGCGGGTGGAGTTGGGCGACGGCGGAGTGGGCACCCTCGCTGACGAACCGACAGGCGTCTTCGAGCCCAGCGTCGCTCCGGACGGCGCGTGGCTCGTGTACGTGTCCAGCCGCGAGGGAGACTCGGAGCTCTACCGCGCTGCCATCGACGGCAGCAGGGCGCAGCGGCTCACCGCCTTCCACCTCGAGGACTTCGGGCCGCGCGTCAGCCCGGACGGGAGGTGGATCGCCTTCCTGTCCAACCGCGAGGGCTTCGATCGCGTCTTCCTCGTCCGGCCCGACGGGCGGGGACAGCGGAGGTTGATCTCCTCCGACTGGCACGGGCCGGCCTCACACGACGCAGGCCCGGTGGAGGCCGGAGAGCAGGACGTCGCGTGGGCGCCGGACTCCTGCAGGGTGGCGCTCGCGGCGCGGACCGCAGGCGACCATTGGCATCTGCTCACGGTGGACGTGGCGACCGGCGTGGCCACGGTGCTCAGCGCCGGTGCGTGGGACGATCACCAGCCGGCCTTCAGCCCCGACGGGAAGTTCCTCGCCTTCGTCTCCACGCGCGGTGGATCACCCGAGGTGTGGCTCATGCGACCTGACGGCGGCGTGACGCAGGTGAGCGCTGACGGCGCGCCCGACTGGCGGCCGATGTTCGTCCGGTGGTGGCCCTGAGGAATCGCCGCGACCGCTGCGCCGAGAGGGGCTGGAGGAGGCGTGCTGGATCTGGGAGTCCTCGAGAGGAGGGCCGGCTCCAGCAACGGCAAGTCGAAAAGCGCGCGGCGGAACGCCCTGTGCCGCTCGTCGGCCGCAGGAGCGAGACGCGCCTGGGCGTCACTTGTCAGGCACGGGGCCGAGGTAGTCGAGGGGATCGACGGGGACGCCCTTCTTGCGCACCTCGAAGTGGAGGTGCGGACCGGTGGTGCGACCCGAGTCGCCCACGGTGGAGACGACCTGCCCTTCGCGCACCTTCTGCCCCGTCTTCACCCGCAGGTCGCGGTTGTGCGCGTAGAGCGTGATGAGCTCGCCCGCGTGCTCGACGATGACGATGAGGCCGTAGCCCT
This sequence comes from Myxococcota bacterium, assembly GCA_040752975.1. GTDB lineage: Bacteria > Myxococcota > Myxococcia > Myxococcales > Myxococcaceae > JADLDB01. Next base: position 19,274 of record JBFMHF010000067.1, read on the forward strand.
TCTGCTCTCCCGCGAAGAGCACCGTGCCCGGCGCGGCCGTCTTCACCGGAGTGCCCGCGGGCGCGGCGAGATCGATGCCGTCGTGCGGCTCCTTCCCCTTCTTCCCGAAGCGCGCGTAGAGGACGCCCCGCAGCGGCCACTGCAGCACCCCGTCCTTTCGTCCCACCTTCACCGTCTTCGGCAAGCGCTGCTCGGCCTCGCCGTCGCTCAGGGTGCGGGTGGATTGGGGCTCGGGTGAGTCGCGCGGCTCGACGGGCCGCCTCTCCTTCGCGCCGGGCACGGCCAGCTCCTCGCCCACCTGGAGCTCGCGTGGATCCTCGAGGTGGTTGGCCACCATCAGATCCTCCACGCTGACGCCGTACGCGCGGGAGATGCGGTACAGCGTGTCGCCCTTCTCCACGCGGTGGGTGACGAGCACCAGGTCCGGCTCGTGGTGAGCCTCGTCCAACCCGCCCACCGTCGACGCCGTCGTGGTCGCGCACCCCAGTCCGCACAGTGACACGAGGGCCACTGCCAGAAGCCGGCCTGGCGCGCTCGACGACATGCCTTCAGTGTCGCCCACCGGGCCGACCCCTCAAGTCTTCGGCTGGGCAAAGCCCTCGATGGTCCAGCCGCGGAGGGGCTCGAGCAGCGCAGCGTCGGTGAGGTCGAGCATCAGCGGGGTGATCGACACGTGCTGCTCGTCGTGCACGCAGGTGACGTCGGTGCCCGCGGCCTTCACGTGCTCATAGCCGGTGCCGCCGATCCAGTAGTACTTCCGCCCGCGGGGATCTTCCTTCTCGATCACGTCCGCGCCGTAGCTGTGCCGGCCGAGACGCGTGACCTGGTAGCCCTTGAGCGGCGGGTACGCGGGAATGTTGACGTTGAGCAGCATGCGCGGCGGCAGCGTCGCGGCCAGGGCCGTCTTCACCAGCGCGCGGGCGAACTGCGCGGCGTGCTCGAACTCGAAGGTGCGGCGGGTCGCGAGGCTGAAGGCGATCGACGGCACTCCGAGGATGGAGCCTTCCATCGCGGCGGCCACCGTGCCCGAGTAGATGACGTCGTCGGCCAGGTTGGGCCCGTGGTTGATGCCGGACAGCACGAGCGCGGGCCGCGCGTCCTTCATCAGGTGGTTGACGGCGACGTACACACAGTCTGCGGGCGTGCCGTCGACGGAGAAGCGGCGCTCGTCCTGCTTCTTGATGCGCAGGGGGTGATGGAGCGACAGCGCGTGGGAGGTGGCGCTCTGCTCGTGCTCCGGCGCCACCACCCAGATCTCGCCCAGCCCCTCCGCCGCGCTGATGAGGGCGGCCAGCCCGCGCGCGTGAATGCCGTCGTCGTTGCTGATGAGGATGCGCGGCGTCACTGCTTGATCGCCGAGCGGCCGGCATAGCGGGCGCCAGCGCCGAGCTCCTCTTCGATGCGCAGCAGCTGGTTGTACTTGGCGATGCGATCGCTCCGGCTCGCGCTGCCCGTCTTGATGAGGCCGCAGTCGAGCGCCACGGCGAGATCGGCGATGGTGGTGTCCTCCGTCTCACCGCTGCGGTGGCTCATCACGCTGGTGAAGCCGGCGCGGTGGGCCATGCGCACGGCCTCCATCGTCTCGGTGAGGGTGCCGATCTGGTTCACCTTCACCAGGATGGAGTTGGCGATCCCCTGCTCGATGCCGCGGGACAGGCGGGTGACGTTGGTGACGAAGAGGTCATCGCCCACCAGCTGCACCTTCTTCCCCAGCGCCTCGGTGAGCTTCTTCCAGCCGTCCCAGTCGTCCTCGGCACAGCCATCCTCGATGCTGACGATCGGGTACTTGCCGACCAGCTCCTGGTACCAACCGACGATGCCGGCGGAGTCGAGCTTCTTCCCGTCGGCCTTGAAGGCGTACTTCTTCGAGGCCTTGTCGAAGAACTCACTGGCGGCCACGTCGAGGCACAGGGCGATCTGCTCGCCGGCCTTGAAGCCGGCGGCGGAGATGGCCTCCATGATCAGCTTGAGCGCGTCCTCGTTGGACGGAAGCTCCGGGGCATAGCCGCCCTCGTCGCCCACGCCGGTGGCGAGCTTCTTGCCCTTGAGGATCTTCTTGAGCGCGTGGAACACCTCGGCGCCCCAGCGCAGGCCTTCCGCGAAGGACTTCGCGCCCCAGGGCAGCACCATGAACTCCTGCACGTCGACGTTGGTGTCGGCGTGAGCGCCGCCGTTCAAGATGTTCAGCATCGGCACGGGCAGAGTGCGGGCCTGCGCACCGCCCACGTAACGGTAGAGGGGCAGCCCCACGGACGCCGCCGCGGCGCGCGCGTTGGCGAGCGACACCGCGAGGATCGCGTTGGCGCCCAGCTTGGACTTGTTGGGCGTGCCGTCGAGCGAGTTGAGCTTCGCGTCCACCGCGGCCTGGTCCATCGCGTTCTGACCGATCATCGCCGGGGCGATGAGCTCGTCGACGTGCTTGACCGCCTTCAGGACGCCCTTGCCGAGGTAGCGCGCCTTGTCGCCGTCGCGCAGCTCCACGGCCTCGTGTTCGCCGGTGCTGGCGCCCGAGGGCACCGCCGCGCGGCCGAACGCTCCGTCTTCCAGCACCACTTCCGCCTCGACCGTGGGGTTGCCCCGGGAGTCGAGGATCTCTCGCGCCATCACATGGTGGATCTGGTTCATGGGGCGCCTTGTAGTGACTCGGGCCACGGGCGGGAAGCGCCAAGCGCGTCACGCCGCGTTGCAGCCGTCACGCCGCATTGCTTTCGCGAATGGGCGTAGCAAGGTCCGCCACCATGGAGCTCAAGCTGGAAGGCGTGTCGAAGACGTACCCCAACGGGGTGAGGGCGCTCACCGACGTGACGCTCACCATCCCCCGCGGCATGTACGGGCTGCTCGGGCCCAACGGCGCGGGCAAGTCGACGTTGATGCGCAGCGTGGCGACGCTGCAGGAGGTCGACGCCGGGACGATCACCTTCAACGGCATCGACGTCCGAAAGGACAAGGAGAGGCTGCGCGACCTGCTGGGCTACCTGCCGCAGGACTTCGGCGTGTACCCGAAGGTGACCGCCTGGGACATGCTCGATCACCTCGCGCAGCTCAAAGGGATCGCGAAGCGCGGGCCGCGGCACGACGTGGTGAAGGCGCTGCTCACGAAGACCAACCTGTGGGACCACCGCTTCCACCGGCTGGGCGGCTACTCGGGCGGCATGAAGCAGCGCTTCGGCATCGCCCAGGCGCTCCTGGGTGATCCAAAGCTGATCATCGTCGACGAGCCGACCGCCGGCCTGGATCCCGCCGAGCGCTTCCGCTTCCACAACCTGCTGGCGGAGATCAGCGAGGACGTGGTGGTGCTGTTGTCCACGCACATCGTGGGCGACGTGGCGGATCTGTGCCAGTCGATGGCGATCCTCGCCAGTGGGAAGGTGATCCTGAACGGGCACCCGCTGGAGCTGATGAAGCAGCTCGACGGAAAGCTGTGGAAGAAGTTCGTGTCCGGCGGCGAGTTGGAGGAGGTCGGCAAGGCGCTGCCGGTGATCGCCGTGCGGCGGGTGGCGGGGAAGCGGCTGGTGCACGTGTACGCCGAGAGCGCGCCCGAGGGCTTCTCGCCCGTGGAGCCGGACCTCGAGGACGTCTACTTCCGTGCGCTGTGGCAGGCGCAGGCACCGCAGAAGGCGGCCTGAGGCGATGCTGCGCGCGCTGATCGGCTTCGAGCTCAAGCGACGGCTGAAGATGCTGTCGACCTGGGTCTACGCGGTGGTGCTGTTCACCTCGGGCGCCTTCCCGATGTTGGCCGCGGCGGGCGTCTTCAAGTCCCTCTCCACGGCGACGGGCAGCGAGCGGATCCACGCCAACAGCCCGCACAGCATCTTCGGCTCCACCAACGGCATGGCGCTGTTGGGCCTGTTCACCGTGGCGGCGATCTTCGGCCAGGCCGCGTACCAGGACTTCGGCCACGGCACCTGGGCGATCATCTTCACCAAGAAGGTGCGGAAGGCGCCGTACGTGCTGGGGCGCTTCCTCGGGGCGTACCTCTTCTCGGCGCTCCTCTTCCTGTCGATCAACTTCGGGCAGCTCTTCGGCGCGCTCCTCGGGCAGTTGCTCGGCTCCGAGCACCTGGGGCCGCACCGGCTCGACGCGTACCTCTGGCCCTACGTCATCAGCGTCTGGCCCATGCTGTTCTTCACCGGGGTCGTCTTCTTCTCGCTCGCCGCGCTGACCCGCGCCATGGCGCCGGTGTACGTGGGCGTGGTGGTGCTGGTGCTGGGCTACCTGGTGCTCTCCATGCAGCTCAGCGACGTTTCGCAGCAGACGCTGGCGGGGCTGCTCGATCCCTTCGGCTTCCTCTCCTTCGATCTCGCCACGCGCTACTGGACCCCGGCCGAGCGCAACCGCGACCTGGTGCCCTTCACCGGGATTCTGCTGGCGAACCGAGCGCTGTGGACGGCGGTGGGCGCGGCGCTGTTGGCCTTCACCACGGTGCGCTTCCGCACCACCGTTGACGAATTGAAGGGTCGCCGCCGGACCGACGACGAGCTGGCGGCGCCGCCGGGCCCGATCCCGGTGGTGAACGCGCACCCGTCGAAGGCGGGGTGGCTCCAGACGGGGTTCAGCACCGCGTGGCTCATGTTCCGAGACGTGCTGCGCTCGCCGGTCTACTGGAGCTTCGTGGTGGCCGGGCTCTCCTTCGTGCTGCTGGGGATGGTGCTGGCGAAGGAGCTGTTCGGCACCGCGACCCTGCCGGTGACCTGGCAGGTGCTGGAGCAGGCGTCGGGGCCTTTCGGTCTCTTCTTCCTCATCACCATCACCTTCTACGCGGGGGAGCTGGTGTGGAAGGACCGCGATGCGGGCGTGAGTGAGATCGTCGACGCCTCGCGCGTGCCCACCTGGGTGATGTTCTGCGCGCGGCTGGTGGCGCTGTGGCTGGTGGCCGCGTCCCTGGAGCTGGTGGTGGGCCTCGCGGCGCTGACGGCGCAGCTCACCCGCGGCTTCCACGACATCGAGTGGAGGCTGTACTTCTATGAGCTGGTGCCGTTCGGCCTCCTGCAGGATCTGCTGATCTGCAGCCTGGCGATCACCGTGCAGGTGCTGGTCAACCACAAGTACCTCGCCCACGGCGCGATGGTCGCCTACTACGTGATGCAGACGGCGCTGCACTTCGTCGGCGTGGAGGACCGGCTGGTGCAGTTCGGCGCGGAGCCGCGCATCCCCTACTCGGATCTGAACGGCTACGGGCACTGGCTCGGGGCGGCGCTGGCCTTCCGCGGGTACTGGTACGCAATCTCGGGCGTGCTGCTGCTGGTGGCCGGGCTGCTCGTCGCCCGTGGCCGGGAGACCGGGCTCAAGAAGCGGCTCGCGGTGGCCCGGGCGCGCGCCTCGAGGGCGTGGATCGCCATGGTGGTGGTGCTGCTGGCCGTCGCCGGCGCCCTCGGCAGCTTCCTCTACGCCGAGACGCACGTGCGGCACCGGTACCAGACGAGCAAAGACTCCGAGCGGCTCCAGGCGGAGTACGAAAAGAAGTACCGCGCCGACTGGGCCGAGCGGCCCCAGCCCCGCATCGTCGACGCGGACGTCGCGTTCGACGTCTTCCCCTATGACGGCCCGCCGCGCCTCGCCGCCCGCGGCACCTACACGCTCGAGAACAAGTCCAGCGAGCCCATCGAGCAGGTGATGCTGAACCTGCCCGAGGACGCGAAGGTGAAGAAGCTCTCGGTGGGCGACGCCGCGGAGCCGTCGGCGTACGACCGGGTCCACGACGTGCGGATCTTCACCCTGGGCTCGCCACTCCCGCCGGGCGCGCGGTTGCCCCTCGAGTTCGACCTGGAGTTCACCGCCGATCCGATCGTCCACAAGGGCCGTCGCACGGACATCGTGGCCAACGGCACCTTCTTCAACAACTTCAACCTGCCGATCATCGGCTACGTGGACGACGCGGAGCTCTCCGAGGACGGCGACCGCAAGTCGTACGGGCTGGCGCCCAAGGAGCGCATGGCGCCGCGCGACGACCCGAAGGAGCTCCAGCACAACTACATCCGCAAAGACTCCGACTTCATCGGCTTCCGCGCGACGGTGTCGACGGTGGCGGATCAAATCGCGGTAGCGCCGGGCTACCTGGAGAAGGAGTGGAGGGAGGGGGACCGGCGCTTCTTCCGCTACGTGATGGACCAGCCGATCCTCAACTTCTTCTCGGTGCTGTCCGCGCGCTACGAGGTGCGCCGCGACGAGTGGAACGGCGTGAAGCTGGAGATCTACTTCCACCCCACCCACACCTGGAACGTCGACCGGATGATGCTGGGGATGAAGGACGCGCTCGAGTACTGCACCGCCAACTTCGGGCCCTACCAGCACCGGCAGGCGCGGATCCTCGAGTTCCCCCGCTACCACGGCTTCGCCCAGTCCTTCCCCAACACCATCCCCTACTCGGAGGCGATCGGCTTCATCGCGCAGGTGCGGGACGACGATCCGAACGACCTCGATTACCCGCACTTCGTCACCGCCCACGAGATCGCGCACCAGTGGTGGGCGCACCAGGTGGTCGGCGCCAACGTGCGCGGCGCCACGATGACCAGCGAGTCGATGGCCGAATACACCGCGCTGATGGTGATGAAGAAGCGCTACGGCCCCGAGAAGATGCGGCGCTTCCTCAAGTACGAGCTCGATCACTACCTGACCGGCCGCGTGCTGCAGGAGCGCAAGAAGGAGCTTCCGCTCGCGCAGAACGAGAACCAGATGTACGTGCACTACCAGAAGGGCAGCCTGGCGATGTACGCGCTGGCCGACGTCATCGGCGAGGACACCGTCAACCGCGCCTTGAAGAAGTACGTCGAGGCCGTGCGCTTCAAGGGCCCGCCCTACACCACCTCGGCCGAGCTGCTCTCGTACCTGCGCGCGGAGACGCCCGAGGAGCACCGCGGCCTCATCGAGGATCTCTTCGAGACCATCACCCTCTACGACAACCGCACGGAGGAGGCCTCGATGAAGCAGAACGCCGCGGGCGGCTGGGACGTGACCGTCAAGGTCAAGGCCGTGAAGTACCGCGCCGACGAGCAAGGCCAGCAGACCGAGGTGGACTTCGAGGATCCGATCGACGTGGGCGCCATCGACGACGACGGCAACGCGCTCTTCGTCGAGAAGCGCAAGGTGAAGAAGGGCGAGTCCGAGCTCTCCTTCACCGTGCCGAAGAAGCCGGCGCGGGTCGGCATCGATCCGCTCAACAAGCTGATCGATCGCAACAGCGACGACAACACGAAGTCGCCGTCCGAGGACGGTTGATGGCGGTGGCCTCCACCCGCTCGTACGTGATCGCCGGGCTCGGCGGTCTCGCGGTCGCGCTCGCGCTGACGACGGCGTGGACGATCGCCAACCGACCCGGACCGGCAGCTGCCAGCCGGGTGGCGGTCCCGAACTTCGAGCTGCCGCGCCTCACTGGCGGCACCGTCCGGCTCATGGACCTCCGCGGGAAAGTCGTCGTCATCGACTTCTGGGCGACGTGGTGCCCTCCCTGCCGCGCGGAGATGCCGTGGCTGGTGCGCATGGCGCAGCGCCTGGAGTCGCAGGGCGTCGCCTTCGTGGCGATCAGCGAGGACGATCCGCCGGGGCAGATTCCCCTCGTCACCGAGTTCTCGCGGCAGGTGCCCGGCCTCGAGCGCTTCGCCGTGCTGGGCGATCCGGAGATCGAAGCGCGCTACGGCGTCACCTCGCTGCCGACGCTGTTCATCGTCGACCGCCAGGGCCGGCTGGTGACTCGAGTGACGGGCGCCGCCGACGAGGCGCAGGTGGTGGAGTTCGTCCATCGCATCGCGCTCGAGTAGCTTCCCGGCTATGCGCACCCTTCCCTTCCTCGCGCTTCTCCTCGTGGTGAGCTGCTCGTCCACGTCCCCCGCCTCCGACGCTGGGGCGTGCGGCCCGGACAGCTGCGCCGGCTGCTGCGAGCTCGGCGCGTGCCAACCGGGGAAGGTGGACTCCGCCTGCGGGACGGGCGGCGGGGATTGCAGCGCCTGCAACCTGCAGAACCACTGTGCCGGCCGGGAGGGTCAGTACCGGTGCGTCCAGCAGCCGTGCCTGACGACCTGCGACGGCGGGTGCTGCGACGGAGAGACCGGCACGTGCCAACCGGGTGGCTCGCCGCCCTTCTGCGGGCGCGGAGACGTTTGGTGCGAGCCCTGTTAGCGCCATCGGCTCCGAAGATCGCGTTCGGCGACTTGCCGCAAGCGCTTCAGGGGCGAACGGACGCGGCGACGGGCTGGGTGAGGAGCTGCGTCGCGGCGCTGTACCAGAAGCAGACGAGCGGCGGCGGTGGCACCCTGGCGCCGTGGGCACGATGAAGACGGAGTTCGAGAGGCTCATGCAGGAGTTCCCGACGCGGCGGCAACGTGGAGGCCCTACCCCAGTGAGCTCCGGGTAGCGCGCCGCGTCCCGACGAGCTGAGCCGCGACCGCCGCGGCCCCGAGGCCCACCGCCAGCGCAAGCCCGATCCGCGAGACTGGCGCGAGGCCGACGAGGAGCAGGGCCAGGCCCGCCGCGCCCAGCGCCACCAGGAAGCCGGCCCGCTGCTTCGTCGATGACGGCGCGCCGCTCGCCACCAGAGCCGCCACCAGAGGCACGAGGAACAGCGCCGCGGAGCCCGAGTCCACACCGAAGCCGAAGGTCCCCGTCGTGCCGAGCGTCGCCGCCCCGGCCGCCGCGGCCGCCAGCACCGCGAGCGCCGTGTCGACGAGCCGCCGCGTCAGCACGAGCAGCGCCAGCGCCCCCACGCCGAGCAGCAACCCCAGCGCCGTCCACAGCCCATGCAGGAGATCGCCTTCGATCTGCGCCGCCACCACCGGCAGTCCCGTCACCGTCACCGTGGCGGCCTCCCCCGCGCCTGCGTGCGGCTCGAGGAGATCGGTGATCACTCCCGTGGCGCGGACGACAAAGGCCTCAGGCGCGCCAGGAGCCAGCCGCTCCACCACCTGCGCGGCGCGCACCGCCAGGCGTTGATCGTGCTCGCGCGTCAGCAGCGTCTCGACGAACTCCTTCGCGTGATCGCCCACGTCGGGGAAGGTCGCGGCGGTGGCCTCCAGCTTCGCCCGACGCTCCGCCTCGGGAGCGGCGAGCCCGGGCACGAGCTGCGCCCATTCGCCGTCGGTCGGTGAATACGGAGAGTCCGGCGTCGCCAGCCACGCGCGCACGCGCCGGTGGATCTCCTGGCTCAGCGCCTCCTGCGCCTCGCCCGAGAGCGGCGCCGCCACCTCGGCCAGCACCTCCTCCATCCGCGCGGGAGCCAGCGTCACCGAGAAGACCTGCGCCAGCGCGGTCAGCCTCAGCTTCGCGGAAGGAGCGCCGGACGCCAGCGAGTCCTTCACCGCCGCGTTCACCACGCCCACCAACTCGTCCATCGGCCTCGTCGGCAACGACGGGACCCGCAGCACCACCATCGCCTCGTCGCGCGCGTCCGACGCCAGGTTCCGCACGTCCGGCCGGCCCTCGAGGAAGAACCACAGGTTCGCCAGCGAGTCGCGCGACGGGGGCACGCGGTGCACCCCGCCGAAGCCCTTGTTGAGGAAGGCCAGCACCTGCGAGACGGATCGAACGTCGGGGAAGGCGCGAGAGCCTTCCAGCAGATCCGTCAGCCGCATCAGCCGCGCGGCGACGTTCGGGTCGCGGAGGTCGCCCCGGAAGTCGACCTGAATGAAGTCCGGGCCGCCGAAGCGGCGATCGAAGAAGGCCAGTGAGCGGCCGATCTCGTCCTCGGGGGTGAACATCGACTGGGGCGTTGCGCGGAAGTGCGCGCGCGTGGCGAGGAGGCCCGTGGCGATCGTGAGGACCATCGCGCCGAGGACGACTGCTCGGCTGGGGGCGACTTCCCCTCTCCCCTGCCCCTCTCCCCCGCTGGGGGAGAGGGAAACGGTCGATGGAACGAACAGGAACAGGCCGACGAGCAGCACCGCGACCGCGCCCAGCGCCAACCCCAGGCCGAAGTTCGACACGTACGCGAAGGGCAGCCACTTGAGCGGCGCCGCGGCGAGGCCCACCGCGATCACCGAGGCCACCACCGGCCACGGCAGCGGATTCGCCGAGCCCTCCTCCAGCCCGCGCGCGTAGGCCGCCACCGCCAGCACCAGCACGCCCAGCAGCGCCGTCAACGAGGTGAAGCTCAAGACGATGCCCAGCGCGCTCACCAGCCCCAGCCACACCACCAGCGCCGCCGCCGCGCAGCCCAGCACCACCGCAATGACGCGCAGCCTCCGCACCATCACGCCCAGCACCACGAAGAGCAGCGCCGCGAAGGCCGGCACCAGCCACGGCAGCCTCGCGTACACGCCACGGGTGATGACCTCCGAGAAGAACGCCGCGCCGAAGTAGGCAGGCACCAGCGCGCCCTTGTTCTCCTCCACCGTCCGCTGCACCAGCGCCGCCAGCTCCGCCGGGTCCTTCCGCGGATCCGCCCGCACCAGCAGCATGTACCCCCGTTGATCCCGGCTGATGAGCGCGCCCGACACCTGCAGATCGGCGGCAATTCGCTTGCCCAGCGCCTCACGGCCGCCGGCATCCGACGGCAGCGAGGGGATGAGCAGCTCCGTCTCGAGCGCCCCGTCCGCGCCCTCGTGGATCGACTCGACGTTGGTGACGCTGGCCACCGTCAGCACGCCCGCCGCCTTCTGCGCCGCGAGCGCGTCCGTCACCCGCTTCACGTGGGCCAGGCCCTCGAGCGGCGCGTTCGGCTCCTCCAGCCCGATGATCAGCGAGTTGAACGCGTCGAAGCGTTGCGACAGCTCGAGCCACTGCCTCACCGCCGGGCTCACCTTCGGCATGTGCTCCGTGACGTCGGAGGTGAACTGGATGCGCGTGCTGAGCGCGGCGCTCCCCAGCACCAGGAGCACGCCGACAGCCAACGCGATGCCTCGGCGACGTTGAATGAACGCGACGAGCTTCACGCGACGCTCACTTCGGCGCGTCCTTGAAGACGGCCTGGTGATCCCGCTCCAGCGCCGCGCAGGTGTACGTCTGCCCCACGCAGCGGAACTGGTACACAGTGCCCGCCGCGTTCACCGTGATGGGCGCGGGCGTCAAGAGGAGCTGGTTGGTCGCCCCCAGCGCGCTCTCGTCGATGCGCGACTTCAGCACGCCGGTGATCCACTGGTTGTCCAGCGTCAGCTTTCCCTGCTCGAAGGTGAACACCGCGCGCCGCACCATGTAGCGATCACCCGGCGGGCTCAGGATGTTCATCGTCACGCCCGCCTGCGTGTCTCCGTCCTGATCGAAGACGCGCGGGTCACCCATGTAGTTGTCCTTGTTGGGTAGCGGATCAGTGAGCGGATCGTTCAGCCCCTGAAGCCCCCACAGCCACGGGAGATCCGCCGCGTGGAACGAGCCGTCGGAAGGCAGCGGGACGCTCAGGGGCGTCTGGAAGAGCGCCGACTTGAGCGCCGCCGGCACCACCGTCTTGCCCAGGTTCGTCGCCTGCCCCGAGGCGATGATCGACACGTCCTGGTTGCAGAAGCGCAGGTCCATCGTCGCGCCCGAGGATGACTTCTCCGCGAGGAAGAGATCGATCAGCGTCATCTTCCATGGCGTGAGCAGCGGGGCGATCGTCGCGTCCTGGTACAGCCGCACCGCCCACTTCCCTTCGTAGCCGGAACACATGGGCGTGCCGATGTCGACCGGGCCGCCGGTGCCGCCGTCGCTCGGCGTCACGGGCTGTGGCGTGGGGTACAGCTCTTCGAGGCGGGCCAGCCCATCGGAGTGCAGCCCACAGCCCGGCGCGACGAGCGACAGTGCCGACACGAGGCCGAGCGTCTTGAAGTTCATGCGCGGCTCCTAGAAGGTGAAGCGCACCTTGAGGTACGCGAAGGAACGGCCGGCGGCCTTCTGCCCGAACTTCTCGCGCGCCGCGTAGTCGTAGGTGTTCGACGGCATGGTGCTGCCGCCGAAGATGAACGCGCCCACCAGCGCCTCCAGGCCCGGGGTGATCACCCAGGTGAGCTGCGGGTTGGCCACGTTGGACAGGTCGTCCACGTTGAGGATCCCGGCGAGCCGCAGCTTGAGCGAGTCAGATCGGAACTTGAGCTCGGCCGTGGCCACCACGTAGTTGTGCACTCCGTACGCGTCGTTGAACTCGTCGAAGAAGCCGCGCAGGTACATCGCGTTCACGTAGAGCCACTTGGTGAACGTGTAGTCCATGCCGAAGGTGGCCTTGATGAACGGCGTCGACGGAACGTTGACGCTGCTCGCCTCGTAGATCTTCGCCTGCCCCTGGTACGCGCGCAGCCCGAAGGTGACCTGCTCGGGGAAGATCACCGCCAGCTCGCCGACGATGCCGACGTCGAACAGCCAGGGCGCCGTGTAGCTGAAGTCCAGCCCCGCGACCTGCATGCGCGGGTACATCACCTCGGCTACGTAGTCGACGTTCACCTTCCCCGGCTGCGTCACCGACGGGTTGGCGAAGGCCGCCGCGTTGTAGGCGATCGGGTACGGGAAGCGGCCGTAGTAGTAGGTCAGCGCGAAGTCGATCGTCTCGAAGCTGAACTTCGCGCGCGCGCCCACCTGCGAGTCCGCAAAGGTGTACTTCGGCATGTAGAGGTTCACCTGCGGCGTGGCGAAGTTGAGCGAGCAGGGATCGACCGAGGCGAAGAGATCCGCGAGCGCCTGGTTGTCCTCCACCGACAGCGGCGGCGCCGGGAAGCTGCTCAGGCAGCCGTTGGTGTCCGTCTCCACCGCGAAGCCCAGCGGCGCGGACGGCGGCAGCAGCGCCGGCTTGAAGACGGGGATCCACACCGCGGTCAGCGTGAGCCAGTCCGTCGGGTAGACGTCCACCTCGAACATCTGGTTGGGGACTTTCCGCACGTAGTCCATCGGATCGTAGAAGTCGTGCGGGTTGAGCAGGTCCACCTGGTTGAAGACGTCCGCCGAGCCCCAGGTCTGCACCATGCGGCCGGCCTTCAGGTCGAGCCAGCTCCACGGGAGCCCGCGCGTGGCCACGTACGCCTGATCCACCTGCACGCTGAAGGGATCGACGGGGTTTCGATCTCTCGACAGCCCGGGGAGATCGCTCGCGGTGTTGAAGCCGTAGAAGCGCAGCCGCCCGTCGAACACCGCCACCAGCGACTCGTGCGGGCGGATCTCCGCGTGGAGGATCGCGTCGTTTCGGTTGATGGAGAAGCGGTACCCCTCGCCCTCGACGGGGCCGCGGTAGTCCTCCACGTCGAAGCGCAGGTCGGCCTCGAGCAGACCGGAGATCGAGATCATGTCCAGCCAGCCCTCGGCGCGGGCGGCGCCAGGCAGCAGGACGAGGAGCGCGCACAGCGCAGTCAGGACGCGACGATGCATGGGGCTACCTCACTTGCCCCACTGGAGGCTGCGCACGGTGAACAGGTCGTCTTTCAGGCCCTGGTTCACCACGAAGTCCCGGATCTCCATCTCCGTTTTGTGGCCGGTGCGGGGATCGGACACGGTGATCTTCTTGTTGCGCATGACGCCGTGGAAGTCGGTGAACTCGGTGTTGACGAAGCGCTTCACCTCTTCGCCCGCCTTGTTGAAGTAGTGCGTCTCCTGCTGCGCGAAGGTCTTCTTGTCCACGCGGTGCTGCACCTTCGAGTACGTGCTCTCGGCGGACTTCGGCGTGAGCAACAGCCAGTACGACGTGTCGTCTTCCTTCTCGAGCGACACGTTCCAGTCCGCGGCCCAGCTCACCTGCGCCATGTCTTCGCTGGAGAGATCCGAGCCGGCGAGCGACTGGTTCATGTTGTGCGCGGCGACCCGGCGCACCTTCTTGAAGCCGGGCAGGTACACGTGCACCGTGTTGCGATCCTCCACCAGCGTCGACATGCCCTTCATCTCGCCGGACGTGAACTGCACCAGGCGCTTCTTGTCGCCCTTCTGGAACATCGTCATGTCGTACGACTTCTTCGAGCCGTCGACCTCGAAGACGGTGATGCGGATCTCCATCTTCTGATCCGCAAAGCCGTTGTTGAGGGCCTCCATCTTCGCCAGGATCTCCGCGGCGGACAGCTTCGGCGAGGCGGGCTTGACGGCCTCCACGGGCTTCGCGTCAGCGGGGTTGGGCGGCTCGGCGGGCGCGGGCCCGGCGTCCTGCGCCCAGGCCACCGTGGAGGTGAGCAGCACGGCCGCGGCAAGGACGGACAGTCGACTCATCGGCAGATTCTCCAGTGAAGACGGTGCGTACGACGGCGCCGCTTGTACCGGCAGCCGACGAACGGGGACAGCACACACTCACTGACACATGCCAGCCAGAGAGCGGTTGGTACACTCGGAGGAAGGCACCGTGCGACGTCTCGGCCTCGTCCTGTCGGATCTCCACCTCGGCACCGGTCACCGGCTGGGACGGATCAATGTGTACGACGACTTCAAGGAGGACGAACGGCTCGCGCAGCTGCTCGCGAAGTACTCGCCACCCGACGCAGCGACGCACCTGGTGCTCAACGGAGACATCTTCGATCTCCTGAAGGTGCCCATCCTCGGCAAATTTCCCGACGCGATCGGCGAGCGGCTCGCGTGCATCAAGCTGTACAAGTGCCTCAAGGGGCACCCGCGGGTGGTGGAGGCGCTGGCCGCCTTCCTGAAGCACGAGCAGAACGTCATCACCTACCAGCCGGGCAACCACGACATGGAGCTGTGGTTTCCGGCCGCGCAGGCGCTCTTCCGGCGCTTCATCTCGGGCGACGAGGCCCACCCGCGGATCCGCTTCGTGGACTTCGGCCACACCTTCTTCACCGTCGACGGCGTCCAGTTCCACCACGGCCACCAGTTCGAGGCGCTCCACGCGATGGACTTCGGGCGCCTGATCCTCCAGCGGCCGGGGCGTGAGCCGATCCTGAATCTCCCCTGGGGCAGCCTCTTCATCCTCCACGTGGTCAACGAGCTGGTGCGCGAGCGCCCCTACCTCGACAAGGTGCACCCCTTCTGGCCGCTCTTCGTGGGCGGCATGCTCTTCGACACCCGCTTCACCACGAAGATGATCGGCACGTCCGCCTGGGCCTTCATCAAGGCGCGCTTCAACCCGAGCTGGTGGCAGAAGCGGCCGTTCGAGAAGGTGTCGAAGTTCCTGCGATCCGACGTGGCCTTCTTCGAGCACCTCGATCGCTACGCGCAGAAGCTGCTCACCGCCCAGCGCGAGCTCCGCGCGGTGTTCATGGGCCACACCCACGTCCCGATGGTGCGGACCTGGAAGGCGCACGGCGTCACGAAGGTGTACGTGAACACCGGCACCTGGATTCCCATGGTCGACCTCGGCCTCGGGCGGCTCGGGCAGCGCCTGGAGCTGCACTACGGCGCCATCGAATGGCTGGCGGACGGGCCCCGCGCGTCGCTGCACCGCTGGCACGGCGTGCGCGCCGAAAGCGAGGAGATCATCGCCTGAGGTGAAACTCCCGCGCCGCCCGACGCATGATGCGCGCGGGGAGGCACTCGCATGCGGCGCGTCGTCATCGCGGTGGTGCTGGGCGGGCTGGTGGGGCTGGCCTTGACGTGGCTCTTCGTCACGGAGCGCGCCGTCGACGGGCCGCCGGCAGCCGCGGCCGCACCCCTCCAGGCCGATCCGCGCGTCGGAGAGGCGCTCGTCCTGCCCCGAGTGGAGGACCGCGACCGCCCCGGCCTGTGGATCTCGGTCCGTGACACCGGGCGCGTCGTCGCAGGCGCGCGCGTCGAGGTGTGGCGGCAGCTCCACGACGAGGCGAAGGGTGGCGTGCGGTGGATCCCCGTGGGCCAGGAGCTCTCCGACGAGCAGGGCGCGGCCAGGTTCCCGGCCCCCGTGGGCCGATACGCGCTGCGCGCGACGCGCTCGGGCCGGACGGCGCTGGCCGAGGTGGACGTGGTGATCGCCGACGAGCCCACCGTCGCCGAGGTGACGTTGGGCCCGGGGCGTCCCCTCACCGGCCGTGTCGTCGACAAGGACACCACCGCGCCCATCCCCGGCGCGCTGGTGACTGCGGCGGCGAGCTCACCGGGCGGTCTGGACAAGCCCTGGCGCTTCCCCCAGGAGACGCACGTCACGGCCCAGGCCGACGGGCTGGGCCGCTTCCGGGTGGAGCTCCCCGAGGGCGTCGAGGTCTCCCTGCAGGCGCAGGCCCCGGGCTACGCGCGGACGGACTCCTTCCCCGGCGACGACTCGACGGACGTGACGCTCCAGCTGGTTCGCGCGGTGCGCGTCGAAGGGGTGGTGGTGGACACGACGGGAAACCCACTCGCCGGGGCGACCGTGGACAGCGAGCCTCCGGAGTCGCCGCCCACCGCGACAGGCGCCGACGGGCGCTTCTCCATCACCCTTCGGCCCGGCGCGGCCACCCTGCACGCCACGAGCACCGGGGGACTGCAGGGCCTGCGCCGGGTGCAAGCAGCCGCGGGCGAGCACCTGCGGGACGTGCGGCTCGTCGTGGGCGCCAGCGGCGATCTCCTCGGCCGGGTGGTCGACGCGGCGGGCGACGGCGTTTCGGGCGTCGAGGTGCGGGTGTTGGCCGAGCCCGACTTCGTGCCGCTGGCGACGCTGCAGACCGACGCCCGCGGGGCCTTCACCGCGGTGAAGCTGCCGGCGGCGCGGGTGGCCCTCTTCGCGAGAAGCGGGAATGGCGCGCGCGCACGCCTCGTGGGCCTCGAGCTCCCGGTGCAGGAGCCGGTGCAGCTCACCCTCGCCGCGAGCGCGGCCATCGACGGCCGCGTCGTGAACGAAGCCGGGCAGCCGCTGCCCAACGCCCTGGTCGCGCTGGAATGGAGCCGCGGCCTGGGTGAG
The DNA here is from genome assembly GCA_040752975.1 of Myxococcota bacterium. Lineage (GTDB taxonomy): Bacteria > Myxococcota > Myxococcia > Myxococcales > Myxococcaceae > JADLDB01. The sequence goes on from JBFMHF010000067.1 coordinate 35,940, forward strand.
CCGACCGTGCGCGTACGCACCGACGCGGACGGGCGCTTTCGGGCCGAGGATCTCCTGCCGGGGGTGGTCACCACCTACGCCAGCCTCGGGGACGCGAGATCCGAGGACGTGGAGGTGTACCTCCCCGCTTCGCAGACGGCCTCGGCCCAGCTCACGCTGATCCGCAGGGGCCGACTCAAGGGGATCGTGCGCGCCGACAAGCCGGGGCGCTTCTGGATCTTCCCGGACGAGGCGGGGGGCACGCCGAAGTTCCGCGACGCCTTCACCACCGATGACCAAGGCCGCTTCGACGAGCTGATGCTGCCGGGGCGGTACTGGGTGAGCGTGACCTCCCCGTCATACGCGCTGGCGCGACGGGACGCGGGCGTGGAAGTGGAGATCCGCGCCGGTGAGACAACCGAGCTGGTCCTCACGGCGCCCACCGGCGAGTCCGACGAGGTGCCCGACTCGGTCATGCACCCGGAGCTCGGCACCGGCGTCAGCTTCGACACCGGCCCGGGCGGCATCGCGGTCAGCTTCCTGATGAGCGGGTGCCCCGCGCAGAAGGCCGGCCTTCAGGTGGGGGACCTCTTGCTCAGCATCGACGGCGCGCCCGTGACGCAGACGCTCGACGCCTTCGAGCGCCTCAAGCGGCCCCGCGGTGAGGTCGCGCTTCTGACGGTCCGCCGCGGTGGGCAGGACCTCAATCTCAGCGTGAAGTAGCCCAGAGGATCTGGCTTCGGGGCAGGCATTCAACCGGACGTTCCTCACCCGGCGACTTCATGACGAGCCCCTCGACCCCAACGAAAGACGTGAAGGGTCCCGTTTCAGAACGTCCTGGTTCTTTCTGGGCGTACTTATCGTCGGAAAACGTACAGGAAGTACGCCCAGAATGGCCTCCGCGTGCAAGGAGCCTTCGCGCCAGGGCGGCGTGTGCCCCGGCCATCCGGCGCCATTGCCATCGCGTGCGGCGAACGCGACCGGCTCGACTCACTCGGGACGGAAGGCCTCGCGCAGCACGTCGACGTAGCTGACGATGCCCACCAGCACGCCGTCGGCGTCCACCACCGGCACCGCACCGATCCGGTGCTCCACCATCGCGTCCACGACCTCGCTGAGCTCCTCGTCCTCCTCCACGGTGACAGGCCCACCCGTCATGAAGCGCGTGACGGGCTCATCGAGCAGCACGGCCGGCTTGCCCGTGGCGCGCGTGGCGATCGCCGCGTCCAGCGCCCCCTGGAGATCGCGGTCGGACAGCATGCCCACCACCTCGCGCTGGGCGTTGATCACCGGGACGTGCCGGACGTCGAGCTTGTCGAGCACCTCGAGCGCGTCGCGGACGGTCGCCGCCACGTCCACCGCGCGCGGATTCGTCGTCATCACGTCATGCGCCAACATGGCTGCCTCCTTCGAACCACAAGGTGACGATAACCACCGCTGGGCGGGCGCTCCTGGGCGTTCGGCCGGGCGGGCCGGGTGCAGAACCTGCGTGGATCCTCGCCGCAGC